>NZ_CP129212.1:4800000-5400000 GCF_030413175.1 Bradyrhizobium roseum
ATTGTCCGGGGCCGATCACCGGCATGGTCACGGTCTCGCGGATCGCATCCAGCGCGGGATCGGAGAAGCAGCCGATGATGCCGGCGCTGGCCCCCCCTGCCTCCGCCTGCTGCAGGCCGCGCAGCAGATGGGCCGCCACGGCAACGACATCGCGCTCACTCTCTATCGAGGGATAACCGGACGGCACGCTCCGCACGGAGATCTCGACATCGGCAGCGGCATGACGCTGCAGATAGTCGCGCCGCCGTGCGATCTCGGCGACACCGAGTGTCTTTTCCATCGGCGCGACGAGCTGGTAGGCGATGCGGCGATGGGCGGACATGGTGTACGCCTCTATTTCAATTGTGCGAGTGCGTCATGGACGATGGCGGCGGAGTCCTGCAGCGCGTCGGCGACCCGGTTGCGCGCCCGGACCAGCTTGGTCTCCAGCATCCAGCGCTGCTCGCCGTCCGAGAGCCCCGACAATTCACCGAGCTCATAGAGACAGGGAATCATCGTGGTCTGCGGCGTGTAGCCGTAAGGATCATGGCCGTATGTGCCGATGGCGGTCGACTGCAGCGGCACCAACAGCCGCGACAGCCGCTTCATCGCGCCGTTCAACAGCAGCGCTACCGCGTCCGAGCCCCTGCCGGCCTTGAAGCGCTCGGCCTCGGCCGCTGCGGCGGCATCGATCTTGGTGGCGGCCTCGGCGAAGGCATGCGCGCTGAGCTGCGCACCATCGAGCCCGACCGATTTGCCCGGCTCCTTGAACTCCTCGAGCCGCGCGATCACCCCCTCGGCCACCGGCTTGAAGCGGAACGGCAGCACCGGCGCGGTGGTCAGCTCCCACAGATAGGCGGCGTAGACGCGGATGTGCTCCTGCATCAAGTCCCAGTCCATCTTGTCGAGCCGGTTCTCCACCGAATGGTGCCACCAGCCGAGCGTGGCGTTCGCCGTCGCCTTCAGCTCCTTCGTCGTATAGGCGCCCTGGCCGGCGAACATCGGAATGCCGATGCCGAAGAAGCTGGAATCGCCCGATTTCACCGAGCGCTTCCAGCTGATCTTCTTGGTCAGCAGTTGCTTCTCGATCTCGCTGTGGAAGGTCTTCAGCTCGGCGTTCGAATGACTCTCCCATTCGGTGGTGCCGGTGCAGGCGGGCTGGTCGATCTGGAAATAGGCCACGCATTTGCGGCGCAGTTCGTCCCAGTTGCGATCGGCGTACCAGGCCGAGCCCGCCATGGTGCCGGTCTCGTGCGCGGTCCAGAAGCCGAAGCGCAGGCCGCGGCGGAGCTTGTCGCGGTGCTGCATGAAGACGCGCGCCAGCTCCATCTTGCAGGCATTGCCGGCGGCGTTGTCAGTCGCGGCCTCGCCGGGCCAACTGTCCTGGTGACCGCCGACGAGAACAAAGTCATCCTGCTCCGGCGAGCTCGCGGCCGGCGGCAGCTTGGCGATGGTGATTTGCACCGGGCGCCAGCCGTTCTCGACATGCGTGCGAAACCAGACCTTCACCGGTCCCTGCTTCGCCATCTCGCGCAGCTTAAGGCCGGCGGTGCGCGCAATACCGATGCACGGAATGGTCGGCATCTCGGTCTTGGCATTCTCCGGTGTCGGATTCCCCCACACCGGCTTCACCGAGCCGAACGGCACTGCCTCGTTCTCGGGATGCCCCCAATTCATCATGATGGCGCCGACAGCGCCCTTCAGGCCGGCGATGCGCTGCTTCTCGTGACGCGCGGGAGAATAAGACAGCTCGGTGAGGATGATCTTGCCGCGGGCATCCTGGCCCACATAGTCGGAGAACGCGCCGCCGCCCACATCGACGATCTCGGCGCGAATGCCGTCCTCGGTCGTCGGCAGGCTATGGCCGAGCGTGTTGGCCTGGATCGCTAGCTCCGACGGCGCCTCGACGCGAAATTCGGCATGCTCGGGAAATGAGACAATCGCGGGCAGCTCATGGATGACGACATCGTCAAGGCCGACTGCCTTCATGGCATCGCGGCTGTATTCCGCCATCCGCTTACCGTTGGCGCTGCCGGCCGCCCGGTGGGGGATTTCGCGCACGATGGTCTCGATATGGGCGCGAATCCTGTCCGCCGAAACCTCATCCACAACATTTGGATCCGACATCTGCCCCCACATTAATCACACGTTGCACAATCCTTCATCTTTCTGTATGATAACTGCTGTATGACAACAGGTCAAATGACCTAAGGGAATACCCGCCATGACGAGCAACGTTCTCAGACTCAGCGAACATCCCCCGTTGCGGCGTGATCAGGCCTTCGAACGGCTGCGCGATGCCATCATCACTGGGCATTTCGCGCCGGGCGCCCGTCTGATCGAGCGCGAGCTGTGCGAGGCGATGGGCGTGAGCCGGACCTCGATCCGCGAGGTGCTGCGACGACTGGAAGCGGAGCAGCTGATCGAGGTCGAGCCGCGCAAGGGTCCGATCGTGGCCCGCCTGACCCGCAAGCAGGTCGAGGAGATCTACGAGGTGCGCGCGATGCTGGAGGCGGCGATCGTGCGCCGTTTCACCATTGAGGCCAGCGCGGAGAACATCGCCGCGCTGAAGCGCATCTACGAAACCTTGAGCCGGGTGCGCGACCAGGGCGATGTCGTGGCCATCGTCAACACCACGCGGCAGTTCATCGAATACATGATGAGCGTGGTCGATCACGAGCTGATCGGCGACATGCTGCGGAAGCTGAACGCCCGCATCAGCGTCGCGCGCGTGCTGGCGATTTCCGTACCCGGCCGACTGCAACAGAGCGCGCGGGAGCTCGAGATCGTCATGGAAGCGATCGAGCGCCGCGACGCCGAAGGCGCGGCGCAGAGCCTGATGAACTATGTCCGCAATGCCGGCGACGCCGCGCTCAAGCATCTCGATGACGCCTCTGCCTGAGGAGTCACCACGGAACGACCGCGCGACCAATCCCGGACCCATCGCACGCGATTGCGCCTATGGCGATATCCAGGCTCCCGGCCACATCGTCATGGAGGCCGCGTCATATTGAGTCGCTGGTAATCATTGGCAAAGTGCCGGCCCGCGGCCGGCTCGGGAATGGAGCCCTAGCGCCAGGCGGGATGCCATGGCGCAAGACCTGGAATTCCTTCCTCCAAAGGGCAGCCGGCCAGCAGCTGGGCAGGCAGATCAATGCGTTCAGTCTTTGAGCGCTGTGACCACGACCTCGATCAAGGCGCCGCCACCGAGATCGGCTACACCGACCGTTGCTCGCGTCGGGAGATCGTTACCAAAAAAGTCGATCCAGGCCGCGTCCATCTCCTTTTTCTTCGACAGATCGGTGACGAAGACCGAGGCGCTGACAACGCGGGACGGGTCCGTCCCCGCCTCTTTCAGATAGCCGGCGATCTTGCCGAGGATGTTGCGGGTCTGCTCGCCCATGGAAATGCTGGTGTCATCGGCGATCGTACCGCCGACGAACACAAGCCCATTGGCCTCAACGACACGGTGCATGATCGGCGTACGGATGTTGCGGATGATGTTCATGATGTCCTCATCTTGGATTCTAGGGGGTGGAAGGATGAAAGCGGTCGATGCCGAGATCGCCGATCCGTGTCTGCGTGCCACCGTTGGCGATCAGTTCCATCATCACGGCGCCGGCGCCGGGGCCGAGCTGGAAGCCATGCAGCGAAAAGCCGAACTGGTGAAAGAGCCCCGCGTGGCGGGCGCTGGGGCCTAGCACGGGCAGATCATCGCGCGTCCGCGCCTCGATACCGGCCCAGGCGCGGACGATGGTGGCGCTGCGCATCACAGGAAATAGCTCGAACACGGTGCGCGCGCTGATGGCGAGGCTGCGCCAGTCCAGCACGGTCTCGTTGCGGTCCTGGTCCGGCGTCGCCAGATGGCCGCCACCGATCAGCACCGTGCCGTTGGCGAACTGCTTGAAGGAGAGTTTACGGCCCCGCAGGATCACGACGGGATCGATGAAGTGCGGCACGCGGGAGGTGATCATCAGCATCGGCGCCACGGTTTCAACCGGCACCGGTTCGCCAAGATCTGCGGCAATACGGCCGGCCCAGGCGCCGGCGGCATTGACGAGCACCGGCGCCGCATAGGTATCGGCGCCGACATCCACCCGCCACTGCCCGTCTTCTTTTCGAATGTTGGTCGCAGCCATGCCCTCACGAACGGTTGCGCCGAGCGCTCCTGCCTTGCGGCGAATCGCGGTGGTGGTTCGGGCCGGATCGGCGGCGCCATCGCGTCGCGACACCACGCCGCCCGGGCAGCTCTCGGACACCGCCGGCACCAGCCGCCGCAGTTCCGGGCCGTCGATCAGCTCCTCATGGGTGAAGCCGAGCGCGTTCAGCTCGGCGACGCGCGCGCGGCATGCATCGAATTCGGCGTCGTTCTCGGCGACCAGCACCTGACCATGGCTTTCGAAGCCGCAGGTATCGTCGACCAGCGCTTCAATCCGCTCCCAAATTCCCATCGCGCGGATCGAGAGCGGGATCTCCGCGACATGCCTTGCGAGCTGGCGGACGCCGCCGGCATTCACGCCTGAGGCGTGGCGGCCGGCATAGTCCTTCTCGATCAGCACCGGCTTCATGCCCGCGAGGCACATGTGAAGCGCGGTCGAGCATCCGTGGATGCCGCCACCGACGATGATGGCATCCGCGAGCTTCGTCATCCGCGCACCACGGCCTGGACGTCGGTCTCCGTCTTCGGCCCCGCCGCCAGTTCCGCGAGCGTGATCGGCTTCACCGGCGCGCGCAGCCGGAAATAACCGATCTCCTGGGGAGTCTTGCCACGGGCTTGCGCCATCAATTCAGTGACGGTCAGACCGCAAAGCCGACCCTGGCAAGGGCCCATGCCGGTGCGGCGATAGGCCTTGAGCTGGTTGGGACCGGTCGCACCGATCGCGACGGCGTCGAGAACGTCCTTGGCCGATACCTCTTCGCAGCGGCAGACGATGGTGTCGCCCGAGGGGATGCGAAACTGCCGGCCGGGACGGAACAACGTGTCGAGGAAGGTGCGGCCGCGCTCGGCCCTGGCCAGCGATACCCTGAAGGTTGCCATCGGTGCGAGCTTGGCAGCAACCGCAGGTGCCAGCGCTTCCGCCGCAGCTCTCGCGGCGATACGGCCGCGAACAATGGCGGCTCCCGCGCCGCCGATCCCGGCGCCATCGCCGGCGATGGCGATGCCTTCGACCGATGTGTTGCCGTCGTGGTCGAGCACCGGCGACCAGCAGAGCTGCGGGTCGTCCCAGCGATGCTCGATCCCAGCCGCCATGGCGAGATTGACGTTGGGCACCACGCCCTGATGCAGCAGCAATAGCTGAACCGGGATCGTCTCGCGTCGGCCGCCGGACGTATAAGTTACGGTTGCGAGTTGGCCGTCGCCGGCCGCAGCGAGTTCGCTCACGCCGGTCACCACAGGCACTTTCGCCCTCACCTCCTTCATCAAGGCGAGGCCCTTTGCGAAGTAGGGCGACGTCATGAAGGCGAAGGCGTGAGGCAGCGCGGCAAGATAGTTTCGACGTTCCGTCGTATCGAGGATGCGGTCGATGCGACCGCCAAGGCGCAGGATCTGCGCCGCCAGCAGCCACAGCAGCGGTCCCTGGCCTGCGATCACCGTGGGCCCGTCCGGCACGAGCGCTGAGGACTTCAGCATCGTCTGCGCGGCGCCTGCGGTCATTACCCCCGGAAGGGTCCAGCCGGGAATCGGAAACGGCCGCTCGAGCGCACCCGTGGCCAGAATCACACGACGCGCCTTGACGAAGGCGGAGACGCCGCCCACGGAGATACCGACTTCGCGATTGCGGTCAAGGCTCCAGACCGTCGCGCGCTGGATGATCTCGGCGCCGCTCGATCGCATCGCCTGGACGAGGTCCGCACCCGCCCAATAGTCGACACCGAGGCGATTTCGTTCCGTCACCGGAGTCGAGTCGATAGCGCGCCAGACCTGACCGCCGGGACCGGCATTCTCATCAAGCAGCAGCGTCGAGAGACCAGCCTCGGCCGCGATCGCAGCGGCGGCGAGCCCGGCAGGCCCTGCCCCGACGACGACGACGTCATAGCTGTCACGCCTGGGGGTCGCGTTCATTGGCCGATCTCCCGCTTGCCCTTCTGAATTTCGATCTGCATGCCCTCGGCGACAGGCACCAGGCAGCCTTGACGATTGCCGACGCCATCGATGGTGACGAGGCAGTCGAAGCACACCCCCATCATGCAATAGGGCAGGCGCGGCGCACCGCTTACCGCGGTCGCGCGGCGAACGTCACGGCCGGAGGCGAGCAGGGCTGCGGAAACCGTATCGCCCTCGCGCGCCTCGACGGCGGCCCCGTCCACGACGATGTGCACGGATTGTCTGCTGTCCTGATCGGTTCGCTTGAACATTGGATGTCTCTTGGCCCCTTCTTCGCCCACTCGGGCCTCGATGTCAGTAGTAGCCGCTGCTCGTCGCCGCATGGTTGGTGTCGAAGCGGCGGGCCGAGAACGCGCCGACGAGTTCCGGTTCGAGCGCGCCCGCCGCCACCATCCGGGCAATATCGAAGGCGTGGTTGGAAGCGAGCGTCACGCCGGAATGACAGCAGGTGACGAAAGCACCCGGCTCGCTCTCCGACTGATCGTAGATCGGAAATCCATCCTGCGGCATCACGCGGATACCGGACCAGGTCCGCACGACGTTGAGGCGGGCCAGATGCGGGAACATGCGCTGCGCCCGATCCGCCATCACGGCGCTGACCGAATGGTTCAGCGTGCGATCGTCGAGCTGATCTTCCTTGCTGTCGCCTATCATCACGGTGCCCTCGTCGGTCTGGCGAATGGTGGTCAAGGGATGCGGCAGGAACGGCACGGTGCGCTCGGTCACCACGATCTGGCCGCGGGTCGGGCCCATCGGCGCCGACAGGCCGACCATCGGTGCGAGCGACTGGTTGGCGTTGCCGGCGGAGAGCACGACCTTGCCGGCGCGGATCTCGCCCTGCGATGTCGACAGCCGGAACTCGCCGCCGCTCCGGCCAATCGCCGAGACCGGCCGCTCCGGGAAATAGTCGACGCCGAACAGCTTCAGTCCGGTGTGGAAGGCGCGGAAGGTGCGCAGCGAATTCACGTGCCCGTCCAGCGGACAGAAGCTGCCGCCGGAGACCTCAGGGCCGACCAGCGGGAGCATCTTCTTCACCTCCGGCGCCGACAGCATTTCCATCCTGTAGTCGGCCGCGCCCACCTGGTTGTGCATGCGCGTGACGAGCTGGGCGCGCTGCGCGAACTCGCCCTCCCCGAGGGTCAGGTGAAAGCCGCCGTTCTGCTGCAGGGCGACGTCGAGCCCGGTCTGATCCTTCAATTCGGCGGCAAGCTTACCCCAGGTTTCGGACGCCCGCATTGTCCAGCCGGTGTAGGCCGGCATGCCGAGCCCCTTGCTCTGCACCCAGACCAGCGCGAAGTTTGCCCGCGAGGCGCGCTTGGCAATGTCGCCCTCGTCGAGAACGACGACCGTCTTGCCGAGCCGGCCGAGCCCCCAGGCGATAGCGGAGCCGAGCAGGCCGCCGCCCACGATGGCGACGTCATAATCCTTTGACATGGTTTTCCTTGGGTTCCCCTAACGTCCCGGATCGCTCTTGCCGGCGAGCACGCGGTCGAGCCCATAGAAGCGGTCGAGCAGCATCAGGGCGGTCATGGTGATCGCGATCACGCTGGCCGAGACGGAGGTCACCAGCGGATCGATGTTGTCCTGGATGTAGAGAAACATGCGAACGGGCAGCGTCTCGGTGCCGGGCGTGGCCAGGAAGACGGTCATGGTCAGATCGTCAAAGGACTGAATGAAGGCCAGCGCCCAGCCGCTGATGACGCCCGGCAGGATCAGCGGCAAGGTCACGCGCCGGAACAACGTCCAGCTGCCGGCGCCGAGCGAAACCGCGGCCATCTCGATCGAGCGGTCCATGCCGGTTGCCGCGGCCAGCGTCAGCCGGAGTACGAACGGGAACACCACCACCACATGAGCGACCAGCAACCCTGTGAAACTGCCGCCCATGCCGATCGCGGTGAAGAAGCGCAGGAAGGCGATCCCCAGCACCACATGCGGGATCATCAGCGGCGAGAGGAAGAGCGCTGCGAGGGCCTCGCGGCCCCGAAAATGATAACGGGCGATAGCAAGCGCCGCCGGCACCGCAAACAGCAGCGCCACCAACGAGGACAGCGCACCTAACCCGAGGCTGACCCAGAAGGCATGGACGAACTCGGGATAAGCCGCGATCGCCCTGAACCAGCGCAGCGAGAAACTGGTGGTGGGCGCCGAGAGGTAGCCCTCGGGCGTGAAAGCGACGAGGCACACCACCACGATCGGCGCCAGCATGACGACGACGAAGATCGTATGAAAGATGAGCGCGAGCGGGCCGTTCGTCCTCATCGGAACACCTCGGCATAGCGTCGCTCGATCAGCGCGTTGCTGCCGACGACGATCAGCACCAGCGCCGCCAGAAGCAGCACCGCGACGGCCGCGCCCAGCGGCCAGTTCAGCGTATTGAGAAACTCGTCATAGGCGAGCGTCGCCGCGACCTTGAGCCGTCGGCCGCCGATGATGGCGGGCGTCGCAAAGGCGCTGGCGGACAGCGAGAACACGATGATCGCGCCCGACAACACGCCCGGCATGATCTGCGGCAGCACGATGCGGCGGATGATCGTCAGCGGACCGGCGCCGAGCGACAACGCCGCATTCTCGATTTGCGGGTCGACGCGCTGCAGCGCGGCCCAGACCGACAGCACCATGAACGGCATCATCACATGCGCCAGTGCGACGACCATGCCGGTTTCGGTGAACATGAAGGGCAGCGGCGAGCCGATCAGCCCAAGCGACATCAGGAGTTTGTTGACGAGGCCATTGTTGCCGCCGAACAGAAGCGCCCAGCCTAGCGTGCGCGCCACCACCGAGATCAGCAACGGGCCGAGGATCACGAGCACGAAGAAGCTCTTCCAGCGTCCGCTCATGCGATTGAGAATATAGGCCTCCGGCGCGCCGAACAAAGCGGTGATCAGCGTCGTCAGCAGTGCGATGCGGAAGGTCCGCCAGAACATCTCGGCATAATACGGATCGGTCGCGACCTCGTGCCAGTTCTTCAGGATGAAGACCGGCTCGATGCCTTTGTATTGCCCCCAGTCGTGGAACGAGAGCATCACCGTCATGGCAAGCGGGATCATCAGCACGCCGACGAACAGCATCAGCGCCGGCGCGGTGAGCGCCCATGCCGTGTGCGCATCGCGTGTGTCCGACGCCGGTGCCGTGTTCGCCGGTGCCGTGTCGACGGCCGCGCTCATGCGCCACCCCCTGCGCCACGCAGGCTCATGTCTTCCGGCCGCCAGTCCAGTCGAACAGCCTCGCCCTCGGCGGGCTGCGGCTGGCCGTCGTTTTGGCGGATCACAATTACGGAGCCACATTCGCTCTCGCACTGAAATAGCCAGTGATTGCCCTGGAAGATGCGGGTCACGATCTTCGCCGCGAGCCCCGCGTCGCCGAAGCCGATCCGCTCGGGGCGGATGCTGATCGTCACGGGACCGACGACACCTATCGGCGCGGGCGCACTCCAGGAGCCGGCGACGAGCCGCGCCGGAGCGGCCGTCGGAGCGATCGTCGCAGCGAAATCGTTGGTCTTGCCCAGAAACTGGGACACGAAAGCGGAAGCCGGCCGCTCATAGGTCTCCTGCGGTGTGCCGATCTGCTCGATGCGGCCCTGGCTCATGACCACGATCCGGTCGGACAGCGACATCGCCTCGTTCTGATCGTGCGTGACCAAAATCGTGGTGGTGCCGATGGTGCGCTGGATCTGGCGCAGCTCGATCTGCATGTCCTCGCGCAGCTTGGCATCCAGATTCGAGAGCGGCTCATCGAGCAACAGCACGCTCGGCCGGATCACCAGCGCGCGGGCGAGCGCCACGCGCTGCTGCTGGCCACCGGACATCCGGCGCGGATAGCGGTCCTCGTAACCGGCGAGCCCGACCATCGCCAGCGTGGCACGCACGCGCTCGCGGCACTCGGCCCGCGGCACGCGCCGCATCTCGAGGCCGAAGGCGACGTTCTCGGCCGCCGTCATATGCGGGAACAGCGCATAGCTCTGAAATACGACGCCGAGCCCGCGCTTGGCCGGATGCACCGCGGTCAGGTCGCGTCCCTCGAGACGGATCGCACCGCCCGAGGGATCGAGAAAACCCGCGATCATCTGTAAGGTCGTGGTCTTGCCGCAGCCCGAGGGACCGAGAAAGGAGACGAACTCCCCCTTGCCTACCGCAAGGCTGAAGTCGTCGACGACGGTCTGCGCCGCGAACTGCTTGCTGACGCGATCGAGCTCGAGATGGGCCATGGCGTATTGCTCCCGTGCTGCGATCAGCTCAGCGCTCGACCTCGCGATTCCAGCGCTTGGTCCACTCTTCGCGCTTCTCGTTGATGACAGCCCAGTCGGGCGAATAGAGTTTTGCGGCGCGCTCGCCGATCGGCGCCATCTTGCCAAGCTCCGGCGGGACCACGAGGGATTTCAGCACCGGGCCGTAGCCATAATCCTTCAGCATCACGAGCTGGATCTTCGGCTCGAGCAGCATCTTGACGAAGCTCGATGCGAGCGGCGAAGCGTTGGGCTTGGCGATCGGACAGGCCGTCGTCAGCAGCGTAGCCGCGCCTTCCTTGGGATAAACGAAGTCGACGGGAAAGCCGGTGTTGGCGAAGCTCTGCACGCGGCCCGTGCCCCAGACGGCCAGCACCGCCTGGCCGGACTGGAACAGCTCGGTCATCTTGCCCGGCGAGGGTTCATAGGCCAGCACGTTGGGATTGATCTGTTCCTTGAAGATCTTGAAGCCGGCATCGACATTGGCCTCGCTGCCGCCGTTCATCCTGGCGAGCATCAGCAGGGCTTCCAGGCCGTAGGTGTTGTTGATCGGCGGGATGACGAGCTGCTTCTGGTACTTCGGATCCTTGAGATCGTTCCAGGAAGTCGGCGGCGCCCAGCCCTTCTCGGCAAAGACCTTGGTGTTGTACATCAAGCCGGTGGCGACGATGCCGATTGCGACCGCTCGATCATCCTTGAAACGCGCGGCATCATAAAGATCGACGGGCAGGCCATCGACCTTGCCGCAGAAGCCGAGCTGTATGGCCTGGTACATCGGACCATCGTCGACGATGGCAACGTCGATCTGCTGGTTGCCCTTCTGCGCCTGCAGCTTGGCCAGCGTATCCGTCGAGTTGCCGGCGACGTATTCGACCTTGACGCCGTTGGCCTGCTCAAAAGCCGGGATCACCGCGTCGCGGATCGTCTTCTCAAAGGAGCCGCCGTAACCGGCCACATAGAGCGTCTTCTGCTGCGCCAACGCCGCCGACGGCGCTAAGGTGAGCGTCGCGATGAATGCCGCCACAAGGCCGGGTTGCTTCATTTGGATCGATCTCCAACGTCGTTTGCGAGGTAAGCACCCGGAGCGCATCCCCATTTTGACCGGCCCGAACCCCTTTTGGGGCGCCCGGATCGCCGCTGCCTAGAAAACCGGCTGTCCCTAACCTTGATGAAAAAGATCGCAGTACCCGCTTTCGTCGTCCAATTAATAATGGCACCGTCTTCATGCTGGAATGTTATGGATGGAGCAGTGATGGCACGGATCAATTCGCGGCAGGTCGAAGCCTTCCGCGCGATGATGCTGACTGGTAGCGTGACGGAAGCGGCAAAGTTGATGGCGGTGACGCAACCGGCCGTAAGCCGATTGCTGCGCGACTTCCAGGCGCTGCTGAAAATGGAGCTGTTCGAAAAGCGCGGCACCGGACTGGTGCCGATGGCTGCCGCGATGGCACTCTACATGGAGGTCGAGCGGTCCTTCGTCGGTCTCGAACGGATCACAGCGGCAGCCGAAGAAATCCGCAGCCGCCGGACAGGAACGCTGCGGATAGCAGCCCTGCCGGCGCTGTCCAACGGCTACCTGCCGAGGCTCTCCGGGCGATTCCTGATGGAGCGGCCGAACCTCAATCTATCGTTCTTTGGCGTGATCTCGCCGATTGTGGTCGACTGGGTGTTGAACAACCAATGTGACATCGGCTTCGCGGAAGTGCCGATCGCCCATGCGGGCCTGCCGAGCGTTCGGCTGCCGGCGCCCGCGCGCGTAGCAATCCTGCCCGCCGGACACCGGCTGGCCGCCAAAGCAATGCTGCAGCCGCGCGATTTCGAAGGAGAGACCTTCGTGTCGCTGACGGCGGGATCGACCGGCCGGCATCTGATCGACCAGGCATTCAACCGCGACGACGTCCGCCGGGTGCTTCGGGTCGAGACCAGCCTATCCGAAATCATGTGCGGATTGGTGTCATCCGGACTCGGCGTGGCGATCTGCGATCCCTTTACGGCGCAGGAGTTCGAGGGCCGTGGCGTCGTGGCGCGCCCTTTCCTGCCGCGGATCGATTTCGAATTCGCCGCCGTTTTTCCACCGCAGCGCAGTCCCTCGCCTGTGGCATTGGATTTGGTCGAGGTCGTGCGGCAGGCGCTATCCGACGGTCATTAGACTAGATGGATCATCTTCTTTTTCCCCTAGGTGCCGAGTTCCTGAATGATTTTATCGGTGGACGCAGTTCAGTTTCGAGAAACAACTTTGCGCCTGCTGGCGTCACCGCATGGTCGACGCCAACATCAAAGTCGAGGGGGGCGCGCTCCCACCTCCGGAGAATTTAAAGCGCGCGCAATCTCGGGCCTGAGTTCCTTGATGATATCAGTGGGCGGCCGTCCTTGTCAGAGAGGCCATTGATAGGATGGCCAGCTACTCGAAGGGCTCCTAATATAATTGACGGGTACCTCCGGCTCTGCCCTCTCCCCCCAACCAAACGATTAGTTGGTTGTTTGGGCATTCATCACTGGCACCGCTGCCAAATTGTTCGCTTGCCTTTGGTGAGGACTCTGCTCAGCCTGGCCCTGCCCTTTGCGGGTGCGCCGGTCCTCAGGATTCCGAGGAGCAGCATCGGACGAGTCCCTCACTCCGTTTGCCCGGCGGACTCGCCGGAAATCCGCATCGCCGTCTAGAATTGCCTCCAGCATAAACGGTACGAGATCGGCTACCTCTTCCCGAACGCCATAGGTTTCAGCGTAAAAATCTGCGTACTCGCGAAGCCGCGCCTCCAGTTGAGGCGGAAGCGTCGTCGTAAGTTTGACCGGCGTCCGATCCGGAAGTTTCCACAGTCTCATCCAATCACTTTGCCTTGCGGGCCGTTTCCATCTCGTACGGCTTCATCACCAAATCCTTGGAAACAATCACACGCAGCGGCCAGCCGGGCCGCACTGTGATGGTAGGCTGTACGTCGAGTTGACGCTCGATGAGCCGCTGACCCGCTCTATTGGTCGTCTGTTGAACGCTTTCGCGCAGCGCCTTGACCAAATCGCTTTCGTCGTTGCCGAACGACAGCTGGGTCCCCACACCAATCAGTGTTGCCAGGCCAATCCCCTTGAGCAACTGCCAGGTATGGAAATCAACCTCGTCCTCCAGACCAGCGTATCCCGCGACGTCTGTCGCCGGCAGATTCTCGATGACGATCGAATTGCCATTCGGCAGGATTAGTCGTGTCCAAACCACAAGCGCTCGCTTCTGGCCGAAAGCCACGACGCTGTCGTATTTTCCGAAGAGCCGCGTCCCCTGTGGGAGGAGGAGATGCTCGCCGGTCACGGTATCGTAGACGTTTTCCGTTACCTGCGCGATCGTCGATCCCGGCAGATCGGAATTTAACCCAGTGATAAGGCTGGCCGGAATGATCGATCCCGCCATGATTGCATAGGGCGACGGCGCAGCCGCCAGTGCGTGCGGATTGGTCGTTTCCTTGTCGGCTTTGGAGCCAACGAAAGCGAGCTTGCGCGCCTGGGACGATGGAATGATTTCACTGGAGCGATCGTTCAAGCCTTGAGCCTTCGCTAGGAGATCAGCCGTCGTGGAAGTGTTATCGGCCTGTGCCGGACGGAATGCCGAAGGCGGTTCATTGGCTGTGACCCCATCCACCGGCTGTTTGCGCCGGTCCTGCTTGTCGGACAGCCGAAACAGCAGGCCCGACTCCTTGGCCTGTTGCGCAATACGGGCCTGACGGATGCGCTCTGCCCGCTCAACATCCCGTTCCGGATCAGCCTGGAACGGAGTTTCAGGCGGACCTCCTCCTATTTTCTTCTCACTCTCGGCGAAAGCGCGACCGATATCGCCGGGCGACGGTGGGCCCAGCTTCGGCGGCAAGTCCTGGTAGGACTTGGGCAGCTTGGCGAGCCCGTCAGCCGTCTGCTTGCGCTCGGTATTGTACAATTCGGTTCGCTCAGTGGGTTTGAACATCCGGGGCGGACTGAGCGCGATGATCGTCGCCCCCGCGACGAACAACGCGGCGACCGCGCAGCCAATCATGAGGGTACGCTTGTTGAGACGGCGGATCGGCCGCGGCCGTGCCCGCAATTCCAGCCGTTCCGGTGGCACCTTATCGGAATCCTCGGTCACGAGGCGCCCCCGGTGCTGAAGATCTGTGAGACCGGGCGCGCATCGGTGCGGATAATCCGGACCGTGCGCTGGGGATTCTCGCCAAGGCGAAGCTCGGCGGCGCCGAACATCCGGTCGACAATGTAGTAGGAACCTCGCACGCGATAATTGACAAGGTTGGGCCGGCCATCGGCGCCGGCGACGAACAGCGGCGGCGCTTCGCCCTGCGAGAGACCCGACGGCATCTGAATGAAAACCTTGTGGCCATCGTCGAAGGCACGAAGCGGCCGCCACGGCGGATCGTCCCCCTCGATGCGATAGCGGAAGTTCAAGCTGTCCAGCCGCACACCGCGATCAGCGACACGTTCCGTGGCTTCCTGCGCCGCCTGGTTTTGCTTGTGAATCGCGACCAGGCTATCGGTCGGATAGGTCCAGGAGATCGAGGCCATGTAGGTTTGTTTGGTGGAGACTAGTTCGAGGTGGTAGGCGCGCCGGTCGGTCAGGACCACAAGATTGGTCTGAATATCCGGCAGCGTCGGCTTGACCAGGATATGAACGCGCCGTGTGCTCCCCTGCCCGCTGATGGTGTCAGCGATGACCCACCGCACGGTGTCGCCGGTCGAAACGTCGATCAGCTCTTCGGCTGGCTGCAGCACGATGGTGGAGACCTTTTCCGGGCTGGCGTAGAGCCGATAGAGTGCACCTTCGGTCCAAGGATAGACCTGAATGGCATTGATATAGCCTGCCCGGGTTGGTTCGATCCGCGCAGCCTTGTTGGCCGTCGAAATGGCTTGCTCCGGCGGAACCTTCTCGCCTTTCTTGCCTTTGGTCGGCCAAGGCTTGAGTTGGCCAGGTAGCGGCAACACCTTGGATACCTCGACAACCTGAACCGGCGCCGGCGGATCAGTCTCCGGAAGAGCCTTCTCGAAGCTCAACTCGTCGTACGGCGCCTCGAGATTCAATTTTGTGGCGCAGCCCCCAAGCGCAATCGCCACCGCGAAGATGCTCACCGACGCGCGGCTCTTTTTGGCAAAAGACATCATTTTGCTTCTCCGATCAGGTCGCGCGACCAGTTGAGGGAATGAACGTAGAGACCGAGCGGATTTTTCCGCAACGTCTCGGCGCTGGTTGGAGGTTTCAGGATGACCGTCACGACGCCGGTGAAACGCTCGGTCTTTGTCACCGCGCCGTTCTCGTAAGAGCTCTCCATCCAGCGAATCTCGAAACTATCGCCGGATGCACGGACGACCGAGATCACGTCGGCGGTCGCGGTTTTGGTCCCGATCTTGGTGAAGGGGTCGGTTTCGCGGGCATACTCGTTGAGCGCCTGTGCGCCGCGATCGGTGACAAAGTCATACGCCCGAAGCCAGTTCATTCGCACGATGACCGGGTCGATCGACAGCGAGCGGACGTTTTCGATGAAGCGCGCCAGGAAGTGCGCGATCTGCGCATCGGACGGCCGGTAGGTCTCGAATGCCGGACCAACCGCGCGCACCTCGCCGAGGCGATCAACCTCGACCACGTACGGCACGACGCTGGACCGGCCGATCAACGCCGACAGCGTGAGACCCAACACCGTTGAAAGCGCCGTGGCCGCCAGCGCAGCAAGCCGCCAGTTGCTGGCCTGGACGCGGGCCGAGCCCATCCGCTCGTCCCAGACCTGCTGCGCCTTCTGGTAGGGCGTAACAGGTTCCGGCGTATTGCCGTAGCGCACGGACGGACGCTGGAAGGGGTGGAACGCCATGCTGTCAGTCCCCTCTCAGCTTGGGACCGGAGGACTGGCTGCCTTTGTCACCTTCTTTCAGGCTCTGGCTGACGACTCGCGCCGCTTCCTTGACGTGCTGCGCCCGCCGGAACTGGCTAGCAAGACCCGACGGCCTTCCACTGGTTGAGGCGGAGCCGTCACCGCCCGGCCCGCCCGAATTCGCTGGCTGAGAACCCTGGCGGGCGGCATCTGCCACCGAACCAGCCCCACTTGCCGACGTGCCGGCAAGCGAAGCCGCGGAACGCAGCGCGCCCATTGATCCGCCCGCCGCCATCCGCAAACCGCCGAGCGCCAGCGCACCGCCACCGATCGCGACCGCTGCGGCCCCCGCCACTGTGCCGGCAGCTGCACCCGCCCCAAGTTGAGGCGCGCCCGACACCAGACCTGCGGCAATGCCTGGCCCAAAGATGCCGAGCCCGAACAAGGAAAGCGCGGCGAGCAGCAGGCTCATGGCGGAAACAATATCGACCGGCCGGGTCAGCGTCGTGGAAAGCTCGCCGAAGATGGTCGATCCGATGCCGATGATGATCGCAAGCACCATCACCTTGACGCCGGATGCAATCACATTGCCGAGCGTCTTTTCCGCCAGAAAAGACGTCTTCCCCCAGAGCGCAAACGGCACCAGGATGAAGCTTGCAAGCGTCGTCAGCTTGAACTCGATCAAGGTGACGAACAACTGGACCGAGAGGACGAAGAATGCGAGGACGACAACGATCCAGCAAAACAACAGGATCAGGATCGTGGGCAGATTGGTCAGCATGTCGAAGCCGGAGAACTGGCCGGTTTCCTCCAGCAGCGGATGCGCTGCGGTGAATCCCGTCGAGGCCACGAAGCCTGGCCGCATCAGATCCGCCGCGCTCAGCGACCCGCCGCTTGCTTTCAGCCCGATACTAGAGAACGAGCTGAAGACGATGCCGGCAAGCGACTTGAAGTTGCCAATGATGAAGGCGAAGGCCCCGACATAAAGCACCTTCTTGGCAAGCGTCACCATGATGTGATCGTCGGCGCGCAGGCTCCACGCAAGGCCGGCAAGCGTCAAATCGATGACAACCAGCGTCGAGCTCAGAAACGCAACGTCGCCGCCGAGAATTCCGAACCCGGAATCGATATAGCGCGAGAACGTATCGGTGAAACGGTCGATGACCGCGAGATCCGCCATGGCCCCCTCCTCTAGCGTCCGGTGTAAGCGCGGCCGTCTCCGATAAAGCGGGTAAAGCGTTCGCGCCCGGCCGCCGCTGAAGCCTGCTGCTCAACCGCTCGCAAGGCTTCGGCCCGGGCTTGGGTCGCGACCAATGCCTGGGCCTGCAACGACTGCTTGACCTGGAGCGCCAGCAACTCGTTGCCGGACTGCTGGGCCTGCAGCGACCCGACGGCGCCCGAAGAATTCGCCATCAGGATCCGGAGCGTCTGCCCGTCCTGGTCCAGCGCGGAGGCAATCGCGGCCTGTGTCACCAGCGTTTGCTTCAGCGCCTGATAGGTGTTGTCCCAGCGGGCTGTTGCGTCCTGCACCATCCGATCTGAAGACACGGCGGCGGTATACTGGCGAGGATAAAACCGTTGAAAGTCGCCCTGGGTTTTCTGAACGTCGAACGAGATGCCCTTGGCCTGGGCGATCAGGCTGTTGATCTCGTTAATCTTCGAGGTGAGTTGGCCGACGACGCTGCCTGGCAGGCTCGTCAGGTTCCTGGCGCCGTTGATCAGCATCTGCGCCTCGTTTTCGAGGCTCCTGATCTGATTATTGATCTGATCCAACGCCCGCGCGGCGGTCAGAATATTCTGGCTATAGTTCGAGGGATCGAACACGACGATCTGCGCTCCGGGTCGTCGTGACCCACTCACCGTAACCATCAGTGCCAGTCCGATTGCGACGACGCTGGTCGCCAGTTTTCGTGGAGCGGTTTTGCCGAACAGCTTTTCCAGCATCAGATGGACTCCGGACTTGAGGATAAGGATTGCAGGCAGCGCGTGGGATCACGCGTCTCTGACCTGTTCGAAGGTGCTGATCAGATTGGCTGCCCACTGCAGATCGCGGGCAGCGAGGTAGCTTTTCGCAAACTGGCTGGGGCCGAATTTTGCGAATAATGCTTCAATCAGGCGCTGATCTTCGGGCGATGAAGCCGCCGCAAAGGCAAGCGCAACTGGACCGAGCCCAAGCTCAAACAGGCGATTGCCGGCGCGCGATTGCAGGTAATAGTCCCGCTTCGGGAAGGCTTCAGCGATCAGGCGTACTTGCGCATCGTTAAGACCGAAACGGCGGTAGGTTTCCGACTGGGCGGGCTCAAGCGCCCGGGGGTTCGGCAGGAAGATCCGGGTTGGGCAGGATTCAATGATCGCCGGCGCGATCTTACTGTCGGCAATGTCGCTGAGCGACTGGGTCGCGAAGACAACAGCGACATTCTTCTTGCGGAGCGTTTTCAGCCATTCACGGATGCGATCGGCGAACAAGGGATCGTCCAGGAACAACCACGCCTCATCCAGGACCAGAAGCGTCGGCCGGCCATCAAATCGCGCCTCGAGTGCATGAAACAGATAGGTCAGCACGGGCGCCACCAGCCCCGGCAGCGCCATCAGTTCCTCCATCTCGAACGTCAGCACATCGGCGCCGGACAGTTTGTCCGCGTCGGCATCAAGAAAGCGTCCGTAAGGCCCTTCAAGCGTGTAAGGCGTCAGCGCCTGGCGCAGGGCGTCGCGTGCCAGCAGCGCCACCAGGCCGGTCATGGTGCGCTCGGCAATGGGCGCCGAGCCAAGGCTCTTCAAGGCCGACCAGATCGTCTCCTTGACCTCGGGCGTGATGAGAACCCGTTCATGGGCAAGGACGCCACACAACCAGTCAAGCGTCCAGAGCCGCGCTCCCTCGTCGTCGACATCCCGGAGTGGCTGGAACGCCAGCCCACCCTTCACGCCCAGCTCATACCAGGCGCCGCCGAGCCCAAGCGTCGCCGCGCGAGCCGAGCGACCCTTGTCGAAGATCGCAAGCTGGGATCTTTGGTAGCGGCGGAATTGAAGCGCCAGCACCGACAGAAGGACGGATTTACCCGCACCCGTCGGGCCAACGATCAGGCTGTGGCCGACATCGCCGACATGCAGTGTCAGGCGAAACGGCGTTGCACCCTTGGTCTTGGCCAAGAGAAGCGGCGGTCCATCCAAGTGTTCGCAGCGCGCCTCGCCTGCCCAAACGGCAGACAAAGGACACATATGAGCCAGGTTGAGGGTGTGGACAATCGGCTGACGCAGGTTGGCGTAGGCCTGCCCGGGCAGGCTGCCGAGCCAGGCTTCCACCGCGTTGACGTTCTCCCGAATGGTCGTGAAACCGCGGCTGTTGATGACGCGTTCCACCGCGCGGATCTTTTCGTCGGCTGCGTAGGAGTCTTCATCGTGAACGGTGACTGATGTCGTGATGTAGCCGAACGCCACGAGGTCATCGCCGAGTTCCTGGAGCGCCGCTTCCGCGTCCACTGCCTTGTTATCCGCATCCGTGTCCAGCAAGGCAGCCTGCTCGTTGAACATCACCTCCTTCAGGATGGCGCCCAAGGATTTGCGCTTGGCGAACCATTGCCGCCGGTAGCGGGAAAGGGCGGCCTGCGCTTGCGTACGGTCGAGTGGCAGGAAGCGCGTGGCCCACCGATAGGCGACGCCAAGCCGGTTCAAATCGTCTAGCACCCCCGGAAACGTAACGGCCGGAAAGCCCAGAACGGTTACGGTGCGCAGATGGCTACGCCCGATCGCTGGCGAGAGACCGCCGGTCAGCGGCTCATCGCAAAGGAATGCGTCAAGATAGGCCGGAATTCCCGGAACTTTGACGGGATGCCGCTTCGTCGACACGCAGCTGTGCAGATAGGTCAGCGTGTCCTGGTCGTCGAGCGGGGCAATTTCCGGCAGAACCGACGAGAGCAGATCGACGGCTCTGTCGGTCTCCTGAATGAAGCGCTGGAGATGCTCCTGGTAGCCGCTCTTCCGTGCGCCGGGTTGCGGCGGTTGACCGTCGCTTGAGTGATCACTTCCCGGCAGATTGTGATCAGCCCCGTGGCGCGAGCGATGGGTCCATTTCCCAAATAGGCGAGACAGCGGGCTCAAGCCGACCGTTTGGTTGCCCGGACTTTCCAGAAACATAGCTTCCAGCCGTGAGACCCGCTCCACCGGCGGCAGGTACATGAATGTAAGATGCGCGGTGCTCTCAAAATGTTGGCCTTTGTGGTGCGAAGGGTCGTCCCATGCCGCGTCGACTGTTCCTTCAAAGGATGCGCGTCGCTCCTCGTCGACCAGCCAGGACACCGCATCGGGAAATTGCGACCGCGGATATTCCGAGGCCGGCACCCGGGTGGCATCAAAGAACAGGGCCCAGCCCGAGCCAAACCTTTTCAGGACATTGTTGACGCGGGATACGGCGCTCATCAATTCCGCTTCGGTCGCGCTATCGAGATCTGGACCGCGGTAACGAACCGTTCGCTGGAAACTGCCATCCTTGTTCAGGACAATTCCAGGCGCAATGAGACAGGCCCAGGGCAACCAGTCGGCCAGCCGATGGGCGTGGGAGCGGAATTCGCGCAAATTCAGCATGCAAGCCAACCCTTGTGCTTGGTGTGGCGGACAGCGACGTCGACAAAGGCTGGATCGCGCTTGCCTAACCAAACTGCGATGCCGTGCCCGACGATCCAGAGCACCAGGCCCGCGAGCCAGAGCCTCAAGCCGAGGGCAAGTACGGCCGAAATCGTGCCAAGCAGGATTGCGGCGGCGCGCGGCGCGCCGCCGATCAAAATCGGCTCGGTCAGCGAGCGGTGAAGAACAAGCTCAAAGCCGTCGGGCCGCATCAGATCAGCGCTCCACCGCCGAACGAGAAGAACGACAGAAAGAACGAGCTGGCCGCAAAGGCGATCGACAGACCGAACACGACCTGAACCATCTTCCGAAACCCGCCGGACGTATCGCCAAAGGCAAGCGATATCCCCGTCACCGTGATGATGATGACAGCTACGATCTTGGCGACCGGCCCTTGCACGGATTCCAGAATGCGCTCGAGCGGCGCTTCCCACGGCATGCCAGAGCCCGCCGCCCATGCGGTCGATGCCGTAAGCAGGCTGACGATGGCGCCGGCGCCGAAGTCGACGATGACAGGTTGGACAGCATGGCCAAGCCGTCCAGAGCAACCAAGCGTGGCTGAGACCTGAAGTCTGAATGTCATGAACTTTCTCCGGATCCTGTTCAGGGGTGATTGACGAGGTTCGGCAGGCCGGGCGGTATCTCCAGGACATAGTCGCCGGAAAGATCGAGACCTCTGACCTCAACGGCTGTCTCGATGCGGCGTCCTGGACCCCGCCCCTTGATGAAGACCACGAGATCGATCGCCTCGGCGACCAGGCGGCGTGGAACGGTCGTTACCGCTTCCTGGACCAGTTGCTCGATCCGATAGAGCGCCGCGCGCGCGGAGTTCGCGTGTACGGTTGCGATCCCACCGGGGTGGCCGGTGTTCCAGGCTTTCAGCATGTCGAGGGCTTCCGCTCCCCGGACCTCACCCACGACAATCCGGTCGGGGCGCAGCCGCAGGGTGGAGCGCACGAGATCAGCAAGCGATGCAACGCCGGGCTTAGTCCTCAGCGCGACCGCGTCCCTGGCGTCGCACCTGAGTTCGCGGGTGTCCTCGATGATGATGACGCGCTGGTCGAGACCTGCGAGCTCGGCCAGCAGCGCATTGGCGAGCGTGGTCTTGCCCGAGCCGGTCCCGCCAGCGACCAGGATATTTCGCCCCTGTGCAATCGCCTCGCTGAGTATCCTGGCCATCGCGGGCGACGCGATCTGCGCTTTGACATAGTCCGACAGACGGAACGTCGTGGTGGCGGGCTTGCGAATGGCAAAGCAGGCCGCAAGCGCCACCGGTGGCAACAGCCCCTCGAACCGCTCGCCGGTTTCGGGCAGTTCAGCCGAGACGATCGGAAACGACCCGCTGGCCTCGGCGCGGACGTGACTTGCAACGAGACGGATGATCCGCTCGGCCTCGCTGGGTGTCAGGACCACTCCGGTGTCGGCCCGCCCGGAACCATGGCGATCGAGCCATAGCCGGCCATCGGGATTGACCAGAACTTCAACCACGTCCGGTTCATCGAGCGCCAAAGCGATTGCCGGCCCCATGGCGGTCCGCAGCATGTTGCGGCGACGCTGTCGGGTCTCGGACGAGAGGAGATCAGACATTGCCGATCCCCTCTCGTCCTTCCGGAGAATGCTCCGGCGGCTCACCCGTTGCCTTAACGGCACGGGAATCGGCTTGGGTTGCGGCTGTCGCCTGGCCCAGCGGCGCCCCCTCCTCCAGATTCCGCATGAACAGATCAGGATTGAAGCTGTTGACCCGCTCCATCACGTCGGCCACGAGCCGGCCACCCGCGGCGACGCGTTTGCCGATCTGTGCGACGAACATCTCGAAGCGTTCGCGCCCCAGGGCCCGCGCGGCGTCCTGGTCGCCCGACGGCAATGGCGGCGTAATCGTGAGGTAGTAGCGGACAAAAAGCGCAATGGTTTCAGCCGTGATCGAGAGATCGCGCTCGATCTGGCCGAACTGCCGGCTCATGCGGTCGAGACGCCGCACCAGGGCTGCATCGCCGCTTGGATCGCGCTCCGGATTAAGAAAACGATCGAGTGCTGCATCGACGATTGCCGACTTGTTGGTTCCTGGTCGGCTCGCCGCCAGCGCGAGGCGTTCGGCAACATGGTCGGAGAGATAGACGGATAGTTTCGGTTTCATCGCCTGGCCCATCAAAAAGCTGGAAGAAGATCGTCGTCGTCGCGCGTCACCGCATGGGCGCGACGAACCGTGGCCGGACCACTGGCGGCGCGCTGGATTTGGTCGCGATCGGAGGCAGCGTCGGAATCGTCTTCGAAGAGGCGTTCCTCGCCAGAAGAAATCTCGCCTATGCCAGGCGCCGGCTCATCAAAGGGAGTCAGCTGCTGCTTGAGCCCACCCTCCACCTCGGAGTCCTGCGTCAGCTCACGTATCGGAAGCGTTGCCGTCCGAAGATCGACTTGCCTTCGCTGATCCTGCCAATCATGAGGTCTCGTTGGTGGGCAATCGGGATAGAAGCCGCTAGCGAGCCGTGGCGCCGGAAGCACCCGCGTGGCGAAATTTGCGTCCTCATAATGCCTCAGCTTCTGGGCGCGGACAGGCGCAAGCCCTGACACGAGAACGATTTCCTCGCCATGGGGGAGTTGCATCACCTCCCCTGGCGTCAGCAGCGGCCGTGCAGTCTCCTGCCGGCTGACCATGACGTGCCCGAGCCAGGGCGCGAGCCGATGGCCGGCATAGTTTCGCTGCGCCCTGAGCTCCGTGGCGGTTCCGAGTGCATCCGAGATGCGCCTGGCCGTACGTTCATCATTGGCCGCAAACGCGATCCGCACATGGCAATTGTCGAGGATGGCGTTGTTCTCGCCATAGGCCTTGGCGATCTGGTTGAGCGACTGCGCGATCAGGTAGGCACGGATGCCGTAGCCCGCCATGAATGCCAGCGCGCTCTCGAAGAAATCAAGCCGCCCCAACGCGGGGAACTCGTCGAGCATCATCAACAGCTGCCGCCGCCTCGGCGCTCCGCCATCTGTGTTCAAGGTTTCGGTAAGGCGGCGGCCGATCTGATTGAGGATCAGCCTGATCAAGGGCTTGGTGCGGCTGATGTCGGAGGGCGGCACCACGAGATAGAGCGTGACTGGCCTGTCGGCGGTAACGAGGTCGGCAATCCGCCAGTCGCAGGCCTCCGTATTGCGGCCGATGGTCGGATCCCGATAGAGGCCGAGGAAACTTACCGCAGTCGACAGCACGCCGGAGCGTTCATTCTCGGACTTGTTAAGCAATTCCCGCGCGGTTGCCGCGACCACGGGATGAACCTTCGGTGCCTCCTTCGTGCCAAGATGGTTGGTCGCCATCATGAGCCGCAATGTCTTCTCGAACGACCGGGCGGGGTCGGCAAGGATTTCGGTGACGCGGGTGAGTGTCTTGTTCTCCTCGACGTAGAGAACGTGAAGGATCACCCCGACAAGCAACGCGTGGCTGGTTTTTTCCCAATGGGTACGACGCTCAAGCGCGCCTTCCGGATCGACCAGAATGTCGGCGATGTTCTGAACGTCCCGGACTTCAACAGCCCCCTTGCGTACCTCAAGCAGCGGATTGTACCGGGCGCTCCTGGTGTCTGTCGGGTCGAACAACAGGCAATGCGAAAACCGCGACCGCCAACCGGCGGTCAGGTGCCAGTTCTCGCCCTTGATGTCGTGAACCACGGCTGACGAGGTCCAGCAAAGCAAAGTCGGCAGCACCAGACCAACGCCCTTGCCCGAGCGCGTTGGCGCAAAGCACATCACATGTTCCGGACCGTCATGACGGAGATATTCGCCATCGATGCGACCAAGGAAAACGCCTTTGGCTTGGAATAGGCCGGCGGCCGCGATCTCCTTATGTGTCGCCCAACGGGCCGACCCGTAAGTCGTGACCAGCTGATTTTGGCGGGCGCGCCACACGGAATTGACGACCGCAAACAGCGCACCTGCGATTCCTCCACCGGCAGACATAGCGCCGGCGCGTTCGAAGATCTCGGGCGCGTACGCTTCGTACGCGTACCACCACTCGAACAGCCGCCACGGCAGATAAACCGGATAGCCCGACAGCGTGAACCAGGACGAGCCTAGACCGTCCTGATAGCCGAGCGCGCTGGCCGTCCACTGCGTCGCGCTCCATGTAGAGGCAACGACGAGGCCGAAGACGACGGCGATCTGTCCCACGTAGATTTTTGCCGGAAACATTCTTGGTCCCATTCACAGCGCGACGTGAACGGCGCAATGAAGAGGGCGAGAACGCTGCACATTCAATCGAAATAAAATTTGCGCTTCGCAACGAAATCCACGCTGATCAAACGCGACCTGACGTGATCATGCGCACTACGTTTTCAGCCTATGTCAGGAAACACTTCAACAGCTTGTCAATGGTGTGACGACGTTGGCTCACGCTTCCAGCATTGAACTGGCACGCACGATGACTCACAGAGCATTCCGATCGGAACATCGCGACTCGGCGATCTCCATGCCCCGGTGTTCCTCCGATTCTAGCACGGCAATCCTGGATCTTGAGCCTATTTGAAAGGTGCTGGCAGCTCGCGGAATACTCGGGACCATACCCCCGCGTCATTTTGGGCGGAGCGTCGCGGCATCGGTTTGCTTGTCGGCAAGATCGTAATCGGCAAGCTTAGAGCCGAGTTCGGTTACGCCCTTGGCAAGTTCAGCTCGAAGCAAATTCTGGAAGTCATCGTCGTAGATCGCGATGCTTGTGCGGATTGCGGCTCTCCATTGATCGCCGCGGTCCCAAGCTTCTGTAAAAGCAGAAGCAAGATCGGCATGCTGCCGGTTCGCGATCATCGCTTCGATCATTGACCGGGCCTGAAGCCGGTCCTTCGAGCTCTTGGCGGTTGCGTCGCGATCCTCCTTCCGGCGGGATCCGACAATGAGTTTATGAATGGCGTACCGCTCCGGTGACGGGATGAGGACTGGCACACCGGGACCGTGCAGCAGCACAGCGCGGATGGGCTCGTAGATCAGGTAGTCGAGAAAACGCAGCGGGAATGCGGCCGCTCCGCCCAGCGATGGCATCGGAACGGGCTTGCCTGCCTGGTCGTCGGACCACTGATTGGGCGTCAGGAATTCCACCTTGAATTTGTCCCTTGAGACGAACTGGGTGGAGACCCTGCCGTCGACCCGGCTCGGAATCTCGCGAAAGGTCGGATCGACCTGTCTAAGCACGTCGAGAATGGGTGGTATGGAATCCTTGATGGCCACCGAGATTTCGTGGAATTGCGCAAAGTCGGCATCGCCAGTCTGCATGGCGGTCGCGTCAAGGCGCGTCCCGAGAACGGCCGAGTAACATTGGTAGGCAACGGTGCCGACGAGCACGCCCCTCATGCGGAAGAAGCCGGCCTTTCCCAGGCCTTCCACGACCTGACCTGCCATCGGCAGCGGACGCGGCAGGTAAGCCTCGCGCGTCAGCGTGGAGACGAGACGGCGGCGCCCTCTCAGGTCGGCCTTCAAATCCTTGAACGCCTCGACCCTTTTGGTGATTTCGGGATCGTCAACCGGACCGACGTAGCGGCGGTCCTGCGGGCCGCCCTCGGGCTTGGGAGAATCGAAGTACCAGTATTTCTTGCCCTTGACCTCCACGGCCACAAACCGGCCGTTGGAGGAAAACTCCGAGGTGAAGCTCTCGTCGAGGCTGCGCTGGACCAATTCGGAATAGAGCGTCTGGTAGGTGACATCGAGGCGCTTTGCAGTAGCCATGTCGGACAGTCCGATATACTATTTTCGCAAGAATAGTATAACTCCTGGAACCCTATTGCAAGCTACGTTATACTAATATCGCTAAAATAGTATAATCCCTTAAATATCAACACCTTGCCCGTATTAATTATCACGGCAGCGAATTATAAGCCCAAGCCGCGCTTCACTCCGATCGACCAGGAGATCCCTTCGCCGCCGACGACGCCGGTGACCGCCTGCCCCTTGGCCCGCTCAAGCACTGGCCGCCAGGGCACGAGATTGAAATCACGCGCGCGCTCAATCAGCGCGAAGCGACCGCTGCTGAGGGTCAGCATGCGGCGATAGGTGCCGGTGACCCGATCGCCCGGCTTGGTCTCGGTGTAATCAAGACCGGTCTCGCGCGTCATGCGCACCGCGACCTCGGCCAGCTCCCGCCGCTCCAGCGTTTGGAGCAGATTGCGCGCGTACGCAATCCGTCCGCCCTGCTCGCGCGCAAGGCCCTGCTCCAGCAACCATTGCCGTCGCAAACGAAGCGCCCCCTCAAACTCCGATCCCGGCCCGGTCGACGCGATCACCTCCGGCGACCTGGCAACGAGTTGCCGATCGAGCCAGGTCGCGCCAGACGCGCCGGGCAGTTCGCCAAGGCTCTGCCAGGACAGCACGTTGATCCGCGCGGGGTTGCGCGATCGCTGCGCGGCCTCGAACCGGGTTGCGCGCTCAAGATGGTCCGCACCAACGGACCAGTCCTCGCTCGCAGAGCGCTCGACCAGACCTTGCCGCCGCATGGCTTCCAGCCGGCGAACATGCGCCTGAATATATTCCCGGGAAGCCTTCGGATCGAAGGCTAGATGCAGTTCCGTACTATAGACGCCGTGGTTGCGGCGAGCGACGTCAGCGATGGTTCGATCGACGTTGCGTGGGCTGACGTCGCGCGCGCGAACCTCGACGATCGTATTTCGGATCAGGGGTTCGTCGGCGGCTTGCCGTACGCCGAGATCGGCGTAATGCGTTCGCCCGTCGATCCCATCCACGATCACATACCGGCGGTCGTGCAACTCGTCAGAGATCCCTTCCGCGACCAGCCGCCCGGTTATCCGCGCGACGCCGGCTTGTCCGTCGAAGATCACATGGTCAGCGGCCGCGCGGTGAATTCCTGCGGCGGCGAGATCGCGATGCATCGTCTTGATGATGTCGCCCCGCTCGCCCATCCGCCGCAGCGTCGGCTCCATCTCCGGCATGACCCGCCAGACGCCGGGCGCGGTCTCCTCGGCCAGGCCCATCTGCTCCAGCGTTCGCAACCGCCCCATGCGCATGGCGTCCTGTCGCGGATCACTCTGCAGTCTGGCGGTGAGTCGGAAGGTTTCACCATCCACCTCCCGCAGTATGGCGCGATCAAGCCGGGTGAACCGCTCGGCGCCGACTTCGTTTTCGAGCTTTCGCAATGCGCCCAGTTCGCTCTCCGGGCCCAGCTCGCGGGTAACAAGTTCGCTGGCGCGCGCGCGCATGCCATGGGCGATGTAGTCGCGTGCGATCACAAGATCCTTGCCCCCCTCGTCCTTGCCGCGCACCACGATATGGCTGTGGGGGTGACCCGTGTTGAAGTGATCGACCGCCACCCAATCCAGCCGGGTGCCGAGGTCGGCCTCCATCTGTCGCATCAGGTCCCGCACGAAAGGCCTGAGCTCGGTCATCTCAGCACTGTCTTCGGGAGCGACGATGAACCGGAACTGGTGGCGATCCTGCTCACCTCGCTGCGCGAATGCCCCGCCATCGGCCTGGCTACTGCCGGCATCATACAGCTCGCCCGGCTTGCCTTCACGGGTCACGCCGTCGCGCTGCACATAGCGCAGATGAGCCCTGACGGCGCCGCCTTCGCCGGACTTGATACGGACAATGCGCGCCTTGACGACCACGCGGCGTGCCCCCGCCGGACGTCGGCTCGCGGAAACCGTTCCTTGGGCATGACCGCGGCCGATCCGCGAGCCGCTGAAGTCCGCGCTACGACGCGGCCGCGCGGCGCCAGCCTTCGCCGCGAGCTTGCGCACACGTCCGAGGTAGCCAACGGCCTTGCGTTCGCGGCGGTTGCCGATGCGCCCGAGCCTGACCCTGAGTTCATCGTCGGTGTCCGACACTGCCGCCCTCCAAGATCGTGCTTGAGCATGTGCGTACTCTCTCACCGTGCCGCAAGACGCAGACATATTTCGCTATTTGCGCCAATGCACAGCGGCTCCGTTAGCGGCAATCAACCGGCGGTTTGCACACAAACTCCTGTGCCATCTCCGAGGCTGCCATCCGGACTGGGCTTCCCGGTATGCGTCATAGGCGCCATTCTCGCGCAACCGCGACTAGATCACCGTGAAGCCGTCTCCTCGTCATTGAACAGGCTCGCGTAGACAGGAGAGCCAGCGATGGGCTTCCAGCACGAGCACTAGAACATGCGCGGGCCGTGCGAGGCAGGCATGCGCTGGGACAACGATCCCGCGGCTACGTCAAGACCCAGGATCCACGCGGCACCTTCATCACGGACGCGAACGGGCGCCGGCCGGGTATCTATATTTACTTGTCAGGGTTTCCGAATTTCTGAAATAAGCACCGCTCGATGAGCGATAGCGAAAAAGCCACGCATGCTAAGCGGCTTGTCTGCTTATGCCACGATGGTGGACCACCGTCTTATGGCCGGACGCCGTCAGCTTTGACCCAGGGCAGGCAGCAAGCCGCGGTCGTATGATGTAGAAAATCGGCAGTTCAGCCGACAGGCTCCAGTGTCCAAGCTCGTGCGCGAGCTGCGGTCAAGGTCTGCCGGCGACCTGCGACGCTTTAAGCCGTGCGTAGCTCTCCGATGCCACGCAACAAAGGATCGCGGCCGTCTCTGATCCGATCTATGCGAACACCGCGAGCGACGTCGAAAAGGGACAGTACCGTCGCCCGTTTCAGTACACTCTCGAAACGGAGCCTTCGCCAAACCTGCGCTGGCAATGCGCGATAGGGGCCGGCTGCATTTCATCGACGGGCATCATCGGCTCGCCGCGCTCACGGATTTGACCACGGCACCGAGCCCGCCGAGTTGCCCGGCTCGACGCGCCCCCGAACACTTCACATGAGCGCCAGCCGGGGCAGTAGTCCCTTCCCTCTCGCGACCTCGACCATGTTAGCCACTCGCGCATGCCCCCCGAAAACGTATAGTGCACATTGAGGGGTGTTAGCCGGGCCAAGCGGTTGATTTTGCTCAACCGTTGTAAATCTGCTGGGATCGCCAACTATAGATCATTCAATACAGATACTTAGCGCAAAATCGTTTTGTTCTCTTACTGGAATTCGTGCTGCCGCATGCTGCGAACCGCTACCAACAATTTCAAGCGGTTACCCCAGGGTGCCAACAGTTCCGAGCAGCACGGAAACAGCATGAACCTTCTGGATTCGTTCTGTGCTCCGGTTGCTATCCATTCAACCCGGCCACCTGAGCGGATAAGTATAACCCCGCCAAAGCCGTGAAATCGTGGCGACGAGCGGGACCGACATTGACGGGCAGAACCATCCGCGCACCTCAAGTGCGGCGGTGCGCGGCTCGCGATATCAGTTTTGGTGCTACATCCACGGCGCTTGCGTCGCGATCCACCACACCAAAGAGTAACGCCTTAACTCCGTCATGCCGGTTGAGCGCATCGTCATTGTGTTGGTCTGACGTTGCTGTATGGCAGCGGCACACGATCACCGTCCGCGAGGCCAAGCTCATGGATTTCCAGATCGAGTCGCCACGCCATAGTGCCTCGGACTTTTGGTGAAAGATTGGGAATGTTGTCTATGGCCGCATGCATGGCCGAGCGCATCTCGGAGATCGAGCAATCGGTACGACCGGCTCTCCGCTGTGCCATCGCCCATTGCTTCCAGTGATTATCGAACGCGCGGTGAGTCGACGCGTTAAGCAGCAGCGTCGGCGCGGCCGACCGGCTATAGCCCGGCGCTGTTCGGACGAAAGCAGTTGCATTGATGTGTGCTGATTGGCGCTGCGCGCCCGTAACTCCATACTGGCCGCGCACGTCCGACGCTGAGCCGTGCGCCTGGAAAGCTACGTCGACGGTGCCCGGCGCGCCTTGGTGTCCGATGAGCCCGGCCGCTGCCGCATCCGCCACGGCGCCTCGCACGCCGGGTAGCGTGCTTTGCGCGGGAGTGCCGAGACCTAATTCAGCCGAAATTTCTGCAAACACTTCCGGCCCAGCGATCCGGGCAGTGGACGACGGTTGCGTTGCCTGCGAGGCGGCCGTCTGTTCGGCATGTGTCGTGGGTTGGGTTGTTTGCGTGGCAGTCTGCCCCCGGTCTGCTGCTGCGTTAGAGCCAGCCTGCGCGACCTCTGCGGCCTTGACAGGCCCCTCATTCGTTGACGTCACAGGCCTTGTCGGCGCTTCGGTGATCATGCGACCGCCGGATAGGGGCTGGCCGATCACCGCGCCAGGAGCGGCACCAGTTCCGCGCAAAGCCGGAACGTCAGCCATTCCGAGCATCGCAGAAGCAGCAAGGTTGACGGCCTCACGTTTGGCTGACTTACCGACGTCGGCAGCCCACCTTTCGCCGGTGCTGGTTCCAGTTGGATGCTGGCGGGCGGCCGCCACGCCACCGGAGACCGCGATCGAGTTGGCACCGGCCAGCGCGGCTTCGCGCAGGCTGCCGGTCTCGGCATAGGCGACACCAGCATTCAACCCGACGTCGCCGCCGATGGCGGCGGTCTGCCGCAGAACCGGATTGGATATCGTCGAACTGGCGCCGCCGATCGATCCACCAGCGCCGCCCAGCACGAGTCCTTCGCCGGTCCTCTTGAGGATATCGACCACACCGCGTTGTTCAATTATCCCGCGCGCCAGCTCGCTGCTGCCGCCGCCGCCGCTTCCAGCCGCCATACTGCGCGCGACGGTCTGTGCGCGGCTGAGCTGTTGGGCACCGAGCCCCAGCGCGCGGCCGGTCGACAGTCCGACCCCGCCGCCCACCCCACTGACAAAGCCTTCTTTCGCACCCCGCTTGCCTTCCTGCCAGCCGACAGAAAGGGCTTGCTCGCGCGAATGTCCGGCCGCCAGCTCCCCTACTGCCGCCGAGCTGCCGCGCAAAGCAAAACCTCCTGCACCAACCACGGTGCCGGTTCCTACGCCAGTAGCGGCGACAGCGCCCGCACCGGTCAAGCCAAGTCCGCCAGCGCCGACGCCCGCGGCCACGACCGGCGCTGCCACGACGGCGCCGATGCTCAGCGAGACCGCGAATGAGAGGTCGCGTGTGACCTTCAGTCCGGTCACGATGTCGCCGGCGGCGCCCACAGCCCGATCGACACCTTTATCCAGCGTGACGCGCGCATGCTCGGCGCCCTCGACACCCTCCAGCAGTATGGCGGCGCGACTGGCCAGCGGCGCGCCTGCTTCGGATTGCTGGCGATATCTCGTCAGCGTCGAGTTCGACGTCGCAACCATCGGCTGGACACGGTCGTACAGTTCGACAGGCTCCTCGCCGCAGACGACGCTGACGGCAAAGCCGACGTAAGGTTGCTCCTCGTAGTTCAATTTCATGTGGTCGTTGAGCCGTCCGAACGTCGTCTCGTTGAGGCCGCGTGCTTGCTTCGCCGCGGTGTCCAGCGACTTCCCAGCGTTGGTGCGCAGCTGGGCGACTTCTTGACTCGTCAGCACGATCTGCTCGCTGCCCCGCATAAGGGCGAAGTATCCTGGTCGATCCGGCAGAGCAACGATGCCATCGATGCGGCGGAGCGAGTCCAACACCTGCGCCTTGGCATCAGAGAGGCCGGACGACGGCGCCAAGGCCTGCGTGATGACTTGGGTGCGCCGTTCCTCAGCTTGCTGCTGGCGCCCCTGTTCGAACTGCGGTGCCAGATTATCGAGTTCGGTCTGCAGCAGGCGTCGGTCGGAAGGACTGACATCGCTGCGTTGCAGCCAGGCGGCGATGCGGTCTAGCTCAGCCCGTGCCTCATTGGGGCTCCCGTACTGGATGCTGGTGCGCTCGCGCAGCATACGTGGCATTGCGTCCGACGACGCCTGTTCCCGAGCAGGGCCCTTGCTCGTTGCCTTGCCCTTTGGCGCGCTGCCTGCCTTGCGCATGCCGTCCTGGCGCTTCGTCAGCTCCGACTGCAACTCCTGCAGCCTCTCGGTATTCCGGTCCATCTCGGGCGAGGAGGTTGTCTGGCGCGATATCCACTCCTTGGTTTTGTCAATGTCTTCCACCAGCTGGCTGAAGCCGAGCTGGCCGGCGGGCAGATCGCGCGGCGGAGACCCGTCTCCAGCGGTGCTGACCGCCTCATTGAGAGCATTGCCAAACGCCGATTGTGCTGCAGTGGCAGCAGAAGACGGGTTTTTGGACGTCTGATTGACGGAGGCGTTCGTTGAGCTGGTTAGTTCCACTCCCAAATGCGTCTCCCTTCATGGTGTTGTCGTCGGTCGGTTGTCCTGTCGCGAGACGTGGCAAACAACCGGACAAATCGAACAGAGCTATTTGCAATGGTGCCCGCGCCGGCTTCATGCCGAAGCTTGGGCCTTATGGCGCGATGTTGTGCCGATCCAACGAAATGAATTCAGTAATGTAGATCACAGACGGTTGGCGAAGAACGTACCGACGCTCCCAATATCCAGTGCTCGAGCGGCTGGTGCCGTCCCCGAATGGTCGACGTCCGGTCAGACACCCTGCACCAGGATCAGCCGTGGACGGCGGCCAGCCGGCCTCTGGTCTGCAGCAATGGGGCACGACCGGTTCAGTGAACAGCGTGCCGAATTGGCACACTTGAAGAATGCGCGAGTCCCATTCAGCAACAACTCGAACCCATGAGGCTTGCTCTCGCTCTGCGGTTGCGATTGAATATCGTCAAGGTCACCGGATGCGCGTCATGACGCCAGATCAAAAAGCGGCCTACGAAGCGCTGACAGGGCTCGTGCACCGCACGGCAATGAAGATTGCAGAACTTCCCAAAGATCAACGCGGCGCCGCGTTGCAGCTTGCGTCCAACTCAATTGCAAGGGGCATCGCAAATCTAGGCATTGCGGAACCGAAGCTTGTCGAAGTTTGCGCTGACGGCATCGCGGCGGTTCTTCGTGAGATAGAAGCCTCGGGCAAGCCCTCCGGGGGGCACGCTTAAAGACGAAACGTCCCGGCTGCATTGCGGAGCGTTGATCATGGTCAATGCACTCGTTATTCGCCGCAACACACAACTGGCAAAACCCGAGAAGGCGCTTCGAGCGGCGCAGTATGTGCGCATGTCGACGGAGCTTCAACGCTACTCGACGCAGAACCAGGCTGCCGCGATCGCGGAATACGCGCAGCAGCGAAATCTCAAGATCGTGCGGACTTATGCAGATCTGGGACGCAGCGGAGTACGGATCAATCGACGGCCGGGTCTAACCGAACTCATCAAGGATGTACAATCGGGAAACGCGGACTTCGACCACGTTCTCGTCTACGACATCAGCCGATGGGGACGCTTCCAAGATGTCGACGAAAGTGCGCACTACGAGTTTATTTGCAAGCGCAACGGCGTAAAGGTCGCCTACTGCGCTGAGCAATTCGAAAATGACGGCAGTCTTCTTTCAAGCATAATAAAAAACATCAAGCGAGTGATGGCGGCCGAGTTCAGCAGGGAGCTCGGCGTTAAGGTTCATACTGGCCACTGCCGAATGGCCGGCCTCGGCTATCGTGTCGGGGGCCCGCTCACGTTTGGACTCAGCCGGGAGATGGTCGATGAGGAGCAACACTCGAAAGGCCGCTTGAGAAAGGGCGAGTACAAGGCATTGAAAACCGATCGTGTGCGGCTCCGGCTCGGGTCAGACGAGGAAATGGCGGTCGTCAGGTCGATATTCCGGCAGTTCGTCATTGAGAGAAAAACCGACGTTGAGATTGCACGGCAACTCAATCGAACGAACATTCCCAATCACCATGGGCGTCCTTGGTCCTATCTCATGGTCCACCACATCCTTAAGAACGAAAACTATATCGGCAACCTAGTCTACAACCGCACGTCCCGGCGCCTCGGACAGAAGCAAGTGAACAACCCTCACGATTTGTGGATTCGAACTTCTTCGGCAGTGGCTCCAGTTGTTGATGCCGACCTCTTTGAGCGCGCTCAAAACATCATGGCCGAGCGATACATCTCGATCCCGGACGACCAGATGTTGCGCAGACTCCGCCTTGCCCTTGCCCGCAACGGTAAGCTTAGCTCCAGCATTATCAAGAGCACGTCCGGGCTTCCCTCACCCGCATGCTACGTCAAGCGTTTTGGTTCGATCAGAAACGCCTACAAGCTCATCGGCTATGCAGGTTCGCGAGACTGCGGATGGTTTGACGCGCGCGAGCAATGGTGCAAGGTTTTGTCAAAGCTCGCTTCCGAGGTGGCCGAGGCGTTGCACACAGATCTCGGGCTTCGGTTGATGCTCACCGACGACGGTACAGCGCTGCGGAAGAATGGAAGAAGCAAGGTCGTCTCATTTCAGGTGGTCCGAAAACTAGCGAAGAGAACGCCAGGCCACGCTTCGCGGTGGAGAGCCCACCTGCGGAAGGAACGACCCGGACTCTGCGTCTACTTGCGGCTGAACGATCCCAACGATGCCATACAAGACTATGTGTTGTTGGCCTCAGCGGAGGCGGCCGCACCGTACCTTACGCTCTCAGATAATCTCCTAGCGCAGCACAACGCCGTGCGCGTCGACACTGTGGGCGAGCTAATCCGAGCCATCAAAGTGAGAATGACACATTCCAGCCAAACCGCGTCAGCCAAGCGCGGGCGACCGAACAAGCAAGGGAGACCGGGCCTGTCAAAATCCAAGAACGGCAGCGCGAGGCGCTGATGGAACGCAGATAGAGAGATCGTGCGCCGCCCGATGGCAGCTTCAGTCTCGCGATAGGGAGCATCCGTTGTCCGGGTCGAGCCGCGATGCAGTTTCTCGGGAATCGATCGGCCCGCCCGCTCGACGCGGTCCAGGAGCGACATGTCGGGTGCTGCGGCAAAAGTCGAGCCGGGCACGTAGTGATAACTCGCATCACTTGCCCAATACCCTCAACGTGTCGTTCGTCGGCAGGATTGGCGCCGACATATTGAGCCAGTTGCGCAATGTGGCGACATCGACGGGCTCAGCGCCATTCGGGCCAGATCGAGCTGTCGTCCGTACACGCGGCAATGAAGGCGCCGAGAGGGTTGGAATGGGAGCCTTCCGCTTCAGCCTAGGAAGGTAAACCACAGATGACGAGATCGACGAAGTCGTTGCACGTCTGTCCATGTTCGCGGCGGTCTGATTGCTTCCGTAATATGGACCCGCTGTCCGCTAACTCGCGCTGCCGATACCTCGGCAGCTCGAGACCGCGATCCATCCCGTCCGGCACACCAACGCAACTGTTGCCACGACGAAAGTCATTGGTTTTCCGGGTAGCATGCGCTCGACTACATTGAGGACGTTGAAGCCGGCCGCACGGACCAACTCGACGACCTCGGCCTGGGGCCGGATGCGATAGACTTCGGTCGGAAATGTCTGCTGGAAGCGGGGATCTTCGGCGGGTCGGAAGCCGAGGACGAAACGACCGGCGGGCCGCAGGACGCGGCACGTCTCGCGCAAATGATCGAGCGGCGCGGTCCAGAGACGTAGATCGTATGGACGGCATAAGCTTCGTTGAAGCTCGCGTCGGCGAACGGCAGCTTGTCACTCGATTGGAAGTGGAACTCGAGGCGGCCTTCAGCCACCAAGGCGCGGTGACGGCGGATTGCATGGCGGTGCGTCAGCCACGAGAAGTCGATCCCCGCGAGAACGCCCCCTCGGGCGACACACGCCGCCGCTGTTTTGGAGATCGGCTGCGGTCACGGCGACACGCTGGTGAAGGGCAGTCCCAGACGGCCGCCCGGCTTCAGCACGCGCGCGACCTCGCGCAGCGAGGTCTGGCACGGTCGCAGTCTCGGAGACTTGTCGGTATCCCGCTGATGGTTTCAAAGAACGACCGACGTTCTCCTGGTTGATCAACACCGTGCGCTCTCAATTCAATGCCGGCCCAAGGTCCTCGCTGCTCCGGTACCACCGGGCAGCGACTCGGCTAAATGGCCAAGTCGCGTCCCCAGAGCCGCGACGCCTCGAACATCGCCATCGCCGGAGCCGTAGGCGGCAAAGCCTCGGGAACGATCAGTTTGATCTCCTTGGCGAGTTCGACGCCTTCAATACGAAGCGCGACAAGCTGCGCAGTTGCGACTTCGTCGGCAACAGAGGCTTCCATGACGATCGACGAACCGTAGCCGGCGCGGACCGCCCGCTTGACAGCCTCGGTATTGCCGAAACCGTCGACGATCGCGAGAGATTTCGCCAGCGGTCCGAGTTGCCGGCGCAGAAGATAACCAGTGCCGGTACCGGATTCACCGCCGAGAAGTGGCTCGCCTTGCAGCGCAGTCACAGACACGGACCCAAGTCGGGCCCAGCGGTGACCGGGTCCGACAATGACAACGAGCGGCTCCCGCCTCCAGGTGCGCGTGGTGAAGCCCGGCCTTCCATCCCACCATTCCATGGCGGCTAGGTCAGCCTCGCCTCGTTCGAGCCGGGCGACGACATCCGAGTTCGAGCCAATCCATTGTTCGACCGGAATGCGAGCACTTTGCCGAAAGGCTGCGATGTGAGGCTGCAGCAAATAGGTGCCGACGTTGCTAGATGCGGCCACGCGTAGTGCGGGAAGATGAATCAGGCTGCGCACTCGTCCGGCCGTCTCTACCAGCGAGCGCGCTAGCGGAAGGAAACGCGCGCCTTGATCCGTCGGCAAGGCGCCGCCACGCCGGCGTACCACCAGAGGTGCAGCCAGAACCTCCTCCAGCTGGCGGATGTGCTCCACGATGGTGGAAGGCGCCAGATCAAGTTGGCGCGCGGCCGCCCGAACGCCCCGCGTTGCGATCACGGTCACGAACGAACGGGCATGGGTCAGATTCAGCATTTCATTTGGTCAATGCAGGAATACTTGTTTGGCGCGTGGGTCTGTTGACGGCCCCGGCAGGCACCTTGCCGGCCAGGGCCTCGGTGATGCTGGTAGCCGCGGACAACTCGATCTCGCGCCGCACCGACATCACCGCCGATCCGATATGGGGCGTCAACACGGTTCGAGCACCGGGCCTGGTCAATCTTGCGTCGATTGCTCCGGGCCGGCCCGGCCGCGCCCAGTCCTCGCATTCGAAAACATCGGCGGCATATCCGCCGAGATGGCCGCTATCGAGCGCGTCGGCCACGGCGGCTTCATCGACCAGAGAGCCCCGCGCGGGGTTGACGAGCAGCGCGCCGTGGCGCATCCGGCCGATCGCTTCTGCGTCGATCAAGCCGGTCGTGGCTTCGGTCAGCGGCAGGCCCAGCACGACGATGTCGGCCAGCTTCAGCACGTTCTCGAACGAAGCCGCCTCGATACCGGGAGCTTCGAACGGATTTGCATCGAACGCGACGATGCGGCAGCCGAACCCGGAGAGCAGGCGCGCGATGGCGCGACCGACCAGGCCGAAGCCGACGATCCCTACCGTCGAATTGCGGATACCGGTTCCGTAAAGCTGAGGTCGCCAGCCCGCAAAGCCCGATGCCCGAATGCCGGCATCGCCGGCAGGAACGTGCCGCCCGAGCGCAATCATCAACCCGATTGCCAGCTCGGCCGTCGGCTCGGTGAGCAGGTCCGGCACGATCGTCACCTGGATGCCGCGCTCGCTTGCGGCCTCGACATCGATGTTGTCGTAGCCCTTCAGGGCGGCGCCGATCACTTTCAGGTTTGGGCATTGATCGAGAAAGTCGCGATCGACGCAATCGGTCATGAACGCCATGAGCCCGGCCGCTTCGCGGCAGCGCTCGATTACCTGATCGTGGCTCCATGGCTCTGACTGCTCGTTTGCGACGACACGCGCGACGCCCTCGAAGGCGGCGCGCGTCTGCGGGAAAACCCGATTGGTCAGGACGACGAGAGGCAATTCTGTCATCGCGGCACGGTCACTTGAGCGATTTTCGCAAGTAAGCGCCGACGCTATCGACGATCACGACGCAGGCGAGGATCGAAAGCAAGATGGCCGAAACCTGATCATAGTTCAGCAGCCGAAGCGCCGAGATCAATTCAAAACCGATACCGCCCGCGCCGACGATGCCGAGCACGGCGGACGCCCGGAAATGATATTCCCAGCGATAGATCGTGACGTCGGTAAGCTGCGGCAGCACCTGCGGCAGAACCGCATGCTGGATGACCTGCATCGGGGTGGCGCCGGCCGCACGCGCCGCTTCCAGCGGCTTTGGATCGACGTGCTCGATCGCCTCCGCGTAAAATTTTCCGACCATGCCGACCGAATGCAGCGCCAGTGCAAGCACGCCGGGCAGTGCGCCGAAGCCCACCGCGGCGACAAAGAGAACGCCAAGGATGATCTCCGGCACCGAGCGCAGAAAGGCGAGCAGTGTCCGTACCGCCAGATAAACGGCCGGATGCGGGCTGGTGTTGGGAGCAGCCAACAGCGCGAGCGGAAGGGAGAACACCACGGCGAGCGCGGTCCCCGCGATCGACATCGCGAGCGTATCCAGCAGCGGGCGCAGCCAGGACTGCCACCGGCTGAAATCGGGCGGCACCATTTCGGAGGCCAGCGTGGCGATCGCAGGCCCGCTCTCTAGAAAGCGCTGCGCATCGAAGAAGCCGGTGGCCGCCAGCGCCACGACGCAGGCGGCAACGATCAGGCCGACGAGGCCGGTCCCGCGCAGGGCGGCCCGGCGCTGATCGGCGAGAATGGTGTCAAATGGGGGTGAAGCGGATCTCATTTTCAGAGCTTGGCGACGTCGAGCTGGAGCACATTGGCCATGTCGCGCAGCACGTCGTAGTCCTTATCCGTTGCCGCCGCGATGGCTTCGACGCGGAAAAGCTTGAGGATGACCGGATCCTTCAGGTCCAGAAATGCCCGTTTGATAGCGTCCTTGAGCTCGGGTTTCAAAAAGCCTTGCACCGTCATTGGATAATTCGGAATCGGTTCGGACAATGCGAGCTGCCTGAGTTTGGCCGGATCGATCTTCCTGGTTTCGACGAGGACCCGATAGATGGATTCGGACAACGCCCCCGCGGGCACCTGCCCGGCAGCGACGGCACGCGCCACCGCATCGTGCTGACCGAGATGGACGACCTTGTAATCGGAATCGCCGATCAGCCCCTGTTTGGCGAGAAGGGCGCGGGGTGCCAGATGGCTCGACGTCGAAGCCCGATCGCCGAAGGCGAACGGCTTGCCCTTGATATCTGGCAATTCCTTTACCGGACCATCGGCGTTGGCGATCAGGATCGACTGGTAGTTGGGCTTGCCCTTCTCGACGCCGACACCGAACGGTTCGATCTCCGGCGCTTTCGACTTGGCGAGCACGTAGGAGAACGGGCCGAAATAGCCGACCTCGATGCGTCCGAACCGCATCGCCTCGATCATCGACGAATAGTCCGTGGTGACAATGATCTCGACGGGCTTTTTGAGCACCTCCTCGAGGTATTTCTTGAGCGGCTGGGCGTTCTGAATGATCGTCGACGCGTTCTCGTCCGGAAGCAGCGCGATCCGCAGCTTGTCGGGGTTGGTCTTGTCGGCGGCAAATGCGGGGCCGGCGAACGCGCAGAAGCCGGTCGCGGCCGATGCGGCGAGGAAATTGCGGCGGTTGATCATCTCATTTCTCCGTTCTTATTGGGTCAGGCTGCGGCGGCGAGGCCCTCGCGTTCCGTCGCATAGATGCGATCGAGCGTGGCGGGTCCAAGTTGATCCGGCGGGCCTTCGAAAACGATGCGTCCCTGAGCGAGGCCAATGACGTGATCGGCGAACCGGCACGCCAGATCGACCTGATGCAGGCTGACGACGGCGGTGATGCCGTCCTCGCGGCAGATCCGGTGAAGATCCTCCAGCACCCGGACCGAGGTGGCGGGATCGAGGCTCGCCACCGGTTCATCGGCGAGCACGATCTCGGGCTTCTGCGCCATGGCGCGCGCGATACCGACGCGTTGCTGTTGCCCCCCGGAAAGCTGGTCGGCGCGGTGCAGGGCCCTGTCGGCAAGACCGACCCGGTCGAGCGCCTCCAGCGCCAGCAGACGATCGGCGCGCGGCAGCGGAAAAATCGAGCGCAAGACACTGTGTGCCGCGAGCCGTCCCGTCAAAACGTTTTCGAGCGCCGACAGCCGCCCGATCAGATGATGCTGCTGGAACACCATGCCGGTCCGTCGCCGGTGCGCCCGCAACTGGGCCCGGCTGGCGAAGATCGATCCTCGACCCTCGACGCAAACTTCCCCCGAAGTCGGCCGCACGAGCCCGTTGAGGCTGCGCAGCAACGTCGATTTTCCCGCACCCGAAGTGCCAAGCAGGACCGTGAACTTCCCTCGCTCGAACACCGCGCTGGTCGGCCGCAGCGCCACGACGCCGTTCCGGTATGTAACTGCAACGTTCTGGAGTGTTAACATGTAGCATCTCGCAGCGGTGTTCGCTGTTGCCGAACAAACTCGGTCCTTGTTCGGTTCGACTATCAAGCGTCCATGACGTGGGGATGACTAATCGGCCCAGGGCAATCCGGCGTGCGGGCGGAACTGGTAAACAAGTTCAACTCAGAATCGAATTCCGCGAGGAGTGCTGTTTCGATTCCGGCCGGGGACAGATCGCCACGCCGCAAGCACCAGAGTTCCAGCAGCTGGTTTGCATCAAATCCGACCGGACTCGAACCGCGGACGCGGCGGGTATTGAAAGGGTGCGCCTCGTTTGACATCGCTTCTCCGTCGCCTGGAGCGTTCGGTGGGCTTGGTCGAGGAAGCTATCGCGCGAATGCCAACGGCCCCTGAGGTCGCATCGATTGACGGCGTTCCCCTCCTAAAAAGGGGAGACGTCTAGAAAGCGATTCTCGAAGGTCCAAGCTACGGCCCGGCTTTCTTGGGCACCTGCGAACCTGCTCCCGTTATAACCGCGACACCAGCCTTCGCTCGCTCCCCGTTCAATTATTATGGCGCTGCGCGCATCCAGACCGGATGTTGCGTCTTGGCAGGGATGACAGCAGCCGCCGGCTGCTACGTTCGCGGGTCTGGACACGACTTCAGCTCCGCCATGGCAGCTGAACGAGGTAGCGACACGATACATACAGTAGCAACTAATCTTGGATGTGCAGACAACGACTTAGGCGCGCTCAGGCGCCCGTGCTTTTATCTTGCCTTCCTAATCGGGCGGACAAAGTCAACTCCCTCCTGCAGATTTTCTCGACTCCTCGCAGAACAAGCATCGCTGCTTCCCTCCATCTACACGCACAAGTCTCGCCACAGCCGCGCTTGCGACGGGCATTCACCAGGCGGGGTCCATGCGTTCCTTCGCGTTCAGCACCAGGGCCGTCGCATGCTCTTCATCAGGTTGGTAAACAGGGCTGTCCAAGCACTTTAGCGCTCTCATCCCCGAGGGGCGGCAGCAGGCAAGAGATAGCGGACATTCCCCGTTTCGCGGCCCCGCCAGGGGACGCTCACCGCGCGCGCGGATCTCTAATTCCCTTCCCTCCTCAGCATGCTGGGGAGTCGCCCCAGCGGCCTTCCGATGCTCGTCTTTCCAGTCGTTACTGCGCCGGCTTCAGGCGCAGCCGTTGCGTGACCTTGGCACCAAATCCGACGTGGAAGTCGGTCTCGCTCACCCACATCCGGTGGAGAATGCTCGCGAGCTTTCGCGCTACTGCCGTAATCGCACACAGCATGCTCGACCGCTTGGCAATCCGCAGACCCCACGCCCGCAACGCCGACCATTTCCTGACCCGCAGCAGCAGACTCGCAGCTGCCTCACAGAGCGCCTCCCGCACGGAGATATCGCCCTGTTTACTGATATGACCCTCAAAATCGATCGATGTACCGGACTGGTGGCGCCGCGGCGTCAGGCCAAAATGGGCGCCCACCGTACGCGAGCGGGTAAAACGATGAGGGTCATCGACGCCAACCTTGAATGACAACGCCACCACCGGACCGACGCCCGGAACCGTCATCAGACGCCGGCAAACAGGATCATGCTGGACCACCTGCAGCAGCACGCGATGCAGCCGATCATAACCTTCGAGGATGGCGCGGCGCACGTCGAGCATGACCTGGATGGACATCACAAAAATCGGATCGCTGTGCTCGATCAGCTCGCGGATGCGGTCCTCAAAGGACCCTCGGGCGACGGCCCCGACGAGCAAACCATAGGCCCGCAAAGCGCCCCGAACATGGTTCTCGAGGTCAACCAGCTTGCGCTTCAACAGCTTCCGGTTGGTCAACAATGTGCGCATTCTCTGCATGTCGATATTCTTGACATGCACGGCGCGGTACCAGCCCAACCGCATCATCTGCGCGATGCCGCGAGCATCGTTTCGGTCGGTCTTATTGCGCATCGTCGATAGCGAAACGCGCATGTGGCGTGCCTCCACGACAACGATCGGCACCCCAGTGGGCTGCAACTCACGGTACAGCCAGATGCCCAGCGATGACGCCTCGACCCCTACTCTATCGAGGCGATCCGCGTAGCCCTCAACAGCGGAGCGGATCGCCGCTGGCTCCGTGCTGACCTTGACTTCGCGGACCGTGAGACCTTCGCCATCGACGATGCAAACGCTGGTTTCTTCAAGGCCGACGTCCAATCCAACGTACAGTTTCATCGGAGCTCTCCCTTTTGGCAACGACCTTCCAAGTCGTTGCACCAGGCTCCGGATTCGGCCACCACCTTCCTATCCCCGTGCACCGGTATCTCGAAGCCCGATTTGAAGAGCCCTCCTCGCCTGCTCAGTCGCTGGTTCCGAGAGCCCACCTTCCAAGCCAGCAGACTCTCGGTACTCGCGGCGATTTGCGACAAAATGCAACACGGGTCACTTTGGTGGATCATCCAATAGCGCCTGCCCGAACACATCGGCTGGTGGCCGATTCATTGCGAAGAGCCGCCGCGACTTTGGCAGCTGACTTGCGAGCCCCCCCACTGTTTGCGAGCGCTTGCGATAGCGATCGTTACCCGGAGGGCCGAGACACCCGTAGGGTGGCTCGGTGAGGAGCGAAGCGACGAGTAGAGCGCGGGCCGAAGGCATCGCCCATCAGCACGTCAATATCGCGCTCCTCCGCGAACTCTTGCCGCGTGAGCGAGGGTCCTTCAGCAGCAAACCGAAAGTCTTAGCGTCATCGTGTTGCAGCGTGACGAATGCAAACCGGATGTTGGTCACGGTGCGCCCACCCGCCCAACAACCGGGCAGCCTCCCGCAAAGCAAGTGCCCGGCTGCCGTCGACTGCGGCATGTTCACCCGGCTCGTTGTTAAGCAATGGTGTGACCGCCGCGCGTCGAGAAAATCGGCAGTCCACAGGCCGCCGATCGGACTCAAAGTGTGACGACTTAACCCGGGCCCGCCCCCCCAGTATCGGCCCGAACACCTCCCAGCGTTTGCCGTTGAACTTCGTCATTTGAAGCTGCTTGCGGACGCGGTAGCCGGTTGGCGACGTGTTGATGGCCATCCCGTGTAGCGTGTTGTCGTCCGGGACATCCTCGAGCGAGGTCGCCTGTTTCATGACATTCTCGCGCGTTAGGCCCTCACCGCATCGCTCGATGCACGTGGACCAGAAGCTGCGCGACTTTCTCCGCTTCTCGAGTACAGAGTTTATGCAACAGTTTGCGAAGAGCCCCCCTCGTCATCGATCACGAAGCCTATTGATCCGGATTCCAGGTCCATATCGGCCGGGCGACGCCCAGAATGTCGCATCTCTGTACCGGCCCGAAATACCTGGAATCGAACGAATGAGGATGCGGCTGCAGCAGGAAGAACTCGCCATCGACCAACCGGATGCAGCCATCCCACGACGGCAGGGGCCGCCCTTCCCGATCCTTGTCCAGTACTTCGGCGACGACCCTGCCGTTCACGGCGAGAGTGCCTGCACTCTCCCTGGAGCGGCAGACTTCATCGCCCCCGGCGGCCATGACCTGTTTCACCAGCGGCACTTTAGCCGGCAGGATCCCACGCGCCGCCATCAAGGCTTCAAGCACCGGCGGCGGTCTGATGACCGCGACCTCTCCCCGGCCTGGCAGGCGGTTCTCAAGGTAATAGAAGCCGAGCGGCGCACTGCCTGAGGCATTGTAGATGACGAGTGGTGCATGAACACCGAGGCCGACGAGCATCGCAACATTGGCCGCCGAAATCGCCGCCAGCGCGGCGATGCGTAAACGCAGACGCCGATCAATTGGCATCGGATGTCGACCTCCGCAGGCTGGCCTTCGAATAATCGACGAGGTCTTCGATGTGATAGCGGACATAGCGTCCGTGTTTGCGGTAGACCGGGCCCCTGCCCTGCACCCGCATTTTCTCCAGGGTATTCTTGGTGAGCCGCAGCCAGGCTGCGGCCTCCACGGTATTCAGGAACGGTGGGTCCTGATCTTTCCTTGCGTCATCTGCCATATCCGACGTTCCCGTCTGGCGCCTCGCCAAGGTGCGGGTGCGACAGCAAGCGTCGTCCGATTGCCGTGTCGGCGGCAGTGGCGAAGAGAGGGAAAAGTGAAATCGCCACCCGGACCGGCCGGAGCAGTCAGGCGATCAAAAGACGCGAACGCCTAGAGCAGCAAATCCCGGTAGCCGCCCTTCATCAACTCGGTGCCCTTGGCGACCAGCCGCCGCGTGCGGTCCTTGAGGAACAGGCTCGGTCCCTGCCATTCCTCGGCTACGCGTTTCTCGCCATAGATGGTGATTGCGATCTGCCGATAGGTCTTGCCGGCCAGACTTTCATCGAGCGCAATCAACGCATGATGCAGCCGCTCGTCGATCCCAAATGTCGATCGACTGCCGGGATTCGGCGCCTGTTCGGCAAAGCGATGGAGGCGCTTCAGCAATTCGGTTTGAGCATTCAAGTCGGCGAAGCCACCGATTTCGAACACCGGCGCAAACGGCAACGACAACGCGGCCAGGCCGGAAATTTCGACAGGCACATGGCTTCCCGGGCCCTTCATCAGAACCAGCGGGACGCTATCGACGCCGATGGCAGCGACCCGATCGACCCTGAAATCCGACAGCGCAAGCAACTCGCTGCCTTTAGGATCTTTGGCGGGTTCGGCAGGAAGCTCCGCGCGAAGCCGGACAGTCCGCTGCAACGCATCGAGGTGCCAGAACGCAGGCCCCCGGCGAGCCGAAACCGAGGGATCCCCAAACGCATACAACCCCCACCGTTCGGCGCGGGGATAGCGCCGCCGTAACCGCAACAGCCGGGTGCCGTCCGTCAAGGTGACATGCGCCAGACGCCTCGGAACGGAGGCTTGCCAGTCAGCACGGTAATCCGGATTTCGCCGCAGAAATTCCCAGGCCCAGTCGCTGGGATCGAACGCTGCGGGGCCATCATGGCTGGCGGTGGCACTTGATGTAGCGGCTGTGGCGTATTTCACGAGAAATGCCCCAACGAATCTCCGACGAGTCGCTATCGTAAGGGCAAAAAATGGCGTGCTGCGCCATTTTTGTTTCTATCCAGCCTAATTTCTGATCTCCGCGAAGCCGCGATCATCCTCGCAACGTGCCTCCCCAGCGTCCGGATCGGACCACAAGCAGTGACGCGGCTACTGGCCAGACGACAGTCACACGAACAGCGACCTAACGCAGTATCGATCGGCGGTCCGGATCAGACCGATGACCTGATCGTGCTTGGCAAAAGTGCCGCCGCAAAGCCCGCGCCCACATCGTCGATGCGTGATGAGACGGTGCGACGTTGAGGCCAGCAAATCGCAGAGCCGTTTACCTTCTTCAAAACCGCCAGTATCGAATCTGCAATTGTCGTGTATTCTTCAATCATGCATGTCGGCACTCGACTTGCATTGAACCAAATTGGGGCTACGGAGGGCAACATGGCCAAGAAAGCGAAGAAGGCAAAGAAGGTACCGGCGAAGAAGGCTGCAAAGAAGAAGACTGCAAAGAAGAAGTAGGTCCTTCTCGACACACGATCTCTTCTGAGACACATCAAGGCGCGCACAGTCCTGTCGCCAGGAAACCAATTGCGCGGCTTGATGTGGTTCGAGAAAGCCTCACAATCGCGAAGCCGGATCTCCAGGCGCCTATGCGCTGAACGGTCCGGCTTTTTTCTTTGATCGAGCCATATGTGGGCCTAAAACAGCCACACCAACGGGCTGTAGACCGATGAGGAATTTGGATTCCGGTCGCTACCCGGCCAGCATTGTTGGCAACAGCTGGGCCAACAGGATAGCCGTTGAAGCGAGCGCCGAGAGGCTCACAATCAGCTGGCTCAGGCAGTTGCGTTTGATCACCGCCTGTGGATCGGTGAAAAAGCAGAATGGGCTTCTCATTGGCCCCTCCTTATGGTTCAGCCGACAAATCTCCCAATATCTGTAGAACGAGTCGCGCAGCGCTGATCGGCGCAAATTTGACTGGCTGCGATTGACTCCTTCGCGACTCAGGGACTCGCGTATTCCGCTTCGAACCCGGATTGCAGCCGAATCGGCGAGCACGTCGATCGCGCAAACAATGGTTTGATAAACCGGCCGCCTGCCCCGATTTTACAAGGGCCGTTTCATTCGGCCCAAACCCGCAACCGAATGCCCGTCTAAGTAACACCGGCCTTTTGCGGCCCCCCCTCCGCCGACAGACGACTTCGCACGAAACTCTCTCGCCATCACCGAGGCATGACTTCGGCGGCCGGTCATTGCGGCAGCTTCAGCGCGCGGCGCTGCAGGCTGATCGCTGAGCGCGAAAAGCCCCGCCCGGCGAACCGGACGGGGTTTCCCGAAAGAGCGCGTCAGTCGTTGCTCTTGCGTGCCCGCGACCAAATCACCGTGAAGCCGTCTCCTTCTTCGTCGTTGAACATGTTCGCGTAGATCGGCGCATTGAACGAAGGGTCGTCGAGCTTGAGCGAGAGGTAGTCGCGGCCTTCCTCGGAGCGCCTGGACCAGCCGGCCCCGATTTCCGCCCGACCCACATAGATGCGGTGGCTGGGAGCGTTCTCCGAAGAACGGTTGTCTTCGGCGACGATGCGAACGCCCTTCGCCTTCAGGCTGAGGGTGGCAATTTCACCCTGGAAATCGTTGCCGACCTTCCTGAATGAACCGATGGTAGCCATGTCACTTCTCCTGTTGTGGTTCGAGCCCGCGACCACCGCGGCCTCGATGGCGATCTACAGGCCGAAGACGATCGACGACGCACCCGCCAGCGGGCCGGAGCACAGCGAAGGACACCGGGGCTGCGACTTTCTTGTCTCGCGAGGAATGGGCTTCAGCCCAGGGGAAGAAAGTCGCAGCGACGGTGTTGCGGCACAGGCGATCGAGGCGCAGCCGGTCTTCGGCCAGATCGAGCCATCAGAGAGGTCCGGTGCGTCCGCGCGCTGAACCATAACCTGACGGACAAGACGTGGCATTGGCGTCGTTGCAGACAAGAAGGTTGGCAGGGTCCGCAGCGGAAGCAACGATGTGCGGCATCAGCGGCATCGTCGCCGAAATAGAACCGGCCGGTCCAACCAGAGGGCTACCGGCTCTGGCGCGGGTCGGCTTGGAGACAGGTGCGGGTTCGGCGAGTAATTCGGGGAAACCCGAAACTCATCTTGCGCAAGCTCGACGAGCCTCCGTTCAATGCGCCGATGCGTGCGCGCCTTCTCGGCGACGAAGGCGCGGATGGATTATCCCTTCTGCGTGGATGCCGTGAGCGATGCGGAGCGAGATAAGGGCCAGTCCAGGGGCGATGGTGAAGGCCCCGTTTGCATGAATAACGGCCGCGCCTTTCGTCACCATCACGGCGCAAGTTACTGTAGAACTTTACCGCATCGCGATATGCCCTACCGCAGCCAATCGAGGATTGCTCGAGCAGAAACGCAAAGCTCAGTTGCGGGTCGCACGTCAACGAGTAGAGCGGCGCTCACGCGCCGCCAAACTCCCAGACGGGTATGCCAAGCTTTCTCGCCTTGTCGCGCAAATTATGCTGGATGCCGTTGCCCGGGAAGACCATCACGCCGATCGGCAACTCATCAAGGATGGCGTCATTGCGCTTGAACGGGGCTGCCTTGCCGTGCCTGGTCCAGTCCGGCTTGAATGCGATCTGCGGGACCTTGCGGTGGGCAGCCCATTTAGCGGCGATCAGCTCGGCGCCCTTCGGCGAGCCGCCGAGCAGCAGTACCATATCCGAATGCCTGGCGTGAACCTTGTCGAGACGGTCCCAGATCAGGGACACGTCGTTGAAGTCCAATCCGCCCGTCAGGGCGATTTTGGGGCCTGGCGGCATCATCGTCTCGGTTTCGCTGCGACGCCTGGCGGCGAGAAAATCGCGGCTGTCGATGACGGCGGATGTCAGCGTGCGATGGTTGACCAGTGACCCGGAACGCGGACGCCAGGGAGAACCGGTGTGCATCTCGAAGTGCTCGGTGGCCAGGTCGCGGAACAGCTCCATGGTATTTCGGCGTTCGATCAGGGTGATGCCTTCGGCCGTGAGACGCTCCAGTTCGACCGATCGCACCTCCGAGCCGTTCTGCTCGCGCTGGCTCTTCTGCTGCGACTGTTCGTTGCCATCGAGCTCCCGCTCAATGCGGCCTGTCGCGCGGTGGAACAGGTTGACGGTCGACCAGAGCAGATCCTCCAGGTCGGGCTCGAGCCTTGTGTCTCTCAGCGTTGCAACGAAGGCGTCGAAGATATCGGCGACGGCAGCGGTGATGGCCTTGCCTTCGGGTAGCGGCCTCGGGTCGGGCTCATCCTGGAAAGGACGGTGGCCATAGAGCTGAAGCTCGTTGAGGACATGGTCGGTCGGGGATGATTCATGCGGTCGTTCGAAATGGGTATCGTCGTCGTCGGTCGTCATGGAGAGGTCCTTTCGCCGGATCGGCCGCGCCCATCGCGTCCTTCGTGGCGATCACCTGACGGCGGGCGGACCGGACCAGAACCCGGCGCGTCTCGTCCGCTGAAGTCCCAAAAGGGCGTGCCGGAAGCGCAGGGCCGGAGCGGAGCGGAGGATGGCGCAGGTTGCGGCTATTTTGCTTCGCGATGCAAAGGCCCGCAGGGCCGGCGGAAAATAGCCGTGACCGCAGCCGTTGCCGGGCCGGACCGCCTGCCGTCCGATCGCCCTCCAGAAGGCCATGGGCGCAGCTCTATCCGGCCAAAGCTGAGCGCCCAAGGCTGACCGCACCGGGACAGACGATGGCGATACCGGGTTCAAGCCGGCTGCCCTATCCCGCGATAGTGGTCTCAAGAAAGGAAGCGTGCAACGTCATGCGGCGGGAGCTGTGCACATACCGCTGCCCGAAGTTCCTCAAGGCCCAACGCGCGCAAGTCTTCATTGAAGTCGCCGAGCCTGGGCGACAAGACACAGGCCTCGATGCCGGCTTCGTCGGCGCGCGACGTCAAGGCCGCCGCCGCGCCCATGCCGGCCGCATCCGCATCGCAGGCGATGTAGAGCCGTCGCAGCGTCGGCGGGAACTGCAGCGCGGCGAGGTGGCTGGCGGAGAGTGCCACCGCCATCGGCATGGTCGGCAGCACGCAACGAAGCGAGAGCACGGTCTCCAGGCCCTCGCCCGCAACGAGCACGTCATTCGCCACGCCAAGGCGGACGGCATTGCCAAGCAGATCACCCATTGCCCGTCGCGGCGTATCGATCGGCGCCTTGCCGAGCAGGTTCGGACCAAAGCCCTCGGGATCGAGCCAGGTGCGATGCACCCCGGTGATCACGCCATCGACATCAGTGACGCAGGCGATCATCGCCGGCCAAATTTCCGGAGGACATACGTCGTCAGGCCCGTAATAGTAGCAACGCGGCTGATGACGCAGACTGTCGCCATGATGCACATCCGCAATTCCACGGCGCTGCAGATAGTGCTCCGTGAGAGTTCCCTCGATCGGTCGCGATATCGCAAAGAGGCGCCGTGCCGCTGCGCGTGACCCACGCCGCACCGCCGGACGAACGGGTTTTGGGTCAGGCTCAGCGGCGGTGCGAGGCAGATTCAGAAACCGCCTCGCTTCGTCGGCAACATCGCGGAAATCGCGCAGCGCAAGGCGCTCGCGGATGATATCCAGCAAGTCACCGTGTTCGCCGGTCGCAGCATCCGTCCACTTGCCCGCCGGTCCCTTCGGCGACTCGTAGAGCCGTACGAACAAGGAGCGACCCGGGGTATTCTGGACGTCGCCGACCGTCCAGTAGCGCCCCTCGCGCTTGCCGTTGGAAAGATACTGACGACACACCGCCTCGGCCTCGCGCGCGAGACGGCGTGCCAGTTCGGAAGCGTCGCGCGACATCACACGGCCTCCCGTTCGACAATGCGCTCCACCGGATACCGTTCGAGCACCCTGGCAAGGACGCCAACGCCGCCGGCATCGGTCGGCACGAACATGCGCAGTTTCCAGGAGATGATCTCCGCGAACAGTCCATAGGCCCGCAAGCGCTCCCGCATACCGTCAGAGAAGCCAGACAGCTCGATACGGTGTGCCCCCATGACGCGGACCCGCCGGAGTTTCAGTCCTTCGGCAAGATCGAGAACCGTGCGACCTTCGAGCAGCGCGGCAAAGGCGTCCCCGGGCGTCAAGGTCGGTTGTTCCCCCGGAAGCGCGCCGGCGACCCAGGCCGATGAAACCTTCCTCCCGATGATGCGCTCACCGGCATCGGTCTGAAGACGGTAGACACGCGTCGACTCGTTCGGCAGCCGCTTCCAGATCGGAAGAAGGAGTCCGGCAACGACGTGGATCGTGCTTTCTGTAAATTCCGGCACTTCGGCAAGCTCAGCCTGCCAGGCTGCACCGAACCTATCGCGATCGGTCTCCAGCCAATGGCTTTCCAACATGGCATTCAACGAAACATGATGGCTTTCCATCGGCCGCAGCAAACGCACGCGTTGCTCGACCTCGCCGTCATCCAGCATCAGGCTCGGCGCCGGCACCTGCACGGCGGCACGGCCGGAGCGTTCGTTGACCAGCAGGACGGCGCGGCGGTCCAGGAGACGATCAAGGGCGTCGTCCAAGGTCAGGGGCCGGTTGCGCTCGCGCTGGGCAATCGTAACCAGCCGGGTCTCCGCGCCGCTGGCAGGATGGCGATAGATCGCACAGCGGTCCGTGACGACGAAGCTTTCCGCCCGGAGCGTTTCCAAACCGATGTCATAGACGCCTGAGGCGATGGCGCCTTCGACCCGCGCGGTCAGCAACTGCTCGAATGCCGTGAACAGGACGTTCTGCAGGCGGATCGTCAGTGCCAGCAGGCGGTTGAGGAAGGTGGTGATCGGCGGCAGATCATCCTTGATACCGTTCGCGTCGACCAGCTTCAGCCCGGTGGCATCCTCGAAGGCCTCGAGGGAGCAGCCGTCGACCTTGCCGCGGACCAGAAGCATGTAGAGCTGACGAAGCGCATCGCGGGCGTAACTGCTCTCGAGATTGTCTTCGGGCCGAAACAGCCCCTGCCCGCCGGTCTGGCGCTGACCGCGGGTGATGGCGCCGAGCGTATCGAGCCGGCGCGCGATGGTGGAGAGAAAGCGCTTTTCGGCTTTCACGTTGGTTGCAATGGGACGAAACAGCGGCGGCTGAGCCTGGTTGGTTCTGTTGGTGCGGCCGAGCCCCTGGATCGCGGCATCGGCCTTCCAGCCGGGTTCAAGCAGATAGTGCACGCGCAGACGCCGGTTCCGGGCTGACAGCTCGGCATGGTAGCTGCGTCCCGTACCACCGGCGTCCGAGAACACCAGAATGCGCTTGACGTCATCCATGAACGCTGCGGTTTCAACAAGGTTGGCCGAGCCGGCCCGGTTCTCGACCATGAGACGGTCACCCTTGCGAATAATCCGTCGCGAGCGTCCGGTGACTTCAGCGACGATTTCGGTTCCGAAACGCTGAACGATCTGGTCGAGCGCGCCGGGCACCGGCGGAAGCGAAGCCAATTTCTCGATCAGGCGGTCGCGTCGCGCGACGGCATCGCTGCTCTCGACCGGTTGGCCGTCGCGACAGACCGGGCGGGAGAGAAGATTGCCTTCGGAATCGGTGAAGGGCTCGTAGAGCTGAACCGGAAAGGAATGCGCGAGATAGTCGAGCACGTATTCCCGGGGGGTGATGTCGACCTGGACGTCGCCCCACTCCTCGGTGGGTATCTCCGCAAGCCGGCGCTCCATCAGCGCTTCGCCGGTCGAGACGATCTGGATGACGGCGGCATGACCCTGCGCGAGATCCCGTTCGATCGAGCCGATCAGCGAAGGCGTCTTCATCGAGGTGAGCAGATGCCCGAAAAAGCGCTGCTTGGCGGACTCGAACGCCGAGCGGGCCGCGGACTTCGCCTGCGCGTTCAGCGTGCCGGTCTCGCCAGTGATGTTGGCCGCGCGCATCGCGGCGTCGAGATTGTTGTGAATGATCCTGAATGCGCCGGCATAGGCGTCGTAAATCCGGATCTGCTCGGGCGTGAGCTCGTGCTCGACCAACTGGTACTCGACGCCATCGTAGGAAAGCGAGCGCGCCGCATACAGCCCGAGCGCCTTGAGGTCGCGCGCCAGGACTTCCATCGCCGCGACGCCGCCCTGCTCGATCGCCTCGACGAACTCGGCGCGCGTCGAAAACGGAAAGTCTTCGCTTCCCCACAGACCGAGCCGCTGGGCATAGGCGAGGTTGTGAACGGTGGTTGCCCCGGTGGCGGACACGTAGACCACCCGTGCATTGGGTAGCGCGTGCTGGAGCCGCAACCCTGCGCGTCCCTGCTGCGAGGCGGCCTTGTCGCCGCGCTCGCCCTTTCCGCCTGCGGCATTCTGCATCACGTGGCTCTCGTCGAAAACCACCACCCCATCGAAGCCGGAACCCAGCCACTCGACGATCTGCCGGACGCGCGAAAGCTTCTCCCCCCGCTCATCGGTCCGCAGCGTCGCGTAGGTCGTAAACAGGATGCCTTCCGACAGCGGGATTGGCGTACCCTGACGGAAGCGCGACAACGGCGTCACCAGAAGCCGCTCCATGCCAAGCGCGGACCAGTCCCGCTGTGCATCCTCGATCAGCTTGTCGCTCCTGGAAATCCAGACCGCGCGCCGGCGCCCCTTGAGCCAGTTATCGAGCAGAATGCCGGCGGCCTGACGGCCCTTGCCGGCGCCGGTGCCGTCACCCAAAAACCAGCCCCGACGAAAGCGAACGGCGTTTGAATCGTCGTCACGTGCTGCGGCCACGGCGTCAAAAGTTGCATCGACTGTCCAGTGACCGGCGAGGAAGGCCGAGTGCGCCTCACCGGCGTAAATGACACTTTCAAGCTGGGCGCCCGACAACAGGCCGTTTGCAACAACGTTCGCCGGAAGATGCGGCCGATATGCCGGCTTGGGTGGTGCGACCGAGGCCATTGCGGCGGACTGGACGAGTTTGGTGGGATGGGGCTGCGATCCGGAAATCCGGATCGATTGCAGGACATACTCTTCGTAAAGCGCATCCGTGAGCCGGGTGTCCTCCGGCGGCGCCCAGTCCACCGTCTCGTAGGCAAGCTCCAGAGATTCAGAACCAGCGACCGTTTGGGCAGGAAGGCCGCCTTTGGAGGAACCGCCGAGTGGCCGTGGACGCGATCGGGATGGGCCGACAGAGGCCGCAACAGGTTCGGCGAGAGGAAGCCGCGGCGGGACATCATCGAGGACCCATGCCAGCAGCGCGGCAACGTCCGGCGCCGTACCGCGAGATGGAAGAAACACCGTCCTGTCTTCGGCGGGTTGCTTGTCGATGACGGTGAGCCGCGTATCGGTCGTCGTGCCATGCCTGGCGAAACCCGCCCCGGCGATAGCCGCCGAGAAGACGATGCGGCCACGCTCCTGCAAGCGGCTGAAGGCAGCTGTCCAGGCGGAGTTGTCGGGTGTTACGTTGGCGCCGGTGATCGCCACCAGACGGCCGCCATCACGAAGCCGGGCCAGGGCCGACGCAATATGGCGAAGCGCTGCGTCAGCCATGCGCCGATCGACGTTTGCCAGCGCCGAAAACGGCGGGTTGGTCAGAACGACGCTCGGTGCGACACCTCTATCCAGGAAGTCGTCGATCTGCGCCGCGTCAAAGCGCGTGACGGCAAGGCGTGGAAACAGAATATCCAGCAGCCCGGCCCGGCCTTCGGCGAGCTCGTTCAAAACCAGCGAGCCGCCGGATAGCTCGGCCAGTATGGCCAGCAGCCCGGTGCCGGCACAGGGCTCCAGCACGACGTCAGTATGGGTGACACCCGCGGCCCTGCAAGCGACGAAGCCAAGCGGTATCGGTGTCGAGAACTGCTGAAGCTCGACGCTTTCTTCCGAGCGACGCGTGTGGGTGGGAAGAAGACTGGCGACCTTGGCCAACATCCGCAGCAAGGAAGCCGGCGACTGCGCGCTCGCAAGCATCGAATGGCCATGCTTGCGCAGGAACAGAACCGTCGCGGCCTCACAGGCCTCATAGGCAGCTTTCCAATGCCAGGCCCCGGCAGCATCCGAGGCGCCGACGGCCCGTTCCATGGCGGAGCGCAGGATTCCCGCGGCATCTATTCGCCGTCCACGTTCGAGATCGGACAGAAGAAGCTGCGCGGCACGGGCGATAGTGGACGCCGCCGCGGCGGTGGCGGAGCATGGGAGGTTCAACATGGGGGTAATGCCTCTGAAGAGAGCGGGATCGATTGAGCCGACCGGCGCTCTCTCGACCCGGACGGCTCAAACCGTTCCGGCCGCCCCCTCACTCTCATCAACCGCTGGGCTCACAGGCGATGCGCGGCCGAGGTGACCGCAAAAACCGAAGCCCGGCGCGATGCCGGGCTTTTGCAGATGGCGTGAAAACATGGATGCGGGCGTGCCTCGCCCGCGCCGCGTCTTATTCGGCTGTCACACTATGTCGCTGAACCTCGTCTTCCGGGCTCTCGTCCCGATCTCCTGCGAGGAATTCGGGCAAGTGACCCGCCTCCGCCTCTTGCCCCGACGAATGCACTTGGGCGCCGGCGAGGCGCAGCGGTTCGGGCAGCCATCCCGTGCCGTCGAGGAGACGCTCGGCTTCCCGCGCCATATCGGGCTTTTTCAGGTGGTCGATCAGCTGTGCTGACGCCTCACCTTTTGCTTCCCTGACCGCATCCAGAATACGCGACTTGGGAATGCGACCGAGATAATTATCGATCGTTGGCCTCCAACCGGCCTGCACCATGTCGAGCCCGACCGCGCGCGCCAGCACGCTGGCCTGTTCGAGCCTGGAGGCTACGCCATGAGCCGATACCCGGCCCTGATTGTAGCGGCTTGCGGGCTCATGGACGGCGTTGACGGCGAATGATGCACAATGGGCAAACAGCGCCGATTGCGCGTGACCGTCCAATGCGGCGAGCGTGTCCCAAAGGTCTTTCTCGTCGTTCGGGAGCCGTGCCTTCCAGGTCTCATGCCTGGTATCGATTGCCCTGGCCGAGGCACTCTCCTTCAATCCGGGGGCCTGCGCGGGAAATGCCAGCGTGTGAATCGCAATATCGAGGCAGCTGGCCGAAGACGCGAACCGATAGAACGTCGCAAGCACGAAGTTGTGCAGTACTGCGAGGAACGCGTTTGACGGATGTTGCGCCAGCGCATCCCGTAACGCCAGCGTCCGATGGGCCGTCAGTTCGGTAATCAACCGGTCCGGCAGGGATTTTGCCGCTTCGTCCTCCTCTCCGGCCGCTTCGGATGACACGCCAGCAACCGTAATGGCCGTGCGGTGTGCCGGGTCAGATGCCGTATCCGCGCCTGAGGTCTGGCCGCCCTCGGCGGCGTCGGACCCGACCACCGGCATTTCATCTTCCGCCCGGACATAGCCGCGATCCGGGGATAGCCGGCCTTCGGCATCGATGCTGATAAAGACGCCGGCACGGGCGATATCCGCCGGATCGTAGATCATCGATCGATCTTCAAGCGTGAGCAGTAACGCCTCGATCTCGCCAAGCCGCTGATCGACTTCGCCGGGCAGCTCATCCGCATCCTGATACTCGGTCTCGAGCCTGTCGCGTTCGGCGTTGAGCGTATCGATCGCAGTCTGCTGATCGACGGTGAGCGCCGCCGGCGTTCCTTCCAGTTTCCGCAGGCCGTTGGCATGACCGAATGGGAAATCGACCGCCACCGAAATCCACTTCCAGCCCTCCACAGCGATTTCGTCCGCGCCGGCTTTGAGTTTGTCGGCAACCAGACAATCGAGCAGAGCAATATCCTGCAACCAGCCACCGTCGTCATCCGCGAACAGATCCCGCAGAACCGGCCCTCCCGCCTGTTCATAGGCTGCGAGGCCGACAAACCTCGCGCGACGATCGGACGCGCGGGCTGCGTTCTCGGTCAGCATGCGGCGGATCTGGTAAGGCTCGTCATAGCCGGAGCGGCTGACATTATCCCAGACCTGCTCCTGGCGGGCGTGATCGCCGTTGACCGAGAATGCCATCAGTTGCTCGAGCGTCATGACGTCCTCGGCGTAGACCTCGTGCAGCTTCGGCGAGACCGCTGCCAGCCGCAGGCGCTGCTTGACGATAGCCGGCGTCACAAAATGCCGCGCCGCGATGTCCTCTTCGCTCATGCCGAGATCGCGCAGCGTCAGGAAGGCCCGAAACTGATCCAGCGGATGCAGGCCGACCCGCTCGTCGTTCTCCGCGATCGAATCATCTTCGGCGATGCCCCCTTCGCGAACGACGCAGGGGACCGCCTGTGTCTTCGACATCCGCTTCTGTTTTACCAGAAGCTCGAGTGCACGATAACGCCTTCCGCCCGCCGGAACCTCGAACATTCCGGTCTCGTTACCCTCGGCGTCGACGACGGCCCGGACGTTGAGGCTCTGCAGCAAGGTTCGCTGGGCGATGCTTTCGGCGAGCTGCTCGACCGAGACGCCCGCCTTGATCCGACGCACGTTGGACTGGCTCAGCACCAGCTTGTTGAAAGGAATATCTCGCGAAGGCGATAGCGTGATCTTCTGGACGGTCTTTGACATCTGGGTGCTCCACGACGGGCGGCCGAAAGCCTCTCTCTCGGCCTCCATCCCGTCGCGGCGCCCGCACAGCCCTCTAACTCTCTCCAGAGCCATCCGCGGATGCTCGACCGCATACGACGCCCAAGCGCAGTTCGCGCTCAAGCTCCTGCGTCATTCTAAATAATGACGAACGGCATCGTACGCAGCGATCTCCTCACCGACAAATCGTTATGCCGATAGCGCCGCAACTTTCGTCATGACGGCCCGCAAGACGTCATCCATGGTGGGGCATCGATAGGTCGCGAACCGTGAGCGAAGCGTCCTCGTGAGATTGATCCGCTCTTTCGCCATTTCGTTCAACGGCAACAGGAAATAGTCAGCGACCGTCCTGTTTGTTTGCTCATCCAGTCTGAGCGCCAGAATGTGTCCGGCCGGCTCGACGATCCGCCGATGAAGCAGCCAAGCGGGCGCGTGGCGCGGCGCAGTATAGTAGCGCGCCATGCGCAGCGAGATGGCGAGCCTTCCATCAATCGTCATGACTTTCGTTTCGGTATCGAAAATAGCCGCTGCCCCGAGCGCTCGAATGCGCGTGGCAAAGATCGATGCCTGTCTGAACAACTCTGCATCGGATTGTGGGCGCGCGTCGAGATAATCGAAATCGCGCTCGGAGTTGACATAGCCAATACGACGAAAGGCTTCTCGAAGGCTGCCGAACCGATACGCATACAAGGCCGGGCTCGGCATCCCGTCCATCGCGGTCATGATCGAGACGCTCAGCTTTCCCTTCAATGCGAGCGCTTCGCGGAGCTTCTTCAGCATGTGCTCATCCGATAGCCTGACATACTGCTCCTTCAGCAATTGTTGCGCTTTAGTGAAAATGCTCCTGTCAACAATTGGCTCGAACAGGCCTGTCGCTCTGACCCATAGCTCAGGCGGGTTATTCTTCATTACCTGCTTGAGCCGAAACGACTTGCGATTATAGACATTGTTGCCGATGTAAGCCTCATTACTCAGGATGTTGCGGATCATCGCGTCCGACCAGACCGTTCCACGATGGTTGGGCACTTGTTCATTGTTGAGCAAGCGAGCGATTGATGCTTGTGATCTGCGATGAACCACATACTCCCGAAAAATCTGAGCCACGATTCGTTGCTCTTGCTCGGGTCCAGGTTTGACCAGAACGCGATCGGCCTGCAGATGCTTGCGCTGGCCTTTGCTCAAGATGATTCCTCTCGGACATCGATCTTCGTCCACCAGCTCGCGCTGGAGACCATAGCCGACGGCGCCACCCTGCTTGAATCCGAGAGCGGCCACCCGGCAGGCACCAGCGTGGACCTTGACCGAAAGTTCTCTTGAGAACTCGGCAGCCATCACCCTTTTGAGGTTCTTTACGATGCTCGCAATGACGCTGCCATCATTGTCAAATTCTTCGGCGCAGTAGCAAACCTTGACGCCCGCCTGACGGCAGATAAATTCGTAATAGGCGCTTTCATCCGTGTCCTGGAATCTTCCCCACCGACTGACGTCGTAAACAAGGATGTGATCAAAGTCCGCCCGGACGTCGCGAACGTCTTCGATTAGTTCAATCAGACCCTGGCGGCGGTGAATGCGAAGGCCGCTCCGGCCTTCGTCCGCATAGGTACGAACGATCACAAGATCATGCTGCGCTGCATAGACCGCGATGGCAGCAGCCTGGTTTTGCGTCGAGTAGCGCTGATGGTCCGTTGACATCCGGACGTACTGAGCAGCTCGCCCGGCGCTGGTCGGCAACACCAGGTCGGATCGCGGACGAACGATCAGTGCATTGACCATGTCGTGCCTCCGCCGTACCAGCTCGCATCAGCGGCGCAAAACGGGGCTGCCGGGCAACCTAGCACAATATCTAGACGGGGAAAGGTGGAGTATACTGACCTAAGGTGACAGCGGCGAAGCGGAGCGAGTGCCTGCTGTTCGGTAAGCAGCTCTACCGGGTCGACGGCACTTCGAGGAGCTGGCCGATGTCAGGGTCTTTATGCCCGTCAGCGCTGACGTATTCGCACGGCATGCCCGCCCCACACTGACACCCAGCTCTTCGCTCCACGCCCGCTTCGGATGATTTTCACATACACAGCCTAGTCCGAAAAAGAAGGCACGATCAGAATTGATCCTTGCGCGAAAGTCCCTTGAATGAGCTGGCCCGTAGCAGGCCTTCCGATGTGACGTCTCGATACTCGACGTCGGCAAAGAATTTCGGTTCAACCCAAATTGCCTTCGGTTTCCTGATCGGTCTGGTCAGCTTCGATTTCGGGCTGACAACGGTATCGAGCTGCTTCCTCACCTGGCTTGAGACGGTGCGCGACCAGCCTGTCCCGACCTTGCCCACATAGACAAGGTCCTTGCCTTCCTGCCTGCCGAGATAAAGTGCGGCTACGCCGCTCGGGTCTTTGACAAAGCCGACAATGGGGAACTTCCCCTTCTGCACGGCCTTGATCTTCAGCCAGTTCTCATTTCGCTCTGACCGATATGGAGCGTCCGCCCGCTTGCAGATGATGCCTTCCCAATTCAGCTTGGCGGCGTGCTCGAACATCCGCTGGCCATCGCCGATAAGATGCTCAGAATAGAGCACGGGCAGCTCGATATCGTTTTTACCGAAAAGATCCAGCAGCATCTGCTTGCGCTCGATTTGCTGCAGCTTGCGGAGGTCGCCATTCCTCCAGAGGAGGTCGAAGGCGTAGTAGACCAGCCGGCCCTGCCTGCCCGCAGCCAGCTCTGCCTGCAGCTCAGAGAAGTTGGTGCGCCCCTCATGGACGACCACCACCTCGCCATCGATGATGGCTTCACCCGAAATGGCCAGCGCGCCGGCGATCTCGGTGAATCGCTTGGACCAGTCGAGCCCGTTGCGGGTAAATACCTTCTTGCGTCCCCGGTTGAGATGGACCTGCATGCGGTAGCCATCATACTTGATCTCATGGAGCCACTGCTCGCCCTGGGGCGCTTTGGTACGCAGGCTGGCGAGCTGGGGTTTAATGAACCCCGGCATCTCAATACGCTTTGGCACTCTGAAAACTCACAAATGCCCGCCGTGTATCGGTGGGCAATGGCGGCATTTTACTTAATTCCTGAAGTTCCCGAACAATCGGGAGGCGTACCTGGTGCTCGGTGCAATTATCCAGAACGACAATCCAACGCGGTTCCGGCAGCCTTCCCTACCAGCCATAGTGCTATTTGCGTTGAGCCCCATGACTCGCTTTGATAGGCAATGCCTACCAAGTCTCGCGAAAGCATTTATGGCGCGTCAATTCGTGCCGCCGCAGAACGAGCGGCGGAAGCCCGTACGGCGGCCGATCGTTTGGCGTGCGAGGCGTGGAACAAGCGGATGCTTGGCTTTCAGGGGCCCGCGCAGCCTTCTCCCGCGCTGGGTGACGCCCTCAATGCCGGCTACTTTTACCTTGAGGTGAAGTGCCTTGGCTGCAGCACGCATCAGACAGTGCCGCTGAACATCGTCCGGCGACCCAAGACGACGCCAATCCACGAGCTGGAGCGTTACATGCGATGCAAGGATTGTTCGCGGCTGCAAGGGCGACCCTACAAGCGAAGCCATCTGGTCGCCCTGCGGGCGACGAAGATTTCCGTCAACGATCCGGCGTCAACATGGTGGCCGGGCGAAAGGTGAAACTGGAAGGGTATGAATGGCAAACTTGATCATTACCGGCATGCACCACGACATCACCCGCAAACGTTCGATTGTGACGGTGCGATGGGATGGCGATGACGAGAAGACTCTCGGACTCGTGGTACCGTTCGGTTGCAGCATGGACAATGCGATCGAAGAGGCGATGAAGGCCGTGAGAGCGCTTTCAGAAGAACTCTCGTTAATCAGCGTAAAACTGCCTGACTACGATGTGTAACCTCTACAGCATCACGACGAACCAGGCAGCGATTGCCGCACTGTTTCGCGTGGTCAACCGTTACGTTGGCAACCTGGCGCCGATGTCGGGCGTGTTTCCTGACTACCCTGCTCCCGTTATCCGCAACACCGATGCCGGCACCGAGATAACCCTGATGCGCTGGGGCATGCCACCGCCACCGCGCACAGGTGGACCACCGGTGACCAACATCCGCAACACCTCGTCGCCACACTGGCGCGGCTGGTTAAAGCCTGAGAATCGATGTTTGGTCCCCTTCAACAGTTTTGCTGAATACGCGCCCGAACGGAATCCGGAGACCAAGAGGAAGGACGTGGTCTGGTTCGCGGTGAATGAGGAACGACCGCTGGCGTCCTTTGCGGGTATCTGGACCGAGTTCAAAGGCGACCGAGGTACGAAGTCCAGGCCGGTGCCAGGGCCGCACCTCGTCTACGGCTTTCTGACCACGACGCCGAACGCAGTTGTCGAACCGATCCATCCCAAGGCGATGCCGGTCATCTTGCTGACCGATGAGGAACGGGATGTTTGGATGCGGGCGCCCTGGGAGGAAGCCAAGGCGTTGCAGAGGCCGTTGCCGGATGATGCGCTCACGATCGTGATGCGGGGGCCGGAGAAGGAAGACGTGATTGTTGCATGAAACATACCCCGCAGCCAGAAATCCAGCTATGCCGCGCCATGGCCATGCACGATCCCTACGGTCACTCCCTGCGCGGCCTCTTCGCGAAGCGCAATTACATGCATGCCTTGATCTGCTCTTCATCGGGCGTGCGCCGCAGGCGCATCGCCCAACCGAAATAGCGTGTCAGACGAAGCGCAGCGCAGTGAACCCGCGGACGCCGAGACCGGTTAACAGCGGCACCCGGCGACGGGGCAGTGATAGCGACCTGTCAAGCGCCAGCGCTTGACAGGGGCCCCTTCGACGAGTGCCCCCGGCGAGGCGTTCTCCATCTCTTGCGCGAGGGATTGTTACCCGAAGGGCCGAGACGAACCGGCTCGGCGTGCGCAGCGTATAAGCCCGGTCCGCATCGCGGACGCGCCAAATCGTCAGAATCGAAAACCCATCTGTTGTGGTCATCCGGACCAATCACATCGAAAACCATCGCTACGCTGCCCGACGTGCAGCTCCAACAGTGTCGTCGTTTTGACCGCGCAATCCGGTCGCTGAGCGCGCCGAGAAGAATGGCCGAGAAGAATGTTCGCGCTGATTTACACCTGCGGCAGCCTAATTTCCTCCCGGACATCTGCCTCGGCGTCATAGATTCTTATGCAAAGGAGAGGAAAGCGCTTCTTCAATTCTACTGCACCTGCCCTGGCGCCAGCGCTGGTCGCAAAGGTGGTCTTCATGAGGCCATCCACCTCGATGGCGTAACCCGAAGCTGGCAATTCGCGGACAGCAGCAACCATTTTGTTCCTTCCGGACAGCAAGGCAGATCGACACAAATTGCTTAGCGCGAGTCGCCCGGATCGCGCCAGCGCCGCGCTTTGCTCGACAAAGGCGTCGCGCACGAGACGCCAGCTCGAAGCGATTCGCTCCGGACCATTCAAGGATGCGCGTTCGCGTCATCTGAACAGTTCGTAGGACTGCCCTGTGCGCGAAGACACGCGCGGTACAGCCATGGGGCGACGTAGCTACCCGACCAGACCCCTCGCCCCGCCCGGTCAGCCTCGCGCTGAACAACCGCGTACCGGCCTTTTGAATATTGCGGCCAATCGAGCGCAAGCCCGTTTCTCACCAGCCATTCCCCCAGATCAATTCCATTCACGGAACAGGAAGCAACCGTGCGGCCATGCTGATCCTGGGAGAGCGGCGCGCACGACACCGGTCGGCCCGCAATGAAGGCGTCGAGCTCATTGGCGGCCTTCGCACCGCAGCGGTACGGTCGACTATCGTCAGCACGGCAAAGCTGGGTGCTCTCAGGCGTGTCTATTCCCCAAAGGCGAATCCGCTGCCCTCGAATTTCCAGAGTATCGCCATCGATGACGCTCGCCTGCCCCGACAACTCGCCCGACAACGTGACACTGGGCATGACGAGAAAGAGCAGAAAGGCGAGACCGACGGCCGCGCTTGCTCGGAGGCCGGGTACGTCGTTCGCCGCGATGCGACGACAGGGCCTGCAGCCCGACAGCTCCCAAAACTTGCATTGAAAAAATTCAATTAAAACATTGTAATTACTATACAAACATAGCCTTCCAAAAAATGCTGCAGCCATGATCGCGCCATCAAGCCTGGTCGTTTGTTCTTTATATGTTCTATCGTGATCGCAAGCGCTCGTCCAGCGATTTAGCGTTTGTCGCGCTGCCCTCGGTCTTTTTCTGCAGTGAGAAGACCGACGACGATGGGCCCGTCTCGCGCCTGCGGGTAACAATTCTGTCACGACAGGAGCTTGACGACCCTTTGCGTGGAAATGGCATCGTCCAGACACACCGCCCACTCCAACAAGGCCTGCCGAACAGTCGTGGTGAGCACGCCGTGGAGCGCCAGGCGATCAAGAACCAGCGAGCGGTCCGCCTCGCTGCGCGCCACAGCCAGGTCGGCGAGCAAGCGCACATCGTAGCCAAGCCTCACCGCCTCCAACGCGGCAATAAAGACCTCTTCTTCCAGGAAGGCGCCGCCGAGAAAGATCACGCTCACATTCGATGTCGCGATTGACGTCCTGAATTGCTCGTTTCGCCACAACGATAGACCATCCCCCTCCAGCGACGTCATCGAACGAGCCAACTCGGCAGGCAATAGCGCTGCATCGAAATCTCCGATGGCATGCACGCCGACCCCAAGGATTTCAAAGACCGCCGGAAGCAAGGCCAGACTTTCACGCCACCGGGCGATGAACTCGCCCGAAGCGGCGTGAGATCCAGCACGTGCGGGATTGATTAGAACGAGCAGGCTTTGACGTGGGTCCGCCAGCATCTGGTCGACCTATCGTTTGCGAGGTCTGAAAACATGAGCGCTACGCTGCGGTCTGAAGGGTTTCCAGCTGACTGAGAACCGGGCCTTCAACGCCAGCGTGACGATACATGCTTGAGAGCGTCTCCTCGGATCCATGCAAGAAACCAGCGAGCGCCATGGTCTGGCCGATGCGCTGCGGAGGTGCCAGACGCTCTAACGGCCATCCCGCGCGCCGCAGAATACGTTCCATTCTGGTATCGGTGACAGTAACGATACTGTCTGCGTCCGACATGCCGAGGCTCTCGATCATCGCGGCAAACAGCATGAAGGTCGCACGATTAAGTCCGTGTTCTGCGGGCTCCGCGGCGAGCCTGGTGTCAACGCAAAATCGCGAACTTTCAAGGATCCGGTCATTTCGAGGCGGACTAAGCCCCGCCAGCAGCTGAGGGAACGTGTCAGCGAGCATCGTTGGCCCAGTTGTGGGTAGCAGCCTGACACAACCAACAACCTCGCGTCTGGCGGACACCAGCATGAGATAGGTTGGATTCAAGGCGTCGTAGACGTCGAGTTCAAGATCGCCCGTGACGGACACGGTCCAATCCAGACGATCCCTGAACACGCGTCGGCGAAGGCGAAACATCGCGGCCAGCAGATCGAGGTTCAGCCCGAACTGGTGTTGCGACAGAGCGATAACATTCATGGAAATCTCCCGTTTAACGAAGGCGGCACACAACCAGAGATCGACGCCCGCGACACCTGTCGTATTTTGCAGGTGGGTTCGACCTTCGAGGACGCGCGGAAAGTCCGTTTCACGATGCCGAAAACCCAGGGAAGCCCGAACCAGATTCCCGCCAGGATCTGGAGGCCCAGGTTGATCGCAAACGCAGTCTGGTAGGCGATTTCCGGATAACGCCCGGCGTCCTGCGACCAGTGCTGCAGCACCAGGCCGGTTGCGATCTGCACAGCGAACGCCGCACCGATATGAAAGAAGTTGAGAAGCGCGTTGGCTCGCCCGGCAAGCGCTTTTGGAAACTGCTCGGCGAGAATTGCGTAACCAAGAATAGTGCCAGCGCCGACGGCAGCGATGATCGCCCACAGCAAGTATGACGACAATGGCCATCGCAGGATAAGCGCGAGCTGAGCTGCGACAAAGACTGCCGCGACAACTCCCAGCACGGCTTGCGGACCGATATCCCGCCGCCGAAGTCCGTCGGCCGCTACGCCCCACAGAAGCGCGCCGAGGCTGACCGCGACCGCCATGACGAACAGATGCCACACCATCGCGGTCCGGTTGAGACCTTCGACGTCGGTGAGCCACTGCGCCGCCCATAGTCCATGCAATGCCCAGGCCGTTCCGATGGTCGCCGCCGACAGCGGCACGACGCGCCAAAAGCGGGGATCGGTATAAACCTCCTTCAGGGAGGCAGCGGCCGGGCCCGTCGTAACCTTCGCGGTCTCGGGCACGACGACATAGATCAGAATCGCGCAGCCGACTGTCACGGCAGCGAACAGGACGAAAAGGGCGCGCCATCCGATCGAGGCAAGCAACCAATCGGCTGGCAACGTCGCCGTTACGGCCCCCAGCGCGCCCAGCATGACCATGAAGCCATTGAGAAGTGGCAGCTGATCGTTGGGAAACCACACAACGAGCGCCTTCAATCCGGCGTTGAGGGCTCCGGCGACACCGAGGCCCATCAACGCCCTTGCTGCCAGCAGCAGAAAAAAATCGTCCGAAACAGCGAACAGCGCAGCACCAGCGGCGGCCGCCGACAGCAATGCGCTCTGGACCCGGCGCGGACCGTATCGGTCCAGGAGCACCCCGACCGGTATCTGCGCCGCCGCAAAGGTCAAAAAGAAAGCCGACGTCAGGAGACCGAGATCGCCGGCCGCAAGTCCCAAATCCGATGTCAGCGGAGCAGCGACAAGGGCGTTGATGGTGCGAAACAGATAGGAAAGGTAGAAGCCCGCCGCGAACGGCAGAAACACCCGCGTGATCAGCATACGATTTCCCGACAGAAATCTCCTTCCTTCGCGGAACGCCCTAAGCGGCGTCAGCGCGGCTCGTCGCGGTGAAGGCCGCAGCTCATCACCCTGAATATCGCTGCCGGTGGCTGCGTCAGTGCACAGGGCGTCTCGGGCGGACCGGAAAGTTGTCGGTGCTGCCGTCCTCCTGGACGGCAGCAGCGTTTTGCGCATCGTGAACCCAGGTCGACGCAGCGAGACCAGTCCCGCACGCGGCGGGCACGCCGCCAACAGAATCCCGATCTCCCGTTGCTGTGACGGCAGCTGCCGTCGTGTCGAGCCGGTTCATCGTCTCCCGCATCAGGGGCGCTCCGAGCTGAACACGCCGTTCCACTTGGGCCGCGAACTCGTCGAAACGCGCGGAGCCGACCCGGCACGGGGCGGGCTGTGTCGCTGCGGGCAACTCCGGGACAACCGCCAGATGGAACCGGGCGTGAAGAGAGACGATCTCGCTTACGATGCCGAGATTCCTGTCGAGCTGATCAACCTGGCCGCTCAAATCGGCGAGCTGACCCGTCAGTACGACAGCATCAGATGTGCCGTCGGAAGCGAGAAACCGATCGATCGCGGCTTCGACGAGCGCAGATTTTGTGATTTCGCGTCGCTTGGCGGCCATCGTCAACCGCGCAGCTGTTCGTTTGGAGAGATAGACGCCGACCCTGGGTTTCATTGCGGAAGCTCGCTTAACGTTTGATTGATGAGTGGCCGGCCTGTCCGCCAACACAGGACATTCGTGATATTTTATCACGCTGCGCACGCGGAGCCGGGGCTGCCGGATTATTTCAAGCCAAAGCCATGTGTTGATCCGACACGCAATTGCGCCGCCTGCAAACGAGGCTTCCGCAGCGGAAGCGAGCAGACGTCACGTCAGTCCTGTGATGAAATTCGATACAAGAAGTGCCGTGGCTGTCGATCGGAGCGCGGCCGACCAGCCTCGATCCGAAGCGATTGACGTGATCGATACAACGGTATCGGAGAACACGTTTGAACACCGGTGGTAACAGCCAGTGGACATTGGAGCGCATGGACTTCAGCATCCGTACAGTATCGACATCAGGCATCGCTTCTCTCTCTCCTTTTCGAAACATTGCGTGTTGACACCGCGGTGCCAAAGAATGGTGATCGAAACCGGTCGAAGGACCTGCAATCGGGCTCGCCCCCGATTGCGATGACTATGTCGCAACGCCTGTCCGTCCGGAGGTGTCGATCGTGACCGCTTGAGCTTTCGACACCCCCACATTCACCGGGTGGCGGCGAACCTGGCGGGCCAGCATCGCGCGATACGTGGCTTCGACCGATACGGCTTGCAGCCAGGCAGCCTGCCGGCTCTCCGAAGCTGACGCCGTCAGAGAAAACGGCGATCAGTTTGCGAGAGCAACGGCTACGGTTTGGCCCGTCGACAGGACGCAGTGTCTGATATGTCCATCGCGATTTTCAGGTTTGCGCGGTATTCCTGCATCGTCGTCCTCGACGACTATGCTGGAGATCAACTCCCGTCCGGCCAGCAATATCAAGGCCAGAGCGCCAATCAGATCGTCGTTTGCTCGAGCAAGAAACGGCCGCGTCGTACGCGGAACAGATAAGTTGTGAGTCGTCCCCTTGCGAGGCAACGGCAGCACTGAATCACAGTTGATGCGACGCCACGCGCCATCGTGAGGGGCTGCTCGATCTGGGTCGGCCGCCTAGCGCCCGCGCGCAGCACGACGACGTTGTCGCCGGAAGGAGTTACCGGGTCCGAGGCGCTGCTGCGCGCCCAGGAGCGGCTGAAGTCCTCAGGTAATTCGCTCTTCGTCTTATTCCGGATGAGGTAGCCGAGAGCGGCTCGGGCTCGAGCCGCTTGCCTTACACCGGACAGTCTGAGTTCGAAAGAGACTGCGCCATCCGGCGCTTCCTCATTGCACTTGTGTCGAGCGAAGGTCTGCAGCCCGTATTTCGCCAGTAAATATGCCCGGATACTTGGGCTCCTCTTTCACTCCAGCGCCCGCTTGGCCTCCCGCGGCAGGTGCGTCGCCCTGTCCTGGCCTGGAACATCCCTTCGACGTCGCCCGATGTTCAAGCTTTCACGTGAGCGAACCGATCCTTTAGCCCCACGCTCTAGATTTTGTGGTCAATCGCGGAACCGACGCCGCGCTTGGGTTGACTTCACTTTCATGCAACGCGGTCCCCCTTCTTGGCTGTAGCCGCACGATTGTCGACCCCGGGCAGCATCTTGGCCGGATCGCGCGTGACGACCACATCGACTACCGTCGGTCCTTTCAAGGAAATCGCGCGCTGTAGTGCGGCGGCGATTTCGGCAGGGTGCTCTACCCGAATTCCGTTGCAGCCGAGAACTTTCGCCACTTCGGCATAGTTCGTCTCGGCGAGATCGGAGGCGTGATAGGAGCCTGCGCCGTACACCAGGTGCTGAAGCGCCTTGACATATCCGGACGCTGCATTGTTGACGATAATGACTACGAAGGTGAGGCCAAGCCGCCGAGCCGTCTCGATCTCGCCGAGCATCATATTGAAGCCGCCGTCCCCGGTGAGGCTGAACACCGTCTTGCCCGGAGCGGCCATTGCCACGCCCATAGCGCCCGGCAAGCCGTATCCGATCGACGCAAATCCGCGGTCCGGGACGAAGCTGCGTCCGGCTTGCTTGGTATCGAACAGCAATCCGCCCCAATGAGCCGCGAAGCCGCCGTCGGCGACGAGGTAGCCATCGGCCGGGAGGATCGCGTTGATCTCGGTCATCAGGCGCGCCATGCTGACCGGCACCTCATTCGAGTGAAGCCGCGCCGAGACGTCTTGACGCCACCGCTGCATTCGTTGCGGGATTTCCGCAGCGTAGCCTGCGAGCCTTTCCTTTACTGAGGCCGCCTGCCCCTCGAGCGAATCCTGAAAATCCTGGATTCCCAGCAGGGCATCCCCCCATAGCGTTAGTTCTGGCTCAAGTGTGCGTCCGAATTCCTCCGCAAGGATGTCAAGATGGATCACCCGATGTCCCGGACCGGGCACGGAGAACCGTTTTGTCGCTATCTCGCCGAGCTTGCAGCCGATGACAACCAGCAGATCCGACTCCTCGATCAAGCTGTTTGCAATCCGATCATAGCGCCCGAACAAGCCCGCACTCAGCGGATCGCTGCATGGAATCGCGCCCTTTCCGGTCATTGTGTGCGCAACCGGAATATTCAGCGTCCTCGCAAACGAGGTCAGCGCGTGAGCTGCGCCACTAAGGTGAACTCCGCCGCCCGCCAGGATGATCGGGCGTCTTGCTTCCCTAATGAGTTTGGCCGCCCGGACCACCGCACGTCCATCCGGCCGGCACCGCAAAGACGGCGCAGCCCGATTGCCGGGATTGGCGGCGAAATCGCTGTCGTCAAAACCGAAGGTTCCGTGACAAACATCTTCGGGCACGTCAATGACGACCGGACCAGGTCGGCCTGTCGTGGCGACGGCGAATGCGCGGCGTAGCAATTCCGGAATACGCTGGACGACCTCGATGCGTATGATCTCCTTGCAGGCCGGGCGCAGGATGTCGATCTGCCGGCTCTCCTGAGTCATGTTTTTCCAGGAATGTTCGCGATGGGTGTCGCCGACAAGCGCCACGATGGGGGTTCCTGCGTTCAACGCCTCAAGCAGGCCCGTCACAAGGTTGGTGGCGCCCGGCCCGAGCGTCGCGTCGACGAGGCCAACTTTGCCGCTGACCTTGGCATACGCATCGGCGGCAAACACACCGGCGCGCTCGTCGTTGATCAAGTAGTGCGGAAGTCCCAAGCGGCGCGCGGCGTCGTAGAAGGGAAGCAATTGAAACCCGCCCATGCCGAACATCGGGCCGCCGTCGAACGCCCTGATCATGCGTGCGATGGCTTCGCCACCCGTCATTTCATTAACGCTCATTCTCGTACTCCGGATTTGATGAGTTCAGAGGATCCCGGACGCCGCCTTCCGGACCGGGTCATTGCTCAAAGGGGGCAGCGAGCTTCTACAGGAAGCCGATCGACAGCCATGGGACAAATGCAACTATCAGCAGCCCGACAATGAGGGCGCCGAGATACGGCCAGATCGCCCCCATGCCTTCATCAGGATCAACCCGCCCGATCGCGCAGGCCGTGTAATAGCCGACGCCGAGCGGCGGAGCGAACAGTCCAATGCCCATCGCAAGAATGACGATCATCGCGTAATGCACCTCGTGCACGCCGAGCATGCGCGCGATCGGAAAAAGCAAGGGTCCGAACAACACCAGCGCCGGAATTCCCTCCAGTACGGAGCCAAGCACGACGAAAACGACGATGGACAGTACGATGAACCCCCACTTTCCACCGGGAACATGGGCCATCATCGCCGCAAGGTCACGAGAGAACCCCGACTGCGTCAAAGCCCAGGCCATCGCCGTGGCGCATCCGATGATAAGCAGAATCGCGCCAGTTAACGCCGCTGTATCCACCAACATTGACGCCAGCCGTCGAATCTCGAAGCGTCGATAGATCAGAATGCCACACAGTACGGAGTAGACGATCCCGATCGTCGACACCTCTGTCGCTGTGGCGACCCCTTCGACGACGGCAGCGCGAATGATGAAAGGAAGCACCAGCGCCGGAAGCGCGATCAACAATGCCAGCGCGATATCGCGGCCGCCTGCGCGCCGCAGCCCTGCGATCACTTCCGACCGGGAGCGATAACCGGCGAGAATTCCGAGGATGATTGCAAGTACGAGGGCCGGCAACAGTCCGCCGGTAAACAGTGCGGCGATCGAGACGTTTGTCACCGAGCCGATCGTGATCAGGACCAGGCTGGGCGGGATCGTTTCGGACATTGCGGCGGACGTCGACAGCAATGCGACCAGTTCGCCCGGCTTGCTGCCGCGCCGCTTCATCTCGGGGAATAGTATCGGCGCTACAGCGGCCATATCTGCAGCTTTGGAACCCGAGATTCCGGAAACCAGGTAGATCGCACCGAGCAAGACGTAGGAGAGCCCGCCGCGAACGTGGCCGATCAGCGCCACAAGGAAGGCGACCATTGCCCGGGCCATCCCGGTGAGCTCGATTAGCAATCCCAAAAAAACGAAGAGCGGTACGGACAGCAGAACAAGATGCCCCATTCCTTCTTCAACGCGACTCACGACGACGCTCAGAGGTGTGGAACCCATCAGGCCCAAATAAGCAATCGTCGCGAGCCCGAAGGCAAACGCGATGGGCACGCCGGCCGCGATACACAAACCGACCAATCCGACGAAAAACACCACAAGATTGTAGTTTCCGATCGAACGAAGCGAACCCTGCGCCAGCCAAAGCAGGCACCAGATGGCCGCAACAAGCGCGAAGGCCATCGCGAGTTGCCGGGACGTGGAAGTCGATATCAGACGAATTGCCGCGATAACGAATATCAGGACGAGGCCCGTGGCGACAGCGGCGGATTTCACGCTGCCGGGAAGCCCCAATGCAGGGGTGCGGACAATCGCTTCGTGGACGGCGTAGTCGAATGCCGGGACGATCAACAACGCAACAAAGGCGAGCGTCGCAAATGCGGCTATCGTTTCGAGCGTCGCCCGTGCGTCCGGGGCCAGTCTCGCGACGAAGAATGTCAACCGCATATGCGCATTGCGACGCATGGCAATGACTGCCCCCAGCATCGCCAGCCAGAGAAAGAGAATCGAAGCCAGTTCGTCGGTCCATACCAGCGGATCGTTGAGGACGTAGCGCGTAAAGACTCCGGTCAACAGGATCAGGATTTCGGCCACTACGAGCGCCGCGGCGGGCAGCTCTGTGACTACACCAAGGATTCGATCGACGACCTCGGCGAGCCTCCGTAATCCGGTCGCCGAGGCGAGTTCGTTTCCGACTGGGTCGGAGATGGCTTTCGTCCGAGATTCGCTCATCACTGACTCTAGACAAGCTTGCCGGTGAATTTTTCCAGAAGCGCCCAGGAGTCGGCTCCGAACTTGCCCTGCCACTCGGCATAAAATCCTGCCCTGGCGATTGCATCCCGGAAGGGCGTTACGTCGACCTTGTTGAACAGCATCCCTTTGCTCTCGAGTTCACCTTGGAGCGATTCGTTAAGTGTCCTGACCGCCTTCCTTTGTTCATCGGCGGCCAAATTGACATTGCGCTCCACGACGCCCTGAAGCTCTTTCGGCAACGCATCCCACCTTGCCTTGTTCATCACGCACCAGAATCCGTCCCACATATGGTTAGTGTAGGCGAGATACTTCTGTACCTCGTACAGCTTGCCCACCTGGATGATGGAAAGCGGATTTTCCTGCGCTTCGGCCAGCTTGGTCTGCAACGCCGAATAGAGCTCCGCAAAATTGATGCTGATCGGCGATGTGCCCAGGGCCTTGAAGAGCGAGGTCCACATCGGACTTACCGGCACGCGGATCTTGAGGCCCTTCAGATCGGCCGGACCGTGCACCGGCCTTCCGCTCGTCGTAATCTGCCGGAAGCCATTGTCGAAGATTCGTGGCATCGCGACGAGGTTGATCTTGGCATATTCGCCACGGACCAGTGTCCCGACTTCGCCATCCATCGCCGCCCACAAGGCGTCATAGTCTTTGAACGCAAAACCGAGACCGCTGATTGCGGCAAGCGGCACCAGCGTCGCGCTTACAAGCGGAGAAAGCATGTACGCCTCAAGCGCACCCGATCGCACTTGGCTCAACATGTCGGTGTCGCCACCGAGGGCATTGTTGGGAAAGAGCCTGAGTTCAACGCGTCCCGCCGTCTCACGCGCGATTCGATCCGCGGCCTTGGTGAGGGCGACGTTGGTCGGATGCGTGTCGGGGACGTTGTTGCCGAGCTTGATCGTGAACTCTGCTGCTCCGGCTGACCGGGGGATGAGGCCTGCCACGGAGCCCACGCCAATGACGGCCGCTGATCGGATGAGTACGCGCCTCGAAATTCCCATAACCTGCTCTCCCTGGTTGATCTGGCATTAGCCTTTTCGTGGATCGCGTGCGGCGCCTTGCATGGACCGTCTCCGCGGTCGACCTTTGCGCGACGTGTTGACTACGTGTGATATCTCCTACGGTCGCTTTCCGGGGTCACGCGGCCGCATTGCCGATGGTCAGCCCGCCGCAAACGTAGAGGGTCTGCCCGGTCACAAACGAGGCTTCGTCGGACAGAAAGAATGAGGCGGCGTGCGCGATGTCTTCCACCCGGCCAAGCCGCTTCAATGGGATGGCTTCCAGTATGGCGCGTGTCCGGGGAGAGTCAGGCGGGTTCGAGGCTCTGAAAAGGTCGGTTTCTATGGGGCCGGGGCCGATCGCGTTGACGGTGATTCCGCAGGGCCCGAGTTCGAGCGCCCAGGTTTTCGTCATTCCCAGCACGCCGGCTTTGGTTGCGGCATAGACCGTCCGAAGCTCCTTGCCGATGGCTGCGCGGCTCGAGATATTAAGGATGCGGCCAAAGCCGGCCGCGCGCATGGCGGGTACGACCGCCTGGGTGCAGGCGATGACAGCCAGCAAATTGAGGGTGATCACTCTGTTGAAATCTTCGGTGGTAACATCGTCAATACTTGCCGGAGCGACGATCGCGGCATTGTTGACGAGCCACAACGGCGTATAGCGTTCTTTGACAATCCTCAAGGCTGCCGCCCGCGCGTCGGGATCGGCAAGATCCGCCTCGATAAACGTCGCGGGCGATGGCTCGGTCGGGGGCGATCGATCGATATTGACGGTCGCTATGCCGCGCTCATGAAGCGCGCGTATGATCGCAGCACCGATGCCGCGCGAACCACCCGTGACGATAGCAGCCGAATTGCCGGGAATTTTCATGTTTACACAGTTGCAATGGGAGTGACGGGAGAACCCACCGCACCCGGCAGGCGCAAAGGCGGTGCAGTCAGCAGGAAGTGGCTTCGCCCGTGGCTGTTCAGCCAATGGGCAAGCGGACCGAGTTGCCATAGTTCGCCGAGGTGAATTCCGAGCTTGAAAAGACAGTGCTCGTGCAGGGGCAACAACAGGCCTTTGGAACGATCGTTTCGCGGTGGCACCGCTTCGACCGCATAGTTGTCGGCCGCGATGGCCGCGATGCCCGTCTCCGTGATCCAGTCGCAAAGATCGTCGCAGGTGCCGTCGAGCACCGCGCAGGCCGAACTGAGGATTTCGGCATCGGGAGACCGGTTCATCTCGAGAACAACATCGGCGTAGCCGGTGTACAGACAAAGGATGTCGCCCGGCAGAATATCGATGGCATCCTCGGCAAGGATTTGGCGCAGCATTGGACCGTCGACGAGGATACGCTCGCGTCCGAAGCGCCTGGCAAGATCTACGAGCACACCCCTGCCCTGGATTCCGTGCGCTGCCGCCTGATCGATGCCGAGCGCAACCGCAGTGCCGACCCCGCGGTCAGCGGGTGACGGAATGTCGGAGCCCGCGCGGAAGCCGTTGTAGTAGACAGGGCTGGGCTCATCGTCGCCATCAGCATCAAACATTTGTCCGACATGCGCGAGCCCATCCCACTGTGTCGAATACTGCGTTGCCAGGTTTACGGCATCGTCACACACAACATCGCGCCAGTCGGAGTTTTCGTGCGCGTAGCAGTAGTGGAAATACGGTTGGCCGTTGCGGATGATCGCCCGCAATTCGGGAGGAAAACGGTGAGCCGTGAGAACGCGTCCGCCTGGCACGTCGAGCGGAAGCGACAGGCAGAAGACGATGCCTTCGCGCACTTCGGCGACGCCGCGCTTCACGACCTCCGGCGTGATCAGATTCAACCGGCCGATCTGATCATCATCGCCGAAATCACCCCAATTGGAGTTTTCAGGCCGGCGCTGCCAGCGCTTCTCCGACATAGCGTTTCCAATAAGTATCGTTTAACGAGTTTATATACCGATTAACGAGACGCATTGGCTTTTGTCAAGCCGTTATTTAAAAGAGGGCATGATCCGTCGCATTCAAAGCAAGGCATCCGTCCCGACATCCGCCGTCGATGGGGGAACCCATCAGAGCATCGCCCGGCTCGATATATTGATGTCGGCGCTAAGCACCGAGCCGCGACGCGGCATGCGTCTGAACGAGATTTGCCGGACGACCGGCCTCGGCAAAGCCACAGCGCATCGATTGCTCTCCGGGCTCGTCGCCTATCGGCTTGCGGACTTTGACGAAGAAAGCCAACGCTATTTTGTGGGCTTCAAGATCTTCACTTGGGCCAGTGGAGCCGCCGACAGATACGGGCTTTTGACCTTGGCACGGCCGTCACTGGAGCGACTGGTTGAGCGCTATCAGGATGCCGTTTATCTCACCGTGAGAAGTGGCGACGAGGCGGTGTGCGTCGAACGTCTGGAGGGCAGCTATCCGATCAAGACCCTGATCTTTGAGGTCGGTAGTCGCCGGCCTCTCGGCATCGGCGCCGGCAGTGCAGCCATTCTCGCAGCACTGCCGCCGACCGAACAGTCGTCCATTTTGGCCCGCAATGCCAAAAACCGTCGGGCATACGACGTCTCGGATGATGATCTCAGGCAGATCGTGACGGCAGCCAGACTGAATGGATATACCTTTGTCGACGGCAAGATCGTCCCTGGTATCTGCACGGTGGGTGCTGCGATAAGTCTTGAGTCCGGGGATCCGATTGGAGCGATATCAATATCGTCGATTTCTGAACGCATGGCCAAAGATCGACGTTCGGATATCGCTTCGGCTATGCTGACGGAGATCAAACAGATGCAACACGATAATGCACCGTTCTTTCAATTGCAGAATCGTACCCGGCTTCTCGCCGGGCTTCCGATCTAGCCAACAACACCCGGACACGCGCCATGCGATCGCCGCAAGAACCACGTGTCGAGCGCCTCCACATCCCCGAGCCAAGGTGCCAGCCTCATCCCGTCAGGTCGATGACGACGGATTGTAGCGACCGCGAAATGCACACCATGGCGGATAGTCACCGCAAAACTCAAAAAAGTCGTCAAAGTAGACGAGCCCCAACTCTATCAGGCGAGAGACGATCGTAATCAATGCCTCGTGTCCAAAGTGCGGTCCGAACGAGAGCAGATCGTCGCTAGCGTCAAACCATTCCCCCACTTCCATGACCGCAAATAAATCTTGCAAATCGACTTGCCGTTCAACCAATGCGCTTCGACGTACGATCAGGCCGAATTCGGTGGTCACGCTGACACTGGAATCATTTATCATTTTGGGAGCGCGATCCCATTTGGAACTGTGATAATTACATTGTGAACGGGCGTACTTTGGATGGGTTGCACTATCACACGCCATTCGGCTTTAGCCGTCTCGATCAGCGCATCCTGGGGCACTGCAAAGTCGACGCGGACTGGGCCTGTTCCGCCGGGTTGCCTTGCCCATGGCAAAGCAACGTACAAACGGTCACCTCCTATCCCCGACGGAACAGCAGTTCCCGCGTTTCTCACCCAGGTCCCTGCCTCTTCCGGTGAGGCCCATCTTGATACCCTGGCATAGCCCTCGGGAGCAGATCCGGCGGACGCCCCTCGCCCACGCGGGTACACCGCGTAATACCCGCCGCTTCCCATACAGCCACTGATGGATTGCAGATTTACGCTGTCGGGAAATGTCTCATCAGTCTCGCTATCAGGGAGATTCGTGTATCGATGGTGGCTGCCAAGGTGACGAACCTTGGCATCCGTAGTCCAGGATCTGCATTGAAATCCATCGGGAACGCCAATGCGATCTCCGTAGATCTGCCCGTTATGGTGCAGCTTCACTTTACCCGTTGCAATGCGAGGCATTCTGGCTTTTCCGATTCCGTGTCCACAGCCTCTGCACTATGGCGCATAGGATACCCATCTGGGGCGTGTCGATCGGCGGTTGGAAGAAATTCGACACCCCTGAGATGTCATTTCAAGGCAACGCTCCAAGAAATGTACTGAACACAACAAACCTGCTTCGTGATGCAAATTGGGCCAGGAGCGACGAGCTATCCGTGTTTCGTCAAGGGAGGTCGGGTGAAACGCCGTCTTGCTGCCCAAGGCCTGAACGCAGGCACAAGACGCACGAAACGTAGCAATTCTGATTCTCGCGCTGCCAACAGTCAGATCCGAATTTATGGACGAAGATGATGGGGTGACCGTAACCGCTTTCTTCGACATGGAGCCTTGCACTGGTGACATCGATCATATGCCATGATCTGGCATTCCTGTCCCAGGCACCGCGCATCCGATCCGCTCGCCGGCTGTTCCGGTCCCGACTGTGGCGAAGTGCTCAGATAACCGGTGGTGTCGATTGTAACGGTATGCATTTTCGACGCACGCCACAGGGCGTCAGTAATTGCGCTGCAGCTCCGCCTCGCGCGTGGTCGCGCCGTGCGAGCAACGGTCCCGGAAATTGATCCAAGAAAAGCGATTACAGCAGCTGGCCACGACGAAGCGCCTCAGCAACACACTGGGCTATCGAGCCGGCGTTAAGCTTTCGTCTCGCGTTCTCGAGGTGAAACACGACAGTCCGCGGCCTGATCTGGACAAGCACCGCAACATCGGAAATTGTCTTTCCGCGAGCGACCCACGACAAGCATTGTCGCTCTCGCTGCGTCAATGCCGCTTTATCGCGTGGCTTGCCGAGCGGCCGATCGAGCCGCACGGAGACGTGGGCATGAAAATACAAGCCGATCAGACGAAGGACATCGGTTGTTTCGAGAAGCAAGCGGTTTGTGCCAGCGATCGATTCTGCCGTTGCGAACGTAAACGCGGCAATCCGCCCAAAGCCCATTCTGATCGGCACCGTGATACCGGACTTGATTCCGAACGTGGTAGCTTCCTCAAAAAGCCTTTGCTGTTCTTTTGCTGCGCCAATGATAGGCGCACCTCCCCATGAGAACAGATCGTATTCCTTTGCGGCGCGCTGGACGACCGGATCGATCATTTGATAACGCAGGTCGAAATATCTCTCGGTCCAGGATTTGGGGTATGAGGACAATAGAGCCGGGGTGTCGTCGGTCATACGCAGATAGGCAAAGCGTTGAAATCCGAGCCCTCTGATGACGCGCGACGCCACCCGCTCGAATCCCTCTTCGTCCGCGGCCGTCTCAAGCGCGTCGACAAATTCCTGAAAAGCCTCTTCGGTGAGCTTCATCTGGCGTTTCGGGCAAACTTACCCCTGTTAGAGTCCGATGCTGGCTGGAAAATTGCCTTGGAGGGAATGCCGCTGTCTGGAGTGTCGCGGCAAAATGATCACCCGTACTAAAGTTCGTGAAGCGGACTGGACTTCAGGCGACACGATCCCCCTTCTTGATCTTCGTAGCCTCATTATCGACGCCTGAGGGCGTTGTATCCGCGAACAATATTTCATCACACCGCGCGAAGGCATGGGTCACGTCTACGTGGGCACGCCCAACGCGCTGGGCATCAGCACGCCGGCGCGTTCGCCGTTGTTTCCGGAAAATGCCCACCATTGCCGAGATATTTCCCGGATGCCAGTCGTGGTCTGGTTTGGCATCCTCGCGTCCGCCGGCATGCCTCCGGAGATCTTGGCCAAGCTGAACGATGCGATCACGCGTGCGATTGCGACCCTCCGTGCAGGAACCCTTGAAAGAACCTCGGCGTCGAACCCAGGAGCTCGACGTCGGACGCCTTTGCGGAAACCATCCGCACCGATTTCGACAGATGGTCGAAGATTGTCAAGCAAGCCAACATCACGCTCGACCAATGCGATTTCCTGCTATTCGGCCTTGACGTTGCGCTCTTCAATCACCTTGCGCCAAGACGGTATCTCGGCGGCAATCAGCGCGTGCAGCTCCGAAGGCGTGCTGGACTTGGCTTCGACGCCGTAGGCGAGAAAACGGTCGCGTATTTGGGGCATCGCCAGGACTGTGGTCAGCGCGGCGTTGAGCTTGTTGACCACTTCCGCGGGCGTTCCTGCCGGGGCGAGGATGCCGAACCAGGTTTCGACCGCAAAACCCTCCAGAGCATTGCCGATGGGCGCCGCGTTAGGGGCAACCGGTGAAGACCCCGGCGACGACACGCCAAGGAGCTTCACCTTTCCGGCCTTGATATGCTCGTTGAGCGTATCTGATGTCGTCGTGAGCAGGATATCCACCTCGGCGGCGAAGATCGCCAGCGTCGTCGGTGCCTGGCCCCGGTAGGGAACGTGGATCATCTGCAGGCCAGCCTGATTGAGAAAGCGCTCTGTGCTGAGATGCCCGAGCGACCCTGGCCCTGCGGACGCATACAGCATCGGCTTGCTCCGCGCCCTGGCATGGGCAATGAGCCCGACGACGTCCTTCACGGGAACACTTTCATTCGCCACCAGCACGAGCGGCGCAGTGGAAACCAGCGAGACCGGTGCAAAGCTCTTCAGCGGATTGAAGTCGACGCTCTTTTGCAGCAGCGGGGCAATCGAAATCGGACCGTTGTTGGCAAACAGCAGCGTGTAGCCGTCGGCGTCCGAACGGGCGGCTTCGTTGGCGCCGGTTGTGCCGGCGGCGCCGCCGCGGTTATCGATGATAATCGGCTGGCCGAGAATTTTTGCCATCGGCTCCTGCAGCGCGCGCGCCATGATGTCGGTCGAACCGCCGGCAGGATATGGCACAACCAGCCGTATCGACCGCGTCGGAAAATTATCCGCTGCGGCCGCCACGGAGATAACCGAGGCCCCGAAAAGGAAAAACAGAATTCGCAATACTTTCACGTCGATCCTCCCATATTATAGTTATTGTCCTGCAGCACAGTGCGCGGCATCAACTCATGGTGCTGCCGCCAGTTTTCCAAACGCCCCGGCGGCCGCGGCCTGCCCGACTTCCTTCGAAGACCAGCCAAGCACGCGCGCAAGAACCTCATCCCGATGCTCGCCGATGGCGGGGATATCGTGGCCGATCCCGGTTTGGGCTCCCGACATACGCCATGGCGCGTTGACGCCCTTGAACTTGCCTGCGACGTCGGCAACCTCAGCGAATACGCCGCGCTCGGACAAATGCGGATCGTGCAGCGTCTCGGCCGGATCCCGGAACCGCGCATTCGGAATTCCAGCGCGATCGAGCGCGGCCAAACACTCATCCACGGAGTGCTGCGTAGTCCATCTCTCGACGACCTGCATCATTGCGCTCCAGTTCGCCCCGCGCGCCGCCACCGAAGTAAATCGCGGGTCGGATGAAAGCTCGGGCAGCCGGGTCAAGTCGCGAAGCGCTGCGAAATTGCGCGCCGATACCGGTGCGATCAGGATGTCTCCGTCCCTTGCCCGCACCGGACCATAGGTTGGCCGCGGGACCGGCGCGGAGAATTGCGCCTCCTGCAGTTCGTACACCATGAGGTTCAGCATGCAGTCCATCAGAACGACGTCGACCTGCTGCCCTTCCCCCGTTCGCGCCCGCTGCACCATGGCGGTTTGAATGGCAGAGAAGCCGAAAGTGCCGCCGAGAATATCGGCCACGAACACCGCGCCCGCCGCCGGCCGATCACGATCTCCCGCGTATCGCATCAGCGCGCGGTCGAAGCCGCTCTCCGCATGGACGATCATCGCATAGGCGGGACGCCTGGACCGCGACCCGGTCTGGCCGTAGCCGGATATAGAGCAATAGATCAGGCGCGGATTGATCTTGCGCAGCGCTTTATATCCGAGGCCGAGACGTTCCATCACACCGGGCCGGAAATTCTCGACCAGAATGTCGGTGCTTTCGATCATGCGATGCACGAGCCCGATCGCCTCCGGTGATTTGAGGTCGAGAGCCAAGCTTTTCTTACCGGCATTGAGCTGACCGAAATAAGCACTCTGGCCTTCGCGAAGGGGGGCGCGCAGGCGCATTTCCTCGCCTTCCGGAGGCTCGATCTTGATCACTTCGGCCCCCATGTCGGCCAGCAAGCGCGCGCAATAAGGACCGGCCAGCATGATGGAGAAATCCAGCACGCGGACGCCGTCAAGCGGGGAGTTCAAGGGCTGGTCCTGCATTGCTTCTTCCTTATCGTGGCAAGCCAAGCGCGCGCTGCGCAATCAGGCTGCGCTGGATTTCGTTCGTCCCGATGCTGATCACCCACATCAGGGAATGACGCAGGTTCTGCTCGAACCGGCCATTGTCGATGGCGCCGGGCATCTGTTCGGAGAGCGCGGCTTGCATGCCGAGCATGTCGAGCGCGGCTTCGCCGAAACGTTCCATCAGTTCACTGGAAAACACCTTGCTGATCGCGCCATATTCCGGTGGCGTAACGCCGTCCACCGCGAGTTCGGCACAATGCATCATCAGTTGGCGACCGATCTCAATCTCGCCGGCGAACGTCGCCATCCGGTCGCGGATGACCGGATCCGCGCTCAACTCCGGCCGGCTCAAAAGGTGTTGGCGCAGCTGTTCAAAGGCATGCGCGACTTTCAGCACGATGCCACCGCCCACCAGTCCCCGCTCGAAAGCAAGCGCTCCGGTCAGGACCTTCCAGCCCTCGTTCACCCGCCCGACCACGTTCTCCAGTGGTACGCGAACGTTGTTGTAGAAAATGTTGGCGAACGAGCCGTCGTACATCGTGGCCGCCGGCTGGATCGTGATCCCCGGAGCGTTCATCGGCACGATGAACATGCTGATGCCGGCATGGGGCGGCGTCGCGTTCTTGTCGGTCCGCGCCGCCAGAAACATGTATTCACCCCACCAGGTCGTGGTCCAGATCTTCTGTCCGTTGATCAGCCAATCGTCGCCATCGCGGACCGCGCTGGTCCGCAGTGCTGCGAGGTCCGATCCCGCCTGCGGCTCGCTGTAGCCCATCCCGTGCATGGCCACGCCGCGCAGGATCTCGGGAAGGTACTTTTTCTGTTGCTCCGGCGTGCCGAACATCATGAGGGCATTGGACTGGATCGAAGCTCCGATGCGCGGCGCTTCGCCCCGCTCCATGGTTTCGATGAAGGCGATTTGCTCCAGGGGCGTTCGCGCCTGACCGCCGAACTCGCTCGGCCAGCCGAGCCCAATCCACCCGGTGCCGCCGATGTCGCGGGCAAACTCGGCATCGAACTCACGCTTGGCGAACGGCCGCGCGTCAAAGGCGGCTTTTCGGTCTCCCGCCCAGTTCTGCGAAAGCCAACGCCTCGCCAGTTCGCGCAACTCGTTGCCGGCGGGTCCGAGATCGTACTGCGGCAAGCCTGTGCCGCCGTTGTCGAACAGACGCGAAGCGAGCCGTCGTTTGGCATGGGCCGCACCGCCAAGCGCGATCGTGTCCAGATGCACGCGCTTGAAGTGCCGGGGTGCTTCGTGCTCCTCGGCATAGCCGATGGCGCCGAACGTATGCTGTATCTCGAGCGACACACGACGCAGCGCCGGGCCAGCGAACGCCATCGCGCAATCGGCAAAGTAAGGCCAATCGTCGTCGCCCTTGTCCAACAGCTTTGCCGTATGGTGCAGAACGCGCCGGGCGCCCTCGATGTCAATGAAGCAATTGGCGAGCTTGTGCTGGATCGCCTGAAATCTTCCGATCGGCTGTCCGAATTGCTGTCGCTCCTTGGCATACTCCGCCGCCAGTTCGAGTGCCCGGTTCGCAGCGCCGTGGGCCCGCGCAAGCAGCGCGATCGCGGCGATCGATCGCAGATGGTCGAGACCGACATCGCCAATGGGAACGAGCGTTGCGGGCACACTCTCGAGTGTCAACTCCCAGTTGCCCCAGGCGCCCATCATGCGCGTGGGCACGCGCTTGACCCCACCAGCTCCGAGGTCGATGAGTGCAAGCTCTGCTTCACCCACGGGCACGAGCAGATGCGTAGCGCTACCGGCCGCCTCGACGAAACGAAGCGATCCGGTCGCCCTTGCCTTGTCGAGCGCTATCGAACCGACACCGACATCCGGGTCGAAGGCACCGAAGGAGAACGCAAACCGCGCCCTGCCCGCCTCAAGCGCCCGTCGCATCCCATCGGCGGCGGGAGATGCCTTCGATAGTGCAATATTGGCCAGCATCGCAGACCACATCGGCGCGGGACAGGCCGCCCGGCCAAGCTCTTCCATCACCACGAGGATCGCAGCAAGGCTGCGCTGGTGCGGATCCGAGCCCAGAACCACCACTCCTTGCTGGACCAGCCTGCTCCAAATTCCGGCGATCGCTTCCGGCGACGCGCGATCCGTAGGGCCGTCGGGGCGCCAACGCGCTTCGAGAAGCCTCCGCATGGAGTCGCGGAGCAGCCCTGTAACGTCATCGCTTTCAACGCTTGCCGCACCCATGGCAGCGCGTCAGCCTTGACCGAATTTCGGCTTGCGCTTCTCCTTGAACGACATAGTTGCTTCCTTGTGGTCCGCGGTCTCGAACGTGACCTGTTCGAGCGCCATCGACGCCTCGAGCAGCATGTTCACACGATCCTTGACGATCTGATTGATCGACAGCTTGGTCCAGCGGATCGCCCATGTCGGACCATTCGCGAGCTCGATGGCGATTTCCCGTGCCTTGCCCAGCACTTCGGCACGGGGGACGACGTGGTTGACGAGGCCGATCCGCTCCGCTTCCCTGCCCTTGAGCAGCGTGCCGCGGATCAGGAACTCCTTGGCCTTGTTGATGCCGACCAGCAAAGGCCAGATTACGGTGCCGCCATCGCCGGCAACCAGGCCGACGCGCGAAACATGCGTGTCGCCGATGCGCGCGTCTTCGGACATGATGGTGATATCGCACAGCAGGGCGTGGGTCGCCGCGAGCCCGATGGCATCGCCATTGATCGCCGCGATGATCGGCTTGTCGAGCTCGAGCTGCCGGGTGACTCCTCTGCGGCTGATCATGGGATCATGCACCTCGCCCTCTTCGAGGACATCCCCTCCGGGGCGCTCCGACATCGCCTTGACGTCGCCTCCGACGCTGAAGAAATCGCCGGCGCCGGTCAGCACCACGACACTGACGGCGTGGTCATCGGCAAGGTCGTCCCAGATCGTCCGCAGCTCGCGGATCAGCTTCTGATTGATCGCGTTTCGTGACTGCGGCCGGTTCAAGATCACCGTTGCGATCTTTTCCGATACCTCGACCTTGAGGCATTCATACTTCGCGTAATTCGACACTTTGTTTCTCCTGCTGTTCTTGTGTTTTGAGCATAGGCCGGCTTCCAGGCCCGCTAACGCCGCATGCCTGGCTGGATCTCGGCCAGGGCGACATGCAGCGACATGGCGCCCGGATCCTGCTCGAGCATTCGCTGAACAGCTTCGAGATGCGTCCGCATCAGCCGGCGGGCCGTTGACGCGTTCCGTCCGGCTATCGCCGACAGCAATTGACGCCGCCTCTCGGCCAGCCGGCTCATCGCAACGCCGCTCGATGCCACCTTGGCGTAGACAAAGCGCATGTGAATTTCGGTCACGGAATCCATAATCATTGCCATGACCTTGTTTCCGGTCGAAGCCGCTAGCAGCTTGTAGAATTCACGGGAGCACTCGACCCGGTCGAGTAGCCTGCCCTCCCTGGTCGCAAGCTCCGTCCGCTCGATGTTGGCTTCGAGCGCGTCCAGATCGGACTGACGCGCGTGGTCACAGGCCAGACCCACGACGAGGTCGAGAACGTGTACCCGCGCCTCGGATAACTCCCGGACTGAAATCGTGCCAAGGCTCAGCATGTCCCGCATGACGTCGTTCATGCGGCTGGTGTCGCCTTCCTGGATGAAGGCGCCGCCTTTGACTCCCTTCATCAATCGAAGCACGCCAGCCATTTCGAGGCTACGCAACGCCTCCCTCAGGACATTTCGGCTCACGCCGAGCTGCTGGGCGAGGTCGCGCTCCGGCGGCAGCTTGTCGCCAGGCTTCAGCATCCCGAGAGCGAGCTGCTCACGGATGCGTTCGCAGATTTCCTCGAATGCCCGCCTTGTGTGGATCGGCCGGAACCTGGGGACCGGCGACGGACTTGCGGGCGTCCGCTGTTCGGGGGGGCGCTCCCGCCGACCGGACGGAGCGATGCGTGTTTGCGCTGGCGCGCGAGGGCTTGACTTGATGCTCATGGACTGAATTATTAAATGGATCACCCATTCAATGGAAGCCCCTATCGCCGGCTTCGGGCAAAAAAATCTGCAGAGGGTCCATGAACTTTTCCGAGGAGCAGATCGCCTTTCGCGACACCGTCCGCAGGATGGCCGAAAAGCATGTTGCGCCAATCGCCGCCGAAATCGACGAGACCGACCGCTTTCCGACCGAGCTTGTGAAGCTGTTTGGCGAAATGGGACTGATGCAGCTCTGGGTGCCGGAAAGGTATGGCGGCCCGAACGGCAATCTCGCCATGGCCTGCATCGCGCGCGAGGAGATTTCGAAATTTTCGCCCGCCTGCGCCTCGATTGCGGCGCTCAATACCATGTTCATCATGCCGCTCCTGCATTTCGGTTCGGAGGAGCAGCGCAAGAAGTATCTGCCGATCATCGCGAACGGCGGCATTGTCACCGCGATCGCGATCTCCGAGCCGCAAGCCGGTTCTGATGTGGCCGCCATCAATACGCGCGCTCGCAAGGAGGGAGATACCTACGTTCTGAACGGCCGCAAGCAGTGGTGCAGTTATGGCGTCGTCGCCGACTACATCGTAGTCATGGCGCGGACGAGCGACGGCAGCGGCGCGGATGGAATCAGCGCCTTCATTGTCGAGCCGAAAACAATGTCAGGCATCTCCTTCGGGCGCCACGAGCGCAAGATGGGATTCCGCGGGGCACCGAACACGCCGATTTTCTTCGACAATGTCAGAATTCCAGCCGAGAACCTCGTTGGCGAGGAAGGCAAGGGATTCCGCGCTTCGATGCGCGCCCTTGATCTTAACCGCCCCACCATCGGTGCCCAATCTGTGGGCTTGGCTCAAGGTGCACTCGACGCCTGCGTGGCTTACGCAAAGGAACGAAAGCAGTTCAAGAAACTGATCTCGGAATTTCAGGGCGTCCAATTTATACTGGCCGACATGGCCATGCAGATCGAGGCGGCGCGCGCCTTGGTATATGAGTGCGCGCGAGCGGGCGATTCCGGCGACTGGAAGCGCCTCAACGTCCTGGCGAGCATGGCGAAATGCGTCGGAAGCGACATGGCCATGAAGGTCACGACCGATGCCGTCCAGATCTTTGGCGGCTATGGCTATACCATGGACTACCCGGTCGAACGCATGATGCGCGATGCCAAGCTGACACAGATATTCGAAGGTACCAATCAGATACAGCGATTGGTGATCGCCCGTGAGCTGCTTCGTTGACGACCTCTCAACGGCGCTCTAAACGCGACCTTCCTCCGAAACGATGACCCCCGTCACTGTGGCTGAGCAAGCTCGATTCAGCCTGTTCAGATTTGTTGTCGCCGGAATTTCTTTGACCGCCCTGTGAATGTCCTGCACATGCCGCCACGCAACCATTCTCAAAAGGTTCAACTCCCCGCTCCAATCCATCATAACGAAGTTTGAGCGAGGTCCCGTTACCGGGACACAGCCAAATCTATCTATATTTCTCACCACAGCGCTTGCTTCGTGCAAAAACGCGGAAGCTGAAGTCCGCGGGATGGCGCCGCTGTCGGGACGTGACGAACGAAAGATGGTCCGGGCTTCATGTCGGTCGGACCTGGTCGAGCCGAAGACCGGGCGGAAATCCTGATCACGGTGACCGAAATGGATCTCGCCAAGAAACGCACCACCGGCGACAACCACCTGCAAATAGTTTGCGCCGGCCGATCAATCTTGCGGTCGCGGAGCCAAATTCGTTTCGGACCCTGCGACCGCCTTTGCGCTGAAGGTGGGGCGGCTAGGCCGCCCGCACCGTCGCGAGGAATCTTCCGCCCTCGGTCTTGAGCCGGTTGCTGTCGCCGGACAGCATCTGCGCCGCCGATAGAACCTGCGTCGAGGCCGACCCGGTCTCGCTGGCGCCGCGCTGAACGTCGGTGACGTTTGACGACACCTGCTGGGTGCCCTGCGCCGCCTGCTGGACGTTGCGCGAGATTTCCTGGGTCGCCGCGCCCTGCTCTTCCACCGCGGCCGCAATTGTCAAGGAAATCTCGGACAGCCTTTCGATCGTGCCGCTGATCTCCCTGATGGCACCCACCGATTCCTGCGTGGCGGCCTGGATGCCGGAGATCTGCTGACCAATCTCGCCCGTGGCTTTCGCGGTCTGTTCGGCAAGCGCCTTCACCTCGGAGGCGACCACCGCGAAGCCACGACCGGCCTCACCGGCACGGGCAGCCTCGATGGTGGCATTCAACGCCAGCAGATTGGTTTGCCCGGCGATGGTGTTGATCAGCTCGACCACGTCGCCGATACGCGTTGCCGCCTTCGACAGTTCGGCAACACGATCGTTGGTCTTGCGCGCCTGATCGACGGCCTCGTTGGCCATCCGTGCGGATTCCTGTACCTGCCGGCTGATCTCGTTAACCGATGAGGAGAGTTCCTCGGTGGCCGACGCCACCGACTGCACGTTGGTGGACGCTTCTTCGGAAGCGGCCGGGACCATCGTGGTCAGCTCCTGCGACCGTTCGGCGATCGCGGTCAGCGTCTCCCAGCTGCGAGCGCTGGGCCGAGAACCCTATTACCAGCTCATCTGCGGCGAGGAGTTCTTCCAGCACCGGCTGGCGCTCGACCGCTCGTCGCTGGCGCAACCGCATTTGGCGAGGAACGGCCGCGGGCATTGCTGCAGGGGAGCCTGTCGGTTGCCATCAGGACCAAGGCGATCCTGCCGTCCGAACTGTCGCGGGTGATCGTCGACGGTGGGGAATGTCACTTTCTTGGGCTGCACTTGGCGCTGTGCCCATGCCAAGCAGTTCAAACGCGCCAACCGGATGCTTGAGAAGCTGCGCACCTAATCTCGGTCGCGTCATCCCCGACATCGGTCGCAAGATCGAGTGCAATGGCGGGCTCGAAGCGGCGTTCGCCAAGTTGCTATTGCTGGCGCGGCGCGTGCGCGAGCCGCAGCAACGTCAACTCGGGCCAATCCCTGCACACGCCGGAAGTCGAATACATCGGCAAAGGCGCGGCCGATCACCCTACGAATTCGGCGTCAAGGTCAGCTTTGCTACCACTCCTTCCATGGGTGCCGAATGGCTGCCCGGCAATCCATATAATGGCTATACTCTGGAGACCGCCATCCCGGACATGGAGGCCCTCGGTCGGCGCATCCTCGCGACAAGGCCACCGAGGCCACAATCCGCCCGATTACAAGTTGAGGATCTCATCCCGGAGCAAAAGCGAGGGGTGACGCCCGCGATCAAGCGTGAACTCCGCCGCAGGTCCGCCGTTAACCCCGTCTCGGCCATCTTAAGGCCGAGCATCGCATGGGCCGCAACTAGCTCTGGTGCCGCCGCGTCGATGCCGTCAACGCCGTCCTCGCCGCCGGCGGACACACCTTCCGCCGCCTCATCCGCTTGATCAGGCTTTATTGGTTGATCGGCCTCGGGCTGGGAATGACCCTCCTGGCAACGATCAGGATCCGCAAGCGGCTCACCGTAAGATCGTTGCGCCCAAACAGGCGGATGTCCCCAACGTGACAAGCCCGTAGCCGGGAGGCCGCCCCTCCCCCATGCCGCTTTCAGCCTAACGCCCGGCCGCCGAGTGGGACACCGTCAAGTGGCAAACCCAGGTGGTGCAGCGCGGTCGCTAGAATTCGAGAGCGAGAGTTTTCGCGCAACAAGTTCATCGCCGTCAGCACTACTGCGAGCAATCGCTCTGCCGCCAAGGACGACTAGGCCGCCAGAACTTCTCCGATCCGCTCCCGGATCGTCATGCGTTCCTCGAGCGGAGTATCCTTGTCGAAGCTGACATCGTAGGCAATCATGGCCGGACGCTTCAGCACGACGATGCGATCGCCGATCTCCAACGCTTCACTGATCGAATGCGTGATGAACACAGCGGTTTTGCCGTTTTCTTTCACCAATCGCACGAATTCCCCGCGCAGCTTGCCGGCGGTGGATTCGTCCAGCGCGGAAAACGGTTCGTCGCACAGCAGGATGTCCGCATCGGTCGCGAAGGCGCGCGCGATCGACACACGCTGCCGCATGCCGCCCGACAGCTGATGCGGGTAGTCGTCCTCATGGCCGCCGAGGCCGAGCTTGATCAGCCACTTTCGCGCGGTGTCCTTGCGGTCCGGCGGCGGCGCATCCAGCATCTCGAGACCGAGCTGCACGTTCTGGATCGCGGTGCGCCATGGCAGCAGGCGATCGTTCTGAAACACGATGGCCATCTTGCCGCGGAACGCGTCGAACTCGGCAAACGGATTCCTGCCGTTCACCCGTACCGTGCCGGCGGTCGGCTCGGTCAGGCCTGCGATCATATTGAAGATCGTCGACTTGCCGCAGCCGGTCTTTCCGAGCAGCGCCAGCATCTGGCCGGGCGCGACATCGAGGTTGAGATGATCCACGGCGCGATAGGAGCCGGCCATCCCTTCCTTGCCGAACACCTTGGAGACATCTGCAAGATGAATCACGCCACTGGTCGCTGACGTCTTTTCGGCCACCAGAGTATCAGTCATAGCGCGCGCTCCGAAACCGCCCGGTAGCGGAAGGCGGTGTTTTCGATCAGTGTGAGCGCGCCCTGCACGATCAGCACGAAGAACACCAGTTGCAGCGTCCAGGCCAACGCCCCGACCATGTCGAACAGTTGCTGCTGCTGCAGCAGTTGATAACCGACACCGCCGGTGGCGCCAACCAGTTCGGCCACCACGACCACGCGCGCGGCGTTGCCGAGATTGACCTTCCACGCCGTCAGGATGTCCGGCAGGATGGCCGGCGCGATCATCACGCGAAACAATTTCAGTCGCGTCGGACGAAAGGAAAACACCATTTCCGTGAGATCCTTCGACATACCGCGCAGCGCGCCGATCACCTGGAAGGTGAAGGCCGGCAATGTCGTCATCACCATGATGAAAAAGATCCGGAATTCGACGCCATGAAACCAGATGATGGCAAACACCACCCAGGACAGCGCGGGGATCCCCTGGAACAGCGTCAAGATCGGCGACAGGAACTTGTCCGCCGCCTTAGACCGAACCATAATCAGGCCGAGCAGGCCGCCAATGATGAACGCGCCGCCGAGGCCGGCGAGAATGCGCAGCACGGTCGCCATCACATCCCAGAACATCGCGCCGGTGGAGAAGATGTCGATGCAGCGCCAGAACACGTCGATCAGCGACGGGAACAGGAAGCGCGGGAAGAACAGCGAGGCGAACTGCCACAGCGCGATCACCACGATGAACGGGAAAACCGACGTCCAGACCTTGCCCGCTATCGCCCGCATCACGCCTGACGTGGCGGGTGGCGACGCAGTCTGTTGCGCCATATCCGTCATTTCCCGCCCTCATAGATCGTCGCTGGCGACGGATCCGCCGGCAGGAAGGCGATCGACTTGCCGGCCGCATAGACCGAGTTGATCTCCTTGCGAAGGTCAGACGCCCACCGGACGTTCATGCCGAGACGGTCATTGTGCTGGATAAGGGCTGCGATGGCCTTCTGATCGTCGGGCGTCCCCTTCGGCAGGATCAATTTGGAAGCCGCTTCCGGATTTGCCGCCACCCACTCGGCCGCCTCCTTGTAGGCAGCAAACAGCTTGGGGATTGAATTCTTGTTCTTCTCGGCCCAGGCCACATGCGCCGCGACGCCGAGATAAGGAATGCTGTTGCTGCCGGTGAACTTCTTCCAGCTATCGGCGATCTTGATGTCGATGGTACGGATCTCACGCTTCTTCGAGATCAGCGTGGTATAAGCCGGCTCCCACAGCTGGATTGCAGCGGCACGATCGGCCATCGCATAGCCGACAAGGCCGGGCGTAGCCGTGTTTATCACCGAGAACTTGCCGGTGTCGGCACCGAGCTGGCGCGCGAACCAGTCGAACATCACATAGTTCGTCGTGCCCTTGGCCGCCGCGAGATCCTTGCTCTCGAGATCCTTCAGCTCCTTGACGTCGGGGCGCGAGGTGACCACGGCGCCCCAAAAGTCAAACAGATTGAAGAGATACGTCACCTTGACACCGCGCGCATCGGCAAGCCCGACCGTCAGCAGCGCCGCGCTGCCGCCGACCTGGAACTCACCGGAATTGAACTGCGCCGTATAGGCGTCGGGTGTACGTTCTTCGAACTTGATGGCGAGCCCGTTCTTCTCATCGAGTTTCTGCGCCTTGATCACCGGCGGCAGCAGTGCGCCAAGCGACGGCGCGCCGAATACCACGATGGAAAGCGGCTCGGGTGCCTGGGCATAGGAGGGCGATGCTGCAGCCAGCGCGGATGCACAGGCAATGCTCGTCAAGAACGTCTTCATGGCCATCCCTCCCCCTAAATTTCTGATTCGTTCAGGCCGCGCCCGCGACCGGATTATCGAATTCCTTGCGCAGCGTCGTGAAGAACTTGCCGACCAGATGCTTGGAGACGCTGGTCAGGATGCGCTGGCCGACCCCGGCGACGAGGCCGCCGATTTCGCCGCCCCCCTGAAACTTCAGCCGACACACATTGGGGCCTTCGGGAATGATCTCGAAGTTCGCGCTGCCATTGCCGTGACCAAGGGTGCCCGCGCCCGACACCTTGATGCTGCAGGCCTTCGGCCGCGCCTTGTCAAACAGCGAAATCTCGCCCTCAAACGAACCGCCGACCGCCGCCACGCGTAGCTGCATTTCGACCTTGTAATTGTCCGGTGCGATCTCCGTCATCGCCTTGCAGCCGGGGATGCAGCGCGTCAGCACCAGCGGATCGTTCAATGCCGACCACAGCTGCTCCACCGTCGCCTGGATGGTTTCTTCACCGCCGATGTCGAGCTTCATGACGCGCTCCTTCAGAGTCCGAACAGCTTCTGCGCGAGGCCGCCATTGATGGCGGCGCGCTCCGCATCGGAGAATTTCGTATCGGCCACGATCTTGAGCGGCGAAAGATCGCCGATCGGGAACGGCATGTCCGAGCCCATCATCAGCCGGTCCGCACCGACGATATCGGCGAGATAACGCAGCGTGCGGGGGTCTTGGACGACGGTGTCGTAATACATCGCGGCCAGCGCGGCGTCGGGATCGCCGAGCTTCTTGTCGAGCGCGTAGTTGGTCCGCAGGCGGCCGATGATGTAGGGGAGCCCTGCGCCACCGATCAGAGCCAGGAACTTCATTTTCGGGAAGCGCGCGAAGTGTCCGGCATAGATCATGCGCGACACCGCGATCATCGTGTCGGTGACACGGCCGACTGCGTTGGCCATGCCGTAATCATGAACCCGGTCGTCGCCACTTTCGAACACCGGATGCGGGGACACGATCAAGCCGAGTTCATTGGCCGCTTCCCAGAACGGATCGAGCGCGGGATCGTCGAGCACCCCGCCCTTCCCGTTGGTCTGGGTGCCGATCATTGCACCCTTGAAGCCGGCGGCATGGGCTTCGCGCAGCACCTCGGCGGCAAGCTTGCCATCCTGGGTCGGCACGGTGGCAAGCGGGATGAAGCGCGGCTCGGCCTTCGCGGCCTGCATCAGATGTGCGTTGATGAGGCGCGACCAGGCCGCACCTTCTGCGGCGGGCAGGTCATTGCCGTACATGTCGAGCCAACCGGCGACGACCTGACGGTCGATCTTCTGCTCATCCATCCACTTCAGGCGACCGGGCAGATCGCTCAGCGGCTTCGACACCGGACGCGTCGATTTGCCGCCGGCGAAGGAAAAGCCAAGACTCGCCCCGTCTTCGATCAGGCGGACCGACGGAAACTTCGCGGCCTGCGACTTGATATCCTCGAGCAGGCTCGGCGGAACGAGATGGGCGTGACAATCGATGATCATGTGGCTTGCTCTTGCGGTTTGCCTTGCTGGGCGTCGGCGATGGCGTCACCAATCGCAGAAATTCGAATAGGCAGCTTATTGAAGGAAATACCGAGCGGCGAAACGGCATCGTTGATCGCGCTCGATATCGCCGCGGGTGATCCGAGATAGCCGCTTTCCCCCGAGCCCTTCTGTCCGAACACCGTATGCGGCGACGGCGTGCAATGATGCACGATCTCCACTTCCGGCATTTCGTGCGAGGACGGCAGCAGATAGTCCATGAAACTTTGGGTGATCAGGTGGCCCTGCTCGTCATAGACGAACTCCTCCAGCAGCGTCGCGCCGAGACCGTGGGCGATGCCGCCGAGGGTCATGCCCCGGACAATGTGCGGATTGATCACGACACCGCAGTCGTGGCCGATGACATACCGCTTGATTTCCGGCTTGCCGAGATCCGGGTCGATCGCCAGCAGCACCAGGTGAAACTCGAAGGAGTGACACGGATACATCTGCACGCGGCCGTTTTCCGGCAGTTTGTTGCCGGTCGGCACCTGCATGACGTGCGTGGCCTCGAGGCCAGGCTCCATATCCCGCGGCAGCAGATGATAGTTGCGATGCGCGATGGTGACGAGCTCGGCCCAGCTCAACGAATGGCCGGCAGTATCGCTGGCAGCTCCGGACGCGAACGTGACGTTCTCCTCGGCGCAGCCAAACTGATGCGCAGCGATCCGGACGAGTTTGGTCTTGAGCTTCTGTGCGGCATGAAAGGCCGCACCGCCGAGCATGATCGCCATGCGGCTGCCAACGGGCGAATTCGACGGCAGGCAGGCCAGCGTGTCCGGCCTGATGACGCGGATCAAGTCCGGATCGATCTGCAGGACTTCGCCGATGATGGTGCCAACCAGCGTCTCGTGGCCCTGCCCCGACGAGGTCGTGTGGATCGTCACGGTGACGAAGCCCAAGGCATCGATATTGATGCGGGCGGAATCCATCCAGGTCGTGGTGGTATTCTTCTCGTTCAGCAGCGGCTCGAACGACGAGTTGCCGCCGCTCGGCTCCAGGCAGGCCGCGATGCCGATGCCCGCCAGCATGCCGGAAGCGCGCAGCCGGTCGCGCTCCTGCTCCATGGCGTCGAAATCGGCGTGCTTGAAAACTTTCTCGACAACAGTGTGATAGTCGCCGCTGTCATAGCTGCTGCCGCTCGGAATGAGATACGGGAACTCGTCCTTGCGGATGAAGTTGCGGCGCCGCACTTCGATGCGCGGAAGGCCGACCGCGGCCGCTACCTTGTCGATTGCGGTTTCGATGGCGTAGTTCGTCGGGGCCTGACCGAAGCCACGCACGGCTTCCTGCATCGCCTTGTTGGTGGTGACCGACTGCGCGCGGTACTGCACGCTCTCGATCTTGTAAGGACCGACGATGGCGCCGATCGGCTTGCCCAGCTGGAACGGCGCGCGTCCGGCATAGGCGCCGGCATTGTCGAGCGCGCGGATCTTCATCGACTTGACCACGCCGTCGTCATTGAACGCGACGTCGATGTCGAAGATGCGTTCGGGACCATGCGCATCGCCGCTGCGCATGTTTTCGAGGCGGTCCTCGATGAAGCGGACGGGGCGGCCGACCCGGCGGGCGAGATACGCCACGAGCACGGACTGCTTGATGCCGCGCTTGACGCCATAGCTGCCGCCGACGTCGACGTCGTGATGGACGCGGACATTGTTTGCGGGAATTCGTAATGCGCGAGCGATCTGGTCGGGGTATTTGGGCATCTGGATCGAGGCCCAGACATCGAGTATGTCGCGCCACGAATCCCATGACGCCGCCACGCCGAAGGTTTCTATCGGCACCGTCGAATTGCGCCCCCAGGTGACGCGGAACGACAGGTGGCGCGGGCTCTCGGCGAAGTGCCGGTCGACCTCGCCCCAGACGAACAGCTTGTCGAGCAGCACGTTCGATCCGTGGGCGGCATGGACCGGCGGACTGTCCGGCTTCAGCGCTTCTTCCGCCTTCATGACGAACGGCAGCGGCTCATAGACGACGCGCAGCTTCTCGGTTGCATCTTCGGCCAGCGCGCGGGTATCGGCGACAACCGCCGCGATCCATTCGCCGGCATAGCGTGTTTGGCCCACGGCCAACGCAAAGCGCTTCACATGCGGGGTGTCGAGACCGTTCATCAGTTGGTCCGTAGCGCCTGCGAGTTCATCGCCGGTCAGCACATAGTGCACGCCCGGCATCGCCAGCGCGGTGGAGGCATCGATCGACACGATCCTGGCGGCCGGATGCTGCGACGGCAGCACCGCGACATGCAGCATGCCTTCGAGCGCGATGTCGGCGACGTAGCGTCCCTGCCCGGCCACAAAGCGGCGGTCTTCGCGAACGCGGCGATGGCTGGAGACGAAGCGGAAGGTCGAGGGAGCGGCGGTCATCACACGATCTCCTTCGGCGCATCGGCTTCGAGAACGCCCTCCTCCGGCGCATCATGCCCGGCGCCGTGGTGTCCCGGGCTGACGTGATTTGGCCGCAACGCATTGGATTTCTGCAGTCGGCCGGCGGCGAATTGCACGGCCTCGACGATCTGCCCGTAGCCGGTGCAGCGGCAGATATTGCCCGAAATCGCCTCTACGATCTCCTCGCGGCTGGGTGTATGGGTATGCTGAAGCAGCGCGTGCGCGGACAGGATCATGCCCGGCGTGCAGTAGCCGCACTGCAGACCGTGCGTTTCGCAGAACGCATCCTGAATGACGCTCAGTTCGCCCGGGGCCGGCGCGAGACCTTCGATCGTGGTGATCTCGTACCCATCGGCCTGAACCGCGAACATCAGGCATGAACGCACTGGTTCACCGTCGACCAACACCGTACAGGCACCGCACACGCCGTGTTCGCAGCCGGCATGCGCGCCGTTGAGCAGGAAATTCTCGCGCAACGTATCGAGCAGCGTCTTGCGCGGCTCGACATCCGCTGTGCGGCTGACGCCGTTGACCCGAAGCTCGACCTTCATCACGCCGCTCCCTTCAGCGGGCGGGCGCCGGCTTCGGTTATTGCCTGTTCAATGGCACGCTTGCCGAGCGTGATGGCGACACGACGGCGATAGGAGGCACTGGCATGAAGATCGCTCGACGCCTCCAGGTCGCCCGCGGACGCGTGAACGGCTTCCGCGACGGACGCCGCATCGAGCCTTGTGCCGAGCAGCGGCGAGACATCCAGCCGGAGCGGGCGATCGCCGACGCCGCCGACGCCAAGCGCGATATCGATACAGCGCCCGTCCTCATCCAGTGCGACCTGTGCCAGCGCCGAAGCGAAGGCGAAATCGGATTTGCGGGCGCTGACTTCAAAGAATCCGACGCCGACGCTTCTGTGTTCCCAGACCGGAAACCTTACAGCGCTCACGCATTCGCCCGGCGCAATCGTGGTCAGCATCGGACCGATGAAAAAGTCGTCGGCCGGCATCGACGACGGGCCATCCGGCGTCGCCAGCATGATCTCGGCACCGAGCGTGACGGCAACTAATGGAATTTCCGCAGACGGGTCAGCATTGGCGATCGAACCGCCGACCGTGCCGCGATTGCGCGTCGCTGGATGACCAACCCACGGCAGCACGGCCGCCAGTGCCGGCAGCTGCGCACGGACCAGTGGATCCCGCTCGGCAATGACCTGCCGCGTCGTCGCGCCGACGACTACCGCGCCGCCCTCGGTGCGAATGCCCGCAAGCTCGGGAAGGCGCATGATATCGATCAGCTTCGTCGGCCGGGCCAGACGCATCGCCAGCATGGGCACCAGAGTCTGGCCGCCCGCGATGGCGCGGGCATCCTCGTCACCGGCCAGCAATTCACACGCCTCCGCGAGCGACTGCGGCCTGACATATTCGAACGGTGCCGGCTTCATGATCCTCGCTCAGCTCAGCAGCAGGCTGGCAGACACGGGCGACATTACGGAGACCACCTGGCTCCTCAGCAGCGGACCATCGATCTCGCTGGCAGCCTTCGCCGCCGCCCAGTCGACATCGGCGCTGAATGCCGCCCAGGCCTTCGTGCGGGCATCCTCATCGGCAAAACGCGTCATGTAGGTGAGACGGCCGTCCTCCGTCTGGGATGCAAAGGCGCCGATCAGTTCGATGCCGTGACGCGGGAAGAACTTGACCGCAACAACCTCAAGAAAGCGGCGGCGCATCGCATCGGCCTTGCCCTCGGCGGCTTCATACACACGAATCTCGTAGATCAACGCCCGCCCCCCTCGATGCTCCGGCTTGGCCGGAGATAAGAGCGCGCCAGATCAATTGTCAAATATAAACTAATTCAATCATACCTAATATGTGCAATTGATATGATGCAATTTTCGTAATGCAGCATGAACGTCGGGTAGGATCGGGCTAAGAATACCGCGGCTTTGCGACGTTCATGCGCAATTCGGCAGATACATGATAACATCCGACATTTTGCACTATTTTTTTATCATACAAGTAATGGAGTAATACAGTAAAGATTGCATCAATTTAAAAATTGTACTATTCGTCATCTGAACGTCTTTCGCCCTCCCATGTGGGGCTTGGAAAACCGACAGCGATGACAGATTGGGTGCCTGACCTCGAGCCGATCCTGGGCCCTCGGTACCTCGCCTTCGTGTTGGCGCTGGATGCCGATATCGCCGCCGGCCATGTCAAACCCGGCATGCGGCTGTTGCCCCAGCGCGACATGGCGCAGCGCCTCGGCCTCAGCGTCGGCACGGTGTCGAAGGCCTATGCCGAAGCCGAGCAGCGCGGCCTGATCTCCGGAGAGGTCGGACGCGGCACCTTCGTTCAACGCCGCCGGCCGGAACAGCGCAACGCGCTCGGCACGTCGGACGCCACCATCAACCTCGCGCTCAATGTGCCGCCCTATACCGGCGAAGACGACCTGATCGCATCGACGATCGGCGATATCGCCGCCACCGGGGAGATGTCGAATCTGCTCGGCTATCTGCCGCATCAAGGCCTTCGTCAGCACCGCGAGGCCATCGTCAGCTGGCTCGCATCGCTCGGAGTGACGTCCGATGCCGAGCAGATTTTCATCACGCATGGCGGCCAGCACGCGCTCTCTATCGCACTCGGAATGATCGCCAAGCCCGGCGATACCGTCCTCACCGAGACATTCACCTATTCCGGCATGCTCGCCCTGTCGGTGCAGAACTCCTATCGGCTGCAAGGGGTTGCGACCGACGGCGAGGGCCTGGTGCCGGAAAGCCTCGACCTCGCTTTTACCGAAACCGGCGCGCGCGTGGTCTATTGCATGCCGACTCTGCAGACACCGACCGGCAGCATCATGCCGCAAACACGGCGGCACGCCATTGCCGCGATCGTGCGCAAGCACGACGCTTATCTGGTCGAAGATGACGCCTACGCCTATCTGCTGACGCCGCCGCCGCGGCCCGTCTCTGCGTTGATTCCCGAGCGCAGTTTCTATGTCATGAGCTTCGCCAAGTGCCTGGCACCCGGGCTGCGGATCGCCGCGATGATCGCGCCGGACTCGTTCCGCGACCGTGCCATCAATGCCATGCGGGCCACCGGCTGGATGGCGGTCCCATTGATGGCCGAAGTGGTGGCGCGGCTGATCACCAGCGGCGACCTTGCCCGGCAGTCCCGGATGAAGCGCGACAAGGCGGCGCTGCGCAATGCCATCGTGCGGCGTGTGCTGAAGGAATGGCTGCCGCCTTCTGAATCTGCACCCGGCTTTCACATCTGGTTGCCGCTGCCCGCGGGCCGCACGATGAATGCACTGGTGACACAGGCCGCACAGGCCGGCATCACGCTGGCGCCTCCCGGCTCGCTGCAGCGCATGCCGACCGAACAACTCGGAATCCGGCTTTGTCTCGGCGCACCGGCGACCGAGGAAATTCTGGAGCGCGCGCTGATCGAGATCAGGCGCATCCTGGAAATGGCTGAGGCGATCTCTTTCGTCTGAGTTCAACGCGCGACCGGCGCAACTCGCCCGCCATCCAGTGCAGATACCTGCTGCCGTGCCGGACGCATCTCTTCCAGAAAAATGATACAATTTCCAATTGAACTACGACAGCAATGCATATGCGCCATGTGAAATGGTTAGCGCCTCGCGCAAAAGCCTTTTAACCAAAAGCGAAGAGGATCGCAGTCACAGATGGCCTCGCCGATCCCGGCGGGGGTTGCCCAGGGAACTGCCAGTATGCTCGCCCGCTATTCTATCCGCGCCAAGATCACAATCGTGGTGTGCTTCCTGTTGATCGCAATGTCGACGATGGGCGGGCTGGCCATGAAGCAGATGAGCGACATCAACGCCTCGACCGTTGAGATCGCCAGCAGCTGGCTGCCGAGCGTGCGCGTGCTCGGTGAAATCAGGGCGGCTACTATCACCTACCGAGCCATCGCGCGCTCCCATCTGCTTGCAACCACCGAGCCCGGCAAGCAGGCGCAGGAAGTCCTGCTGAAGAAATGGATCGAGAACGTCGAGAAGGCCCACAAACGCTACGAGCCCATGATCAACTCGGCGGAGGAGCGCGCCTTTTACACGGAGTCCAAGGCCGCCTGGAATGAGTATCTGGACGGTGTGAAACAGGTGTTGATCCTGTCCCGCAAGAACGAGGACAATGAAGCGCGCACCCTGCACGCCAAGGCGTCGCTTGCCGGGGTAAAATCCGACGAGATCCTTCAGAAGGCCATCGACCTCAACAACAAGGGCGCCGACCATGCCGCCGCCAACGCGGCGGAAAGCTACGCCGCGGCCATGAAGATGGTGCTGATGTCGCTCGTGCTGGCCATGATCGTCGGAATCGGCGCCGCCGTCCTGCTGGTGCGCGACGTCTCCACCGGCATCAAGTCGATCGTGACGCCGATGCAGGCGCTGGGCGCTGGCGACCTCACCGCGATGGTGCCGCATCAGGGAGAGCAAACGGAAATCGGCGACATGGCAAACAGCCTGCAGGTTTTCAAGGAAGCGCTGATTGCCAAGAAGGCTGCCGACGAAGCCGCCGCGATCGATGCCGAAGAAAAGATTCGGCGCGGCGAACGCGTCAACGCCATCACCCGCGATTTCGAAGCTCTGATCGGCGAGATCGTCGGGACGGTTGCCTCGGCTTCAAAGGAGCTCGAAGCCTCCGCCGGCACCCTGACAAGCGCCGCCGAACGTTCGCAGAAGCTAACCACCGTGGTCGCCTCGGCCTCCGCGGAAGCTTCCACCAACGTCCAGTCGGTGGCATCGGCCACCGAAGAGATGGCCTCCTCGGTCAACGAGATCAGCCGCCAGGTACAAGAATCCGCCAATATCGCAAGCCAGGCGGTCGACGAGGCACGCAAGACCAACAACCGCGTCGGCGAATTGGTGAAGGCCGCGGCCCGGATCGGCGACGTTGTCGAACTGATCAACACCATTGCCGGCCAGACCAACTTGCTGGCGCTGAACGCCACCATCGAAGCGGCGCGGGCGGGCGATGCCGGCCGCGGGTTTGCCGTCGTCGCTTCCGAAGTGAAGGCGCTGGCCGAGCAGACGGCAAAAGCCACCGGCGAGATCAGTCAGCAGATTTCCAGCATCCAGGCGGCAACCCAGGAATCGGTCGGTGCCATCAAGGACATCGGCGACACCATCGGCCGGATGTCGGAGATTTCCTCGAGCATTGCCTCGGCGGTGGAACAGCAGGGCGCGGCGACCAAGGAAATCTCGCGCAACGTGCAGCGGGCGGCAGACGGCACCATGCAGGTATCGTCAAACATCACAGACGTGCAGCGCGGCGCTTCCGAGACCGGATCTGCGTCTACGCAGGTGCTGTCGGCCGCGCAGTCCCTGTCCTCTGAAAGCAACCGGCTGAAGATCGAAGTGAGCAACTTCTTGAGTTCGGTGCGAGCGGCATAGCCCCCGCAGCCCGCAGCTCACCCAATGGGAGGCCGCCGCGTATGCCAGTCCGTCGCCGACTGGAAGGCATGCGCGGCGCGGGCAAGCACCTGCTCGGAAAGATGAGGACCGACCAGTTGCATGCTCAACGGCATCCGATCTGAAGCCATCCCCGTGGGCAGCGTAATGGTGGGGCTCCCGCTGAAGTCGAAGACGGCCGTGAACCGCAGGATGCTCAACAATACGTCTGGATCGGCCCCGTATTCGCCCATCTTTGCCAGCGTCGGAATGGGCATCGGCATTGTGGGGACGAGCAACAGATCGACGTCTTCGAACAATGCCGCCAGGCTGCCGGAGAATTTCAGCCGCTCGTGATGAATGGCAGCGATCTCGACACCACTTACCGATCTGCCCTGCTCGATCAACTGCGCAAGGTCTGGACCGTACTCCGACTTGCGCGACGGGTATGTCTCCAGGTGAGCTTCGGCGGTCTCCACCGAGCACATCGGAATCCATTGACTGACGAGTTTCTCGTAGGAGGGAAATTTGACCTCACGGATTTCAGCGCCGAGATCGGCGAGCGTGCGCTCCGCTTCCAGCAGGGCTGCCACGACCTGCGCGTCAACGCCCTCCTGGGTGTATTTGCGGTCCACGCCGATCCTGAGTCCGCGTACGCCATCGCCAATCCGGGCCAGATAATTCGGCACGGGAGCCAGCAGAGCCGTCGGATCATTCGCATCCGCGCCAGCGATGACACCCAGCATCGCCGCAGCATCCGCGGCGCTCCGGCACATCGGCCCGACATGATCGAGCGAGTCGGCCAACGGGAAAACGCCGTACCGGCTGACGCGGCCCCATGTCGGCTTGATTCCGGTCAACCCGCACGTCGCGGATGGAAACCTGATCGAACCGCCGGTGTCGCTTCCGATCGATCCGAAGCAGAGCCCGGCCGAGGTCGCGACGCCGGATCCGCTCGATGAGGACCCGACCCAGTAGTCAGCGTTCCAAGGATTGAGCGGGGCCCGATCGTCCGGATGATGACTGGTATAGGCGCCCTCCGTCATCTTGAGCTTTCCGAGCGTTACCGCACCGGCGCGCTCCAGTCGATCGACGATGGTCGCATTGAACGACGGCACGAATTTCGCGTGGATCTTCGTACCGCCCGCGGTCGGTGCGAACGTCGTGTAGCACAGGTCCTTCAGCCCGATCGGAACGCCATGAAGCGGCCCGCGCCAGATGCCCTTGGCGATCTCGCTGTCGTACTTCTTGGCCTGCGCCACGGCTCGTTCCGCCAGGACAACGGCATATCCGTTGAACCTTCCGTCGAGCCTTGCGATACGCTCGAGGCTTGCCTGAGTGACCTCCGAGGGTCGCAGCTCCTTGCGACGATACCGTTCGGAGAGTTCGGATATGGATTTGTAGTGCAGCTCATCCGCAGACATATCGGCACCGAGCGTTCATCGGATTGCTTCCTCGCAGGCAGCGACAAGCCACACGCCTAAAACTGAACACCGCGCGTCAGGGCGCCGTCCACGACAAGGTTCGTGCCCGTGATGAAACTGGCGGCTCGGCTCGCAAGAAATACGGCGCCATTCGCCATCTCCTGCGGTGTGCCCATGCGGCCGGTCGGATTCAGCGCCAGCGCGGTGTTGTACAGTTCGGGGTTGTTGTCCTTGATCATGTTCCAGACCCCTCCCTCGAAGTAGGTATTGCCCGGAGACACGGAATTGGCCCGGATGCCCTTACTGGCCAATTGATAAGCCAGACCTTGCGTATAGTGGATGATCGCGGCCTTGAACGTGCCGTAGGGACCGCTTGCAAAATCGACCTCGCGTCCCGACACGCTGGAGATCGTCACGATCGCGGCCGCGCTGCTTTTCTCCAGATACGGCATGGCGGCATTCACCAGCCGCACCGTCCCCATCATGTCCGTGGAGAATTCCTTCTCCCAGCTCTCCTCGTCCTGTCCGATGGACAATGCGCTGACGTTGGCGACCACGACATCGATGCCGCCGAGCTTCGATGCCATGTCGTTGACCCAGCCCTTCAGCGCCGCTCCATCCGAAACGTCGACCACGCCACCATAGGCCGCGACGCCTTTTGCCTTGAGCGCCGCAACCGCGCTATCGACGTCCGCCTGATTGCGCGAGCAAATACCGACATTGGCGCCTTCGGCTACGAATGTTTCGGCAATCGCCCTGCCAATTCCCTTGGTGCTGCCCGTGATGAGAACCCTGGCTCCCTTGAGTCCCAAATCCATCTTCGCCCCCCTCCCTGGTGATCCGGTCTCGATCGACCGGCGCCTATGTGCAGCATTGTTCCGCGCTCTAAGCTTCGCGTCACAACAGCAGTTGCGCACGAACATTTTCCGCGGTCACGTCCGCTCCCGTCAGCGACCGGGTGATCTTGCCTTTTTCCATGATGTAGCACCGTTGGGCGATTGCCATGATCGTATCGAGATTCTGTTCGACGAAGACGATCGTCGTCCCGAGTTCCGTACGGAACGACTTCAGCGCCTCGCAAATGTGCTGCACGATCGACGGCTGCACGCCCTCAGACGGCTCGTCGAGGATCATAAGAGTCGGATTGCCGATCAGAGCGCGCCCGATGGCCAGTTGCTGTTGCTCGCCCCCCGACATGGTGCCCGCGATCTGTCGCCGGCGCTCCTTCAACCGCGGAAAATACTCGTAGACCAGCTCCGGCAGTTTCTTTCCGTTCGGTCCGCCGATCAATTCACCAACCTGCAGGTTCTCCTCGACGCTCATCTGCGGAAACACATCCCTCCCCTGCGGGATGTAGCCGAAGCCGGCGCGTGCCCGGGCATCGGCTTGCAACTGCGTCACATCCTGATCCATGAAAGTGATCGTGCCCCGCCACGTTTCGAGCAGGCCGATCAGGCATCGCATCAACGTCGACTTTCCCACGCCATTGCGGCCGATCACGCCGACAATCTCGCCGCGCGAGATCGACATGCTCACGCCCTGCAGGATGGGCGTGGCGCCGTAGCCCGCCCAGAGTTCCGACACTTCGAGAACCCGATCAGTGGGCATGGGTCTTACCAAGGTAAATTTCAGCCACCTTCTCGTCCTGAATGATCGCCTCCAGATTTCCGCGCGCGAAGATCTTTCCGAGATGCAACACCGTCACGCGTTGGGCGATCTGGCGCACGAACGCCATATCGTGCTCGACGACCAGAACCGTCATGCCCTCGGCGTTGAACGACTTGATGAGTTCACCCGTCCGAAACGTTTCCTCCGGCGACATGCCCGCCGTCGGCTCGTCCAGAAGCAGAAGCTGCGGTTGCAGCGCCAGCGCCATGCCAATCTCGAGCCATTGCTGTTGCCCGTGCGAAAGGGCCCCCGCCAGCTTGCCGCTGTCCGGCGTCAGATTGAGAAGCGTCAGAAGGCGATCTTCCTCGACGACGCGTTTGGCATCGGAAAACCGCTTCTGCAGCGCGATCTGGATATTTTGCCGGACCGGCAACTCCTTGAAGACACTCGGCGCCTGCATCTTGATGCTCATGCCGCGCTGCACCCGCGCAAAGGGGCGCTCTTCGGTGATATCGATGGAGTCGAACAGGATGGTGCCCTGGGTCGGCGGGTAGAGCCCGACAATCAGCTTGAACAGGGTACTCTTCCCTGCCCCGTTGGGGCCAATCAGGCAGTGGATCTCTCCGGCGTTGACCGTCAGGTCGACATCGGAGACCGCCGTCAATCCACCGAAGCGCTTGGTCACACCCTTCACATCGACCAGCGCCATGTCAGGCCTCGTCCGGTTGCAGGCGGCTCGTGTCCGCCAGAACGGGGCCGGCGCCGCGCCGCCGGTGCGCGTTCCAGCGGTCCGCAACGAGCTTGCCGATACCGAGTACAAAGCCTTGCGGCGCCAGCATCACGGTGGCGAGCAGAAGGGCGCCCATCAGCACCAGTGCCGCCTGCTGGCTATAGACCGTGATGGTTTGGAAGCCGAACAGGAGCAGGAACGAGCCGACCAGCGTGGCTGTCAGGTCGCTTCGGCCCGAGAAGGCCACCCATACGATCGGCATCGCCGCCGCCGGCAACCCGATGCTGGATGGCGTGATGAATTGACCCCACGATGTGTAAAGCGCGCCGCTGAGGCCCGCGAGCCCGCTGCCGATGACGAAGGTGAGCAGTTGATATTTGCGGACGTCGTAGCCGAGCATTTCGGCGCGTTGCGGATTTTCCCGCGTGGCAACGATCACGTTGCCGATGCGGGAATTCACCAGCATCCGCAGCGCCAAGTAAACGATCACGATCAGCACGACCATGACGTAGTAGAGCGCGGATCCCTCGATGAAGAAATCGCCGATGGCGAGCGGGTCCATGCCCTTCATGCCGTTGTAGCCGTTCAGCCGCGCAGGGCCGATGTGCCATTCCGGCCCTGCCGTCTGTCCAAGGAAGAACGCCAGCACCAGCGTCGCCGACAGCGTCACGATGCCAAAGAAGATGCCGTTGATGCCGCCCCAGATCATGAAGTAGCCGAGGATGCCCGCCGCGATCATCGCGATGACGATCGACAGGACGAGGGCTGCGATCGTCGCCGAGCCGCCTCCCATATTGATGGCCAGTACGCCATAGGCATAACCGGCGATGCCAAAAAAGAGCGTCTGGCCGAAGGACAGCATGCCGCCGTATCCCCACATCAGGCAGAGACCGAGCGCCATGAAAATCCAGATCAGAAAATAGGAGAAATTGCCGACGTCATACGAGTCCGCAAACACCGGATAGACCAGCGCGGCTGCCAGCACGACGAGGAAGCAGGACCAGAAGGTCCAGCCGCGTCCCAGGGTCTGCGAACCATCAAGCAGCTTGAACATCAACTCTCCCGCTCACCGTCCACGACGAACCAGCACACTGGAAATTCCCTCGGGCAAGACGCGAATGATCAGGATGACTGCGAACAGCATACCGATCTGACCGATGATCTGGCCATAGCTCGCATTCAGCGCCATTCGTATCATCGCCAGGAACACGGCCGCCGGAGCGGTGCCGAGCAGAACATTTGCGCCGCCGACGACGACGGTGACGAAGCTCTCCACCACAAATGTTGCGCCCATTGTCGGGATCAACGTCATCGTCGGTGCGTAAAGCGCACCGCAAAGCCCCGCGAGGCCGGCACCGATGCCAAAACTGATCGCATAGATGCGTCCCGTGCGCGCGCCCAATGCCCTGGCCATCGCCGCATTCTGCATCGTCGCGCGCGCCATTACGCCGAACCGCGTCTTCATGAAGGTAACAAAAAGACCGACCAGGACCGCAACCGCGCATGCGAACAGCACCAGACGGTACGTCGAGAATGAGTAGCCGCCGATCGCAAAGCTGCCCTCCGGGGTTCCGATGCCCGTGATCGACGAGCCGACGATCAGCAGCATCGATTGCGTGACGATCAGGCTGAGGCCCCAGGTCGCGAGCAGCGAATCCAGCGGCCTCTTGTAGAAGCGACGCACAACGAGGTATTCGACGGCCACACCGATCAATCCTGCCGTCACCGCGGCGAGCGCCTGGGCGATCGCAAGCGGCACGCCGAGCTTCACCAGTCCGACCGTCACATAGGCGCCGCACATGATGAACTCGCCGTGCGCCATGTTGATGACGCCCATCATGCCGAACACGATGGCAAGGCCTGCCGCTGAAAGGATCAGAAACGCGAAGACGTCGGCGAACTGATAGAAGACCGAAAATATTTCAGCCGCCATTCTGGTCTCCTGCTTCCGTTTACGGCGCCGCATCGTTGCGGCGCCGTGCAATTCAAGATCATGACGCGGATGGGCACGACTGAGCACGATCGCAGGAGCAAGATTCGTGCCGTCAACGTGTCACGACTTCTTGGGAAGATGGCTCGGCGTGTACTGATCCTTGTCATTCTTCTTGGTGAGGTCGCAGCCGATCTCGCCAAGCCAGTACGGCTTGATCGTTCCGTAGTCCTTCTCGACCTTGACCTCATGCTGGGGGCCAACGGAGATCAGGCGCATGCGGTGCGACGTGTGCTGGCTCTTCGGGTCGATGCAGACCTGGCCCTCGGGCGCTTCGATGCAGGCTTCACCGGTTGCGATCACCTTGCGCATGTCATCGAGCTTAATCGACTTCGCCTTCTCGACCAGCGTCTTGTACATGTAGACCGTGCTGTAGGCGTTGTAGCCCATGTCGTTGATGTAGAGTTCGTCAGCGAACTTCGCCTTCCAGCGCTTTTTGAAGTCGTTGGCTTCGGGCGTATCGATTTCCTCGAACCAGTTTGCAGTCGCATGCATGTTGTTGAGCGCCGGCGGCTTGAACCGCTTGTGCTCGAAGCCGAGCATGACCTTGATCGACGATCCCATCGGCAGGTTGAGCTTGGCGGCGGCGGCCTGTTCGAAGAACGAGTCCTGTGCGGCGCCGACATTGATCGTCAAAATCCAATCCGGCTTGGCCTTCTGGATGTTCTGGATCGTCTGCGCGAACTGGGACACGCCGAGCGGGATGAACTCCTCGCCGACGACCTCGCCGCCGAGGTCCTTCATGATCTTGCGGTTCCACTCCGCCGAGATCTGGCCGAAATTGTAGTCGGCGGCGATGACGTAGACCTTCTTGCCGAACTTGTCGACCATCCAGGGGATCAGCGTCGAGAACTGCTGCTCGGGCACCGCCCCCATGCTGATCATGCTGGCATCGCAGACGCCGCCTTCATACTGGTTTGTATAAAAGTACGGCGTTGTCGTGCGGTTGATGATCGGCCGGATCGCTTCGCGCGAAGCCGACGTAATGCCTCCGATCAGTACGTCGACCTTGTCTCGGCCAAGCAGGCGCCGCGCAAATTCCTGGTAGCGGGCGTTGTCGCCCTGCGGATCGAGGTGGATCAGCTCGATCTGCCGTCCGAGAATACCGCCCTTCTTGTTGATCTCCTCGACGGCCAACTGCGTGCCGTGGAGTTTTGGCATCCCCATGAACGCAAGATCGCCAGAGACGTCTTCAAGCAGGCCGATCTTCAATGGAGGCTCGGCCGCCCGGGCGGCGCCGAACGCCGCCGCCCCGAGCACGGCACCAAGAAGCGCTGTTCTGAACAGATGTCCCGATTTCATTTGGATGTCCCCTTGTTGAAAGCTGGTGCAGTTCACGTCTTGAGGTAATTTTTCAGGATCGAGGCCCCCATCGTGTATTTCGGGTCGACCATGTTGCCGAGCCGCATTCGGCCGGCCTGACTCAGCAGCATGTAGGCGTCGATCTCGTCGAAGCCGTAGTCTGCGGCCATCCATCGCGTGAGTTCGCGATAGGCAATTCGCGCGGCATCCTCGAGCGGGCGGGCGCTGCCGATGGTCATGATGAAGTCGCGGGTCTCCAGGCGCGGCCAGGCAAAACTCCAGTTCTTGATCAGGTCGACCTGAAGTGTGACCGTTGCACGCTGCTCGAGCGCAACGCCGGAGAGTTCGCCATCGCCCTGCGTTGCATGGCAGTCACCGACGTAAAGAAGTCCTCCTTCGGTATGCACGGGAAAATAGATGATGGCTCCCGGGGCGACGTCCGGCAGGTCCATGTTGCCGCCGTGATAGTCCGGCTGCAGGGAGGAAATCGCCTCGATCTCGGGCGACACGCCGATCGTGCCGATGAATGGCTCGTAAGGCAGCGTGATCTTGTCGCTCCAGCGCACGCCATTCCGGTCAACATGAAGCTTGCGGACGCGTTCGGGTAAAGGCGGGTTCAGCATCGCCGTGGCGCTGGTCCCGACCAGCCCGCCAAATTCGGGGATGATGCATGTCGTTCCGGCCGGCTGCTCGCCGCGCGTCTCGACGTCGATGATACGGACCGCGAGACAATCGCCTTTCCTGGCGCCCTTGACTGCAATGGGACCGCATTGCGGATTCAGGTATGGAAAGTTCAGCTTTGCCGTCGGGCTGTCGCTCTCGCTCGTCAGCGCGCCCCCGAAAGCGTCTTCGGTTTCGACGACGACCACGCCTCCGGGATCGATCGACAAGGTCGGCTTCGCATAGGGACCGTAGACGTAGTGGAATTTTCCCTGCTGCTCGATTGTCAAACTATGTCGTGCACCGGCCGCGCCCTTGGCGACGGCGCGCGTGGCCATAATGGAACTCTTCAGCCAATCTTCTGCCATGCGAACGGTTCCTCGAACTAGAGAGCGGGATGACGCGTGTGCCAGTCGGTGACGCGCTGGAAGGCGTCGCCGGCACGGACCAGAGCCGCTTCATCGAAGTGGCGGCCGACAAACTGGAAGGCGACGGGACCGCCGTTCGGGGCAAAGCCGGCGGGAAGCGTGATGGTCGGGCTTCCGGTCATGTCGAACGGACAGGTGAAGCGCAACAATCCGGCGATCAGCGAAGCGTCCTCGCCGAGCGCGGCCATCTTGGCGAGGGTTGGCGCCGCAAAAGCCTGGGCCGGCACGGCAATCAGATCAACCGACTCGAACAATAGCCGCACTGCGCCGCGGAATGCTTCGCGCCGCAGCACGATCTTTTGATAATCGGTGCCGGACTGCGCAAGGCCGAGATCGAGCAACCCCGCAAGGCCCGGACCATATTCATCCTTGCGCGACGGATAAGTCGACTCATGCGCCACCGCCGCCTCGATGCCGCAAAGCGGAAACCAGTCATCGATCACAGCCTTGGGGTCGGGGAACGTGACTTCGGTGATCTTCGCGCCAAGTTCCGCCGCAGCCCGCAAACCTTCACTGAAGACCCTGGTTGCGGCCTCATCGGTGCCTTCGCTGGTCCAGCGCCGGTCGACGCCGATCGTCACGCCCCGCAAATTGCCCGGCAGTCCCGCGTGATATTCCGGCACCGGTAAGGGGACCGAGGTGGTATCCTTGGGGTCCTGCCCTGCAATCACGGCCAGCATTGCACCGCAATCGACCGCGCTGCGCGCCATCGGCCCGATGTGATCCAGCGTTGCCGCGAGTTCGAATGCGCCGTAGCGGCTGACCCGCCCCCAGCTCGGCTTCAATCCCGTGATGCCGTTGGCCGCCGAAGGAAACCTGATTGATCCGCCGGTGTCGGTTCCAAGCGATCCGAAGCAGAGCCCCGCCGCAGTCGCGGAACCCGAGCCGCTCGATGACGCGCCCGGCCACAATTCCGCGTTCCACGGATTCTTCGGTGGATCTATTTTCGGGTGGTGATCGGCGTAGGCGCCTTCGGTCTGCTGCAGCTTGCCGAGGATGATCGCGCCTGCAGCCTTCAGCCGCGCGACAACCGTGGCATCCTCGGTCGGACGGAAGTCGCGATGGATGGTCATGCCGTGCGCGGACGGAGCGCCCTTGACCCAGCAAAGATCCTTGATCGCAATCGGCACGCCGTGCAGCGGCCCCTTGATATTGCCAGAGCCGATTTCCTTTTCGGCAACGGTCGCTTCCGCCAGGGCGGAATCGGCCATGACATAGACGTAGCTTTTGAGTTTGCCATCGAGCTGCCCGATCCGGTCGAGCATCGCCTTCGTCACTTCAACCGGCGACAGCTGTTTCGCTTGTATCTGCTGCCCAACCTCAACCAACCCGAGGTAACAAAGATCTGTCGCCAGCATCGCCATCGCCCCCGTGCTCGTCGCTTCTCACTCGCACTCACGGCGTGACCGCCGCGCATGCGTCCCCAACCTGGGGACACGGGTGCGTCGCCAACTTCCCTAGCGGCAAAAAAGAAAAAGCCACCCGCCCCTCCCGAACGAGGTGACGAATGGCTCTGATGCCGCGGCTATGATCTATCGCATGGACCCTGGATCGAACGGAGCACCGAGAGCAAGGATCGGAACGTCATCGGTCCGATCGAAGCAAGCAAGGTTCGTCAGGAAGCCCTGTGGGAGAAAGTCTAGGTTCGCGCCCAGCACATTGTCAACGAGCGAGAATGCACAAATTTCGCAGGCCTCATGCGCAGCAAATGAGCAAGACTTCCTGCACAGACATCAACGATGATAACGTTCTCCTGCTCTGTCGAAAGTCATCAATGACGAAGCCATCGGTTCCAGTCGGAATCATATGCTCGCAGTCCGGGCCGTATCAGGCCATGGGACAAGAGATACTCAAGAGCGCCCTGATGGCGGTCGACGAGATCAATGATTACGCTGATTTCGATTTTTCATTCACGCCGCATGTAAGGGATCCCCGCGGCGTCATTACCGAATATCATACGGTTTGCGACGACCTGATCCGCAACACAGGGGTCGAGCATATTGTCGGCTGCTACACCTCGGCGTCCCGCAAGCAGGTGCTGCCCATCGTCGAACGCACCGACCGCCTGCTGTGGTATCCCGCCCGTTACGAGGGATTCGAATGTTCCGACAATGTGATCTATGTCGGCGCGTCACCCAACCATAACGTGCTGCCACTCGTACGCTACATGCTCGACAACATCTCGCGCCATGTTTTCTGCGTTGGCTCCAACTATGTCTGGACCTGGGAAACCAATCGCGTCACGCGCGAACTGGTGACAGCGGCGCAGGGAAGCATTCTTGCCGAGCGGCTGCTCGAATTGGGCGAGAGCGCGGTCGACCACATCGTCGACGAAATCATCCGCCGCAAGCCGCCGGTCGTCTTTAATACGCTGGTCGGCAGTTCGAGCTATGATTTCATCCGTGCCTTTCATGCCGCCACCACCATCGCCGGTCTCGACATTCCGATGCTGAGCTGCAGCCTTTGCGAGCCGGAACTCAAGATCGTCGGACCGGCATCCGCGGGATGCATCACCTCGTCAGCCTATTTCGAGAGCATTCGCCTGCCCGAGAACCGCGCCTTCGTGCAGCGCTGGAAGGCGCGCTACGGTGAGGCCAGCAGCCCCTCCGTCGACGGGCAATCCGCCTATGTAGCGGTCTACTTGCTGGCGCGCGCGCTCCGCCGCGCCGGAACCTCCAATATTGGCGAGGTGCGGCGGGCAGCGGCCGGCCATCGCTACAATTCGCCACAGGGGCCGGTGTGGATCGATGGTGACAACAACCATTGCGTTCTCACGCCACGCTTGGCGGTCTCCAACGCTCAAGCCCAGTTTGACCTCTTTTGGGAAGCCGAGGCGCCCGTCAGACCAGATCCCTACCTGACGCAGCTCGACGTCGCCGCGGGACCTGCACGGGAAACCTTCAGAAGCGGATCATCGTCGAGTGCCCCACATTTGCGGGTTGTGAAATGAACAAGCCGTCATCATTTTCCCTACGCGGACGCCGAGCTCTCGTTGCCATCAAGGACGAGCGTGACCTGTCGATCGTCAGGCGCCAGTTCGAACGCCTGGGAATAGACATGTTCATATGGGGACCGGGAGGCCCGCTCGAATGTCAGCCGGACGTAGCTCTGATCGACGATGAATTCCTGCCACTCGCCTCCCCCGCACCGGGTCTGCGTGGACGATGCCCAATCATCGCCCTGCTCGGCACGGAAACACCAAGCCGGCTGAAGCTGGTGCTGGACCTCGATCCGGCATCGTTTCTCGTCAAACCACTGCGCTCCGCGGGCATCTACGCCGCGCTTGTCATGGCGTTCGAGCGGACCGAGCGCACCGACGAACTGAGGCAGCACGTTGCGAAGCTGGAAGATCGCCTGCGGTCGCGTCGGGTCGTGCTCGCCGCAGTGCTTCAAGTGATGCATTCACAGTCGGTCGCTGAACCCGCCGCCTTTGCACTGATCCGCCGAGCCGCCATGGAGCAACGCAAGACAATCGAACAGATGTCGGCCGAGATCGCGGCAAACGGCCGCCTGCCCCGCGCGGCCGGATAGACCCATCATCACCTAATTGTTGGACGTCGCGGAGAGCGCGATGCCGGTGACGAGCGTTACATCACCGTCGATCAAAGGCTTGGCTATGCCAAAGAAGCGAGCGACAGCCTCGGAGTTGTTGTGCCGATTCATCGCCGCACGGTCGAGTTAGCGCTCCCATATCGTGAACACGCATGGATCCGTTGCGTCCTGCGATACGTGATAGCTGACGTCGCGGGTTCGTTTGCACTCACGCTGCTGAGGGCACCAAGCTCCCGCATGGCGGCCTCGTGCATGTTCCTAGTCCGTATGATCGCGGTGATGGTCAACATGTCGCTCCCTTGATTTACAACTGTTCGGTACTGCATCAGTTGGCTGAATAGCGAAGGACTCTCGTTGGGTAACCCTATCCACGAATGACGCCCTTGGTGCCGATTCCCATACGAACACGAACCGGTTTTTGACGACGAAGCGTAAATTTGCAGTTTGCCGATGACAGGCGCGCCCTCCCAAAAGATCGGCCTGCCACAGACGCTGCACCGCGTTCAGAACACTGCTAACGCCGATTTTTTGATCGCCCAGTGCACTTACCGTGCACACGCCGCTCCCTAACCCTTTGAAACATTTTAACTCTCGCTCCAGTCCATCATGGGGAAGTCTGAGCTATCTCCAGCCACACCGCGACAATTAGGTCAGACTTCAGAAAATTTCGTCCACCGATCTGCCACTTCCATAACATCAAGCGAAGATGATCTGTATCTTCTCACTCGATCTACCTGCCGCAAGACGATCTTCCGGCACCTTTAGTTTCGCCACAGTGCTCCACGCTTTCCCTCATCTCAGTTGAGTCACAACTGATCGACATGATTTGATGGGCCACCGATCCTATACTTCCCAACTTAGATGTCCCGGACCAGATTTACCGAGGCAGATATTAAGCGCGCTGTTCGAGGTGTGCTCGACGGCGGTGGCAAGGTCGCGCGCGTCGAGATTTGGCCTGACGGACGCATTTCTGTGTTGATTAAGGAAGAAGGATCGATTCCAATCAATCCTGACGACGACCCGGAGGTGTCCAGGAGACTGCTGTGAAAAGACTAGGACGATCCGCGCTGCCGTTACCTAGGTACACTCTGCGCAAACGTCTCGGGGGTGGCAGCTTCGGGTATTTCTTCAACATCCCGACGTGGGCCCGCAAGCAGGGGTGTTCGGTCGCCAACGAAGCCCTTGGTACTGACTACAAGCGCGCAGTCACACGCGCAGAACAGATTTTGTTGCCCGCTTTTGATAGTTGGCGCACCGGCGGTGAGGACGCAGATCCGATCGGAATTGGGGTGGTCGTTGGCACGCTGGATTGGATGTTTCATCTCTACCGCCAAACCTGGTCCCAAAAAACAGCCAAGCGACTGCAGCCTTTAAGCCCCGGCCAGTGCCGTGTTCATGAGACTGGTATCAAGATGATTTGCGAGTACATCTTGCAAGATGGCCGGCGACTGGGGACGCGCCGGGTCCCAAGTATCGATACCGCTTTCGTAGATCAGCTCTTTGAGAAGCTGCTATTCAAAGAGGTGAAGGGCCAGAAGATCGAACGCCGCACGACGGTCAATCACGCGATGAAGACCGCGCGCAGTGCATGGAACACCATTTCCCGAGCACATCCAGGCTTGTTTCCGCCCCGCAATCCCTTTGAAAAGATGGGCCTGCAATCCAATTCGCGCGAAACGCCGCACGCGAGCTTTGCCGAGCTTGCAGCGTTCCGCACGATGGCGATCGAGATGGGGTATCCTTCGCTTGCAACGGGTGCCCTGATCGGCTGGGAACTGCTTCAGCGAGAAGCTCACATTTTCATTCGCTTCACGGCCGATCACTACCGTCCCCCGAGCCGGCCGAACCATGTCTACGTCATCAACTACAAGACCAGCACTGGATCTTGGGAGCCACTATTCAATGCCAAGGGTAAGGCACTCTACCCGCTGCTAATGGCAGAGCTCGACGCGATCAAAGAGCTGCGTCCGACAGGCGGTCTGATGTTGCGGCGTGATGGCAGCGGTCTGCCCTGGTTTGGCAAGGGTGAGATGCTGACTCAAGTCCAGCGCATCACGAAGAAGATTATCTTGGCTGCAGGTTTACGGCCTGAGCTGACTTTTACCTCCTTTGGTCGCCACGGCGGCACGACCGAAGCAAGCACATCCGGGCTGACGGAAACGCAGCTGATGAAGAAGGGTCAATGGTCGTCGTCGGTGGCCATGGCGCACTATCTGCACGACGACGATGAGGCCAAGCAGGATGCGCAAATGAAACGCATCAAGCGCCGTGCGAAACAAGCGAAAGGAAAGTGAACATTTGTCAGAATGAGAAACCGCGGCTTGTCAGAATGGCAAAGCCTTGACACGCTAAGTTATTGAAAACATTGGAGCGGGTGAAGGGAATCGAACCCTCGTATTCAGCTTGGAAGGCTGCTGCTCTACCATTGAGCTACACCCGCGCGCGGGGATCACCTAACACGCCGGGCGGGCGGCCTCAACCCGCCCGCCAGCCCCTCCCCAGGCCGCCTTTGCCGGCCCGACCGGCGGTTCCGGCCCCTTAACAGCGCCCGATTCGCCGCCTATATTGCGCTTTCCATCAACAAAGAAAGGAGGTGATCCAGTGTCTTATACCAAGCGCTGTCACCTCGCTGGGATCGCCCGCTAGGCCTTGTGCTTTAAGGGTCTGGCATCGGGGCGCTCTCAGCCCTGGACCAGCGAGCAACGATTGGGGTGCGGCGGGAGCAATCCCGCCGCGCCTTTTTGTTGTCGGGATGGTACGCCCCGAATCGTCCTTGGAGGCAATTCGCCTGTCGGAGGAACCGCATGCTCTACGCCATTCTCGCCTATCACGTCGAAGCCGAGGTGATGTCCTGGACGCCGGACGAGGACGCCAGGCTGATGACCGGGCTGCTCGCGGTGCACGACCGTCTGGCCGCCAACAAGCTGCTCGGCCCGGCGGCGCGGCTCGGGGCCACGGCGGACGCCCGCACCCTGCGCGGGCCCGGCGCCGGAATGGTCATCGACGGTCCGTTTGCCGAGACCAAGGAGCAGTTGCTGGGATTTTATGTCGTGAATTGCGACAGCGCCGACGCCGCGCTCGATGCCGCCCGCGACCTGCGTCGCGCCAATCCGACGGCGGTGTATGAGATCAGGCCGATCAGGCTGTATATTCCGGGCGAGGCGCTGCCGGAAACCGCAAGCGACGATCAGGGCTGAGCTTGGCCCCGGCCATGAGTTTGCGGCCAAAGCCCGCCTGCCGCCTCAGCACTCCGAAATGTTGAAATCGACGCGCCGGTCAATCGCATCGCTGGCGTCGTCCCGGCCGGTGCCGATCAGCACTTCCCTGGAGCCGACGCCGGTCGCCTTCAACTTGTCGGCAAGTGCCGGCGAGCTGCTCTGCAGCAGATCCTTGATGTATTGCGCGCGCAGCACCGAGAGCCGCTCGTTCACCAGCGGCGGGCCGGTCTTCGAGGTGTGACCGACGATATTGATGCAGCTGTTGCGCCGCCCTGCCCGCGTCGCGATCTGGCTGAGCCACATCGGATACGGCGCCGATATCTGCGGATCGTCCACGAACTGGGTCGAGCCCGGCTTGAACAGGAACCGCACCGACAGCTTCTTCGCACCCAGGCTGTAATCGACGAGGTTGCCGAAGGCATCGGTCGCGTCATCCCGCCGGTTGAGCCTCGAATTGGCCAGATAGATGCCGGAGCGGACGCGCAGCTGATCGCCGCCCGTCATCTTGAGCGCGGTCCGGTAGAACGCCAGCGCTTCCCGATAGCGCTTGTCATCATATTCGAGGATGGCGTCGCTGATCAGCGACGACGTACCGATCCGCTCGACGTAAACCGGATCGATGGGATCGCCGAGTTTGGTGCCCTGGCAGGTCTTGATGTACTGGCTGGTGGCCGGATCGGCCGCCCAGACCGGGGTGTCCGCGTACGCCGGGGTGGGCGTCACGTCGATCCCCTCGGGCTTCGCGCGTGCCACGCCCTTGGACACGATGCTCTTGCTGCGAAGATCGGCCAGCGCGAGGCAGATCCGGTAGGCGTCACGCGGTCCGTCGGCGGCGCCCGCATTGTTGATCGCGGTAAACGTGCCGATCAGCACGACGGGCGCGCGCGTCAGCGCCTCGGTCGAGAACGGACGCACCTCGAAACGCGGATAGGATTTACTGACCAGCGCCACGATACGATCCTGCATCAATCGGGTGGCGGTCGATTGGGCGCCGCTGATGCCGTCGATCAGCGGATCGACCACCAGTTCGATCTTTTCATTGCCCGCAGGAAGATTGGCTTTTGAAAACAGGTCATTCGCCGCGCGCAGCAGCGCGTCGTCGAACGGGACCGGCGTCGGCGGCGGAGGCGGCGCGGCCTGCGTGCCTGCTGCGGGCGATGGCGCGCTTTGCGGGAACGCAGCCGTGGCACCGGCCAGCAGACAACAGATAGCGCATGCCAAGAGTTTCGCCGTTCGCAGTTTCGACGTTCGCGCCAGGTGCGTCACGCATCGTCTCCAATTCGCAAAGGTCTTATCCATGATGTACCGGCTGCGAGCCCAAAATAAATCGGTTCGAAATCCAATATCCGATCGCGATCACCGGCAATTTCGCAGCACATCGCGATCGCTTTCTGAAAGGTCGCCAAGCTGTGCCCGGGCGTTGATTTCCTGGCAGCTCGCCGCGGCGCGCTTCCGCGGCGACGCCGCCGGCGCCGGCGTCATCGTCCGGGACTGTTCAAGGGCATAGACCGGCAAACGCGCCGTTTCCGTCGCAACTCGTTTTTCCGCGCGCTCCCGTTCCGCCTGCGCGCGGGCAATCCTCTCGGTCATCACGCGCTCGAGCGTCTGCCGCTCTTCGGCCAGCCGCGCCTTGTCGGCTTCATAGGCGGCGACTTGCGAAGCCAACCGCTCCTGCTCCGCTTTGGCCGCCTGCTCTTTCACCGCCTGCTCGCGTAAGCTGTCGGCGCGCGATGGACCGGCGGCCGCAGGGACGCTGCTCGAACCCGTCGCCGCGAGGACAGGCGCTGTCGTTGCCGCCGGGCTCGCTTTCGTCTCTGCCGGCTTCTCGCGCTCACGTTCGCGGCGCTCCGACAACTCCGACATCGCCTTCCTGTAGCCGGCTTCGGCGGCCTCGAGATCGCGGCGCAGGCGAAGTTCCTTGTCGGCGTATTCGCGCGCCAGCCGTTCGCGCTCACTGGCGTTCTCGATCGCATCGAGACGCGCGCGTGCAGCATCGAGCATGACGCTGTCGGGGAAGGCCGAAATAAATCTCTTCAGGTCGGCGGCGCCTGCCGAGGGCCCGAGCTTTTTCCAGGCGTCAATGTCGCTCTCCTTCGGGTTAAGATAAAAGTCCTGAAGCAGCGACACCGACAGTTCCGGAGTCTGCGCGCCCTGGGTCTCGCGATTGACGTTGACCGCGACACGGCGAAATACGGTCGCCACCTCGAGCCCGGGGACCTGGATCTCCCGCACCAGCGCGGCGGTAAACGGACTGTTGCGGCCGACACCGTCGGCAGCGACGCTGTTGGATTGCGTCGAATAGGCGATCAGCATGCCCTGCGAGCGCTCGATCTTGGCCAGGCCACGCGTCGCGCCGATACCGCGACTGCTCTTGTTATCCGCCACGCTGTTCGCAAAAGGATTGTCCCGGCAAGCGTCCAGCACCATCAGCTTGACGCCCGTGGTATAGTTGAGCGCTTCGACAACGTCGTCGAGCTTGATCAAATCGAACGGCGTGAATGAGCTCCCGATCTTCAAATCGACCGGCACCAGATAGTTCTGGCCGTTGATCTGCATCCCGTGCCCGGAATAGTAGACCAGGCCCGCATCGGTGCCCCTCACCCGCTGGGCAAAGCGGCCGAGCGCGGCATACATCGCCGATCTGTCGAGGTCGCGGCCGTCGATGACGGCAAAGCCGACGCGCTTGAGTTGCTCTGAGATATCGTCCGCATCGTTACGGCTGTTGTCGAGCTCCGGCACCGAGCGGTAGGCGCCATTGCCGATCACCAGAGCGACGCGCGGTTCGGCAGCGCGCGCCTCGGCCAGCAGGCCGAACGCGACCACAAGACCAACAGCGAAGCACCGGACCGCGGCATCTATACGCATGACCGCCGCAGAATAGGCTAATTGAGGCCTGATTTCAACGGACGGCGCGCGCGCGTGTGATGGAGTGTGATCTGATCGCGTTGTCGCTTTCCGGATAGCGCGGGACAACCGGTGGAATGAAAACGCACGGCGTGCCGGATCATCATGATGTCCCGCGCCAACTTGTTGAACATCGAGGCGCATGTTAGCGTCGCGTGGGAGCTGTACATGGTTCGACTTGCAAGCCTCTGCCTGATCGTTCTTGCGACATTGGCTATCGACGCTCGTTTCGAGGCCGGCGCACAGCAGACCGCTCCGACGAGAATTCCTTCCGCCGCAAAAGCCAGAATATATTTCGTCGATCTCAAGGACGGCGCGACGATCCCCTCCAAGGTCAGGATCCGCTTCGGGATCGAGAACATGGAGATCGCGCCGGCAGGAGTCGTTAAGCCGAATACCGGTCATCATCACCTTCTCATCGACACCCCATTGCCGCCACCCGATCAGCCGATCCCAAGCGATTTCAACCACATTCATTTTGGCGCCGGCCAGACCGAGGCGGAGATTACGCTGCCCGCAGGAGAGCATACTTTGCAGCTCCTGTTGGGTGATCACGCTCACATTCCGCACAATCCACCGGTCGTATCCGACGTCATTCGCGTCAGGGTCGATGCGGCGACCGTCGAAAAAATCCGAATGCCCGCGCCGGCTGGCGCCAGCGTCTCCCTGATCGAGCCCGTGGACGGCGCCACGGTGGGCCGCAATGTGAAGGTGAGGTTCGGCGTCTCCGGAATGCAACTGGCGCCAGCGGGCACCAACAAGCCCAACAGCGGACATCATCACCTCTTGATCGATACCCCGCTTCCGCCGCTAGATCGGGAGATCCCGAGCGACCTCAACCATCTGCATTTCGGCCGCGCCCAGACCGAGACGGACATCACGCTGGCGCCCGGCGACCATACCTTGCAGCTGTTGCTGGGCGACCACGAACATCTTCCCCACGATCCCCCGATCTTCTCCAAGGTCATCCGCATTCGCGTCGCGAATGCGGCGCCGGAAAAGGCCGCGCAGGCAGCACCCAAGGACGGCCGCCAGCCCTCGCCGCCCGATGCCGCCGTCTATTTCGTTTATCCGACCAAGGGCGAAAGTATTTATCCGAACTCGACGATACGCTTCGGCCTGCGCAACATGGGCGTTGCGCCCGCTGGCATTGCCAAGCCCAATACGGGCCATCATCACCTGTTGATCGATGTCGAGACGCCGCCGCTGGATCAGCCGCTGCCGAGTGATTTGAACCACATTCATTTCGGCAATGGCCAGACCGAGAAGAAGATCACACTTTCCCCGGGCAAGCATACGCTTCAATTGGTTCTGGCTGACGATCGCCATATCCCGCATGATCCGCCGGTGATTTCAGAGCGCATCGAGGTGTTCGTCAAGAATGTACGAAAGCGGTCCCGTAGACGGTGAGAAAGTCATGATGCGGCACGGACGATTTGCGACCGGGCTATTGATTGTTTCGATGATGGCACTCGTGCCGGCGTCGGCGCCGCTGCAGATCGCGCAGGCGGCCGAGCGCACCGCATCTGCGCCGTCCGCTCTGGTGTATTTTCACTATCCTGTGGACGGCATGCGCGTGCCCGAGCGCTTCACGGTGAAGATCGGGCTGAAGGAAATGGGCGTGGCGCCCGCCGGCGTCGCCAAGCCCTTTACCGGCCACCATCATCTGTTGATCGATACCGACATGGTGTCGCCGGATCAGCCGATCCCCTCCGACTACAATCACATTCATCTGGGAGGCGGCCAGACCGAAGTGGTGCTGACGCTGCCTCCGGGCACGCACACATTGCAGCTGCTGCTCGGCGATCACGAGCACGTGGCGCACCAGCCTCCAGTCATGTCGAAGAAGATCACGATCTATGTGCGCTAATCGGACTGCGATCCGCGCTGGCAGCCGGGCCGTCCTGGTCGCCCTTGCGTTGCTGATGGCGCTGATGGTGAACGCCACGGCCTTTGCCCAGGGCACGCCCGCCGAACCCCGGCGGGTCGCGCTTGTGATCGGCAATGGCGCCTATCCACAGTCGCCGATCGCCTCTGCCCCCGCCGACGCCCGCGCCTTTGCCGATGTTCTGCGCGAAGGCGGCTTCGACGTGGTCTACGCGGAGAACGCCCGGCGCGCGGAGATGGAGGCTGCGCTCGGTGCGTTCACCCGGAAACTGGGCTGGGGCGTCACAGCGATGGTTTATTTCGGCGGTCACGCCATCCGCTATCAGGACCGCAACTTCCTGCTGGCGGTCGATTCGAAAATCGTCAACGAGTCCGACATTCGCGCGGAGGGGATCGACATCGACCTCATCCTCGATCCGCTGATCGTCTCGCGTCCGGCCGGCGCCGTCGTCTTTCTCGACGGCGCGCGCAAAAATCCCTGGCAGCAGGCGCTGTCGCCAAGGCTCCGCGGACTTACCGGTCAACCGCCGATATCGGGCGTGACCGTGATCTATCCGGCGGCCCCGGGGGAAGTCGTCGGCGACGCGCCGCGCGAGGCGAACCTGTTCGCCGTCGAATTGATCAAGTCGGCCAAGGTGCAGGGATTGCCGTTCAAGGAAGTGCTCAAGCGAGTTCGAACCGCCGTCGCCCAGGCGACGCGCGACAAGCAGATGGTCTGGGAATCCTCACCGGCGCCGGAGTTCGTCATCAGTTCGGTGCGCAAACCGGTTCGCGCCGCCGATTCGGTCGAGCAAGGTTTTTGGGACACGATCAAGGGCAGCGACAGCGCCGCCGACTTCAAGGCCTATCTCGATTCCTATCCGGATGGACCCTTTGCCGCCGCGGCGCGCGCGCGACTTCAGCAGATCGAGGGCGGCAGCCAGCCGAAGGTCGCCAGCACCCCGCCCGCGCCTGCCGCGCCCGCGCCTGCCGCGCCGCCTCCGGCCGCATCGCCTCCAGTCACATCGCAGATCGTCACCCGCGACTGCCTGCAATGCCCCGAAATTGTCCTCATACAGCCCGGCGCGTTCGAGATGGGCTCGACCGAGATGTTCGATTTCGAAGCGCCGGTGCATCAGGTCTCGATCCGCAAGCCGTTCTACATCGGCCGGCGCGAAGTCACGTTCGAGGAGTGGGACGCCTGCCTGGCCGAAGGCGGCTGCAAGCAGAAGCCCGATGACCGCGGCCTCGGGCGCAGCCGGCGGCCCGTCACGGATCTGGATTGGGACGACGCCAAGAGCTATGTCGCGTGGCTGTCGCGGAAGACCGGCAAGACCTACCGGCTCCCCTCGGAAAGCGAGTGGGAGTACGTCGCCAGGGCCGGCACGACGACGACCTATCCCTGGGGACGGACCGTCGACAAGGACAAGGCCAACTGCGTCGGCTGCACCAGCGATCCCGTCAAGAAGGCGATCGATGTCGGATCGTTTCCGCCCAATGCATTCGGGGTCTACGACATGGCAGGAAATGCCGCGGAGTGGGTCGAGGACTGCTGGAGCGACAATTACAAGGGCGCCCCGACCGACGGATCCGCGTGGATCAAGCCGCAATGCCGCGAGCGGGTGCTTCGGGGTGGGTCGTTCAATAATGATCCGCGGTATCTGCGGTCGGCGGCAAGGTTCAAATACGACCAGAATGTCAGGTTTTATACGAATGGCTTTCGGGTCGTTCGGGAGAATTAGACCGATCTAGTTCTGGGTTGGCTTGCCTGGCCGTAGCTCGCGGCAACAGCCCGCCTGCGCCCGTTGGACTTCGGCGTGGCAGCCTTCTCTCGGTTCGCGAGCGAAGGCTGAATCGGTAAAGCGCCAACAAGAGGAACAAATTCAGCTCGGAAAAATTATGCCGTCACGTACCTCTTGGGGCCGCTGGCCCCTGTTGCCTGTGAGGCAAGATGTCGGAGAACGAGCGGAAGCGCAAAGGATCAGACCGGCGAAAAGCCGCGAACAGCGAGCCCTACGAAGTCGATTATTTTGCGCGTAAACACAACATTTCTCGTGAGCAAGCCCGGGATTTGATCCGGCAGATTGGCAACGATCGGGACAAACTGAACGCTGCGGCTTCGAAGCTCTTCCGGAATTAGATTTCACTCTTTTCTGAAAGTGCGTTTTGCCTACCCCGTTTGCAGATCCTATCCGTTACCTGACGGCCGGACGCTCCTCGCGCTGAAAGATGCGGCCGACGACATCACGAAGCTGCCAAAGAAAGCCGGTTGAGCCCCTGATCACCTCAGGGTCTTCGCGAGAAAGCGTTGCGTTTGAATACGAGGTGATAGAGCCACCAGTTAGAGCCCGCCGACTACTCGTCGATCTCGCGGAGTTCCTTTTCCAAATCGGCGATCAGTCCCTTGATGCGCTGCGCGGTGTCCGGGTCCGTCGCGATTTGCCGGGCCAGCTTGCGGTATCGTAGGATCTTCATCTCGAGTTCAACACGTTCGTTCTTTGACCGCACGGCACGTATTCCCAGCATCAGTTTTATATGACGCCGCAACTACGAATTGGTTCAGAGACTTACTGATGATGTCCAAAGGATAGGGCGAACCGAGGTGGGAGTCTGTCTGTTACCGGACGGAACTCGAACAGGCCGCGCCGTTTCCTGTCGCGGCTATCCTCTCAGGCGCCTGCCACTCGGCTGCCACCTCGGGGCGCCCTCGAACGAGAAGCGAATTCCAACTCGTGATCTACGCCACATTCTCGAGCGGCTCGGCTCGAAAGACAGTGCCATTCTATGGCTACCTCTCCCCAAGCACATTTAATATCGCCATCCGTGGCGTCACGGCCGCGCTGCTCGCAATCCAAAGCCTTGGCTCGGTACTTTTCGGAAATTTTCATGCGCGTTGCTCCAGTAAGGGCGGGAGCTTGCAACACTCTCAGTCACCGGCGGATGCCTGAAAATTGCGGTGATGCGAGTCGAACCGCCTCGCTCGTCAACCGTTCCGGAAGTTGAGGAAAGGTGGTTTAATTTCTGTAAACTCTGGAAGTCTCCAACTCGGCTGTTCCCAGGATGCGCCAACATCGATCGAGCACACCCTGACAACGCAACGCCGCCTGGCGTTGAAACGATCGCTGGCGGCGCTGAATCTCTTACCCGAGAGGAACTACAAAATCCCGATTACCTGTTCGTCGTCCTGCCGCGCCAAAGGTTCACCCGAAAACTGGCCCGCCAGCAAACAGGCGAGCCCGATTGGATGACCACGACGTTCAACCTACCCTGAGGTTTTCAGCGGATTCTTTCCCGCGGTTAGACGTGACTTCATAGCTTACCTTCGCGCCCTCATTCAGGCTGCTCAGACCCGCTCTCTCGACGGCCGAGATATGGACGAACACATCCTTGCCGCCGGTGTCGGGCTGAATAAATCCATAGCCCTTTGTCGCGTTGAACCACTTCACTGTACCTACTGCCACGTCGTTTACTCCCTATGGATTTTTAGAACGCGATAAGATGGTGACAGAAATCCGGCAAAATAAAGGGTCCGTTGCGAGGTGGCACAAAAAGCCGCCGCCTCGCACTGGCAACCGTCTTTTTTTCGAACGCGCAGAAGTAGCTGAGTCAGAGGTGGCAGCGGCGGGGGAGTTCAAGGTGTGTGGCTTGCCTCGCCGTAGTTCGCGGCGATAGCCCGCCTGCGCCCATGGGCCTTCGGCCTGGGTCACCGTTCTCAGCCGCCAGAGGACGCGTCCAGAGGAAACCATCTCGACTTAAACTTCCCGATCAATCCCAGCAGGTTAGCGTTGTCCCCGCTCCTTCGCCTCGTTCTCGGGCGTTCCCGTTGACTTCGGCCTCCCCCGCCTTCTGTGACCCAGCATGACCTGCCGAGTCACGATGCCGGAACTCATTGCCGCCAAGATGCTGGCCACGCCGTTACAGCAGGTCGGTGCCCGCTACGCCTCTCAGACGGGCCGTATCCCGAGCCTTCAGCTGCGGGTGAAGCCGCAATCGATACGGTGGTCGATCCGGGTCCGGCACGGCGACCAGAGCCGAGATGGTGTTTGTCATGGTCGACATCCGGCAGGGACGTAGCGTCGGCTCGATTGCGGTTGCCGGATGCTCCGCTTGAAGGACGCGCCCTCGGTCCCCGAACCCACCAATCGATCGCAGTCCAGTAGCGGAATGCCTTGCTTGGAGCGCCTCGAAGCCACTTTCGACCGGGGTCGAAGGCCTCGAACGGCAAAAAGCCTCGGCTACGCCGGTTTTCTGATCAAGCTGGCAGGTTTCTTGAAAGACGATGGCGTTGGCGGTCGGCACAATCGCCGTTGGCTGACCCAGCCTGACAAACGCAAGGCTCGACGATGTCTGTGCATGAGCAAGGCAATCGCAACGCGCCGCACCAGGGGACGGAACGACCGGGGACCAAAACGCCGTCAGGCCAGGAGCACAGTATGCCGACCAGAACCGCATTCGCCTTTTCGCGCCGCGCCATCACGATAGCCGCCCTGGCGCTGACGGTGGGCCCGTCGCCGCTGTTTGCGCAGACGCCGGTCAACGGCGGAACGCTTACCTTCGCGCTTTCGCCCGAACCACCCTTCATCCTGACCTCGATCAACACGACGCTCCAGATGGGCATGGTCGGATCGAAGATAATGGAATCGTTGCTGAAGCTTGATGTCGACCTGAAGCCGCAGCCGCTGCTGGCCCAGAGCTGGGAGATCAGCGCTGACGGCAAGAGCTACACCTTCAAGCTGAGGCCGAACGTCAAATGGCATGACGGGAAGCCTTTCACCTCGGCCGACGTCAAGTTCACGGTCATGGACGTCCTGAAGAAGCTGCATCCGCGCGGCCGCTCGGCCTACGCCAAGGTCACCGACGTCGAAACACCGGACCCGCTGACGGCGATCATCAAGCTCAGCGAGCCTGCCCCGCCGATGCTCGTGGCGCTGGCCTCCAGCTATGAATCGCCGATGACGCCGAAACATATTTTCGAGGGCACCGACATCGCCGCCAATCCGGCGGTCAGCAAGCCGATCGGTACCGGTCCCTTCATGTTCAAGGAGTGGCAGAAAGGCTCGTTCATCATTCTCGAAAAGAATCCCAACTACTGGGATGCCGGCAAGCCGCACCTCGACAAGATCGTGTTCCGCATCATCAACGATGCGTCCGCCCGTGCCGCGGGACTGGAGTCGGGCGAAGTCCAGATCGGAGGCCTGAGTCCGATCCCGCTCACCGACATGGTGCGCATCGAAAAGAACCCGGCGCTGACGATCGAAACACGTGGCTACGCCTATATGTCGCCCTTCATGCTGATGGAGGTGAATACCCGCAAGCCGCCGCTCAGCGACGTCCGCGTTCGGCAGGCGATGGCTTTCGCCATCGATCGCGACCGCATGACCAAACTGGTCTGGATGAACTACGGCAAACCGGCGGTGAGCCCGATCCCGTCATCGGTGACGTCCTTCCATTCCACCGACCTGCCGAAATACGATCTCAACCTCGACAAGGCCAAGCAACTGCTCGACGAGGCCGGCTACAAGGCAGGGCCGGACGGCAAGCGCTTCAAGATCACGCACGACTTCGTTCCGCTCGGCAGCGACTATCAGCGCACCGGCGAATTCATCAAGCAGCAGCTCAGCCGCGTCGGCATCGATGTCGAACTCCGGAGCCAGGATCTGCCCAGCTTCTTCCGCCGCGTCTACACCGACTACGACTTCGACACGACGAGTCTCTACTACGGCGCCTTCGCCGACCCGACCCAGGGAGTCCAGCGGCTGTTCTGGTCGAAATCGATCCAGAAGGGCGTGGTCTTCACAAATCCCACCGAATATCGCAGCGAAGCGATGGACAAGGTGATCGAGGCTGCACAGAGCGAGAACGATCCGGTCAAGCGCAAGGCGCTTTACCTCGAGATGCAGCGCATCGCCATGACCGATCTGCCGGTGATCCCGCTGATGGAGACGCGCTTCACGACGATCTCGAGCGCCCAGCTGAAGAACCATACGGTGACGGCCGATGGCGTCATCGGCGGCAATTTCGCCGACGTCTATTTCGCAAAGTGAAACGGCGCGCCATGACCATCCCGCTCTCCCCCGTCAAGACCGTGTCGCCACTTGCGGCGGCGCGGGCTGCCTTCGATAGGCTGCCGATGGCGAAGGATTTGCGCTTCATCGGGCGCAGGCTGCTCAAGGCGCTGCCGCTGCTTCTGGCCGTTGTGCTGTTCAATTTTTGCCTGCTCAAGTTGGCCCCGGGGGACGCGGCGGAGGTTCTGGCGGGTGAGTCGGCAGCCGCCACCCCGGAGTATCTGGCCGAACTGCGCGCCCGCTTCGGCCTCGACCGGCCGGTGCATATCCAGCTCTTCAACTATGTGTGGAAGCTCGCTCATCTCGATCTCGGCTACTCGTTTCGTCACAACATGTCGGTTCTCGACCTGATCCTGGGACGGCTTTCGGCGACGCTCGTCCTGATGGTCAGTGCCCTGCTCCTGGCGGTGACCATCGGCGCCGCGCTCGGCGTGCTTGCTTCCAACAAGGTCAACAGCTGGCGCGACACGCTGATCTCGATCTTCGCCATGCTGTCCTTCGCAACCCCGGTGTTCTGGATGGGACTGATGATGATCGTGCTGTTCTCGGTCAATCTCGGCTGGCTGCCGTCGAGCGGCATGGAGACCATTGCATCGGGCAACACCGGTCTCGCCCATGTGCTGGACGTCAGCCGTCACATGATAATGCCGGTCGCGACGCTCGCGCTGTTCTACGTCGCGGTCTACACCCGCGTCATGCGCGCCTCGATGCTGGAGGTGTTCAATCAGGATTATGTCACCACGGCCCGCGCCAAGGGCCTGACCGAAAACCGCATCACGCTTCGCCATGTCCTGCGCAACGCGCTGCTGCCGCTCGTCACGCTGCTCGGCGTTCAGATGGGCACGATGCTGGGCGGCTCGGTGCTGGTCGAAACGGTGTTCTCCTGGCCGGGTCTCGGCCGGCTCGCCTTCGAGGCGGTGTTTCAGCGCGACATCAACTTGCTGCTGGGCATCCTGCTGAGCTGTTCCTTCGTGGTGATCGTCGCCAACATCCTGGTCGACGTCGCCTACACCAAGCTCGATCCCCGTATCCGGCTATCCTGAAGGATCACCGCGCATGAAAGCCTTGAGGGACTTCTGCGGCCGCTTCAGCCGCAATCGCGCCGCACTCGCCGGCATCGTCATTCTGTTGCTGGTGCTGGCCATGGCGCTGTCGGCCGGCAGGCTCTTTCCAGACGATCCGTGGGAGATGATCGCGCAGCCGTTCGTCTGGCCGGGGCAGGACAGCGAGATCTGGCTCGGGTCCGACATGCTCGGCCGCAATCTCGCGGCAGGGCTGTTCCACGGAGCGAAGGTCTCGCTGCTGATCGGCTTTGCCGCGACGATGATGGCTGTCGTGACGGGCACGGCAATCGGCGCGTTCGCCGGCTATTATCGTGGACCGGTCGACGACCTGCTGATGCGGTTCACCGAACTGTTCCAGACGATTCCGCAGTTCATCTTCGCCATCGTCGTGGTGGCGATCTTGTCGCCGTCGGTTGCCAATGTGACCCTCGCCATCGCGCTGGTATCCTGGCCATCGGTGGCGCGTCTGGTCCGCGGCGAATTCCTGGCCCTGCGGGAGCGCGAGTTCGTCCAGGCCAGCGTCGCCATCGGCATGGGCGATCTGCGCATCATCCTGACGCAGATCCTTCCCAATGCGCTCGGACCGATCATCGTCACCGGCTCGCTGATGGTCGCGACCGCGATCCTGACGGAGGCGGGGCTGGCGTTTCTCGGTCTCGGCGATCCCAACGTGATGAGCTGGGGCACGATCATCGGCAGCGGGCGCGATGCGCTGCGCAGCGCCTGGTACATCACCGCGATCCCCGGGCTGGCGATCCTGCTGACCGTGCTCGCGCTCAATCTCGTCGGCGAGGGGCTCAACGACGCCCTCAACCCCCGCCTGAAGAACCGGTGAGGCTGCCATGACCGATCATCACGCTCCTGCTCCGCTGCTCGAGATCCGGGACCTGCACACGCATTTCTTCACGCCGCATGGCGTCATGAAGGCCGTCAACGGCGTGTCGCTCACGGTCAATCGCGGCGAGATACTGGCTGTCGTCGGCGAGTCCGGCTGCGGCAAGTCGGTCACCGCCTTCTCGATCCTCAAGCTGATCCCCAACCCACCCGGCCGCATCGTCGCGGGGCAAGTGTTTTTCGAGGGCCGCGATCTTGCGAGCACGACACTTGACGAGATGCGCGAGGTGCGCGGCAACGGCATCTCCATGATCTTCCAGGAGCCGATGACCTCGCTGAACCCGGTGCTGACCATCGGCGAGCAGGTCGCGGAGACGCTGATCCTGCACAAGAAGATGACGAAGGCGCAGGCGCGCGAGCGCGTACTCGATCTGCTGGCGCTGGTCCGCATGTCGGACCCGCTGACGCGCATCGGACAATATCCCCATGAGCTGTCCGGCGGCATGCGCCAGCGCGTGATGATCGCGATGGCGCTGGCCTGCGAGCCGAAGTTGCTGATTGCCGATGAGCCGACCACGGCACTCGACGTTACCGTGCAGGCCCAGATCCTCGACCTCCTGATGGAACTGCGCGACCGGCTCGGCATGGCGATGATCCTGATCACGCACGATCTCGGCGTCGTCGCCGAGACGGCGGACCGGGTCGCGGTGATGTATGCCGGTCGCAAGGTCGAGGAAGCGAACGTCTTCGACCTGTTTCGACAGCCGCTGCACCCCTACACGCAGGGCCTGATCCGCGCGACGCCGGAAGGCGCGGGCGGCGGGCGCAAGACCGCACGGCTCACCGAAATCCCCGGCATGGTACCTGCCCTGACGGCGATGCCGCCGGGCTGCGCTTTCGCACCGCGCTGCGGATTTGCCACAGAGGCCTGCGCGGTGGCGCCGCCACCGCTGACGGTGCGCGGAGGCAGCCATCAGGTCGCCTGCATCCATGCTCTCGCAGCAACCGCACCCAAGCCGGAGTTTGCCTGATGCAAGATGCTGTCGCCGCTGTGAGAGGCGAACCCATTCTGGTCGTCGACGATCTCGTCAAGCACTTCCCGGCCGACGATGGCCGCGTAGTCCATGCCGTCGATGGCGTGACCCTGGAGCTCGCCGCCGGCGAAACGCTGAGTCTCGTCGGCGAGTCCGGCTGTGGCAAGTCCACGCTCGGCAAGACCATCATGCGGCTCTACCCGCCCACCTCGGGCTCGGTGCGCATTCGCGGGCAGGAAATGGCGAACGTGTCGCGCAGGGCCATGCGGCCGCTGCGGCGCGATCTGCAGATGGTGTTTCAGGATCCGTTCGCCTCGCTGAACCCGCGTACCAGCGTCGGCCGCGCGATCGAGGAGCCACTGATCGTCCACGGGCTCGGCAGCCGCAAGGAGCGCGGCGAGCGCGTCGCCTGGCTGCTGCAGAAGGTCGGCCTGCCAGCCGACGCGGCCAGCCGTCATCCCCATGAGTTCTCCGGCGGGCAGCGCCAGCGCATCGGTATCGCCCGTGCTCTGGCGCTCAATCCCAAGGTGATCATCTGCGACGAGCCGGTCTCCGCGCTCGACGTTTCGGTGCGGGCGCAGGTTCTCAACCTGCTGGCCGATCTCAAGGCCGAGTTCGGGCTGGCCTACCTGTTCATCTCGCACGATCTTTCCGTGGTCGAATACGTCTCCGACCGTGTCGCCGTGATGTATCTCGGCAAGATCGTCGAGATCGCGACGCGCGACGAACTGTGGAGCCGTCCGCTTCACCCGTATACCCGCGCCCTGCTCGACGCGGCGCCGATCCCCGACCCGACGCGCCGGCGCGCCCGCCGGCCGCGCCTGGAAGGCGAAATCCCGAGCCCGCTCGACCCGCCATCGGGTTGCCGCTTCCGCACACGTTGCCCGCTGGCGATCGTCCGCTGCAGCGAGGAAATGCCGCACCTGACCGCGGCGGGAACAGGCCACCTCGTTGCATGCCATCGCGCCTTCGAGGACGGGATCGGCACCAAACCGTCGCCTGCCGCATCATCATTGACCCCGTCGCCCGCAGGCCCCGCCCTGCGCGCCGTATCCTGACCATCGAGAGGAGCGCCTCCATGTATCGCTTGATCAGCGCCACGCCGAGTCCATACGCCCGCAAGGTCCGCATTCAGCTGGCGGAGAAGGGCATCCCCTTCGAACTGATCACGGAGGTCCCGTGGAATTCGGATACCCAGACGCCCCGGCACAATCCGCTAGAGAAGCTCCCCGTCCTGATCTGCGAGGACGGCACCAGCGTGTTCGAGTCGCGTTACATCAACGAGTGGATCGAGATGAAGCATCCCGCGCCGGCACTCGTACCCGGGGATGTCGACGGCATCCTCGCCGTGAAGCGCTTCGAGATCATTGTCGACGGCATGTGCGACGCGATGGTGCTGATGTTCTTCGAGAAGGCGCGCGAGCCGGGCAAGCGCAGCGCAGAATGGACCGCGCGTCAGAAACGCAAGCTCGACGGCGGCCTGCGCGAGCTCTCCCGCGTCATCTCAGACAATGAATTCGCCCATGGCGGTGTGTTCTCGATGGCCGACATCGCCAGCGGCACCGTTCTGAAATACATCGACGTGCGATGGCCGGAGAATCCCTGGCGCGCCGAGTATCCCAATCTCGCCGCCTATTCCGACCGGCTGGAACGACGCCCTTCATTTGCCTCGACCGTGCCGGTGCCGCAGGTCATCCGCGACAAGGTGGCGTAAGTGACCGGTCCAGCGCCTTCCCACGTCGAGCCGGCGTTGATCTCGCAGCGCCTCGGCGAACTCTTGAGTCATTGCGGGATTGTTTCGGATCTGACGGCGCGCATCGATCTGGATGGCGCGGCGCCCGGCTGCCGGCCCGCGGTGGGCGAAGGCGCCGCTGTCGTGCTCGCCGCCTGCGCCATCGCCGCCGCCGAGATCTGGCTGCGGCGCGGCGGCAAGCCGCAGCCCATTGCCGTATCGACCCGGCAGGCTGCCGCGACATTGCGTTCCTACGCCTATCTGACGCTCGACGGCCACGGGGTGGGCGGCGCCCCGTCTGACGAATCGCCTCTCGCGGAGTTCTACCGGACCAGAGACGGCCGGCACTTCTTCATCCACGGCGTGCTGCCGCATCTGGCGGCCGGGACCCTGAAGGTACTCGGGCTCGATACCGCCACCTATGACAGCGTCGCCCATGCCGTCTCGGGCTGGGATGCGCTCGATCTGGAAGAGGCACTCGCGACCCGCGGCATGTGCGGGGTCTACGCCCGCACGCCGGCGGAATGGGACGCACATGCCCAGAATATGGCGATCGCGCCGGGCGGTCCGGTCGAACTGCTTCGCATCGGTGATGCCCCGCCCGAACCGTTGCCTGCAGGTTCGCGGCCACTCGAGGGCGTGCGCGTCCTGGACCTCACCCGGATTCTGGCTGGTCCCACTTGCGGCCGCACGCTCGCCGAGCACGGCGCCGACGTGCTCCTGGTGTCCTCGCCGAAGCTCGACAGCGTCCATTCCTTCGTACTCGACACCGGACATGGCAAGCGCTCCACCTGGCTCGACCTGACGCACACCGAGGATCGCTCGACGCTGAAGCGGCTTGTCGCCCAGGCTCACATTTTCAGTCAGGGCTATCGTTCCGGAAGTCTGGCACGGCGCGGTTTTTCGCCAAACGAGCTTGCTGCGATCCGGCCCGGCCTGATCTGCATCTCGATCAACTGCTATGGTCACGAAGGCCCATGGGTAGAGCGTCCCGGCTGGGACCAGCTCGCCGCAGCCGCAACCGGACTGACCGAGATCCAGGGCGAGGACTCGGGCAGGCCCGCACTGCTGCGCAGCGCAGCCTGCGACTACGTCACCGGATATCTCGGCGCGCTGGGCGCGATCGCAGCTCTTCAGCGCCGCGCGACCGAGGGCGGAAGCTGGCTGGTGCGCGTATCGCTGGCGCAGACCGGCGTATGGCTGCGCGACTTCGCTGCGCCTCGCGCGCTGGAAGACCGGCCCGACTTCGCCGTTCCGGACGATTACTTCGTCGAGACGCAGACGCCGTTTGGCCGACTGAAGCATCTTGCCCCCGCAGCCCGCATGGGCGCGACGCAACCTCATTGGGAGCGGCCGGTGGTGCCGCTCGGCACCCACCCGCCGAGCTTTTCCGACGCCAACGCCGCACTCGCTGCCAGTTGATCCTTCCACTCGAAATACGGATGCAAGCCATGATCGCCAACAAGGTCGCCGTTAGCCCCGCCGAGGTCGAGACCATCATGGCCGGCTGGGTCACAGGAAAAATCCTGGCCGAGCCGGCGTTGAACGGCATGCGCCATTTCAGCGCGGTGTCGATCTATTTCGAGCCGGGAAAAGGGCATGCCCGGCACAACCACCCCGAATCCGAGCAACTGATCTTTCTGGTCGCGGGAGAAGCCGAGATGATGATCGAGTTCGAGGAGGGCAAGCCCGAGTTCAAGACCATCCACGCCGGAGACCTGGTCTCGATCCCCAAGGGCGCCTATCATTCGACCTTCAACACAGGCTGGGAACCCGTTCGGATCCTGGCGGTCTATTCGCCGCCGGGGCCTGAGGCGGCAATGCGTAACTCGCCCGAGTTCCATGTGATCCCGGCGGGCCAGGTGCCGCGACGGGCATGAGCCTCACGGCCAAGGTCAGTTCAGGTGCATTGATGTCGATAGGCGCCGGGCGTCACGCCGGTCAGCCTCTTGAACGTTGTAGCCAGATGGCTCTGGCTGGAAAACCCGGTGCGATAGGCAATATCCGCAATGGCCTCGTCGGTCGCGCGGAGCAGACTTTTGGCCCGCTCTACACGCCGCTGCAGGATGTACTGATGGACGGTGGCGCCATAGGTCTTCGAAAAAGCGCGCGTGAAGGAGGACGGCGACATGCCGGCTTCCTCCGCAAGTGTGACGAGGCTGACGTCTTCACCGATGCTGTTTTCGATGAGTTCGAGCACGCGGCCAAGTCTGTAGGAGCTCTGCGGCTCGTCGGCCGCCGCGCTCACCGGCTTCAATTTGCTGTAACGCCGCAGCAGATGGGCGGCCATGGCGTGGACGATGGCATCGACATAAAACGGCGATCCGTGGTCTTCCGGTCCGCGCAACGTATCCAGCAAAGCCAGCGCCAACTGCTCGAGCAGCGGATCGCTGACACCGAGGCCGAGATCGATGCTGACGGGACGATCCGAGCGCGAGCCCAGGCTACGGGCGATGCTATCCAGCATATCCTGCCGCAGATACATCATCAGCATGTCCGAAGTACCGTGGCGATGCCACTCGCTCGCTTCGTTGGCCGGGATGATGAAGAATTGCCGTGGGCGCACCACCGACGTCTCGCGAGCAACCGCGTCGCCGAGGCTGCGGCTGAGATGCGCAGGGCGGTGCAGGCAATACGCCAGGCACGGATGTCCGGTTGCGGCAAGCTTGCCCGACCAGGTGTTGACCGTCGCCAGGGCGACATAGACATCGCGCCAGCCACGGTTGGCGCTGTGCAGGATCAGCTGGTTGCGCGGCCAAAGTCCGATGCGATGGGTATGGTGCACGGTGAGTTCGCCGCCGATCATGGGAGAGTCTGCAGGCATCTCGACCTCCTCCGCCTCAAATGCATTCAAACCGATGACATGCGGTGACCGAGGCAAGAACGATGCCAAGACAATCCGGACGCGGCGCGTTTGATCGAGCGGGGGCCAATTGGCCTGCGGCGGAGGATGGCGCCAAGCCCGACAGCGCGGCAGTTCGGATGTAGGCCGACTGGCTGTCAGGCGTTGAGTGATTTCAGACGATTATGCGACCAATTATCTGAAATTGCTGGTGGGGGAAGAAGGACTCGAACCTTCGAAGTCGTAAGACGGCTGATTTACAGTCAGCTCCCTTTGCCACTCGGGACACTCCCCCGTCCAACAACATCGCAAGCCAAGCCGCTTTGAGGCGGCGGATCAGGCCATGGATGACGTTAAAACCGGAAGCGGATGGCGCGCTCCCGGTCGGCCGCGTTTATGGGCGAATGGGGGTGGCAAAGTCAACCAAGGCAAGCCCCTAAAAGCGGCTCTCCATGCACCCAAATTGCCATATTCGGGGACCCGTGACACAAGCTCCCCATGAGCGATCGCGACCGAAAACCCCCGTTCCGCCGTGGCGGTGGCAAACCCTTCGAAAAAGGGCGGAAATTCGCCCGACCGACCGGTCACCGGGGCCGGGAATCGGGCCCTGACGGGCCGGTGATTCTCTATGGCTGGCATACGGTTTCGGCCGCCCTGGCCAACCCGGAACGGCAGATCCGAAAACTGTTCCTGACCGAAAACGCCGCAAAGCGCCTGGCGGACGAGAATATCGACACCCGCGTTCCCCCGGAAATCGTCCGCCCGACCGCGATCGACCAGCGGCTCGGGCCCGACGCCGTGCATCAGGGGCTCCTGGCGGAGGCCGAACCCCTGCCCTCGCCGGATATCGATGCGTTGCCTCAGGAAGGCATCGTGCTGGTGCTCGACCAGATCACCGATCCGCACAATGTCGGCGCCATCCTGCGCTCGGCGGCGGCGTTTGCGGTGAAGGCGATCGTCACCACCGCCCGGCACAGTCCGGAGGCCACCGGCGTGCTGGCGAAGTCCGCCTCCGGGGCGCTGGAACTGGTGCCGATGGTGACGGTGCAGAACCTCGCCCGGGCGCTCACCGAACTCAACGACCGCGGCTTCATGACCGTCGGCCTCGACAGCGAGGGAACCGAGGATCTCGGCACGGTGCCGCTACAGCAGCCGCTGGCGCTGGTGCTGGGCGCCGAGGGCAAGGGCCTGCGCCAGCTGACGCGGGAGACGTGCCAGGTGGTGGCCCGGCTCGACATGCCCGGCGAGATCAAAAGCCTGAACGTCTCGAACGCGGCGGTGCTGGCGCTCTATATCGGCGCCAGCCGGCTCGGCCTGATGAAATGAAAACGCCCGCGCGCGGGATGCGAACGGGCGCTGAAACGTTCAAGTCACCGCTGGATCAGTTGTAGCGGCTCAGCACTTTGCGGCCGTGGTAGTAGCCGTGCCGGTGGTGGTGATGGCGGTGCGCGCGATGATACGGGCGATTGTAGCCATGGCCGTAGCCGGAAATGGAACCCTCGCGATAGACCGGACGCGGCGCCAGATTGCCGGGGCCGGTATAGGTCGGGCCCTGGTTGACCCAGTAATATTGCTGCTGCGGGTCCGGCAGACGCTCGCGGACCCAGCCGCCGCAATCGCCGCAGCCGACATAGCCATAGCTCACGACCGGCGCGGCATAGGCCGGCGCGGCGCAGCCACCATAACCGCAGGCCATCGCGGCGGGGGCCGAGGCCATCACGGCCACGGCGGCGATCAATCCCTTAATCAAATGACGCATTACTCTCTCCGGTGTTTGGTTGGTTTGAATGCTCTGGTCTTTCTTGAGCATGATCTTTTCGGAAAACCGGTTCCCACTTTTCCGGATCATGCTCAGCGTGGAAAAGGCGGACCGCGCCGTTCACCCTGCGGCGCGTAGATGATGGCGGGCGGATCGACGGGGACGTTCGATTGGGCGGGCAGCGGCGCCGACTGCGCCGACCAGGATTGGTGATAGCTCTCGGCCGGCTGCGGCAATTTACGGTTCGCCGGCGGCTCGATTTCCATCCGCCCATAGCCGGGCATGCGGCCGGAGCTTGGATAGTAACGGCCGACATGCGGCACCGGGTCGACATAACGGCCGCCATAGACGGTCGGCTGGACGTGGGTGCCCTTGCCCAGCCCCCAGTCGCCCTCGACCACCGCATAGGAGGCGTCGACACCGTTGATGATGACGGGGACGCCGGGACGGCCCGGAATCACGATCTCGAATCCGCCGCCGGCAAAGGCGGCCGGAGTCATCGCCATGGAAAGTGCCAGTGCCGCACCGATGCGCATCGCTTGGGTTCCCGTTTTCCTCGCGTCTCAATCTAATCCAACAACCCCATTGGAGGGTTAAGGGGGCCGGCCAAACTGGCGATAAGGCTAACGCGCCGACATGGAAGGCCGTTCAATTGCGGAAAAAGCCGCTATCCAATCGTTAACGCCTCCCGAACGTCAGAGCCGCTCGATTGTCATTTGGGCTGCGATATCGCACTCTTTCGCTCCCTCCGAACCCCAGCGAAATGCCCAGGATGACGACCAAAACGCCCGCGAAGAACGTGCTCTGGATCATGTGCGACCAGCTTCGCTACGACTATCTCGGCTGCACCGGCCACGCCGTCCTGAAGACGCCGAACATCGACGCGATGGCCAAACGCGGCGTGCTGTTTTCCAACGCCTATGTGCAATCCCCGATCTGCGGCCCATCGCGGATGTCGTTCTACACCGGCCGCTACATGCGCTCGCACGGCTCGCACTGGAACGGCTGGCCGCTGCGCGTCGGCGAGCCGACGCTCGGCGATCACCTGAAGAAGATCGGCGTCCGCAACGTGCTGGTCGGCAAGACGCATATGGCGCCCGACCTCGAGGGCCTGAAGAATCTCGGCATCCCCCCAGATTCCATCATCGGCGTGCACGTCTCGGAATGCGGTTTTGAGCCCTATGAGCGCGACGACGGCCTGCACCCGACCGGCCGCCCGCGCCCGGCCTACGACAATTACCTGCGCAAACACGGCTATGACGCGCCGAACCCGTGGGAGCACTGGGCCAATTCCGGCGCGGCCGACGACGGCTCCCTGCAGAACGGCTGGCTGTTGGTCCACGCCGACAAGGCCGCGCGCGTGCCGGACGAGCATTCCGAAACGCCCTACATGACGCGGCGCGCGATGGAGTTCATCGCAGAGGCCCAGGACGACGGCCGGCCCTGGTGCCTGCATCTGTCCTACATCAAGCCGCACTGGCCCTATATCGCGCCGGAGCCCTACGCCAGCATGTTCGGGCCCGATGACGTCAAGCCCGCGATCCGCTCGCAGCAGGAACGCGCCGACGCGCACCCGGTGTTCGCCGCCTACATGGACATGCGCTATTCCCGCAACATGTCGCGCGACGAGGCGCGCGAAAAGGTCATCCCGACCTATATGGGCCTGATCAAGCAGATCGACGACCAGATGGGCGTCCTGATGCACTTCCTCGAAGCGCGCGGCCTGCTCGACAATACGATGGTCGTGTTCACGTCGGACCATGGCGACTATCTCGGCGACCACTGGATGGGCGAAAAGGACCTGTTCCACGAGCAGTCGGCCAAAATCCCGCTGATTGTGATCGATCCCTCGCCGGCCGCCGACGCCACGCGCGGCACCGTCAGCAACGCGCTGGTCGAGGCGATCGATCTGGCGCCGACCTTCCTCGACTATTTCGGCTCGACGCCGCCGGACCACATCCTCGAAGGCCGTTCGCTCCTGCCGCTGCTGCACGGCGGCAAGCCCGCCGACTGGCGCAAGGTGGTGTTCTCCGAATACGACTACGCCATGCAGGATGTCCGCGTGATGCTGAACCAGCCGATCGAGCGCTGCCGGCTGTTCATGGTGTTCGACGGCCGCTGGAAATTCATCCACGCCTCCGGCTTCCGCCCGATGCTCTACGATCTCGAAACCGATCCGCAGGAGTTTGTCGATCGCGGCGCTGATCCTGCGTGCGCCGATGTCGTCGCGCGGCTGCAGTCCGAACTGTTCGACTGGGCGCTGCATCCGAAAATGCACATCACGACGCCGAACGCCAAGATCGCAGCCTATGCCGCCCAGCAATTGCAGGTGAAGAACGGCGTCCTGATCGGCATCTGGGACGAGGCCGAACTCGGCGCGATCAGGGAGAAGATCGGGATGAAGCCTTGATTGCTACTCCGACGATATCTGCGCCTGCCGCCAGGCGGCGGGCGGCGTTCCTACCATCCGGCGAAACGCGCGGTTGAAGGCGGCCTCGGAATCGTAGCCGACGGCTTCGGCCACGCGCGCGACCGGATCGCGGCCGGAAGCGAGCAGGCCGGCCGCGAGCTGCATGCGCCAGCGCGTCAGGTACTGCATCGGCGGCAGCCCGATCAGATGGGTGAAGCGCTGCGCGAGCGTCGACCGTGACAGGCCCACGGACTTCGCGAGTTCATCCAGCGTCCAGTCCGCAGCAGGGTTGCCGTGCAGAAGATTCAGCGCCTGACCGACGTGTCGGTCGCCGAGGCCGGCCAGCCAGCCGGTCTGTTCGGGGCCAAGCGCTTCGATATGGCACCGGATCGCCTCGACGAACAGCAACTCGCCCAGCCGGGCGAGGACGCCCTCTCCGCCGGTCCGGCGTTCCTCGGTTTCGGCCCTTGCGGCACGGATCAGGAAGGCCAGTCCCGAATTCTCGCGATAGGAACTTCGCCGCAGGTGCATGACCGCCGGCAGTGCCTCCAGCAGCGGATTGAAAGGACGCGCATCGCAGCCGAGAAATCCGCACAGAATGCGCGCGTCGGCAGGTCCGTTGTCACCGAACTGGATCCGATGGGGCAGCTGATCGGTCGTCGGCTGATGATAGTAGCTCATGTCAGGAATCGCCTGCATGCCCGGACCGCTGGAAAGCACATGGGCCGCGCCTTGCGGAAACGCGATGATGTCGCCGGCGTCGAGCCGCACGGATGGCTGATCGATCAGCCCGCCCCAGCAGCTGCCATCGATCACGACGTGATATTCGATGACATGCTGCGCTCCCGGCAGCACGGCGGAAGCGCAGGCAGCCGATGCCGGCGCCGCGGCGACCCATGGCGCGCGGACGTCGAGATGAAAGAACATTGCACTGCTGAGCCGTACGGCGCGCAACACATCGGACAGGGCATCCGCCCCCATCGTCGCAGCTCCAATCGGACGCTCGATCACGCTCTTCGGACGAACGGCAAAAAATAGGAATGATTTAGACGCTCAGTCAAGCCATCCGGCAGTCTGGTCATTTGCCTCGCCCGCGCAAGGACCTATGTCCGGCGCAGCAATGGAGGCTGCAATGAACATGATGGTGAGAGAACTGAACCAGCAGAAGCTGGAAGACTTCGTGACGCGGATGCTGGGTGACCTGGGCGCCGCCATGATTGCGCCGCTGGTGCGCATCGGCGACGAACTCGGGCTGTACAGCGCGCTTGCCGGAGCGGGACCGGTGACGCCGCAACAACTGGCGCGCCGTACCGGGACGGTCGAACGCATGGTGCGCGAATGGCTCAGCGCCCACGCCGCCGCGGGCTATCTGGACTATGACGTTTCGAGCGAGCGCTTTTCGATGAATCCCGAGCAGGCCATGGTGTTCGGAAACCCGGACAGCCCGGTCTACATGCTCGGCTCGTTCGAGGTTTGCCAGGCCGTGATGATCGACCAGCCCAAGGTGAGCAAGGCGTTCCGCAATGGCGGTGCCGCCGGTTATCACGAGCGGTGCAGCTGCCTGTTCAGCGGAATGTCACGCTTCTTCGCCGTGAGCTACAAGGCTCACCTGGTGCAGGAATGGCTTCCGGCCCTCGACGGCGTCGTCGACAAGCTGAAGCGCGGCGCGCGGGTTGCCGATATCGGCTGCGGTCATGGCGCCTCGACCATCCTGATGGCGGAAGCGTTCGAGAACTCCACGTTCTGGGGCGTCGACAACCACGCGGATTCGATCGCCTGCGCCCGCGACGCGGCGGAGCGCGGTGGTGTGGCGGCGAGAACGAGGTTTGATGTCGCAACCGCCAAGGATTTCACGGGCGGCGACTTCGACCTGATCTGCTGCTTCGATGCGCTGCACGACCTTGGCGATCCCGTCGGGGCGGCGCGGCGGATATTGCAGGCGCTGACGCCCGACGGCACCTTCATGGCCGTGGAGCCGCGCGCCGGCGACAGGCTGGAGGACAATATCAATCCGGTCGGCCGCCTCTATTATGCCGGCTCCACCATGATCTGCACGCCGGTTTCCCTGGCGCAGGAGGTCGGGCTCGCGCTCGGCGGGCAGGCCGGGCCAAAACGGCTCGATATGGTTCTGCGCGACGCCGGCTTTGGCCGCGTCCGGATCGCCGCCGAGACGCCCTTCAACATCGTGCTCGAAGCACGGCGGTGAGGTCAAACGGCGCTGCACCCTTTTGTGAGTCACGAGCAGCCAATGCTCGCCTTTGGCAAGGATATCTTTTCATGACGCAGACATTTCAAGCAAAGCAAGGCAAACGGGAGCCTGGCCAGGCCGGCTGGATCCTCGATTATTGGGTCGCCTGTTCGATCGCAGCGGTGGCGCGCGCCATCCGGCACCACCGCGCCAAGCGCCCGCACGAAGCATGCCGCGATCTCCCCTGCAGCTACGCCGCATGTTGTGGCGCCAGCGCCGATGCTAGTTCGTGATCTTGTATCCCGTCGCCTGCACGATCGGCTGCCAGAACGCGGTGTTGGCGGCGAGCTCTTTCGTCAGGCCTTCGGGCGTCGAGCCGACCGGGATCAGGCCGATCGCCGCGAGCTTTTCCTTCACCTCGGGCTTGGCGAGCGCGGCAGCCGCCGCCTCGCTCAGCTTCTTGGCAAAATCCACCGGCGCGCCGGCCGGCAGCCACATGCCGTACCAGGCGTCCGCCACCAGGTCGACGCCGCTCTCCTTCAGGGTCGGCGCCTCGGGGAGGAACGGCGAACGCTGCGCGCTGCCGATCGCGAGAATCCGGACGTTGCCGGCGCGATGCTGCGGGATGGCGTCGGTCAGCGTGGAAATCGCAAACGGCATATGGCCGCCGACGAGGTCGTTGACGATCGGCGCGCCGCCGCGATAGGCGACGCGGGTCAGCTTGATACCCAGCGCCTGCTCCAGGCGCGAGCCGGTGAAGTGCGGAATGGTGCCGTTGCTGGGCACGCCAAAGGTGGCCTGGTCCGGATTGGCCTTCAGCCAGGCGACGAATTGCTTGAAATCCTTCACCTCGGCAGGAACAGCCTTGCCGATGAAGACGCAGAACTCGAACCGCGTGAGCTGACTGACCGGCACGAAGTCTTTTGCCGCGTCGAAACTCGGCGTCGTCTCGACCATCGGCAGCAGGTACATCGTCGGCCCCGTGGTGACCAGGATGGTGGCGCCATCGGGGTTGGCCCCCTTCACCGCCTTGATGCCGATCAGCCCGTCGCCGCCGGTGCGGTTCTCGACGATGACGTTGCGATCGAGCAATGGCCCGATGTGCTGCGCCAGCAGGCGGCACAGTGCGTCGCCGCCGCCGCCGGCCGCAAAGGGGAAGATGATTTTTGTCAGCGGGCCCGATTGTGCCAGCGCCCGGCCCGCCCATCCGGTCAATGCCGTTGCGGTGCTTCCGGCCAGAAAATCGCGGCGTTTCATCCCGTCTCCTCCAACCTTATGGTTATATTTGTAGATCAGCCCGCCAACGCCACCGGCGTCAGGCCAGCGCCGTTTCGGCCACCGTCATAACCCCGATCGCAATAGTGGCAAGCCCCACTGCGCCCTGCAGGCCGCGATTGGCCCAGGTGAGCCGGCGCGCGGAGACCGCGAGCGGCACCGCGATCACCGTCGACAGCGCGCCCATGCCGATCATCGAGCCGACGCCGAACAGCGCGACGTAGCCCAGGCTGGCCACCGGGCCGGATGCCTGTGCGACCGCCAACACCAGCAGCGCCGCCGAGCCGGCCATGCCGTGCATCAGGCCGACCAGCAGCGTGCGCCAGCGGAAGCCATGGTCATGCGCATGCGCGGTGCGCTGATGCGGGGCGGTTTCGCCGGCATGGCTGTGGGCGTGGAAGTGCACCGTGCCGTCGCCATGGCCGTGCCGATGGAAATGCACCCGGTCGCGCCACAGCCGCCATAGCACATGGGCGCCGAGTCCGATCAGCATGATTCCAACCGCGGTCTCGATCGGGCGGGCCACGCTTTCGGGAATCGCGTGGCCGAGCAGGATGGCGGCGCCGGCGAACACGAACAGCGTCAGCGTATGGCCGAGGCCCCAGGTCAGCCCGTGCTTGACGATGTCGAGGACGTGGCTGCGGCGCGCGGCGATGCTGGATACGGCGGCGATATGGTCGGCCTCGAGCGCATGCTGCATGCCCAGCAAAAACCCCAGCCCAAGAATTCCGAACATACGCCCCCTACTTCGCTCTGTACCTGGTCGGATACCAGCCGGAAGCCCCGGTCAGGTCAAGGCTTCATCAGACGGGCTTTTGATCGACGCCCGGAGCGGCGGTCGGCCCGCCCATGATCCAGCGCGGTGCGCATCATCGCGCCGTTGGCGGCAGGGTTGGTGAAGCCATGCAGCGTGTTGCCGCAGGCGATGGCATGCCGGTCCCCGACCCCGCCGGTTCGCAACTCTGTCTCAAAATCGACGACCGGTCGCGGTGGCGCCGGCGGATCGTCGACACCGGTACAGACCAGCACGCTGGCCTTGTACCGCGCACCCGAATTCGGTCGGTTCGGCGCGTCGGCCACCGATCAGCTTGCTACCTCCTGCAGATGGGCAGCGGCCTCGCCGGCCGCTCGCATCACGTCGGTTTGACCCCTCTGAAAGGGCCGTGCCGGAACGATCATCAAAGCGAGTGCTTAGCGTGGCGCATCTACATTGGAGTCCTGCAATGACCAAATCGAACCTGCTCGCCGCCGCGGCGGTCCTGGCATCCGCGCTCGCCGGTCCTGCCATGGCGCAAGAAGTCGTCACCAATCCGGGCTATTGCGCACAATTCTATCCGAACGCCAATTGCCAGAACCGGGGACCCGGGAGCCCCTACACCGGCAGCTATCAGCGTCAGGTCTATCGCGATGCGGCTGATCAGGGCCGTGCCTGGCACAACAGCTACAACCGCTGGGACGGTAACGACGGCTTCTGGCCGGGCCATGTCGCGGCCGGCGTCGTCGGCGGCGCGGTCGGCACGGCGGCTGCGATCGCCACCTCGCCGTTCGGTGGCAACGAATATGCCCGCCGCAACGGGTTCGTCTGCGTTCCCGGCACGGTGTTCCGCGGCGAGGACGGCCGGCAGCATCTCTGCCAATAGGCGCATTGCGAATCGCGTTCGGGAAAAGGCGGCTGCAAGGGCCGCCTTTTTCATGCGGGAGCGGTGAAAGCGGCGGCTTGGGTTCTGGCCCTTGGCGGCCAAGTCTGATATTCGAGCCGCCGAAGCCCGGATCGCGCGGCGGGACGTTGTCCTCCCGCCCCGGCCACTTCGAATCGCCGGTTTAGCTCAGCGGTAGAGCAGCGGTTTTGTAAACCGAAGGTCGGGAGTTCAATCCTCTCAACCGGCACCACAAACACCCCTTAAATTACAGCACTTTTCCCTCCTTTCGAGCTGCGGCGAACGCGGCGAGAACGGCGGAAACAGCGGTCTTATCAGTCCCAAATTCAGGATTATTTGACGACGTGGTGACGAACCTGAATCCGACAAGCGGCAGGCCGATCGTCTATATGCTGGACCTTGTCGGCCGCCATAGGAGTGAACTGATCCGACTGCAGACGGCCCTAGAAACCATGAGCACGACGATCCCGATACTACCAGGTCGGATCAGCGAAGCGGTCGCGGACGTTGCTCGACCACCGAGCCTGAAGCCGCGGGGCTGGCGGCCGCCCAACGATGACTATGAGGTCCCGTTCTGATTCCGCCTCTAGTCGGCGTCCCGCAGCTGGGCCTCTAGCAATCGAGCCAAGTAAGCTTCGAGCTCGGAAAAGTCCAAATTTCCCTCGTGCCAAGCCCGGTCCGCCGCGCGGAGGCCGTCGACATATCCGCGCCGATCTTCGCGAATACGTTCAGGGACTATCTTCTTGCCCGGCAACAATCCGCCAGATTTTGTGCAAAGCAAGTAGTAGCAAGTAGCGCGGGCCGTTCTACCATTGCCCTCAATAAACGGGTGGATCCAATTCAACCGCCACAGGCCATAGGCCGCCATTTCCGTGGCACTCCAATTGAACCAGTTTTCGTGGATCGTCGAAATGAACCGATCCATTAACTCGGGCACATCTTTGAAGTGGGGCGGCAGATGGTTGCCTACGTATATGGGCTCCTCTCGAAATCGGCCGCCGAATTGGGATATATTGGCGACTGCGACATGATTGAGCGACCAAAGAGTGAATTTGTCGAAGGCAGTGTGGCCCTGCTTTAGTCCGATTTCGACGCAATTCGTCAGAAGATCGTATTGCCGGAACAGGTTCTTCTCCTGCACCAGATCGTATAGCTCTCGGTCGTCACCTTCCGATACGATCATACAAAAAGAGCCCGCTCAGCGGGCTCTCCCTTGCTCACTTGACAGTGGTCCGCATTAGGATGCTGCCGGCTGCCTTAGTGGCCGTTTCCTTGGTAATACCGGAATGCTCCGGTGCGTTCCCATACGCAAAGCTGATGCGCTGTTGAAACAACTGCTCATTCGTCACGCCGGTTTCCCGGGCCTGTTGCAGAAGGCGGTCAAGTTCCGGGCGCGCGGGAGCCTGTTTTAGTGCCGATTTTCTGATAGCCATTTTTGGTTCTCCCGAGTTTCGTGGGCCAAGATACCTTAGCCATTTCTTAAGAAGGTATAACGACCACCCCCCGTAGAACAGCGGGGATAGAAAATATTTCCAATCGGCGGCGTACCAGATTCGCTTGGGAAATTGGCGGGTCGGCAACACCGAACCGTGAATTGTGGGCCGGTGTCCCAAAAGTGTCACGTACGGCAACCCGCCGCTAAAGACGCACACAATCGCGTGCACTCGTCCCGATATTTTTTCTTTGTTCGCTCACCGCCCCCGTTCGACGGCGATCACCCGTCCCCGGCGGCGGCCCTCGGGGTCTGGTCGATCTCCTTCAGCGCCTCATCGACGCCTTCCAAGTGAATGGCCAAACTCTCTAACCGAGCCGCGGTGATGTCCTCGCCGCTGGGCGACATGACCCTTGCTCCAGCTTTTAGGTACGCAATCTGTTCGCGGATGTGCTGCCGTTCGGCTCGAGCCCAAAAGCTCCAATCTACTGGTCATTAACGCCTCCTCCTGTTTGAGAGCCACCAGGTTAGCACCTGCGGCAGCTTGACCCGGCCCTATAGCGTTGTACATAATTCTGATGAATTAAGTACAATTCAAGGCTAAGATTTTGTCTGACCAAGAGAAAAATCAGCGCAAAGCGGCGATCGGTTACACACGGACCAGCTCCGCCACCAACGTCGGCGACGGCAAGGACAGCGTCCCCCGCCAGCGCAAGGCGATCCAAGCCTTTGCCAACAAGGCCGGCTACACGGTCGTTGCTTGGTTCGACGATCCCGCCGTCGCCGGTGACGACATGATCGATGTACGTCCCGGCTTCGCAGCGGCGTTGGGGAAGATCGCCGGCAACGGCGTGCGCACCATCATCGTCGAGACTGCCAACCGCTTCGCCCGCGATCTGATTGTGCAGGAAACCGGGTATCGGCGCCTGCGCGCCGACGACATCAACATAATCGCCGCCGACAAGCCGGACCAGTTCGTCGACGACACGCCCACCGCTGTGTTAGTCCGCCAGATCCTGGAGGCCGTCGCACAATTCGACAAGGCGATGACGGTGGCGAAGCTGCGGGGCGCACGGGAGCGCAAACGCCGCAAGACCGGCGCCAAGGTCGAGGGCCGCAAGGCCCTCACTGAAACGGCCCCAGCGGCCGTGCAGATGGCACGCCAGCTGCGTGCACAGCAGCCCCGGATATCGCTGCGCCAAATCTCCGCAGCGCTCGCGGAGACCGGCCACGTCTCGATCAAAGGCAAGGGCAGCAAGCGGCCCGGAGGCAATCCCTATTCGGCAAGCGCCGTTGCCTCGATGCTGGACTAGCGCGGGTCAGCCGTGCGTCCGTTTTTCGGGGTCCCAGGACGCCGGCAACGCACCAGTGACCTCCGCAACGGCCTTGCGCGTCCTCCGTCACCGACGAGGTGTGCTACAGTCAGCCTCCGAATGAACGATTCGGAGGTTGCGTACCTTGACCATAGCTCTGCCCGATCGGTCGCCTGAAGTGAGGTGGCCTTGGCTAAGTTGGAAAATCTCGGCGCTCGCACTCGCCATTGTTCTCGGTTTCCTATCGTTCGCCGCGGTCGCAGACATCGCCAAGGAATGCAATCGCGAGCCGATCCACCGCGTCACCTCTGATGGTCGCCTCCGCGTCGCCGGCGCGCAGGATGCCCGTGTGGTCAACGGGAAGCACCTCCGGTGCCGGCTCGCATGGGGCGACGTCGTGATCGCCCTCCCATAGTCGCAAGGATGGATTGCATGAGCATTGCGTCTCCCGACTGGGCACCGCTTTCAAAATGGCACTGGCTTGGCCGCATCTTCACGGCGCGATGCCTGCTGGCGCTCGCCCTGTTCCTGGGGCTGTCGCTTACAGCGGTCGCCACGCTGACCATGGAATGTCGCGTTAAGCCGAGTTGCCTGCTGTCAGCGAACGGCCGTTGCATCGCCACCGCGGGAGGGCCCGGCCACTTGCTGATAGTTGAACAGCCAAAGGTGTGCCGCACGAAGGTCGCGTGGGTGCTGGATCGTTTTTGACATGCCATCCGCTGCGCGAGGCTGAGATGATAGAACGTCCGCCAATATCCGTAGGTGACTGGATCAGGTGAATGGGACTGCGTAGTATCGGACGTGCGGCGCCCTGAGCTTGTTGCCACGGCAGGCGAGCCCTGTCCGCTTGCGGACCTTAGACGCCACGCCATCCGGTGGGCGCTCAAAGGGGCGTCGCTTGCAGCCGCCTACCAATCCCTTGGGTACATTGGCCTAATCACATCATCTCCGCGGCTCGACAGTTCGTCTCATCGTGGCTGACCGGCTAAGACGGCCCGAGAGACATGTCCCAGGATGTCCCCAACCTTGCAGCCTTGGACTGCCCTTTCTCGCTTCCTGTGATTTCGGCCGGACCGTCGCCTTGAAAGAGCTGGCGGACTCACACCCGTACCGTGGCTCTGTAAACCGAAGGTCGGGAGTTCAATCCTCTCAACCGGCACCATATGTCTATTGAAGTTATTGGTCTTTCTTTCCCGTCCGGTGTGAACGCTAGCCGGTTCGAACAAACCGGAATTGCTCGGTCCGCCGTTCCAGGGGATCGGAACTGCGCTCGGTCATCCGATAGCCTTCGTGCGCCGAGAGGAACGGTTGCGCCGGGATCCGGTGTCGTTCGTACCGCACGACCTTGTCGCTCGCGGACGGCAGCGAGCCCGGGCCGTTATCACTGAGGAATGACGTCTGCATCTCGCGCACTTCCGCCTCACCGTCGTTGGTTGGCACACGCCTCCACACGATCGCCGCGGGGCGTACCGCGCACAGCGACCGGACGACCTCGATCGGATTGGGAACGTACTGGATCGCACCGTTGGAATGCATCAGATCGACATCATCGAGCCAATCGGCGGCCGGGCCGATGTCGCTGAAAAACTTCAGCCTGTCCGTTGCAAGTTCGCTGGCGCGGCGAACCATCGCCTGGGTTTCCACGACGGCCCAGCGGATGTCGGGGTTCTGCAGGCGAGCCAGCTTGTAGTGCAGGCCTGCGCCGCCGCCGAAATCGAGCACCGTCTTGATGTCGGACACCAGCGCCCAATCGCCTTTCGGATCATAGGCTACGGTCTTGCGGAAGATCGTGTCGACCAGTTCTTCATTCTCGTACCCTTCGATCGCTTGGCCGGGCGGGAAGAGCTTCCTCCGAAGACGTCGTATCAGGCTCATCTTCGATTGTTCATGGTAGCTGATTGCACTTCATACAATCAGAAATATCCAGAAACAATTCGGGCAGCAAGCTCCCGGTTGAACCGTCCCCTGAACAACTCCCGCCTCGACAGCAACTTTGGCGAGAGCGTTTCAAGCAAGGCGTGCCGTCAGCCCCATCCGCGGCCGGCCGCCGGCTTGCTCGAAGAAAACACGTTCAAAACCGAGCGCAGCTTCATCGGCGCACGCAGCTATTTCCGCCACGTCCGAGCGATCGAATCAGGCCGCCGGACGGGACCAGCTCCAAACGTTAAAACCTCCGGGAGGGCATTCCCGGAGGTTTCGGAGGTTTAACGTAAGTAGTGTTGCGTCTCCGTGGAGACCAAGAGGCAACCAGAGCCGGTCGCCTTGGGATCATAATAGATTACACAATTACCTGAGTAAATCATATTTTTTAATTTTCTGAGATTTTCAAGCATTCGTTACAGCGACTTACGTCCGTTTCGTGCCGCCGCCCCCATCCATCGCACGACCGAAAATCAGCAGACCTCCGGATACACCAAGAAAAACCCCCGGCAGTTGCCTGCCGGGGGTTCTCGGTGTTTCAAGTCTTTCGGGATCAGAAGTTGCGCTGAGCGCGAACGTTCAGGAACACAGTGCTCTGGTCCTTGAACTCGTACACAGTGGTCGGCTTGGGAGCCGCAGCCGTCAGGTTGGCAACGCCCGACATCTTCTGGTCGAGGAAGAATGCGCCGACTTCAGCCGAGAACGTCAGGTTCTTGACGGGAGTCCAGCGGGTGGTCAGACCCACCTGGGCAACGCTGTAGTCCGGGTTGCAGGTAAAGCCTGCGCCCTTGCCGACGGAGTAGTTGGCACACCACGCGCCCTTGGCCGAGGTCACGTCGAGCACGCTGCCGCCGTAACGCACCTGGGAGTAGCTGCCCCAGAGGCTGGACGACCAGTAGGGATCCCAGTTGTGGTTGAACGCACCACGGACACCCCATGCGTCCACCAGCTTGAGTTCGCCGCCCGGCACGTAGACCGCGTCGGCGGTCTGGCCGAAGCCGATGCTCTGGTAAGCGCCGTTTCCGCTGCCGCCGAACATCACGAAGTTCGGCGAGGCGCCTGACGTCGAGATCACGGCCTTGGTGGCACCCTTGGAGTACGAGACGTCGATCTTCAAATCGTCGCCCGCACCGGTCGGGAGGTTCTTGATCTGCAACGCGGCCATCACCGCACCGCCCCACTTGTCTTCGGGGTGACCGGAGATTTCCGACAGAGCGTTCGGAACGCCACCGGCGCCGAGGATGTTGTAGGAAGCGTTCACGAGGTGCGCCATACCCGAAACCTGGAACAGACCCCAGGCCTGGTCGACGCGGATGTTGCCGACGATGTCAGGAACATGCGTGCCGCCGTAGGCGTTCGCGCCAGCCGAGGTGGCGCCACCGGCGACGCCGAGGTTGAGCACGGCGGTGCGGTTGAACACGGTCGGATCATCGAGACCGATGGTGGCCGACACGCCGTTGCCGAACTGCGCGGTGTACTGGATGTTGTTGACGCCGGTGACGTAGTCGGCGCCGCCCATCAGGAACGAGTTGTTGTTGCCCGGATAGCCATTCCACGGCGTCGCGTAAGCCGAAGCCGACTTACCGAAGGTGAAACCGGCGAACTGGATGAACACCATTTCAACGGCGACATAGCCGCCGCCAGCGGTGGAGAGCCGGTTCGCATCGAAGGTCGCGAGCGCGGTCGGGTTGCTGGTGCTTCCACCGAAATTGTTGAACTGGAAGTCGCCCTGACCGAAGGTGCGGACGACGCCGTATTCGGTGGCAGTGCGGGTATCGATCGTCAGCGCCATACGCGAACGGGACGAGAAGTAGTCACGGTAGCGGTTCTGCTGACCGAGATCGCCCGACCAGGCCGGCCCACCGTAGGTGTTGCCGTTGAACGTGGTGTCGACACGAACGTAGCCACCCAGCTTGATGCAGGTGTCGGTGCCCGGGATGTAGAAGAAACCCGCGCCGTACAGGGAGCAGATCCTCACGTATTCGACCGCTTTGGCCTTGACGGGAAGATCGGCAGCCTGCGCCCCGCTCATGGCGATGAGACCCGCCGCTGAGCCGAGAACAAGGCTCTTGATCACTTTCATTGTTAACCTCCAAGTTGCTCTGTGGACAAGGGCGGACCTCTGACTGATCCCCCAGAGGATGGTCCGCCCTTGCAAGCCGCCCAGTCGTTTCGCGTCTTCGGACACACCCGCATGAACGCGAGGGACTTAAGCGAACCACTAAAACGGAACGATCGAGGACCCCCCGGACCGTCTCCAGAACTATGCATGCGCATTTTACTTAATCAAAATACTTTATGAACTCAGCTATCTCTATCCCATCCGACTGTGTCGCAGCAGCAACACCGCTCCGGCGTATGATATTTCAGCGCATCACACTGCTGGACGTGCCAATTGAATGAATTTCTTATGAAATAAGCTAAGGTGTCTTTCCAGGTACGGCGGAACTCGAACAGCCATGGGACAGGAACCCCGCAAGGGATCGGACTCATCCAGCCGCGCCAAACGCGCCGAGTCCGGGGCGTCGGGCGGCAAGAACCACGACATCGCCCGACGATTCGCCTGGGAGATCGCCGCCATCAACGTCCACCTGCAGGAGATTCGCTACTTCTGGGCCAAAACCCTCGGGGTCAGCGGCCCGCAATGGATGATCCTGATGGCCTTGGCCGATCTCGACCAGGGCGAGGGCGTGCCGGTCAAGGTGGTGTCGAAGATGCTCCATGTCGACCCTTCCTTCGTGACGACCCAATCCAAGATGCTCGAAAAGAAGGGTTTCATGCGCCGGAAGACCTCGGACGACGATGCCCGGGTCGTGCAGATGTCGTTGACCGACAAGACTTACAAGCACATCGCAGCCCTGGCTTCCCAGCAGGAAGAGCTCAACAACTTCATCTTTGCCGAATTCAGCGACCGCGACCTTGCCGAGTTCACAGAGAAGCTCACAGCGCTCAAGGCCCGTCTTGAGAAGGCCTGCCTGAAGGTTTCGATGGGCATATGACGTTCACTGCTTCAGGCCGGTACCCGGTCGAGGCGATCGGCAACCCAGTCGAAGATGAACTCGTTGGCCAGCGTGGGGTTGTCATGGTGGGCCTGTGCCGCCGCCGTCTCCGAACTGTCGAAGATCTTCAGTGAAATATCACGATGACGGGACTTCAGCCGTTCGAATAGATCGGTAACGACATCGCTCTTGAGCCAGCCCTGCCCGCCGACGGTGATCAAGACCGGGCAATGAAATCTCAGCCCGGGCCAGCTTTCCTCGATTCCTCCGCCAGCCGGCGCGAACCGATTCGTCAGGAATTCGCGCTCGTGGATATCCCACAGCCCGCCGTCGCAAACCGCGGCGGCGAAGCGATTGTCGAGCGCGATGCCACGGGCGGCAAACGACGACCCTGCGCCATCGCCAACGATGGCTATCCGACGTTCGTCGACATCGTCCCTCGTCCTCAGGTAATTCATCACGTAGCTGATCGAAGACTCCAGATCGCGTCGGCCGACAATCGCCTCGAAATCGGCATCGGTGCCCGAACCGAGCAGATCGACGGCGAGCAGCGCCATTCCCCGCTCCCGGGCATAACGCGCCACCTTGAACAGATATTCTTCCTTGCGGTGTCCGGGGTCGCCGATGCACACGACGACAGGCGTCCGGCCGGAAGTGGGCGGCGCCGGCACGAAATAGCCTTCCAATGGATGGTTTTGCAGCCAGGGGATCTCGACCGTCTCACCGGCCGGCGTCACCTGCGCAACGTAGCGGCGGGCGCAGGCTCGCATCGACTCAATGGCGCGCTGCTGTCTCGCATCGGTGGAATCCAGTACGAAGGTTGCGGCCTGATAATAGTTGATCGCGCGCAGCCAATTGCTTCGAGCGGTGATCGCATGACCGCCCGCGAGCGCCGCATCGGCACGCGCGGCATTCAGGTCGGCGATCCTCAGCCACTCACGGTGCCAGGAGTCGGCGCGATCGTGCGGATCGATCCGGCTCGCCACCAGGAAACATTCCGAAACCATCGAGCCGCCTTCCTGAGCCGCAGCCAGCAGCTTGAGGAATTCGGTCGAGAACTCATCGTTGTCCAGCCATTTATCCTGGCCTTGCGGACTGAAGTGAACTGTCATTTACCGGCGGTGCTAAGTTGATTGCGTCAACTGTCTACTATTGTTCCGGTGTTGTTAGCCGACACAATTTCGTTAGGGGTCGGCGCATCATGCATGGCAGGCATCCCGCGCTGGGAGGCGCAACGTCAACCTGGTACCGTGGAGCCGGGCAACAATGTGGTTCGAACGCGTCGAAGATAGGACACTGGAACTCTTCATTGCTGGCCACGTTGCTGCGGCATGAGGATTCGGGAAGAAAACTGCAACATGGTTCTGCTGGCTGCCGTCACCCTGGTCAGCCTGGCGTTCGCTGGCGGCGCTGCACTGGTCGGCTCCGCCGATACAAGGCCGGTTCGGATAGCCGATCGCATGCAGGGCGCCACCGAGCCCACGCCGTCACCTCGCAAGGGGAGAACGGATGTCAGCGACCAACCGCTGGTCCGCGTGGTCGGCGAACGTTTCGTCCCGAACACAAACCCGCGCGAACGATAGACGCCGCGCCGTTTTTTTCTTCATTGAATCCGCATGGCCATCTGATGCCCTATGCACGCGGACAGCCATCAACTGTCACCGTTTTGTCACCTCGCGCGCAAAAGCGTGGGAGTTATCCACCACCGTCTCGCCATTCGCTTGCTTCCGCAAAAGCGGTTTGATCGAGTGAGTTCGGCCGAGGTGTTGCATGAAATGGATGAAGGAACGCGATCTTCTGATCGCACAGACGATGGCGTTCGTTCAGTCGGTGACCGGCAAGGCACCGGACGCCGTCAGGACGCCGGAGGCCCCCACGGCGATCGCGGCGTCGGCCGCGCCGGCCTCCGCAGATACATTCGAACCCGAGCGCCCAGCCGCGGTGGCGCTTGCCGACCTCGCCGTTCCCTTGGTCCAGACGCCGGTTGCCCACCCGCCTGCGCAGGCAGCAGAGGTCCAAGCACGTGCCATACCTGCGCCTGCAATAAGAGTGTCGGCGGAGGCGCCACGAGAGTTACCGGTCCCGATTTCCATCTCCCGCCCCGACCTGCGGGAGGATTTCCAGTCCGAGATCCGGGCGCGGGTGGCCAGTTTCCGCGCCCATCAGGAACGGTTCAACCGCGAGCGCGAGGCCTATTGCACGGCGACGATGGCCAAGGTCCATGCCTCCCTCAAGGAGATTTAACAGTCGCGGCCGCACCCCGGAAAATATCCTGTTATTTCAACAGGATAAATCGGATAACTGTTTCCCGGCTCTACTTTGCATGGGGTTGTTTTCGATATTTTGTGTTCGGACCCCGCCCCGGGCAGGCCTACCTGCCGGCGATCTTCTCCAGCACCGGCAGCAGATGCGCCAGGAACGCCTGCGGATCTTCGCTCATCGGAAAGTGGCCCAGTCCCTTCATGATGGTGGCCTCGCAACCGGGAATACTGTTCGCCACCGCCAGCGTCTCCTCCGGCGTGCAGGAATAGTCGTATTCGCCGGACAGGAGAAACAGCGGGCAACGCCGCGTGTCGATCTGCGCGACGCGGTCGCGGATGTCGCCGTCCAGCTTGTAGAAGTACAGGTCGCCCTTGAAGACGCCGGGACCGCCCTGCATGTAATGCCACAGCGTCTCCCAGCGCTCGTTGTCGGGCGCATCGGGGCCCACCAGGCCGGAGACGATGGCGCCGCAGACTTCGCCGCCATGCACGTCCGCCCGGTGCAGGAAGTTGAGGTCGTAATAGGGATCGACATGCGCGCCGGCCTGCAGACCGATGATGGCGCGGAATCGTTCCGGATGCTCGAGCGCCAGATGCAGCGCGATCCGGCCGCCGATCGAGCATCCGATCAGAATCGGTCTGTCGAGGCCGAGCGCGCCTGAGATTTCCAGCACCATCGCCGTGTATTGCGCCGAGGTGAGCTGATACTCCTCCTCATGCCAGCCGGCAGGCGGCGAGGATTTGCCGTGCCAGGGCATATCGAAGGCGATCACGCGGTGGTTCCGGGTGACCCTGATATCGTTCATCAGGCCGCGATATTGCCGCCCGTCGCTGCCGGCGGTGTGCAGGCACAACAGCGGCGTCCCTTCGCCGGCCTCCTCGACATAGACCCGGTGCGGCCGGCCGAACAGGTCGAGATGCATGTAGCGGCCGACGATCGGCTCGAATCTCACGCTCATGCCGCGGCTCCTTCGCGCAGCTTGCCAAGGGCTTCCTTGAAGTAGCGCAGGTGGGACATGAATATCTGCAGATTGCCTTCGGCCTTGAGCGCGCGCCGCTTGATCAGCGCCATCAGGTCGTTCGAGCCCGGCGGCGGGCGCCGGCTCCAGAACTTTTTCCACTCCGCCTCGGAGGCCCGCAGCGCAAAGGACGAGGACGGCATCACGAACGGCCCCGGCGTCACCGAGACGATTCGGCCCTCGAAGATCGAGATCAACCAAGGCGTGGCGCCGACTTCGAGAAGGAAGCTGGTGGTCAGATAGCGGCCGCGCCGAACCAGACCCTCATCGTCGTTGACCCGCCGCTGCAGCGCTTCGATCATTTCCACCCCCATCCGCTTTTGAGGGCCATGTTCCGTGGAATGCGGCCGCCGTCAATCGGCCGGCGCTACAACCAGGCGCATACCAGCGCCACGTTGGCGGCGCAGGCGACCAGAAGGCAGATCGTCAGCCTGAGTTGGACACGCGTGCTGGAGGTCTGGAGGCTCGTCATCATGGCCCGAAACATCCGGCGATTCTGCTTGATGAGTCTCGGGGATTCTTTTTTCCGGGATTTACGTCTCGTTAAAGACTCAGAGACTCCACGAAAACGGGCCGAAACGAGCCAATTTGCTCCCGAAACCAGCATTCGAATGCCGACATGGCAGCCACGTCTGAAACCCGGCCGCCGCTTCCGCGTTGACCGTTTTTACCGGAGCCGACAATGCCCTACGCGCTGTTCTCGAACGATGCCAAGCTCAGCAAGGCCTACCCGACCGCCGCCGACGTCTGGGCGATCGCCCGCAAGAGCGGGCTGGTGGTGGACGTCGTCTCCCCCCGCCACAAGCAGGGTCCTCAACCCGTTCTGGACCAGGATTACGAGATCAAGCCCTGCCAGCTCGAGCCGCACGAAGACCCCGCCCGCAACAAGGCGGAAGCCGAGCGCGACGCGCAGACGGAATTGCAGCTGGCGTCATGAGGACGAAGGCGGTCACCGGATGCCGACAGGCATCCCTCGCCGGGATAAGCCCAGGCGGCAGATTAAAGTCTGAAATCGTCTCTAGGGCGTCGCCGAAACCAGCGATGCCTGTTCGGCAGCCACAGCAACACACGCCTTACGGCGCTGCAGTCCCCGGATCGCGCCGGTCACCTTGCGCACCTTGCCGACCCCGCAGGCGGTATCCTGCACGAAGGCCACTTCATAAGGAGCAAGAATAAACGGTTCGGATTTAAGGACCGTTTGAGCGAGGCACGGATAAGCCGCTGCAGAAAAGATCAGCCCTAACGCAAAAGCACGCATGTTTTTAATGTCCAACCCAGCCCGGCTGATACTCATAATAGCGCATCATGACGAAAAGTTGCGTGCACCGCGAAATTTTTTTTGACGCCTTCGAGAATGCAACCCGCAAGGCACATCGTAGAGGCCTTGCGCCAATGAAAAGGCCGGCATGACGCCGGCCTTTTGGATGTCGATGCGAAGCGCTCCATCAATATCGGGAGGCAGTCCCGCCGCCCCAACCGAACCGGTAATTCACGCCGACCTTGGCGGTGTGCTCGTCGTTGCGGAAGCTGCGGCCAGCGACGTCGGCCGGGCCGGCGGTGAAGGTGGTATTGCCGAAATTGTAATACTGGTACTCGGCCTTGGCCGACCAGTTCGGGGCAAACATGTATTCGAGGCCGCCGCCGACGGTGTAGCCGTCCTTGTGGCTGCCGTTGGTGGTGAATGCCGCCGGCACACCGGCCACCGACACCCCGATATTGTTGCCGTCACGCCAGGCGTAACCGCCCTTGGCGTAGAGCAGCGCCGGCCCCCAAGTGTAGCCGATCCGGCCGGTCACCGAGCCGATCTGGTCGGTGTTGGAGGTTACGAGGGTGCCACCGGGAAACAGCACGCCATCATTGTTGTTGCTGGGCAGCCAGCTGTACTGGGCCTCGACGCCCATGACCCAGTTTGGGGCGAACTGATAGTCGAAACCACCCTGGACACCACCCATGAAGCGGGCGTCGCTGCCCTGCAGGGAGGTGTTGCCCGCAAAGGCGCCGCCGACATGGCCGCCGACATAGAACCCGGTCCAGTTGTAGACCACCTGGGGCGCGGTATAGGCCGGCGCCTTGGTATAGGGCCGGGCTTGCATGTCGGCCGCGAAAGCTGGCGCAACCATGGCGGCCAGCGCGGCAGCCCCGAGCACTAACTTCTTCATTTGACTATCCCCGTTACGAACGTTGCAGATACCAATCCAAACAACGTGACTTCATTTGGGTTGCTTTGCGGCGAGTGGCAGCGACCAGATGGCGCGCGACTGTGGCCGCATGGCAACAAACCGATTTAGTTCCCTCGCATTAAAGGCTTTTTCGACGGTTAAGGATCCGGCTTTCCACCTAGTTGGGGTCGGGGATGACTAAGGCAAGGTTCAAGCCTCCTCGAAAAGTGATCCAAATTCGTTCACGGTTCCTTCCCAGGCCCTCCGACCCGGCTACCGAGATCCGGCCAGCGCCCGGCTTGGCACGCGCACGCCGGCGGGCGATCAGCGCGTCAATTTCTCCAGCTCCGCGAAAGGCGCGTACGCCAGCCCCGCGCAGGGCTCGGCCGCGTTTTCGAGGATGCGGTCGAGGCGGCCGTCGACGAACAGCATGGCGCGCTCCCGCGGCTCCCGGTAACCACCGTCGGATTCGCGCGCGCTGAACCGAAGACAGACGACATAACGCTGCCGTCCGCCGATGACACGCTCGACCGGCTCTGCCATGACGGCGTCGCGGACGCCGACGGGATTGTTGAGATAGGTCTTCAGGAACGCCAGCAATTCGGTGCGGTAATTCCTCGGAAACGGCTGGCTGGAGACGCCGCGGTCGTCGGTAAAGGTAATCGACTTGCCTTCATCGCTGGTGGCAGCACACGCCGATAGCGCGATCGGCATCGACATCATCGCCGCGAATTTGACCGAACGTTTCACGCCAATTCTTCTCCCGTCCTCCGCCGTCTCATAAACCGCCCGGCGTGAGAATGGAATTCGCCCCTCGGTTACCTCATGTCGGTTATCCCATGGCTTTCGCTCTCGAAAAATTGAGACGAGTGCCACGGAAATGGTCTTGAGCATGCCTGGCCTGATCTCGCCTGACCGATGAAGCTGGCGGCTCCGCACTGAACCTCCCCTGAAGCGGGATTTGGGATTCCGTTCATCTGAATGACATCTTCTTCAAATCCGATGATGATGCAGCGCGATCAAAATCGGTGAATCGAGGGAACGGGACGGGAATGTTCCTGCGCGCCGGGGGTTCACCTCAACGGGCTTCGGTGTAGAATTACCGAACCGGCCATCAGGAGAGATGCATGAAGAAATTTGGGATCAGGCTTTTGACTCTTGCCATGTTGTCGCTGACGCTCGCGGCAACCCCCATCGTCAGCGTCGTCTACGCGGCGCCCGACAACGATCCGCCGCCGCCCGACAAGAAGAAAAAGAAATCCAGCGAAGCTCGCCCGGGTATCGAGCAAACCGCATTCGCCGACGGCTATCGCGCCGCTTATGCCGCGATCTACGACCGTCACGACTACACTTCCGCTATCGAGCAGTTGAAGGCGCTCGGCCGCGACGACAGTGCCGCCGTTGCCAACCTGATCGGCTACTCCTATCGCAAGCTCGGCGACTACAAGGTCTCGCAGATCTGGTACGAGCGTGCGCTCAAAGCCGATCCGGGCCACGCCAAGACGTGGCAGTATTACGGCCTGTGGCAGGTTGAACAGGGCAACCGCGACCAGGCGCAGTATCACCTCAACCGGATCTCGGAGCTCACCGGCACCGCAAGCGAGGAATATCGCTCGCTCGCCACCGCGCTGGAAAAGCCGCCGGGCACGGGATTGGTTTACTGAGGCAGTAAAGTCTCCGCCGTCAATGCGAGCGAAGCAATCCATCTATCCGTTATGCCGTGACATGGATTGCTTCGCTCCGCTCGCAATGACGAACAAAAAATGACCGGTGCAGTGCTCAATCACTGCGCCGGTTTTTTTATTGTTGCGAGTTCACTTCATCACCTTCTCGACCTCGCCGCGAAAGGCCTGACGTGCGGCATCGCGCGAGTAGAACATGTGCCCGCCGGGATAGACGACCAGCTTCACCCGGTCCGACCGCGCATAGGCCGGCAACTGGTCGAGGATCACCTTCGATCCAAAATACGGTGTCGCCAGGTCGAAGAGCCCATGCCCGACCAGCAGTTTCATCTTCGGATCGAGCGCCAGGATCTGCCGCAACTGTGAAACGGACTCGGCCGGCCCTCGGCCGAAATCCCAGGCCATGTTCACGACACCATTGAGCAGGTGGTACGAGCCGTCAGGACGCCAATTCAGTTTGCGCGTGGTGAGGTCGACGGCCGCGCTCGTCAGCGGCGCCGTCAGGGAATCCCCGGAAGGATCGCCGAAGTGCGCGTAGCTCGAATCGGGGTAGGGATCGATGCCGGAGACCGACGCATCGTAGCGTCCCACAACGCGGCCATTTCGGCGGTCGAATTCCCGGCGGAATTCGCCGACATCGAGACGCCCGGCCAGCCTGCGGCTCACCGCCGGATCGATGCCGGTCAGCGCGGCCACCTTGTCGGAAAGCCGCATCGTCGCTTCCCGATCCGCCTGCCCCTTGAGGAGATCGGTAATGAACTCGCCCTGCGCGTATCGCTCGACATCGGCGAGATCGGCGCGCGTCACCGGTCCCTTGGCCTCGCGCGCGACCGCAGCCATGCTCGGCAGCGTGTACATGTATTGCAGCAGGCTCGAGCCGCCGAAGTCGCGGAAATCGAACAAGGGCGAGACCATGATCAGCCCGCGCACGCCGACGCCCTGCTGGGTCTGCAGGTTGCGCACGATCTTCGGCCCGCGGATGCCGCCATAGCTCTCGCCGGCGACGAATTTCGGTGACAGAAGGCGGTCGTGTTTTTCCAGCCATCGGCGGATCACGAGCGCGATGGCGCTGACGTCGCCATCGACCGAGTAGAACCGTTTGCGCGCATCCTCGCCGGACGCCACGAAACGGCTATAGCCGGTGCCGACGGGATCGATGAAGACGAGATCGGTGAAATCGAGCCATGTCTCGGCGTTGGGCAGCAGATCCGGCGGCGCGGACGACACCGCGCCCTCACCCGATATCGAGATGCGCCACGGCCCGGCGGCGCCGAATTGCAGCCACGCCGAGGACGCGCCCGGGCCGCCGTTGAACAGGAACGTCACCGGCCGGTTGGTGCGATCGACGCCTTCGAGCTGGTAGGACGTATGGGCGATATCGGCTTGCGGCTCGCCCTTGTCGTCGAACAGCCGGATCGAGCCAGCGGTGGCGGTGAAGTCGAGCGTACGACCGGGCAGCGCCAGCGTCTGCCGGGTGGTGGAATCAGGCGGCAGGCGATGTTGTTCGGCGACGGTTGACGGCGTCGCACCAGCAGCCGCCCCTCGTCCAGGACTGCCCTTTTGGCCCGATGGCGACGGTGACGGCGTGGCCGCGGGCTGCGGGACCGGCGAACTCGCCTCCTCGGCGCGCGCACCGCCCACCCAGCAAGCGATCAAGAGGGCGGCGGCGATGCGCCGGGGGCGCGTCGCCGTGAAACGAAAAGCCATACGATTCTCTCCCCGTACGCACACCACCGGCCGCGCCATCTGGATTGTACCGCGACAGTGCGACAATGCGGCTGGGTTACACAACAAGCACAAACCTGGACAAAAATCACAATCCCGACAGCATCGCGTGAGAAAGCGGTTCGCGCGTCCGGCGGTTGTCCTTGCCGGCCGCGAGGTGCTATCGGTCGGTTCCGCCAAAACACCGGCCGGGTATTTTTGGTACATTCTTGAAACCATTCAGGCGCCAGCGCGACTAATGAACTTGCGCTTTTTGATGGGGTCTCACCATGAAACGTTCGATTGCTGTTTGTCTCGGCCTGCTGGCACTGGCCTCCCCCGCGGCCGCAGATTCGCCGGTCGCGGTGGTCGAGGACGTCCAGGGCAAGGTCACCGGCGCCGAGTTCATGGACTATGTGACGCCCAAGGCGGTGATCAAGATCGCCGACGGCGGCTCGGTGATTCTCAGCTACCTGAAGTCATGCCGGCGCGAGACGATCCGCGGCGCCGGCACCGTGATCGTCGGCACCGACGAGAGCGCCGTCCACCTTGCCGAGGTCAAGGCCGAGAAGACCAATTGCGATCCTGCCCAGACCAACGTGACCACGCGCGAGACCAGCGGCGTCGCCGCCACCGTGCTGCGTAGCGTCGACGCCAGCAAACAGCCGCAGCCGCAACTCACGCTCTACGGCGCATCACCGCTGGTGGAGGCCAAAGGACGCGGCAAGCTGACCATCCGCCGCCTCGACGTGCCGGGCGAGCTCCAGGAGATCAATCTCGGCGGCACCCAGATGAAGGGACGCTTCGTCGATTTCGCCAACGAGAACGTCGCCCTCACCCCCGGCGGCCTCTACAGCGCGAAGTTCAAATCATCGCAGATCGTGTTCCAGGTGGACGCGCAGGCCAAGCCCGGCGCGACCCCGATCGTCGGCCGCCTGCTGCGGATGGAATAGGCGTGACGGACCATCCCGCTTGAGGATAAGGCGCAGCACGCGCAACCGCATGGTGGTTGCGGCCATCGCGCTGGTCTGCGCGGCGGCTTCGGTTTCTCCCGCGGCCAGGCCGATCCGCGGGCTGTCGCTCGACATCCTCACCGCGCTGCGCTGGGAGATATTCGGCCACAGGCAGGATCCCGCAGCTTCGCCGGCGGTGGTCGTCGCCATGGACGAGGAGAGCTTGCGAACTCCGCCTTTCAAGGGCGCGCCGATGCTGACCTGGACCGGCGAGATCGGGCGGGTGCTGTCGGCGACGCTCGAGGGTGGCGCCAAGGTCGCCGGCTTCGACATCGTGATCCCGGCGTCGATCGAGCAGTCGAATATCCCGTTCGGCGACGGGATGCTGGGCGACAAGGTCCGCGGTTTCGACCGTGACTTTCTTCGTGCGCTGGCCGGCGCAGCGGTGAACAACAAGGTCGTACTGGGCGAAATCCTCGGCGGCAACCAGCCGGTCAGGCCGTCGCAGGGACAGCGCGTCGCGGTGCGACAGCAGCAGAACATCCGTCCGCTCAACGTCCACATCGACAGCGACGATGTGCTGCGGCGCCTGCCGCTCAGCTTCACCGTCAACGGAACGCGAGTGCCGACGATGGCCGTCGAACTGGCGGCGCGTGCGCTTGGCGCAGCCCCCGAATTTGATGAGCGCGGCCGGCTCACGCTGGGCGGCTACCCGGTCCCCGGCCGGGTGCCGAACACAATGACGCTGAACTTCGAGGGCGGCGCCGAGGATATTCCGACCTTCTCCTTTGCCGATCTGCGCGCCTGCGCGGTCAAGAACGACAAGGATTACTTTCGACGCTGGTTCGCCGGAAAGGTCGTCATTTTCGGCAGCGTTCTCGACATCGAGGACCGCCGGCAGACTTCCAAGCGCTTTGCTACCGGCATCGAAGGCACACGCGCACCACGATGCGCCGCCGAGAGCACGCCGGTGATGGCGGGCTTTCGGACCAGCACCATCGCCGGCGTCTACATCCACGCCACCGCGGTCAACAATCTGATCTCGCGCAACGCGGTGGTGGAGCCCGGCCCGGCGGTGCGTTTCCTGATCGCTGCGGTGTTTGCGGTGCTGGCTGCCGTCGCCGCGTGGCTGCTTCGGCCGCTCAGCGCCGCGCTGGCGTGGTTGGCCGTGATCCTGGCTTCCATCGCCGGCGCCACGATCGCCTTCAATCACGCGCTGGCGCTGCCGATCGCCGAGCCGTTTTTGGCGAGCCTGTTTGCGCTCGCCGCCACCATCGGCTTCCGCTCCGTGATCGCCGACAAGGACCGACGCCTGCTGCAGAAGAGCTTTGCGCTCTACCTCGCCCCGCACGTCATCAACCGCATGCTGTCGTCGAACAAATTGCCGGAGCTCGGCGGCGAAACCCGCAACGTGACGGTGTTCTTCTCCGACATCGAGGGATTTTCTCTGATCGCGGAAAAGATGTCGCCCAACAGCCTGATGGAGCTGATGAACGAATATCTGTCGGCGATGACCGACGTCATCGAGCGTCATGGCGGTTATGTCGACAAGTATATCGGCGACTCCGTCGTAGCCGTGTTCGGCGCGCCGGCCGACGACCCCGATCATGCCGCCAACGCGGCGCGCGCCGCGCTGGATTGCTGCGCGCAACTGACCGAACTCAACGCCTCCTCACCCCTGTTCCAGGGATACAGGCTGGCGCAGCGGATCGGCATCAATTCAGGCGAGGCGCTGGTCGGCAATTTCGGATCGCGGCGGCGTTTCAACTACTCGGTCATGAGCGACGCCGTGAATCTCGCGTCGCGGCTGGAGGGCGCCAACAAGTTCTACGGCACCACCGTGATCGCCTCCGAGACCACCGTCGCCCTCACCGGCGACGCTTTTACCTGGCGTGAGCTCGACGCCATCAGGGTCAAGGGCCGGATCCAGGCGCTGAAGATCTACGAGCTGCTGGCGCGCGCCGCCGATCTCACACCTGAGCGAAAGCCCCTGATCGATAATTACGCCGAAGGACTGGCGCACTGGCGCGCCCGCGCGTTCGACCGCGCTGCGGTCTCATTCGGCCGCTCCGCCGATGTGGATCGGCCGGCCGCGCTGTTTCGCGATCGCGCGCGGCAACTGGCCGAGGCGCCGCCGGGCGACGAATGGGATCCGATCCGGACGCTGCAGGAGAAATAGCCGAACCGGTCGGGCATCGCTGCCCGGTCCCGCTCAGTAGGCAATGCCGATCATCAGAACGAAGTGCCGACGGCACGAGGCGGCGGGACAGTCCGAACCGTTCCAGGCCGGCTGGACGTAGCGTTCGCGGCGGTGATCGCGTGACGCGGCCAGCCGGATACGTTGCGGCGTCCGTTGCCTGACGTCGGAGAGCATACCTGCCGCGTTTGCGCTGACGGTTTCACCAACACCGGCAGCCGACACTGGCGATGCGATCGACAGCAGGCTCACAGCGGCGACCGCCGCGGCAAGCGGCAGCATCGAGCGGAGATAGCGGGCCATAAGAGACGCCTCCCGATTGGCGCGAGCGGACTTCAGAACTACCGACCACAACAATGTGGCAACCGTCAGAAGCCTACGCCAATAATTGCCTGGGCTCTACCACCGCCACCCCCGCCGCCGCTGACGATGCTCGGCCGGGCCACGGCCTGCTGGCGGACGCGCGGTTCCGGGGACGGCGCAGGACGTGCCCGCCGCGGTTCTTCGGGCTGGCGGCTGGTCTGCTTGCGGCGCGACCGTGCGGCTTCCTCATCCTCGTTCTTGCGCGAGGCGGTAGCGGGCGTCTTCTTCTCGTCGGCGACGCAGGTCTCGCCTTTCAGCGTTTCACCGCTCTTGCATTCGATCGGGCAGACGCGGGTGGTATGTTTGGCAAGTTCCGCGACAAGTTGGCTCGTCACGCTGATATTGGCGGTCGGCTGGCCGCCGATCGACATATAGCGACCGAGCGCCGCGCTGGTCGGCGCGTTGAGCGTGCCGTCGACCTTGCCGCTGAAGCAGCCGAGCCGGACAAGTTCGGTCTGCGCGGAACGAACCAGTTCGGGTGAATTGGGCTGTTTGGCTGCCCGCTTGGCGGCTTCCGCCTCGAAATTGTTCAGCGCGGCCACCACCGCGCCGCCGAGCCGGTCGCATTTGAGCGCTTTGGCGAACGTCTTCAGGTCGTCGATGCCCGATCCTTCGCTGCCTTTGGCAATGATCTGCTCGAGCTTGCCTTGCTCGTCCTTGCACGCGACCTCTTTCGCGACCGCGAGTTCGGCCTTCCGGCGCGCCTCCTCGGCCTCCCTCGACTGCTTCTCGCTTGCCGCCCTGGCCTCGGCGGCCTCCTGCTCGGCCTTGCGCTTCTCCTCGATCGCCTTGCGCTCAGCGGCCGCAGCCTTGGCCCTTTCCGCAGCTTCCGCCGCCTTGGCCTGCCGCTCGATGGCGGCACGCTGCGCCGCAGCGTCCGCGGCGGCACGATCCTTTTCAGCCTGTTCGGCTTTTTGCTTGGCCTCGGCGGCCTTGCGTTCGGCCTCCGCAGCCCTGGCCTTCTCGGCGGCTTCCGCCGCCCTGGCGCGACGCTCGTCCTCTTCGCGTTTTCTTGCCGCCGCCTGTTCGGCCTTCAGAGCCTCGGCCTGACGCCGGGCTTCCTCCGCAGCCTTTCGCGCCGCCTCGCGCTCGGCCCGCGCCTGCGCCGCGCGTTCCTCGGCGGCCTTCTTCAAAACGTCGATGCGCTGCTGCGCGTTGACCGTCAGCGGCGAATCCGGAAAGCGCCTGATAAATCGTTGCAGCGCGGCTGGATCGGTCGCGTCTTTCACGCGATCCCACTCCAGCGATTCCCTTGTCGGCACCTCGCGGCTCGGTGTCGGCGGCTGCGGCAGCGCGGCGAGATTGACGTTGCCCTTGGGACTCAAGGCCTCGATCTGGGCGCGCGCGAGATCGGCATAGAAGCCGGTGGGGTGCGTACCCAAAAACACTTCCCAAGCCCGCTTCGTGCCGATCTGCTGAACCAGCTCATAATCCGCCTTGATGTCGCTGGTCGGCGCCTCGCGCGCCACCGTCGGCGCCGGCACCAACGCGATATTGCCGCCACCGAGCGCCCCGTAAACGAACGGCTCCTGCCGGTTGTCGGTCACCTTCAGCACCTCGTCCCTGACCCTGCCGAACGCGAGGCGAACATCGAGACCGGGAACGGTGAGATTTTTCAGAACCGCCGCCGTGAACGGGCTGTGTTGGCCATCGCCATCGTCGGCCGTCGAACCTGCCTTCGCGGCATAGGCGATCAATGTGTCGGTGCTGGTCGGCTCGACCTTGCCGAGACCCGCCGATACCGCCCGGGTGGCGGTCTTGCGCTCCCGGCGCATCGACTTGACGAAGGGGTTGTCGCGGCAAGCGTCAAGAACGATCAGCCGCAAGCGCTTGGCGCCATCGGCCGAAGAAACCAGCCGCTCCAGGGGTATCGCCTCATCCTCGGAATCACGGTCGCTGGCGAGGCGCGCATCGACGGGAATGAGATAGTTGACCCCGCTGATTTCGAGACCATGGCCGGCGTAATAGACGACGGCAATATCGGCCTGATCGGCAATCGTTTCGAACTTGCGGATCGCGCGCTTGAATTCGAGGTTGCCGACATTGATCAGGGTATCGACCGTGTCGAAGCCGGCGTCGCGAAACATCTTGGCGACCGCGGTCGCATCCCGCGACGGATTGGGCAGTTGCGGAACGGTCTGGTAGTTCGAATTGCCGACGACCAGCGCCACGCGCTTCTCGGCCCGCGCTGCGTTGGTGGCGAGCATCATCGCGAGGAGAAATCCTCCGATCGCAGCCAGCAATGGGACAAAGCGCTTTAACATTAGCATTCCGACGCGAGCTAATGGTTCGCGCCACAAATCCATTCCGGGCGTTCTCCGGGCGGAACGGCGGCACTCCCGAAATCTGCCGACGTCCAAATCAATACCGTTTGGACCGCTCACGATCAATCCAGACACGGATCGGCGGCACCAGACAGCAAAACAATACGAGCTGAATTCTATGCTGCGAAAGCCCGGCTCCATCGTGACTTGCCTCACATGCCCTCAAAAATAGGGACAGCAATGCATACCTAAGCGCCTCCGCCAGTTTTACCTAATTACCGCCAATGTTGCCTGAATGGTACAGGTTTCGTGGATTCAGTTCCCTAACGAAGTCTTAGCTCCGCGCCATGCTTTCGCGTCCCGCGCCGTTCATCTAGTTTTTTGTGAGACTTTTTTTTGTTTTTCGATTCTTGGTTTTTGGGGACAGGCTTATGGCTGTCGATCTTACGTCCGTGCGCCGCTCGGGTTATCTCGCTTTGGCCGGTCTCGCCGGTTCGGTTCTGGCTTCATCCGGCGCGTTCGCCCAAGCCCCGCCGCCCCTCACCACAACGTCCCTGAACTGCACCACCACGCAGGTTGCGACTCCAACCATCATCAACAACATCGGCACGCTGGCGATTCCGGCCAGCGCCGCGAGCTCGGCGATTTCCGCGGCCATCGGCAATGTCAGCACGGCCTTCCTCACCCAGCAGGGCAGCGCCTTCGTGTCGGCGCCCGCCGATCCCGCGCCCGATCAGCCCGGCGGCGGCGTTTGGGCGCGCGGCGTCGGCGGTCAGGCCAACATCTCGTCCACCTCGAATTCGGTCGGAGTTTCGACCCAGGGCGGCGCTACGATCAATACGGCGACGACCAATTGTAACAACCAGCAGCGCCAGACCTTCGCGGGCGCGCAGGTCGGCACCGACATCGCACGCCTGAACTACGCGGGCTGGAATCTCCATCTTGGAACGACGGCCGGCTATCTCAGCTCGCGGACCACCGACAACGCCGGCTTCGGCAACGATTTCGAAGTCCCGTTCTGGGGCACGTACTTCGTCGCCACCAAGGGACGCTTCTTTGCCGACCTGATGGTTCGCCAGGAGTTTTACAACATTAACCTGAACAACCCGACGCTTGCGTTCAGCAATCAGCCGGTCGGTGCACATGGTTGGTCGATCTCGGCATCGACGGGTTACAATTTCGATCTGGGCCAGGGCTGGTTCATCGAGCCGTCGGCCGGTTTCATCTATTCCAGGACGTCGGTCGACAGCTTCACCGCGCCCGGCGTCGCCGGCGCCAACTTCACCGGCATCACCGGTGTCGTTCAGACCAACGACGTCACCAGCCAGATCGGCCGCGCGTCGTTGCGCGTCGGCAAGGCCATCGCGACGCCGACCGTGGTCTGGCAGCCGTTCGCTTCGGCAAGCGTGTTCCACGAATTCGCCGGTGACGTCAGGTCGAACTACACATCGCTGAACGCCCAACTCAATCCTGGCCCCGTGCCCTTCACGTTCAACCAGGCAACAACGACCTCCCGCGTCGGCACCTACGGCCAGTATTCGCTCGGCCTCGCCGGGCAGATCGTGAACACCGGCTGGCTCGGCTTCGTGCGCGTCGACTATCGCAACGGCGAGCGCATCGACGGCTGGACCGGCAACGCCGGCATTCGCTACCAGTTCACGCCCGAGACGCTCGCGGCCGTCATGCCGACCAAGGCTCCGAAGTCGCCGATCCCGGTCATCGGGGTGACGAACTGGACCGGCTTCTACGCTGGTGGATTCTTCGGCGCCGCCGCGGGCCGTACCGATATCGCGTTCCCGGGCTCGCCGCAGGCGACCAACCGGCCGTGGGTGTTCGGACCGATCGGCGGTATTCAGCTCGGCTACAACCATCAGTTCAGCAACAACTGGGTTCTCGGCTTCGAAGGCGACATCGGCGCCGCCGACATCCATGGTGGTCGCAGCGCCGGCACCCAGATAGCCCTGCCCGGCATGACCTCGGCTCTCTTTGGCCTGCAGGACAAGACTTCCTGGATGGCCACGGCGACGGCCCGCGTCGGCTATGCGATGGGACGCACCCTGTTCTACGGCAAGGGTGGCGCCGCGTTCGAGAACAGCCGCGTGTCTGCGACCTGCTTCAATCCACAAGGCGCGGCTTTGGCGCCCCCCACCTCCTGCTTCAATCAGGCGGGCGCGGCGTTTGCCCACGGCACCGGCTTCAGCACCTCGAGCACCCGCGTCGGCTGGACCATCGGCTACGGCACCGAGTTCGACCTGGGCAAGAACTGGTCGGCCAAGGCTGAATACGATTACATTTCGTTCGGCAGCCACACCGCGCTGGCGTCCGACGGCACCACCACCATCCGGGATCGGGCCGACATCAGCCAGGTCAAGGTCGGCCTGAACTACCGCTTCGGTCCGACGGCGGTCGCCGCCAAGTACTGATCCAGCAACGGCGCGTTCGCGCTGAGGCCAAATCGAGCGTTTAATCGGGCGACCGCGACCGGCGGTCGCCCGATTTCGTTATGGCGCGAAAAGTCGCCCGGGTTGATCTCGACAAGCCTGCCCAAGGTGTATAGACGGGCGCGGCGCAATCCGGCGCCCCCGGCCTGCCGTCACCTGTGAGTTCGCCGTCCGATGGCTACCCCCAAGCGATACGACCGGATCGCCTTTGTCGCGAGCGCCAGCACCGAGGCGCAGGCCGCGCTGGCCAAACTCGTCAATCTCTACGGCAATTGTGACGCCGGCGACGCCGACGTCGTGGTGGCGCTTGGCGGCGACGGCCTGATGCTGCAGACGCTGCACCAGCACATGCGCTCGGGCAAGCCGATCTACGGCATGCATCGCGGCACCGTCGGCTTCCTGATGAACGAATTCACTACCCACGACCTGCACACGCGGCTGGCGGCGGCTCGGGAATCCCTGATCAACCCGCTGTTGATGCGCGCGACCGACGTCCATGGCACCGTGCATCTGCATCACGCCATCAACGAGGTGGCGCTGTTTCGCCAGACCAACCAGGCCGCGCATCTGCGCATCCTGATCGACGAGCACGAGCGGATGGCGGAATTGATCGCCGATGGCGTCCTGGTGGCGACGCCGGCCGGCTCCACCGCCTATAACCTCTCGGCGCAGGGCCCGATCCTGCCGATCAATGCCGCACTGCTGGCGCTGACGCCGATCAGCCCCTTCCGCCCGCGCCGGTGGCGCGGCGCCCTGCTCCCGAACTCCGCCTTCGTCGTCATCGAGGTACTCGAGGGCGAGAAGCGTCCGGTGGCGGCCGCCGCCGACCATGACGACGTGCGCGACGTCCAGCGGGTGGAAGTCTTGTCCGACAAGACGATCTCGATGCGGATGCTGTTCGATCCCGGCCACAGCCTTGAAGAACGCATTTTGCGCGAGCAGTTCGGATCCTGACGCCCACCCGGTGATCGTCCGGTGAATTTGAGCCGGGTCATGTTGCGAAAAAGTGGCGCCATCGGGTATTCTCACGCGCCTGACGGGGGCCGCTTCTCAACCCTTCCTTAACGACCGCCGCGATATGGTTAACACCAGTATACTGTTTTGCTGGGCCAGGCCGGACCATGTATCGCATCGACTTCAACAAGCTGCGATTTCTGATTTGCGACGACAACCCGCACATGCGCCGCATCCTGCGCACGCTGCTGCATTCGTTCGGCGCGCGCGAGGCCTATGAGGCCGAGGACGGCGCGACCGCGCTGGAAATGTACAGCCACTACGTGCCCGACATCGTCATCACCGACTGGTCGATGCCGATCTTCGACGGCCTTGAGCTGGCGCAGATGATCCGGCAGCCGGAATCGAAGGGCAACCCCTACGCGCCGATCATCATGCTGACGGGCCATTCGGAGAAGCGCCGTGTCACCGTCGCGCGCGACGCCGGCGTCACCGAATTCCTGGCCAAGCCGATCTCGGCCAAGGGATTGTACCAGCGCATCCTCAACGTCGTCGCCAACCCGCGGCCCTTCATCAAGACCAAGACCTATTTCGGCCCCGACCGCCGGCGCAACACCACCAACGCCTATATCGGGCCCGAGCGCCGCGTCGGCGGCGAGGTCGAGGTCATGCAGCAGCCCTCGCTGCTCGACAAGGCGCGCACAGCCGTCTAGCCGCCGGCCCGGAGAGACCATGATGATGAAGCAGAAGCCCGGAACGATACAGGTCAAGTCGTTCGGCGATCACCACGTGATCACGCAACCCAATCCGCTGCGCAAGGTGCTGGTGCGCGTTCCCGAATCCGACCTCGACGACCCCGTCGGCCGCGCGGAAAAAGCGCTTGCCGGACTGTCCGGCGAATTCAAGAACTGGATGACGGTCGAGGCCGACCGGCTTTCGGCGGCGCACGCCGCCGTGCTCCGCGAAGGCTTCACCACCGAAAATCGCGACGAACTGTTTCGCGCCGCCCACGACATCAAGGGCGACGCCGCGACGTTCGGCTTCCCTTCCGCCGGCGCCGCCGCCGAAAGCCTCTGCCGCATCATCGAGCACGCGCCGAACCTCGATCAGGTGCCGGCCGAGCTGATTGCCCACCACATCAACGCCGTTCAGGCGATCGTGCGCGAGCGCACCAAACTCGATACGGTCACGACCGCGAGCAAACTGAGTTCGCAGCTGCGCGGGATCGCGGACGAATTCCTGGTCAAGGTCAACCGCGACCGGCCCGAACATCTCGAAGCGATCCTGGCGCCGAGCATCGTTCCGGCGGATTAGCCGGCAATCTACACGCAGTCGTCCCTGCCAAGTGCGCAATTGCGCACGGACCGATATGCCGCGGCTTCTCGATTGAACATGCGCTGGTCGAGGATCTTCGTGTGACCACAAACGGCGGTGGTCATGGCCCCACTCGTTCGCACGGACGGGCTTGACCGGGTAGCTGCTGCTTGCCCTTACGCTGCGATCAGGTCGCGTATCGGCGGCACGTGCGCTTCGTCGGCGACCAGTTCCTCGCAGAACATCCGGGCTTCCTCGCGCGCGGACTCGGTCGCAAAACGCCGCAGCAGGATCAAGAGCGGCTCGGCGGATTTGCCGTCGGTTTCGCAATGAGTCAGAACGCGCTCGACCATGCGGCGGCGCAGTCGCTCCGCGCCACCGGCGGTATCGACATAGCCGGTCTCGCAGCTTGCCTCGAGCGCGACGACGAACGCGGCGAAGGTCGATTCCGGCAGGCCGGCACGGACCAGCAGCGCCCGCAGGCCGGCGGCGCCGCGGTCATGCACCAGCGCGGTGACGCGCGCCAGCGGCAGGCTGGCCAGTTGAGCCAGCGCGGCCTCGAACAGTTCGATGTTGCCCGACAACAGCGCGCGCAGGATCAGGCCGGCGTTGAGTTGTCCCGTGGCGAGCAGATGCTGCACCAGACCCTGCATGTCCTCGCCGCGCGAGCGGGCCGCAATGCTGATGGTGGAACGCTCACGGGACTCTTCCGCCAGCCGCCCGGCCCGTTCGGGGCTCAGCCAGTTGCGGGCGGCAGCGAACTGCGCCAGCGTGCTCGACAGTTTCGCGACCAGCGCGGCGCGGGTGGCGGCCGGCAGGCCCTCGAGCACCAGCATCGCTTCACGGATGGCAGCGAGATGGCCATGCCGTTCGACGATACGGTCCCAGGAAAATGGCGCAAGTTCGGCGTACGCATTTTCGATCAGTTCGAGCGCGGCTGCCGCCGAACCGACTTCGGCAATCGCGGCGGAGACCGACGACGGCAGATTGATGCGGCGGGCGATGGCGCATTGCGTATCGCTGGTGCCGGTCGCAACGATATCGACGAGGTCGGCGTCGATCAAAAGCGGCGAGTGTTCGAGGATCGGCAGCGCGATCGACGGCTGGTCGGAAGCAAGCGCCCGTACGATCGTGGCCGGCGCGTCAGGGCTTCGCGAAAATACTTCCGCCATCGCCAGCCGAACCAGCGGCGACGGATCATCGAGCAGCATCAGCAACGCGCCTTCGGCGGCGATGCGATCGTCCTCGGTAAGGTCTGAAATCAACCAGGCCCGCGCCAACGCCCGCGTCGCCTCTGCCCGCTCGCCTGCCGGAGCGGTACGAATCCAACTGATGAACTGCCGAACAATCATGGTCCTGGCTACGCAACCTGTGACGACACCGTGACGCGGTGCCAACATCAGAAAAAATAAACCATGACGCTTAACAAAGGGTTCACCATAAACAGCTGGTTTTATTGACGTTTTGTTAAGGGGGCAAAGACGGCCTCGCGCTCCCCAAGCCGCAGCATATGATTACCGCTGGAGAGGCGGAGGCAAGAAGCCACCGAACTCGCGCTCCATCAGTCCCGCAAACGCAATTGTCGTCCGGTCTTCCAGGTACGATCCGATGATCTGCACGCCGATCGGAAGGCCCTCGCGTGAGCGGCCGATCGGCATCACCGTTGCAGGCAAACCGGGCGGCGTCGCCAGCGTCGCCCACACGATCTGGGACAGATAGGGATGCGCGGCGCCGTCGATGTTGAGGCTGCGCTCCTCCATGTCGTCGAGGTGATCGTGCGGAAACGCGACCACCGCATGAGGTGGGCAGAGCACGACGTCGAACTGGCTGAACAACATGCTCCATTGCTGACGCAACCGCGCGCGCGCGATTTCGCCCGCCATCCATTCGTGATGCGTCAGCAGCGGCGCCCGGATTCGCCATGCCTTCAGACTGTCATCGTCGCGCGACAGCGCTGCGGCCGCTTCGCGCATCCTCTGGAAATATTCGGGAGGCCGGCCGAAGTTCACGACGTTGCGCACAAGTCTGGTGTGCAGCCTCGCCGACTCGGCAAGATCAGGAAGTAACGCGCTCGATCGCGCTACTGTCGCACCCGCTTTAGTCAGACGGCCTGCAAGCTGATCCAGCGCCGTGCGAACGGCCGATGCCACCGGCAGCAACGGGTGGCCGTCGATGACGAGCACGCGATAGCTGCGCAGATCGGCATGGCGCGCGGCCGGTAGCCACAGCCGATAGGCGGTCGCCTGATTTTCGTCGGGACCTGCCAGGACGTCGAGCGCCATTGCAAGATCGTCAGCGGTGCGCGCCATCGGGCCGCAGACGCCAAGTCCGCTCGTGAGATCGGTCTGCAGTGGCAGTGCGCGCGGCGGCGCGTGGCCGCGTTGCGGCACCAGATCTGATGTCGGCTTGTGGCCGAACACACCGCAAAAATGCGCCGGCACGCGGATCGAGCCGCTGACGTCCGAGCCCAACTCCAAAGCAACATAACCCGCGGCCAGCGCGGCGGCCGATCCGCCTGACGAGCCGCCCGGCGTTCGCGCCGGATCCCAGGGGTTATTGGTCGCATTGTAGATGGTGTTGTAGCTCTGCCAGTCGGCGATGGCGATCGCGAGATTGGTCTTGCCGACGACGACCGCACCCGCGGCCTTCAGGCGCGCGACCGCAACCGCGTCTTCCGCAGCGCGCCAGTCGCGCCCCATGGGAAGTCCCCACGTCGTCGGTAGCCCGCCAACGTTGAAGGATTCCTTGACGCTGACGGGAATGCCGAGCAGCGGCTTGCGCTCGCCTTGTGCCAGCGCCCGGTCCGCAGCAGCAGCCGACAACCGCGCCCGCTCAAAGTCGCGCACGACCATGGCATTGATGCGTGCATCTTGCACCTCGATCCGCTTGATCGCCTGATCCAGCAATTCGGTCGCGGATATTTTGTAGCTGTCGAGCAGGCCGCGCAACTCGGCGACACTGCGATACGCAAGGCCATCACTGGCGGAAGCCGCGTTGCGCTGGGCTACAGCCGAACTTTTCCCCGCACCTGCCGCCACGACAGCTGCGGCACCGGCCGCCGCCAGAAACGAACGTCTGTTCAGGAATTGGTGCATGAAACGTCGCCTTCTGCAGTTGATGCAGAAAACGATAGAGACGGCCTGTCAACCGCGATTGTATATTTCGGTCATCGTGGGCCGCGCGACTTCCAGCCTGCGCTGTTGGCGGCCAGGTCGTGACCTGGCACGATCACGTTGTTCCAGTCGCCGATCAGATGACTGGGCGGCACACCGGCCAGCGCATGGCACTCGCGAATGAAATGTGCCTGATCAAAATAGCCGGCCTGGTGAAGAATGTCGGTCCACGGCCGTCCCGGCGCGGCAAGATGAGCCACCAGCGCCGCGTCGAAACGAACGGTCCTCGCGTAGTGCTTGGGTGACAAGCCTATCTCGGTCCTGAAGCGACGCTGGAATTGCCGGGCGCTCAGCCCCGCCCGCGCGGCAAGCGGTTCGATCCGCGCCCTTCCTGCTGTTTTCAAAAGCACGCGCGAGGCATGGTCGATGCCGTCCAGCGCCGCGCATCCTTCCAGCATAGCGCCAAACCATCGTTCAGCGGCGGCGACACGCGATGGAAAGTCAACCGCCGAACGGACGGCATCGCCCAGCCACTTGGCGCGGTAGCCCAGGACATCGGACGCCGGAATCCCTTCGTTGATCAGGCTGCTCATGTCCACGCCGACCAACCGATTGAGGCCCGCCGGCTGAAACAGGATATTGAACAGATGGATTTCGCCGGAGGCATGGAGCTGAATGCGACGCGAGCCCTGCGGCCCGACCACCGCCATGTCCGGCGAGGCCTGCGCGAGACCGCCGTCGATCCTGACCCTGAAAGGCTCCTTCAGGACGATGTCGATGATCTGGTGAGGTCGCGGCGGAAGCGGCCAGGACAGGCCGGGCGAAGGCAGAAATCCGCGGCGTTCGCCAAACGAGCGAACGATGCCGCGAAGCGCCGGATGTGGCAGAACTCGCTTCTGAACTTCCACCGCGGCCTCCAAGTGGAAAGCCATGACGATCGCCCTGCCGGTACTCGTACCGGTAGGGCGATCGATGGATGAATAGCACGGTTTGCCCGCGAGGGCATCGTTGGGGCTTAGCCGCTGAACGTGCCGAAGCGGTCACTAAAAAGATCAAGCCGGCCGGGTGCGCGGACCTCGGGCTTGTGTCCCGACAATGTCGTGCTTGTCGCAGCACTAGGCGTTGGCGCAACCGAATTTGCCGGCGCAACCGAGGTCAGCGACGAATTGCTGCCCCACAATTCCTGCACCGCCGGCGAAATCGGCTGCGGGCGTTCGCCGGCCTGGAACAGCGAGCGGAACACCGGCTCGGACGCAACCGAGGCGGTTTGCGACGATGCCGCAACCGGCGTCACGTTGCGCTGAACCGGAAAGCTCGAGAGATAGGCGGCGTTGTCGATCGCCGTCGCCGCCGGCGTCGCGCTCGCGACCGTAACGCGCCTTGGCAGATCGCCGCCGGCAGCCGCCATCGCGGTGCGCGTCACCGGCGAGTTGGCAGCGGCTTCGTACCGGGTGTTCAGCACCGAATAAACCTGCGAGACGCTCCGCGCCTGTCCCGCGCGATCATAGAAGATCGACTGGTTGGCCGCCGCAGCGTTCGGAAACATCTGCGCGGCCGACGCGTTCGGATTGTCCTCGGCGCTCTGGATCAGCTTGCCGGCGCCGCCGACGCCCATGAAATGCGCCATATAGAGTTCGGCATCGGTCGGGCGGCGGCCGATCTTGCCGGTCAGCTTGAAACTGTTGGACTGGGTCAAGACCGCCGCCATCGACGAGGCGGCCTCCGGATCGTCGCGCAATTTCATGATCGCCGCGCGTGCGTCGGGGTCGCTGACCGAATAGCTGCCGGAAGGATTTTTGGTGATGGCGTCGGCATATTTGCCATAGCCGAGATGGGCGCCCGCTTCCTTCACCGTGCCGAGCCAGGTCTGGTCGATGAACTGAAACAGCCCCCGCGCCGACGAGGTGCTGGCGGCGGCCTTCGGATTGAAGTTGGATTCCATCTTGGCGGTGGCGAGCAGATATTCGAAGCTCGCGCCGGTGGTCGATGCGGCCTGCCTGATCGAGCCCGCGATCCGCGCGCGCGCGGGATCGACACCTGCCGCAGCCGTGGCGCTTGTTGTGTCGACCGCCATATCTCTGTTGCCCTGCCCCTCGCGAAATCCGCGCAGGCCTCGAGGCGCCAGCAATCAGCGCCCGTACGCCGTCGAGACTGCCGCAATCATGGTTAATGAGAGGTTAAGGGCCGACACCGGTGCAACGCCCAGCGAGAGCAGGATCGAAGCCAAAAGGGAAAGTGCCGGAGACAATCAATAACGTCGCCGTGATGTCCCACCCCGACCGCGGGATGAACTTTCTACACATCGTACAAAGCGAGACAACGCAACGCCAACACCATGGGCTGCGGTATTGGCGCATGGATGAGTTGAACTTATTCCGAATATACTTTGGCCGGATCGAAATGCTTGTCGGCGTCCACGAATGACAGCCGCGTGTCGCCAGCGGCCGCATCGACCTTGCGGTAGAAACAGGAGCGCCGCCCGGTGTGGCAGGCCGCGCCCTGCTGCTCGACGCGAATCCAGATTGCATCCTGATCGCAATCCAGGCGCATCTCGATCACGCGCTGGGTGTGACCGGATGTCTCGCCCTTTCGCCACAACGCGTTGCGCGAGCGGCTGAAGTACCAGGCCTCGCCGCTTTCGATCGTCTTGCGCAGCGCCTCGTCGTTCATGTGCGCGACCATCAGCACGTCGCCGGTCGCGGCATCGGTCGCGACGCAGGTCACTAACCCGGACGCGTCGAATTTGGGCTGGAAGGCCAGCCCCTCTTCGCGGTCGTGATCATGTTTTGAAGCCGACACGGATGACCTCGCAACTCGAAGCGAGGTTACCGGCTCGGTCCTCGCACCAGGGACATGAAACGCTGCTGCTCCGACGGATTGTCGCGGAACACGCCGGTGAAGCGGCTGGTGAACGTGGTCGCGCCATGTTTGGCGACGCCGCGCACCGACATGCAGGTATGCTCGGCCTCGATCAGCACGGCTACGCCGCGGGGTTTCAAGACCTCGTCGATCGCGGCTGCGATCTGCGCGGTCAGATGCTCCTGGGTCTGCAGGCGGCGGGCGAAGATATCGGTGAGCCGCGCCAGCTTGGACAATCCCACCACGCGCTCGACCGGCGTATAGGCGATATGCGCCTTGCCGTAGAACGGCATCATGTGGTGCTCGCATTGCGAGGTAAATTCGATGTCGCGGATCAGGACGAAATCGTCATAACCGGCGGTTTCGCCAAAGGTGCGGTCGAGCACCTCGGCCGGGCACTGGTGATAGCCCTGATAGAGCTCGTCAAAGGCTTCGACCACGCGGCGCGGCGTGTCCAGCAAACCTTCGCGGCCGGTGTTCTCGCCGATATAACTGAGCAGGACGTGGACGGCCTGTTCGGCCTCCGCGCGCGACGGGCGAGGCAGGTCGGGGCGGACCGCAGCCGCCAAGAATTCGGCCGGATCGAGCTCGGCCGGACGGTTTTCCAAGGCTATATCGGGCGATTTCACTTCGGAAGGCCTCAGGTCGGAAGTCTTGTTTGGGCGGATGGATTTGATCAATGCGTCCATGTCTTCTCCGTTCGACCGGCCCGAAGGGCCGGAGTGTCACCGGGCAGACGGGGCGGATTGCCCGCCGGGCGCCTGAGTCCCATCTGAAATACGTTAAAACCCAAACCGGTTTCGTTCCGGCCCGCCTTCGACAACCGCCGGGCTGTTTTTCCGCCGTTGCTGCCCATATATAGGACGATGAAACCCTGCCGCCAAGGGCGCTTAAAATGCCGCCCGGGACACCTGATCTCATGCTGAATGACATCTACAACAAGCGGATCATCGAACTGGCGGGCAACATCCCCCGCCTCGGCCGCCTTCCCGACCCCCATGCCAGCGCCACGGCCCACTCCAAACTGTGCGGATCTACCGTCAAAGTCGACCTCAAGATGGACGGACCGGTCGTGACCGACTTCGCTCATGACGTGAAGGCCTGCGCGCTGGGCCAGGCCTCCTCCTCGATCATGGCCAGCCACGTGGTTGGCGCGACGGCCGCCGAGTTACGTGAATTGCGAGAAACCGTCCGCAAGATGCTGAAGGAAAACGGCAGTCCGCCGCAGGGCAAGTGGGCCGACGTCGCCCTGCTCGAGCCGGTACGCGACTACAAGGCCCGCCACGCCTCGACCATGCTGACCTTCGACGCCGTGGTGGATGCCATCGGCCAGATTGAGGCGAAGGCGAAGCAGACGGCAAAGGCGTAGGGCGGGTTCTCGCTAACCCGCCATCTCGCACGGGAGCGGCGGGTTAGCGAGAACCCGCCCTACGCCTTACTTCTGCGGCTGGATCGGCGCCGTCACAGAGCCACCGGTTGGAACCGCGGCTTCGGCGGTCTTGGTGGACTTGCCCGCTTGTGCCGGCGCGTCACCGCCAACGGCCGAGCTGACGAAGCGGTCCTGCGGCTTGGCGGGCTTTGCTTCCGCCATCGGCAACGCAGCATTGTCGCTCGGGAATACGTCCGCGGCGACTTCGGTCGTGACCAGATTGGCCAGCCGCAGTTCAGCGCGCGACATCTCGTGCAGATCTTCCCAAGGCGGCACGCTGAGCGCGAGCGACAGCAGGTCGCCGCTGCCACCCATGTCGAAAGTGTATTTGGTGAGTCGCCCGATGTCGCGCTGGACGATCATCAGATCCTGCGCAGAATAGCTTGCCGCTTTAGCGTCATCGGCGCGGTCGCCCATCCAGATCTGGTGCACGCGGACATGCGCCACGGGCGGCACGTAACGCGTCTTGCCCGACAGCAGCAGGAACACGCACATCGACTCGCAATAGGCCTCCGGCGTCACGCTCGCGCGCTCACCTTGCGCGGTCTGCGTGCGCACGGTGGCGCCGACGGTGGTCAGCGCGCCGAGGCTGCGAAATTTTCGCCCAAGTATGATGGAGTCATTGACCGAGCCGCCGCTGGAATCCAGCACGATGGTCGCGCCGGCAAGCTGTTTATCCCTGGCGAATTCCTCGAATTCGCGCGGACTGTCCGATGTGACGATGCCGACTGCCGAGACCCAGCCCCTGCAATCGGGCTGGCACGCATTCCACTTGAAATGCATCGGCTGCTTGCGTTCTTCAAGGGTGCCGCCGGCGTGCGCCGAGTTGCCGAGCGTCGTGACCGCGCCCGGCAATGCGAGACAGACGGCAGTGGCGCCGAGGAGCGCCCAGCCGCGAAATTTCAGCGACCTCACAAACCTCAATTTGGTTCCTTCCCCCAAGCCCCGTCCGTGAACAGCAGCAATGGCTTCAGTGTAGCCCAAGATGATTCTGTCATCGATCCGTATGAAAACGGTAACGGTGCTGACTTGTGTCGTCCATCATACCTTGGCGTGCTACACCTCTTCGCAGCGCGATAATTGTCGACTGTGGCGCAAATATCTGCCCCGCATCAGTTCCTTGATATGGAACCCCCGCAAGATTACGTAGCTGGTTCAGCATGGCACCCACCGATCCGTTTCCTCACAAACCATGCACGGAGTGTGCCAGCGCGGCCCGCCGCCTGCCGCGCAATGCCGGGCGCGCGCTGATCTGGATCTACCGACACACGCTCTCGCCGCTGGTCGGCTACAACTGCCGGCATCTTCCGACCTGTTCGGTGTATGGCGACGAAGCGATCGAACGGTTTGGGTTGTGGGGCGGCGGCTGGATGACGCTGGCGCGGATACTGCGCTGCCAGCCCTGGGGCACGTCCGGCATCGACAACGTTCCGGCGACCAGGCCGCCGGGCGCGCGGTGGTATCTGCCGTGGCGCTACGGACGGTGGCGCGGCGTCAACGGCTGATGCATGCGCAGGGTTGATGCGTGCAACGCCGGTGTATCCGCGCTATCGCCAGAAGAAGAAATCGCCCCCGCCTCGCGGTTGCGGCCCGATATCCACCGGCGGGCGCGGTTTCTGGCGACGCGGCGGTGGCGGCGGATTTGGGGCTTCGGCCGACGCCGACGCTCCGGTGCCCGCCGATCCATCATCAGGTGATTTCACCGACAGCAGCACATTGGTCTCATGCGTGCGCCAGCGATAGCCGATGCCGAAATCGACCGGCTGCGCGCGGCGGAACAGTTCGGCGTAAGACGGCTGATAGAGCCCCGGGAATTTGTCGATCGGCCCGAGGTAGCGGCCGAACGGGAAGAAGCGCCACTTCTTCGCATTGAAATAGCCGAGCGGAATGCCTGAATCGTCCTGGATAATGCTGGCGCTGTTGTTGAGCAGGAAACTGCGCACGGTGCTGAAATTGCCTTCATGCAGCAAATAGGATGCGCTCTTGATCAGGCTGTTGCCGGGGCCGAGCGTCTCGCAGAATTTCAGGAAGCCACTCGCCTTGACGCCGGCGTTCGACAGGTCGGTCGAAAAATAATACAGCGTCTTGTCCTGCCCGTCGCTGCCGGAGAAGATGATGCGCACGCCGCGCACGACATTCGTCCCGGGGGTTTCGCCCGCAACATACGCCGCTCCCTTGTCGTCCAGCGCGACCGGCCCGACACTTTTTACCGTCATGCCCGAGCGCGCCAGGAAGACGTAGAGGATCGGCAGCGTGCCGCTGATCTGGCCTGACTGCAGATCGGTCTTCATGTCCTTGGTGATGAAGAAGCTGAAGCTCAGGATCGAACCGAGCGAACGCTCGACATTGTAGAGCGCGGACGCGATGCCGCCGCGCGACAATCTCGTCAAATCCGGCACCACGCCGACCGGCTCGAGCGCGCTCAGCACATAGGTCGACGCCCTCGGATGGAACGCGTTGGCATAGAGAAAGTCGGGACCCGAGAACATGTAGAACATGACAGGTTTTGGCGACGCCAGATTGGCGTCCGCCCAGGCGCGGATCCGAGAGATCTGGCGCTGCTCGAGCTGGCCGAAAGCCGTGTCGAAGAATTTGGCGTGGCGCTGCCAGGCCGCTTCCCGCGTCAGCGGCGTCAGCGGCGAATCCGCAGACGGCATCATGCCTGCGAGAAACTTTGCGGTGTCGTCCACTGTGGCGGTCTGCGCATGGACACCGGCCACGGCCCCGAGCATCGCGATGGCTGCCAAAGACGCAATGCACAGAGAACGCAATATGCTCATTCGCGCCTCGCAGCGATGGCGGGGACCGGATCTGCCCGCTTGCGGAAAACGGCGTAGATCAACAGGCCCGAAAACATGATCAAGAGACTGAGGAACGAGCGCAACGGCTGTTCGCTCAACAGATGGTACATCATGAAGCCGGTCACGATCAGGAAAACCACCGGCGTGACCGGATAGCCCCAGGCGCGGTAAGGCCGCGGCAGGTCGGGACGCGTGATCCGCAGCTTGATGACCGCGAGCACGGTAAAAAACGAACAAAACAGCAAGGAGAACTGAATGAATTCGAGGACAGCCTCGAAACTGCGCGTGAACAGCAGCAGGCTCGCGACCGTAAGCTGGAACAGGATGGCGTAGGCCGGCGCACCGCCGCTGGATTTGCGTGCAAACGCCCGCAGCACCGGCATGTCCTCGCCCATCGTCATCATGACGCGCGGCCCGATCCACATCATCGCGCTGATCGAGGATATCAGCCCAAAGCAGATCATTGCGCCGACGATGCGGCCGCCGAACTCGCCGAAGATGTAGCTGCCGGAAATCCGGGCGACATCGAGCTGGCCGGCGAGCTTGTCGATCGGCGCGGCATGCAGGAACACGGCATTCAACGCGACATAGAGCACCAGCACGATCAGCGTTCCGATCAGCATCGCCCGCGGCACGTTGCGCTCGGGCAACCTCACCTCGCCGATGATGTAGGTCGCCGCGTTCCAGCCCGAGAACGAATACATCACGAAGACCAGGCTGATCGCGAACGGCGCGCTGACGATATGGGTGAAGTCGGAGGCCGAAGGCGCAAACGACACCGGCTGTGCCGTACCGATCGCAAAGCCGCAGACCAGGAACGCCACGATCAGCAACACTTTCAGGATGGTCGCGATCAACTGAAAGTTCGAGGAGTGCTTCACGCCGGTGAGTTGCACCAGCGACACCAGCCAGACCACGCCGATCGCAAGCGCCAGCGGCGATGCCTCCGGTGCGACCGACTTGCCGTACTCGCCGAACGCCATGGCGGCCAGCGCGACGGGTGCGGCGAAGCCCACGGTCGCCGATACCCAGCCCGCCACGAAGCCGAAAGCCGGGTGATAGGCCCGGCCGAGAAAGTTGTATTCGCCGCTCGAGCGCGGAAACATCGCGCCAAGCTCGCCGTAGGAAAACACCCCGCACAACGCGACGATTCCGCCGATCGTCCACAGCAGCAGGATCGAAAAGCCGGAGGGGATGTCCTTGACCTGAAAGCCGAGGCTGGTGAAGACGCCGACGCCGACCATGTCGGCAACGACGATGGCTACCGCCACCAGAACAGAAACAGTGGAGCCGCTGCCGGAGTGCGCGTCCGGCACCGCCGGGCTAACCGTTTCTGATGCCGCCATCTCCGATCATACCTTCAGCGCCGCAGCCAGAACTGCATCGTGAAGGCTGATGGGCCTCAATTCAAGCAATGTTTCCAATGGCTTAAATTAAGGCAAAAGATAGGTTCGATGATACCGCAAGCCTTCCGTGCCACGAACGGATTGCGAAAACATCATGGCGGCCCCACAATCGCGACACGATTTCATGGTGTCCTCAGGCTTCCGGAATGGAGAGTTTGTCCGGACGCTTAACGTCGCCTAAACGCGTGCGGGCTTACGCCGGTTGACGGTGAATCTCTGGGATTCTTGGGACATCGGGGCGGATGGTCGGAGCGATTCCGAAATTCCTGACAGATGATCGCGCCGTGCGCGCGATGTCACCGGCCGTGCCGCGTCGCGCCTTGAAGCGACGGCACTGGCTGACGATGGCCGCGCTATGCGCGCCGCTATCCATTGTGCTCATCCAGTGGAGCAAGGCGCCGAGCGCCGACATGCTGGCGGCGAATTCGGACGGCGCCATATCCCTGACCAGCAAGTCCAAGGCTCCGGCCGACCGGACTTCAATCGACATATTCGAAAATCGTTTCCCCACGCTGCAATTCGCCGACCGTTTTCCGACCGCGAACGAAAGCCTGCCGCTGGTCCAGCGCCAGGTCGCGCTGGCGCCGCACCCGCCACGCAATATGCGTACCGAGCCTGTGAGGGTCGCCTCGCTGACGCCGACGCTCACCTTGCCGCGCGCGGAGCGCGAGGACCTGACCACGCTGGTCGCGATGAAATCCTCGGCATTTCCCTATTCCGGCGCCAATCCGCGTTCCGAAGAGCCCTTCCTCAACATCACCAAGGGCGATCGCAAGGGCCACCGCAGCATCAGTGGCCGCGTCTACTGGCAGGACGAGACCTACAACGATAACCGTGTGCTGCTGCATGTCCCGGAAACCTTCGACGTCAAGAAGCCCGGCGTGATCGTGGTGTTCTTCCACGGCAACGGCGCGACCCTGGAGCGCGACGTCCGTGACCGGCAAATGGTGCCGCAGCAGATTTCGGATTCCGGCGTCAACGCCGTGCTGCTCGCGCCGCAGCTCGCGGTGAACGCCGCCGATTCATCGGCCGGCAAATTCTGGCAGCCGGGCGGCTTCAAACGCTTCATCGACGAGTCGGCGAGCCACCTCGCCCGCCTCTACGGCGACCCGAAATCGGCGCCAACCTTCGCCAGCCTGCCGATCGTGATCGTCGGCTATAGCGGCGGCTTCCTGCCGACCGCCTGGAGCCTCGAGGTGGGCGGCGTCCCCAACCGTATCAGCGGCGTGTTCCTGCTCGACGCGGTCTATGGCGAACTCGACAAGTTCGCGTCCTGGATCGAGAAGAACCGCACCGGCTTCTTCATCTCTTCCTACACCCGCCACACCAAGCGGCACGACCAGGAACTGATGCAGATGCTCCGCGACCGCGGTATCTCGGTCACCGAGACCATGGACGAACCGCTAAAGCCCGGCAGCGTGGTGTTCGTGCAGACGCCCGATGGCGTCTCCCACCGCGATTACGTCACGCAGGCCTGGACCGAGCATCCCATCAAGGACGTGCTGGTCAGGATGGCGGCAACGCCGGCGCTGACGAGAATTGCCAGCGGGCCGGCAGCGAACCGGTAAAGCGGTTAGGCATCTCGCCTGACCTGCAGCACAATCCGCCCCATCGCGCTACGGTTCGCGACCAGGCTCATGGCCTCGCCGGCCTGCTGCAGCGGCAGCACCCGGTCGACCTGCGGACGTAGCTTGCCCTCGCCGACCCACGCCATGATCTTTTCCGACGCGCGGGCGGCCTCCTCCGGGTAGCGCTCCATCCAGGCACCGACGAATACACCGACAACGGAATAATTTTTCAGCAGAGGCAGGTTCATGGCGAGCGACGGAATTTCGCCGCTGGTAAAGCCGATCGGAAGCAGCCGGCCGTTCCAGCCCATGAATCTTGCCAATGTCGCGAACAATGCTCCGCCGACATTGTCGACGCAGATGTCGAAACCTTTACCAGCAAGGGCCTTCACGCGTTCACGCACGTCCTCGCACGAATGGTCGATCACCTCGGCAGCGCCGTGCGCCCGAACCAGCGCCGCCTTCGCGGCACCGCCCACGACGGCAATGACCCGAGCGCCCATCAGATGCGCAATCTCGACACAGGCGAGACCGACGCCGCCGGCGGCCCCCGTCACGAGTACCGTCTCGCTGGCCTGCAGCCGCGCCCGCTCGATCAGCGCATACCAGGCCGTGAGATAGGTGTGCATCACCGTCGAGCCCACGGTGAAATCAACGTTGGCCGGCAGCATGGCGACGCTGCTCTGCTTGGCGACCATGCGCTCCGCAAAGGCGCCGAACCAATTGCCGCAACTGACGCGGTCGCCGGGCTTGAAGCGCGTCACCCGGTCGCCGCAGGCCAGCACGATGCCGGCGGCGTCCGTTCCCGGCACATAGGGAAGTTCTGGGCGCATCTGATAGCCGCCACAGCTCATCAGATAGTCCATGTAGCTGACGGACGCGGCATGGACGTCGACGAGAACCTCATTGGCCGCCGGGCGCGGCTCGTCGACCTCGGCGAAACCAAGGGCTTCGATGCCTTTGAAGGCGTTGCAAACAATGGCGCGCATCTCAGCCTCCGCGACGGGTTTCTGACGCGACGGGGGTGCCGCCGAACAGACGCGGCAGCAGCATCGGAACGCGCCGGCGATATTGCTCGTAGCTCGCGCCGAACGCGGCAACGAGATCGCGCTCCTCCAGCCTGACGCCGACGAGGATGTAGGCCGTGCTCATCATGGCGAACAGCAAATGCCCCGCCGTCATGTGCGGCGTCGCCCAGAACGCGAGCAGCATGCCGAGCATCAGCGGGTGACGCACCAGCCGGTACAGCAGCGGCGTCTTGAATGCCTGCATGCGATCGGCGCCCCCGCGCAGCGCATCGACGACCTGACGCACACCGAACAGCTCGAAATGATCGATCTGGAATGTCGAAAGCAGCGCGATCAACCAGCCCAGCCAGAACACCGCGGTGAACATTGCCGCCGGCCAGCCCTCGACGCGCCAGACGGTCGCGGGGATCGGGCGCCATTGCCAGAAGATCAGGATCAGCAGCAGGCTCGAAATCAGGACATAGGTGCTGCGCTCGCAGGAAGCCGGCACGATGCGCGTCCACCAGCGCTTGAACGCCGGGCGCGCCATGACGCTGTGCTGGGTCGCAAACAGGCCAAGCAAGATCACGTCGATCAGAATGGCGTGAGCCGGGGCGCTGTCCGGTCCGACGTCGATTGTCTTCGGGACCAGAAAACCGCCGAGGAAGGCCGGCGTATAGGCAAATGAAAGCGAGAAGATGAGATAGCTCGTGAGGCCATAAATGAGGGCCGCGGCGCGTCCTGCCATGATGTTTCTCCGGAGGTGACGGTGCAATTGCGCCGGTGCTATCATCGCAACCGTCCCCTCAGCGTCCCCGGGGCGCTACCGCGTCCCCTAACGCCCCACCGAAGATCGCATTGCCATGGCTTCGTTCAGCGTCCGGACGCTCGGTTTCCCGGAGATCCGGTGTGATGACCGCCTGTGCCCGTTGGCGTTGCGCAAGGGGCTCGCGCTGCTGGTCTATCTGGCCGAAGCCAACGGCCCGGTCGGACGCGATGTGATAGCCACCATGCTGTGGCCGGAAAGCCCGGCGGACGTGGTAAGGGCACGACTGCGCCGGCTGCTGCATCGCCTTCAATCGGCGCTCGGCAATGTCCTGGCATCCGACCGATCCACGGTCCGGTTGTCGGCGACGGTCAATCTGCAAATCGACTCACGCCTGTTCGAAGAGGCGTGTGACCGCGGCGAGTTCGAGCGCGCCTGCGCGCTGTATCAGGCCGACTTCCTCGACGGCTTCTCGCCCGGCGACTGCCCGCAATTCGACGAGTGGGCGTTCTTTCGCAAAGAGGCGCTGCGCGGCCGCGCGATCCAGGCGCTGGAACGGGTGGTGCAGGAGAAGCAGGTGGCGGGCGACTATGCCTCCGCCGCCGCTCATGCCGGCCGCCTGGTGGCGCTCGATCCGCTCAGCGAGATCTATGCGCGCCACCTCATTCGCAACCTGATTCTCAGCGGCGACCGCGCCGGGGCCGAGCGCCAGCTCAAGGCGCTGACGCAGCGTTTGCGCGACGACCTCGACGTCGCGCCCGAAGGCGAGACGACCGCGCTGCTCGAAGCCGATGCCGCGGCGCCGCCGCCGACGCAATATGTCAGCGGCGGCAGCGTGCATCTCGCGTTCCAGACCTACGGCAAAGGCGACCCCGACATCCTGATGCTGCCGGGCTTCGTGTCGCATGTCGAACGTGTCTGGGAGGACGCCGCCTGCCGGGCGTTTCTTTCCTCGCTGGCGGAGATCGGCCGTCTCATCCTGTTCGACCGCCGTGGCGTCGGCCTTTCCGACCGGGTCGGATTCAGCCCCAGCGCGGAGGCGACCGCAGAGGACATTCTAACCGTGCTCGATGCCGCAGGCTCGCGCCGGGTCGTGCTGTTCGGGGCCTCCGAAGGCGGACCAGCGTGCATCACCTTCGCCGCCGAATATCCCGACCGCGTCGCGGGGCTGATCCTGTTCGACTCGCTCGCGAAAGGAAGTTTTGCGCCTGATTATCCCCATGCGCTGCATGCCGAACAATATGATGCGTGGCTGCAGCAGCTCGTGTCGGCCTGGGGCGGCCCTGCGGGCATCGAGACGTTCGCACCGAGTCTCGCCGGCGATGCGAAAGCCAAAGCCTGGTGGGCCGGCCTGCTTCGCGCGGCCTCGAGCCCGGGCGCCATCAAGGGCGTGCTCGAAGCCCTGCGCGATACGGATGTGCGGCCTCTGCTCGGAAGGGTTGCCGTTCCGACACTGGTGCTGCACCGCCGCGGCGACCGCGCCGTCCGCATCGGCGCCGGGAGACATCTGGCCGACCACATCCCGCACGCGCGCTTCATCGAGCTCGACGGCGCCGATCATTGGGCTTTTGCCGGTAACCGGCAAGCGGTGCTCGACTGCATCAGGCCGTTCGTCGGCGAACTCTCAAATGCCTCCGGTCGAAGGTAGAGCTACAAGCCATGGTGAGTGATGCTTCACACATCGTTGTCCGCCCCGCCGTTCGCGACTTCAGCGATTGGGAACGCGTGCTCCAGCTGGTCCTCGATGCGTTTGCCTATATGGGACCGCGCATCGATCCGCCCTCCTCGGCCCTGCGGCTGACGCCCAAATCGGTGCAGGCGCATGCCGAAAGCGGCACGCTGTTGCTGGCCTACCGCGCATCCGATCTGGTCGGCTGCTTGTTTCTGCACCAGAAGAACGACGCCCTCTACATCGGCAAATTCGCCGTCAGCCCCACCCTGCAACACGCCGGTATCGGCCGAAAGCTGATGCAAGCTGCCCGCGACGAAGCGAGACGACGCGGTATCGGAACGCTCGAATTGGAAACCCGCGTCGAGCTGACGGAAAATCACGCGGCCTTCGCCCGGATGGGATTTATCAAGACGGCGGAGACTTCCCACCAAGGGTTCGATCGACCGACCAGCATCGTGATGCGCGCGCCGGTGTAGGCGGGCATGCCGCTCCGGCACGCGACGATCTCAGGAAGCTGGCCAAGACTCCTGCAGGTCGAGCCGTTGCGCTTGCGAGAACGGATGTAGGAATAACCGTACCCCGCGGAATTTGAACGCCGCCTCGAAAGCGCGGCCTTGCGAAAACAAGCTTGCCGCTCCGCTGTTCAGTTCAAGCGTAAGGGCGTCACTGGCGAGATAATGCGCCGTCCCAAGAACCGACAGGTCGGACGTATCGTAAAACATGAACCTGTATTCGAGGCCGTCATTCCCATTGTCGCGCCAACGGGGCGGACTGCCGTCCGGCAATGGCTGCGCATCGAGTCGAAGCCATATGTCTCCGGCAAAATCGATAACGAGCTTGCCGGGCCGCAGGCCTTTTAACTCCGGGACGGCGTTGGGGAATGTGCTGTAGATCGCTTGCGGATTATCCAAGTAGTCGGGCCACATGGCTGCACGCGTCTCCCTATGCGGTCACGTTGCGCTCACTTCGCCGGCGTCGCGGGGCCGGGGAGATGTACGGTATGGCGGGCGGCGCGTTGGGTGGAGGTTGCTGGCCGGGCACCGCGTCCATTGAAGCTAGATAAAGCCTGCCGACACCGCAACCTTTGGTCAGCCCGCATCTCTGGCATGGCAGCCTGGGCGATCGAATCGACCCCCTCGAATATGAGCGGATTTGACCTGAATTTCCCGATATTGCCCGGTTGCAGGAGCCGAATCCCCTGCTATACCGCTGCTTTCCGCTTACCTGCGCTCGTTCGCAGGAGTGAGCTTTGGGAGAATGACATGACTGACCAGAATACGCCCGGATCCGGATTCCAGTTCGGCCTCGCCAATTTAAAGCCCGCCGAGCCCTTGGAAAAAATCACCCTCACCTTCCCGGACGGCGCGAGCCGCGAATACGCCAGGGACATCACCGGGCTCGACGTCGCCAAGGGCATCTCGCCGTCGCTGGCCAAGCGCACCGTGGCGATGGCGCTGGATGGCGTGGTCACCGACCTCAACGATCCGATTTCAGCCGATGCGAAGATCGAACTGATCAACCGCGACGATTCGCGCGCGCTGGAACTGATCCGGCATGACTGCGCGCATGTGCTGGCGGAAGCCGTGCAGTCGCTGTGGCCGGGCACCCAGGTGACGATCGGCCCCGTCATCGAGAACGGGTTCTATTACGACTTCTTCCGCAACGAGCCGTTCACGCCGGAAGACTTTTCCGCGATCGAAAAGAAAATGCGCGAGATTATCGCGCGCGACAAGCCCTTCACCAAGGAAGTGTGGGACCGCGAAAAAACCAAACAGGTGTTCCGCGACAAGGGCGAAGCCTTCAAGGTCGAATTGGTCGACGCGATCCCCGGCGACGAGCCGATCAAGATCTATTTCCAGGGCGACTGGTTCGACCTCTGCCGCGGCCCGCATATGTCGTCGACCGGCAAGATCGGCAGCGCCTTCAAGCTGATGAAGGTGGCCGGCGCCTATTGGCGCGGCGACAGCAACAATCCGATGCTGACGCGCATCTACGGCACGGCGTTCGCGAAGCAGGAAGAGCTCGACGCCTATCTCAAGCAGATCGAGGAGGCCGAGAAGCGCGATCACCGCAGGCTCGGCCGCGAGCTCGACCTGTTTCACTTCCAGGAGGAAGGCCCCGGCGTGGTGTTCTGGCACCCGAAGGGCTGGACGATTTTCCAGGCGCTGATCGCCTATATGCGCCGCCGCCTGACCGGTGACTACAGCGAGGTCAACGCGCCGCAGATCCTCGACAAGGTGTTGTGGGAAATGTCCGGCCATTGGGACTGGTACCGCGAAAACATGTTCGCGGCACAATCCGCCGGCGACGAGGCCGAGGACAAGCGCTGGTTTGCGCTGAAGCCGATGAACTGCCCGGGCCATGTGCAGATCTTCAAGCATGGCTTGAAGAGCTACCGCGACCTGCCGTTGCGCCTCGCCGAATTCGGCGTGGTGCACCGCTACGAGCCGTCGGGCGCCATGCACGGCCTGATGCGCGTACGCGGCTTCACGCAGGACGACGCCCACGTGTTCTGCACCGAGGCGCAGCTTGCCGACGAGTGTCTCAAGATCAACGAGCTGATCCTGTCGACCTATGCCGATTTCGGCTTCGACGGCGAACTCACCGTCAAACTCTCGACCCGGCCGGAGAAGCGCGTCGGCACCGACGAGATGTGGGATCACGCCGAGCGCGTGATGGCGACCGTGCTGGCGGAGATCCAGGCCAGCGGCAGCAACCGCATCAAGACCGCGATCAACCCCGGCGAAGGCGCGTTCTACGGGCCGAAGTTCGAATATGTGCTGCGTGACGCCATCGGCCGCGACTGGCAATGCGGCACCACGCAGGTCGACTTCAACCTGCCGGAGCGTTTTGGCGCCTTTTATATCGACGCCGACGGATCGAAGAAGGTGCCGGTCATGGTTCACCGCGCGATCTGCGGTTCGATGGAGCGCTTCATCGGCATCCTGATCGAACACTTCGCCGGCAATTTTCCGCTCTGGCTGGCGCCGACCCAGGTGCTGGTCACGACGATCACGTCCGAGGGCGACGAATACGCCAAGGTGGTGGCCGCAGCCGCCCGGCGCGCCGGCCTTCGCGTCGACATCGATCTGCGCAACGAGAAGATCAACTACAAGGTCCGCGAACACTCGCTGGCAAAGATCCCCGCCCTGCTTGTGGTCGGCAAGAAGGAAGCCGAAAGCCATTCGGTCTCGATCCGTCGGCTCGGCAGCGATGGCCAGAAGGTGATGCCGACGGATGAAGCGATCGCCGCGCTGGTCGAGGAAGCGACGCCGCCGGATGTGAAGCGGGCGGCGGCCTAATCATAATCGGTCTAAAACCGGCTTCCGCTGGACCGGCTGTGCCCCTATTTGGGGCACAGCCATTTCCGACGAAAGAGACCCTCGTGCCCGACGCCATTGAACTCCTGAAAATCCGCCGATCGGTAAAGCCCCGCGAGATGAGCGGGCCCGGCCCTTCGCCTTCCGAGATCGAGACCATTTTGACCATCGGCGCGCGGGTGCCGGACCATGGCAAGCTGACGCCGTGGCGCTTCATCGTGTTCGAGGGCGACGCCCGGGCGCGGGCCGGCGACGTCATCGCGCAGGTCTTTGCGAAGAAGAACCCGTCCGCGCCTGCCGCCGATATCGAGGTGGAGAAGCGCCGGCTGATGGACGCGCCGCTGGTGATCGCGGTGGTCAGCTTCGTCAAGCCGCACCCGAAGGTGCCGGCCTGGGAACAGGAACTGTCCGCCGGCGCCAGCGCGATGAACATCGTCACCGCGGCGACGGCGCTCGGCTATGGCGCCAACTGGCTGACCGGCTGGTTCGCGTTCGACCGCGACGTGCTGGACGGGTTCGGATTGAAGGCGGATGAAAAGCTCGCCGGCTTCATCCATATCGGAACGCCGGCCAAGCCCGCCGAAGACCGTCCGCGCCCGGCGCTGTCCGACATCGTGACGCGGTTCTAGATTTGCGGTTCTGGATTTCGGCTCGACAGCTCTCTTGATTATCATCAACGATAAAGCCCGGCGCAGAACTTTCGTTCTGCGCCGGGCATTGTCACGTCGTCACGCCATGACGACCATCGCGCGCATCATCAACCCCACAGATGATTGTCGAAATGCTGGTGCGCCAGGTTGATCAGTTCGCCGATCTGCGTGCTCGCCAAATCAGCGCCCGATGCGGCGGCTCCATCGCTGTCGTCACCCTGCATTGAACGCAGAAGGGATCCCAGATCGGCGAAGCGGCCGCCAAGATCGCCGCCGAAGCCATCAGGCGTGCCGGCATCTGCACCGGTGCCCGTGGCGCCATCGCCCGCAGCCGTCTGGGTTCCGCCACAGCCGCCGGCGTCGCCATCGCCCGCATCTGCAGTCGGCGTTGTCGGCGTGTCAGGCGTTGCTCCGGTACCGCCATCGGGAGTGACAGTGTCGGGCGGCGTGGTCCCCGTGCCGCCGGCATCCGCCATGTCGGTGGTGTTGGCGCCATACAGCGCCACGATGCCGTCGATATCGGATTGCGTCAAACTGTCGAGCCCGAAATTGGCGGTCGAGTTCATCACCGCGTCATCGTCGTTGAAGTGACCCAGTCCAATCGCATGCCCGATCTCGTGGATCGCGACCAGGGAAAATTCCGAGCCGCTCAGATTGTCGGCGCTATCGAACTCGATATCTGCACTCTGAAGCTGGCCCCCTGAATAACTGTAGCTTGTGACGCCCAGGATGTTGCTGGCGCCATCGATCGCCCCCTCTGAGAAATCGATGTCAGATTCGGTAGTGGACGAGACCTGCTGGAATTGAATATTGGCAACCTCGGACCATTCAGCGAATGCAGCATTGATGGATTGCATTTCTGTCTGGGAGATACTGTCGTCAACGGCCCAGGTGACAATCCCTCCCGCAGTGCCCAGTTCGGGCGAGCCCCATTTCGCGCCCTCGAGGCTGAAGTCATTCGCCATGGTATCTCCTTCACCGTTGATGTCAGTCAAGATCGCAGTATCGGACACGTAAGCTGTTCGGTTGACGAGACTGAGGCTCTCGTTGGCAAGAGTGAGGCGATACAACGCTCATTGAATGATCAGCAATACGCCGACGCGTCGACGCAGCTTTGCAACGCCGGGCATCAAGCAAAGATCGCCCATGCGGGAACCGGCACCAATAAAGTCGGAGCCGCGCTTCGGTGCGTTGCGACCTGATCAGCCGAACAGCAAGCGCTGTGCGATTCCACACGCAGGTAAGCACGGCCTTGTCTGAACCCGCGACGACTTACGCTGCCTGCGAGGCCCGCGCAGCAAAACGAGCCAATAGTTCCGCGATCTCCGACGCCGGCTTCGCCGCGCTGAACAGAAAGCCCTGCACCTCGTTGCAGCCTTCGGCGCGCAGCCAGTCGAGTTGATCCTCGGTCTCCACGCCTTCGGCCGTGGTCGTGATGTTCAGGCTGCGGCCGAGGCCGGAGATGGCGCGCACGATCGCGACGCAGTCGGAACGCTCGACGAGATCCTTGACGAACGAGCGGTCGATCTTGATCTTGTCGAACGGAAAGCTGCGAAGATAACTCAGGCTGGAATAGCCGGTGCCGAAATCGTCCATGGATATGCTGACGCCGAGCTCGCGCAACTGATGCAGGATCGCCAGATTGGCTTCGGTCTCGGCCAGGAACACCGACTCGGTGATTTCGAGTTCGAGCCGCCGCGGCGACAGGCCGGAATGCGCCAGCGCCGAGATCACCGCCTGAACCAGATTGCGGCTGCGGAACTGGACCGGGGACAGATTGACCGCGACCTTGATGTCCTCGGGCCAGCTCACCGCTTCGGAACAAGCCTCGCGCAGCACCCACTCGCCGAGCGCCACGATCAATCCGATATCTTCCGCGACCGGAATGAAATCCATCGGAGAAACCATGCCCTTTTCCGGATGACGCCAGCGCAACAGCGATTCGAACCCGCTGATACGGTTGGCGGCCAAATCCACAAGCGGCTGATAGTGCAGCTCGAATTCTCCGCCGGCAAAGGCGCGGCGCAGGTCGCGCTCCATATCGCGGCGCTTCTGGGCCTGGCGATCCATGTCGCGCTCGAAGAAGCGATGAACGCCGCCGCCATCGGCCTTCGCCCGGTACAGCGCCATGTCCGCGTTGCGCATCAGTTCCTCGCTGGTCGCGCCATCGCCGGGCGACAGCGAGATTCCGATGCTTGCGCCAACGACCACTTCGAGCCCATCGAGATCATAGCGCGCGCTCAGCACGCCGATCAGCCGGTCGGCGAAGTCGCTCACGTCGTTCGGCGACACCTCCGAGACCAGCACGATGGCGAATTCGTCGCCGCCGAGCCGGGCGACGACATTGTCGCCGCGCACCTCGGATTTGAGCCGCTCGGCCACCTGCTTCAGCAGGCGATCGCCCATCGGATGGCCGAATGAATCGTTGACGTTCTTGAACAGATCGAGATCGACGCACAACACCGCAACGCGCCTGTTGCCGGACGCCGCCCGCTCGAGCGACGCGCGAAGGCGGTCCTGATAGAAGGCGCGGTTCGGCAGGTTGGTCAAGCCGTCGTGATGGGCCATGTGAGCGATCCGCGCCTCTGCTTCGCGGCGCTCGGTGATATCGACCGCTGCGACCAGATAGCCGTCATATCCGTCAAAGGCGACGCGGCGCCCGAATGTCAGCACGTGGATTTCGCTGCCGTCGGCCTTCAAATGCCGCCAGTCCCGGCTCGAATGATAGACATCTCCGATCTGCTGCAGCGCCTGGCTGTGGCTTGCCCACTCATCCTCCGGCCAGATCTGGCGAAGCTGCATCTGCAGGAAGGTTTCGCGTGGATAGCCATAATGTCGGACGGCCGCGTCGTTGACGCTGAGGAATTGGGTCGTTTCGACGTCGAACACCCACATCGGCATCGGATTGTTGTCGAACAGCAGGCGGAAGGAAACTTCACTCCGCTTCAGCGCCGTGACATCCGAGACCGTGAGCGACAGCATGTCGCCGAACGCCGTCACGCCCAACCGCAGACAGCGGTCTTCGCTGTCGATTTCGATCTGGCCGCCATTGCCGCCGACGATGATGTCGCGCAAGCGCCGAAGCACCTCCGGTCGGCATAGCAGGTTTCCCCCGGCGGCGAGCCGGCGCCATAACAACGCGGATGCCGGTTGCCGCAGCAGCCGCGCCGCGCCCTGATTGAGGTGGACGATCTGAAAATCGGAAGGGCTGCCGCTCGCATTGCGGATCGCCGCGAGTGACAGGACGCCCTCGTCGGTCGACGAAAAGATCGTGTCGAGCAGATTGAATTTCGGGCCCCGCTCGTTGACGTAGGCGCTGACGAGAGTGGCGCCCCAGCGCGAGGATGTCGGCAGCGCCAGCACGTCGTAAGTCCGAACCAGTCCGTCGCGCACGCAATGCGCGATGGCAAGATGCGGACAGCCGTTCTGCAGCGCGTGAGACGCCGCCTCGCCGAGCGTGGTCGCACAATCCGGCGGCAACGCGCTCAGGGGAATGTCCCAGCGATCGTCATTGAGCCATTGCTGGACGTAGCGGCCGCTGTGCGAGAGGGCAAACATCCCGCCGTCGTGGCGCAGCAGTACCACATGGTCCGCCATCCGGCCGAGGCTGCCCAGCATGACGTCCTCGTAGCGCGGCAGATTCTCGCCCGGGCGCAACGCAGCCTGCCATTTGCGCTTTAGAACCGGGACGTCGGCAAACATCTCGGTGTTGAATTTCTCCGACGTCTTTTTCGATGATCTGTTTGCCGCAACCATGACCTGCCCCGCTTTACGCGCTCAATCCCGGGGGCATCCAATGCAGCCGCCTTTAAGGCTCTGTAAAAATCGCGGCGGCGGTACGCCGATAGGACCATTGTGACAGTTTTAAGCTGCGCGATGGTTAGTGTGCGTTAGAGACTGTGACAGTCAGCGCGCGATGACCTCGACCTCGCCGTCGACGCCGTTGACGACGTTGAAGGGACGCTCGAACACCTTGCCCTCGTTCTTGGCGATCGCGCGGTATTCGCCTTCGGACAGCACGACGCGGGGAAATGCGCCGATCGATTCCTTGATGACGTCGCCGCCCGGCGTGATGACCGACCAGGCGGTATTGGCGAGCGCCTCGCCGCCCCTGTCGCTGACGAGTTTCAGCGTAATGACCGCCGCACGGTGGCTGACGGTCACGTCGGTCAATTTGCCGGCCTGGACGCGGATGTCGGAGCGCACGACCGAGTTGGCGTCGCCGTAGTTGGAAATGATGTAATAGGTCCCCTCGGGGAGCAGCGCGACGTCGCCGGCAGCTACGTTGGGGACCAGCGACTGGCGGTCGGTGCCGGCGTTGCCGCCCTCGAACTGACTGCCCTTGTACAGCGCGAACGAAATCTGGTTCGGCGGGATCTTGCTCGAACCCACGCGGCCCTCGATGCGCAACCCGCCGGCCGGAAGCACAAAGGCAAGACGGTCGGTCTCCGCCTTCAGGCTCACCGCCCGCACCGCGCTGACCAGGCCGAGCGCGACATGGACGACGTAGTTGCCGGGCGGCAGCACGATGTTCGGCGTCGCGCCGCGCTCCTCGCGGATCAGCTTGAACGTGCCGGTGTCGTCGGGCTTGTCAGCGAACACCCGCCACACCAGTCCGCCATTGATGACCGGCAGATCCTTGCCGTAGCGCGCCGTCAGCGACAGCACCCCCTGGGTGGGAACAGCAGGCGCCGGCGGCGCGGCCGGCGGGATCGTGACGATCGTCGGCGGCACGATGGTCGGCTGGTTCAACGGCGGCGGAACCGTCGGGATCGCTCCCGTCCCCGATGGCGGCGCCAGGTTCAGGGCTGGCGAGGTCTGTACGTCAGGCACCGCGGCCGGGGGCACCGGCGGCGGGCGATCCTGGAACATCTGGGCCGACGCGGAGCCAGGAAGTACCAGGGCAAGCGCCAAAGCCAGCATCAAGGCGAACGCTTTCCGCGGGAAAGGCCATCCGCCCCGCCCGAATCCAACGATACCGTTACCGCCCGAGATCATCGCCATGCTTTTCACCGAAAACGCGGCAAATTCAAGCCTCCAGCGCGGGACATGGGCGGGCGATGGTGGCGGAACCTGCGCCGGCACCCAATGTGAGGCCTGCGGTCGTGCTCAGGCCACATTCCCTGCCTAGGCGGCTCCGCCGGCCATAAACCATGCGGGTGGATCAAAACGAACGGTTCTGGTGCGGCCGCAGCGCAGCGAATAGAGTCGAGGCCGCAGGAGAGTTTGCGGTGTTGGATCATTGGATGGGCCGCGGCCAAAAGGGCTCCGATTCGCAGGACAAGGTGGGTCTCGGCAGCATCCGACGGCCGGTGATCGGGCTGGCGCTGGGCGGCGGCGCCGCCCGCGGCTTTGCCCATATCGGGATCCTCCGAACGCTGGCGGCCCACGGCATCGTCCCCAACGTCGTCGTGGGGACGTCGATCGGCGCCGTTGTCGGCGGCGCCTACGCGTCCGGACATCTCGACACGCTGGAGGACTGGGCGCGCCGCCTGCAGCCGCGAAACATCCTCTCCTATCTCGATATCCGCCTGAACGGGTCCGGCTTGATCGGCGGTGCAAAACTTGCGGCCGAACTCGAGACCGCAATGGGCCAGACCCCGATCGAAGACCTGCCGGTAAAATTCGCCACGGTCGCGACCGAAGTCCGCACCGGCCACGAGATCTGGCTGACCCATGGTCCGATGGTGGATGCGATGCGCGCCTCCTATGCGCTGCCGGGAATATTCTCGCCGGTGCTGGTCGGCGACCGCTGGCTGGTCGATGGCGCGCTGGTCAATCCGGTGCCGGTGTCGGCGGCGCGCGCGCTCGGCGCGGAGATCGTCATCGCCGCCAATCTTTCCAGCGACGTCTTCACGCATTCCACGACGATTTATTCCCACGGTCCAACGCCAGGCGTCACGGTATCGGTGATGCCGGAGCCCGAAGCCGAGCCGCGCAGGCGCGGCATCGGAAAGTTCTTCTCTGCCGAGCGCACCATGAAGCGTGAGTTCTTCGGCGGCGGTGGACGGCCCGGCATCTCTTCGGTGATGGTCGATGCCTTCAACATCATGCAGGACCGCATCACTCGCGCGCGGCTGGCTGGCGATCCGCCGGACCTGCTGATCTCGCCCCGCGTCGGCAAGATCGGCTGGTTCGACTTTCACCGCGCCGACGAACTGATCGCCCATGGCGCTAAGGCTGCCGAACGGGCCATCGAATCGATCCAGGAGGCGATCCATATCCTGGCGCCGCCGCCGGCCGGTGAGGCCGGGCCTGCTGTCGAGAAGGTCGAGAAATAAGCGCGTCAGGCCGTCTTGATGTAGTCGCGCAGCGCTTCCTGTTCGGCTTCGTATTCCTGAACGCGGTGCTTGACGATGTCGCCGATCGAGATCAGGCCCACCACCTTGCCCTCCTCGACCACGGGCAAATGACGGAACTTGCCGATCGTCATCATTTCCATGATGCCGGAGACGGTATCGGCCTGACGGCAGCTCACCACCCTGCGCGTCATCACCTCGCTGACCGGCTCCTCAAGTACCCGCGCGCCCCGCTCGCCCAGCACCCGGACGATGTCACGTTCCGACAGGATGCCTTCCAGCCGTCCCTGGTTCATGACCAGCACGGCGCCGATCCTGCGTTCGGCAAGGATCTTGACCGCCGCCGAGAGCTTGGCGTCCGGTTCGACGCTCAGGATCTGGTGGCCTTTGACGTCGAGAATTGAACGTACCGTCATTGTCGTCTCCCTGAATCCGTTCGTGCTCCCGAGAGCCCGACTTGTTCGCGAGTCTTCAATCAACAGTTCCGCGCCGATTTCATTTCGGGGCGCGGTTGACACGCGCGGCTGTCCTTGACGGCAGCGGCATTGGCTTGCGTTGCAACCTGCGTGGATGATGAATGAATTCGTTCTGCGCCGCAAGCGGCGATCAGACGCGACCGGGTTCGTCCGGTGACGAAACGTCCGTCGCATGCGGCATCGCACGCGGCACCGGATCGAACAGCGAAAACAGCATCAGGCCGGCGAGAAATCCGCCGATATGCGCCTGCCAGGCCACGCTGGCGCCGTCCGCGCCGATCGAAATCGAGCCGAGGCCAAAGATGATGTTGACGCCGAACCATACCGCGAGGAATCCAAGCACGCGCGTATTGCGCAACGCACGGCCTAGCGACAGCGCTGGAACTTTTGCCGCGGCATCCGCATCGCCCCGATTGAACGAAAGAAAGCTTCCCCGCACGAAAGCGAAACGGATCGCGGCCGCCATGGCGCCGGATACCGAAGCCGAAGCGCCGATCATCGGCGCGATGGCATGTTCATGGCTGACGAGATGGGCCACCGCGCCCGCCGCCGCGGTCACCGCCATGAATGCGAAGAATCGCGCGGGACCAAATCGGCGCGCCAGTGCGCTGCCGAACGGCAACAGCCACAGCACGTTGAAACCGATATGGCTGAGATTTGCATGCAACAGGGAATAGCTGACGAAGGTCCAGACCTTGGCGCCGGCCCCACCGGGAAAGGTGATATTGAGCAACGTCGAATCGTAGCGCTTGGGGATGAAACCGAACACGTCGATGGTCCAGTTCTCCAGTTCCACCGGCAGGAGCACCCGCAGATGAATCGCCGCGATCAGCAGCACATAGGCCGTCAGCGCGCCCGGAAGCGTCAGGATCGGCTCGTGCGGGGCCTCCGGCGGCTCGGCCGGGGATGAGTAGGACTGCGATTCCAAAGGCAGGACCTTGCAAGTCAGCTTCGAGGCATATCGGTCCAGATAGGCGGCTTTACCCGCCCTGTGCAAGTGCACAATCGGAGCTGTCCGTGTCCCGGAGGCGGCGCGGCATCGTGATGTGACGCAGCGCCGGGATCCAGCCTGCGTCATGTGGTCCCGGCCCTGCGGAGCAGCGTGTCGGACGATGCTTCGCATCGCCGATAGGACGCTGCGCCACGTCCAGGACATGAGACGGCCAAAGAAAAAGGGAGGATGCTGAGAACATCCTCCCTCGTCTCGCTGATCTTCTCGCGCCCTGGAGCCGGGATCACATCCCCACCCCTCCCCGCGCGATGACCAAACTGTTTGAGCCACCTGTGTACCAACTGCGCCGGGAAATCGTTCAGACAATCCGGCACCGTCCGATGCGTTCCACACTACGCGCAGGACCCCGCGCTAGACAACGACGTCGTTAATTTAAAGTTAACGACGAAGCGCTGACCGCTTTTCAGAAAACAGCAGCACTCCAAGTAGCTTCGCAAAAATCACGATGGCTGATCGAGAACGCGAGGAGCGAGAAAAGTCTCACGTGAGGGATTCGTTCGTGGTCCGGGCCACACGGTTGTACTTCCAAAAACTGCCAGTCTCGCTTTGTTGCTATTAGAGGTTGTCGTGCTAGACACCGGGACTATGGCCGGGAGGAAAGCGGTGGAAGGCTGGCGGGTCGTGGAGTTTGGTCCTCATTCGTTTGGGATTGAGCACGGTACAGACAAGGTTCTCGTCGGAGCTATCGACCTGATTGGCGGGCTCTGGCATGTGGATATCCTTCGGCCGAGCGGCACCATCAACGGCAATTTCGCCGAATACGCCGCTGCTCTTGCTTTCGTCGAGATTGCGTTCGCCGAAACGTCAATATGACCGCAGCGAAAGTTATCGCCGTCGGCCTCGGCCTTTACGCAATCTATCTGCCTGTAGCCTGGCTCATGCATCGAAACTATGAGCTTCCCCCGACACCCTTGGGCAATCCCGTCGAGATGCTGCTGGCCTTCCACCGCGACGAGCCCGATCATTTTGTGGCGCGGTCCCATATCTTTCGCACGACGGTTTTTCCCGACACTTCGCGAATTTCCGTCTACGAAAACCTGACGCCGCTACCCAAGGGGCAAGTCGGCTTCACGCCAGATCTGGGCGTCTACATCATCCGCCTCAAGACGAGTGACGGTTCTGATCCGCGATCCAATGGGCGCCGGTACTGGGTCGTTGGCGCTCAGGGCGGCTGAGCAACTGACCTGCGTCTACCCCAGCCGGTTGCACGCGAGTAACGCGATCCAATTCAGCATCGACCCGACCGGATTCCTCAGCACGCTCGCAATGCGCCGTCACGGCAACCTTGCCACACTGGTCCGCCCTCGCCGCAGGTTCGCGATCGGCATCAAGGCTGGCGATCGGGAAGCCGCAAGACAGTCGCTCCAGGTCACGGCAAGCCCCCCGGGGGAGACACATAAGTTACCGATCCCTTAACGGACATAGTGAATTTAACGTTAACGACGCAAAGCCGTCTCCCGCGCGGCCAAATCGCGTTCCCGGCATGGACGCTGCAAAGCCCCTGCTGCACAACACGCCGGGGAAGCGTGTTGCGCAAAAGCGGGACAGAACTGTCTCGCGGAGCAACCCGGGGGCGAGGATCAGTTCATGAAACACCCATCGAGCCGCGATTTCTTCGCCTATTGGGATGCGAAGCGCGGCGATGCGCGGGCGCCGGACCGCAGCGAGATCGAACCCGGCGCGGTGCGCGAGCTGCTCGGCGACATCTTCGTGCTTTCCTACGACAGCGACGCCGGCTATCCGTTCCGCGTCGCTGGAACGCGGGTCAGCGCCCTGCTCGGCCGCGACCTCAAGGATACGAGTTTTGCCGCGCTGTTCACCCCGGACAGCCGCCTCGAGATCGAGGACGTCGTCAGCCACGTGGCCGAGGAAATGCTGCCGGCCATCGCCGGCATCACCGCCACCTCGGACGACGGGACGACCGCTCATCTGGAGCTGCTGCTGCTGCCGTTCAACAATCGCGCCCATGCACCGGTCAGCCTGACCGGCGTGCTGGCTCCATTCGAAAGCGACCTCTGCACGATTTCCGATTTCAAGGTGACGTCGTGGCGCTACCTGCACCGGCCGCAAAAACTCGTGCCACGCGCCTTGCGCAAGCTCGCCATCGCGCGCGGCTTCATGGTGTATGAGGGCTTGCGGTAAGGCGGTAGCGCTATCGCGACAGCAGGTTGGTCTTCGCCACGTCGATCACCTCGTCGCCACGCCCGCTCATCACGGCGCGGAGCACCCAGAGGCTAAAGCCCTTGATCTGCTCGGCCGTGATCGTCGGCGGCAATGACAATTCCTGCGTCGCGGTGACGACATCAAGAACGGCAGGCCCGTCATGGGCCAGCACGTCGCGGATCGCGTTCGGCAGTTCACCCGGATCTTCCACCCGCACCGCACGAATACCCATGGCCCGGGCCATCGCAGCGAAATCGGGATTTTTGAGATCAACCCCGGTCTCGATGAAGCCGGAGGCCTTCATCTCCATCGCCACGAACCCCAGCACGCCGTTGTTGAAGATCACGACCTTCACCGGCAGCTTCATCTGCGTCAGCGTGATCAGGTCGCCCATCAGCATGGCAAACCCGCCGTCGCCCGACATCGAGACGACCTGCCGCCCCTTCTGCGCTGCCTGCGCGCCGATCGCATGCGCCATCGCGTTGGCCATCGAGCCGTGCACCCAGGAACCGATCAGGCGCCGGCGGCCGTTCATGGCGAGATAGCGCGCCGCCCAGATCGTCGGCGTGCCGACGTCGGCGGTGAATACCGCGTCCTCAGACGCCTGCTCGCTCAGGAGGCGCGCCAGATATTGCGGGTGGATCGGCTTCTGCCCCGGCGTTCCCTTGGCGAGGTCATCCAATCCGGCACGCGCCTTCCGGTAGTGCGCCAGGCTGTCGTCGAGATGCTTGCGATCCGCCTTCGCTGTCAGCTTCGGCAACAACGCGCCGATGGTGGCGCCGACATCGCCGACGAGGCCGAGGTCGAGCTTGCAGCGGCGGCCGAGGTTTTCGGGCCGGATATCGACCTGCGCGATCTTCGCATCGGTCGGCAGGAACTGCTTGTAGGGGAAATCAGTCCCGAGCATCAGCAGAACATCGCACGCATGCATCGCGGCATAGCCGGACGAGAAGCCGATGAAGCCGGTCATCCCGACATCGTAGGGATTGTCGAACTCGACGTGCTCCTTGCCGCCGAGCGCATGCACGATCGGGCTCTTTAGCGTCTCGGCCAGCCGCATCAGGCCGTCATGGGCGCCGGCACAGCCGCGGCCGCAGAACAGCGTGACGCGCTTGGCACCGTTGAGGAGCGTGGCCAGCGCCTCGAGTTCGCCCTCGCCCGGCCGGACGATGGGCTGCGCCGGCAACAACCCCGCATTCGGCGAAATGCCGCGCTTGGGCGCCGGACGCAACGCAATATCGCCGGGGATGACGATGACGGCGACGCCGCGCTGGCCCACGGCCGCACGAATGGCGTTTTCGAGGACGTACGGCAATTGCGCCGGATCGGAAACCAGTTCGCAATAATGGCTGCATTCGCGGAACAGCTCCTGCGGATGCGTCTCCTGAAAATAGCCGCCACCGATTTCGGCGGACGGGATCTGCGCGGCAATCGCCAGCACCGGCGTGCGGCTGCGGTGCGCATCGAACAGGCCGTTGATGAGATGCAAATTACCCGGCCCGCACGACCCCGCGCACACCGCAAGCTCGCCGGTGATCTGCGCCTCGCCCGCGGCGGCAAAGGCTGCGACCTCTTCATGCCGGACGTGAATCCAGTCGATCGCCTTTCGCTTGCGCAACGCGTCGGTGAGGCCGTTGAGGCTGTCGCCGACGACACCGAAGATGCGCTTGACGCCGGCCTGGGCCAGCGTCTCCGCGACAAGGTCTGCGACATTGTCGATCGTCATGTTGCGACCCTTTCTCAGCGTCCGGTGAATACCGCCGCACGTTTTTCGAGGAACGCGTTGCGCCCTTCCACCGCGTCGGCGCTGAGACGGATTTCCGCCTGCGTTTCGATCTCACGGCGGAACTGATCCTCATAGCCGGCGTGTTCGCTATCGTCGATCAGACGGCGCGTCGCGACCAGCGCGCGCGTCGGGCCGCTTGCGAGCCTGCGCGCCAGGGCGAGCGCGCCGTCGCGAAGGGACGCATCGTCGATGACTTCACGGACCAGCCCCCACTCTTTTGCCTGATCGGCCGTCAGCGGCTCGTTGGTCATCATCAGTTCGAGCGCACGCTGCCGGCCGACGAGGCGCGGCAGCATCCAGGTCGAGCCGAGATCGGGAACCAGCGCAATCCGGCTGAACACCTGAATGAAGCGAGCCGAACGCGCGGCAACGATCATGTCGCCCGCCATCGCAAGGCTGAAGCCGCCGCCGGCCGCGACGCCGTTGACCGCGACCACGATCGGAACGCGGCACGCACGCATCGCCTTGAACGCCGGCCAGTAATACTTCATCACGCCCGCGGCGATATCGTCACCGAGGATCTGGGCGGCCTTGAGGTTCTGGCCCGAGCAGAAACCGCGGCCGGCGCCGGTCAGCACCAGCGCTCTTACCTGCGGATCAGCATCGATTTCGCCGATGGCGGCCGCAAGATCGCCCAGCAGATCGGGCGTCATGGCGTTCAGCGTCTCCGGCTCGTCCAGCGTCAGCACGCCGACGCTGTCATCGCGTTCCCGCTTCACTCCCGGCATTTCGAAACCTCCGTTCGCTGTCATTTTTGGCCGGCCCGGCCGGACGCGGCAGCATGACCGATGGTATCGAAACAACCTGGCAAAAGACAATCGGTTTGCCCGGCATGACCGGGATCGACCGCAGCGGACAGCGAATTCGGGCGGGGCGAACGCCGTCGCGGCGTCTCACACGTAACCCAGCCAGCGCCAATAAGTCGCGGCCAGCAGCATCACCAGCGCAAGCGCGATCACCGTCAGCACCAAGCCCGTGCGGACGAAATCGCGGGCGCTGAATGTGTCGGTGCCATAGGCGACCATATTCTGCGGCGCGTTCACCACCAGGATGAAGCCGAAGCTCACCACGAACTGCAGCAGTATGGTCATGCCGATGGCGTTGATGCCGGGCGTCGCCACGCTCTTCAGCACGGCAATGACGATCGGAATCATGGCCGATGCCAGCGCCGTGGCGCTGGCGAAGCCGAGGTGAATAACGACCAGGAACAGGCTCATCACGCCAAGGATGAACAACGTGGTCGCGTTCCTCAGGCCGAATGCATCGACGACGATGTTGGCGAGCCAGGTCGCCGCCGTGGTCTGCAGCAGCGCGGTGCCGAGGCTGATGCCGACGCCGAACAGCACCACAGTGCCCCACGGGATTTTTGGCTGCGCCTCCTTCCAGCTCATGATGCCAAGGCCCGGCAGGAACATCAGCGCCACCGCGGTGATGGTCGTCGTGCTGGTATCGAATTTGTGCAGCACACTTTCGGTCGCCCAAAACCCGATCAGCGTGATCGACAGCAGCAGCAGCTTGATCTCTGACGGCTTCATCGGCCCGAGCTCGGACAGCGATTTGCGGATCCCTTCCCGGCCGCCCGGTACATGCGCCACTTCCGCCGGCATCATCCGTGTCATCACGAAATACAGGGCGACACACATCAGCACCGCGAACGGCCCGGCGGCGATCAGCCATTCCAGCCAGGTGACGGTTCGGCCGAACGCCTTCTCGATGAAGCCGATCGCCACCATGTTTTGCGCGGCCGCGGTCTTGATGCCGACGTTCCAGATGCTTGCGGTCTGCACCGTCGTGATCATCAGCATGCCGGCAAAGGCGCCGCGCCGGTTGACGCCGAAGGCCGAGATAATGCCGAGCGTGATAGGTACCAGACAGGCCACCCGCGCGGTTGTCGAAGGCACCATCAGCGCGATCACGAAGCCAACCACAATGGTGCCGATGACGACGTTCCGGGTTTCGGTGCCGGCCCGCGACAGGATGGTCAGCGCGATGCGCTTGTCCAGGCCGGTTGCCGTCATGGCCGCCGCCAAAAACAGCGCCGCCGCCACCAGCACCAGCGCGGTGTTTGCAAAGCCGCTGAAGGCGAGACCGAGCGCGGCGCTCGTCCCCATCAGCACTTTGGGATTGGCGACGCTCGGCGCCAGTCCGAGCAGGAACGCCATCAGCGCGGCGATCACGATCGCCGAAACCGCGTAGTCGATCGCCTCCGTCATCCAGACAATGATTGCGAAGCCGAGAATGGCGAGCATGCGATGCCCCGCGACCGGCAGGTCCGCCGGCGTCGGCAGCAGCAGAATGACAGCCAGCACGCCGACGGCGAGCAGCAAGCCCCAGTTGGCCCGGATCCAGCTCTGGCGCCCGTCGCCTGCGACCGAGCCGCCTGCAGATGTCTGTTCTACGATAGCCATGCGTGTTCCTCCCGGAACCGCACCATCGACCGGGATCGCCGGCGCTGTTTTGCGCTGGATCAAGCCGCTCGCTGCCGCGCCGGGACAACCTACCCGCCGCAGCGGCGGTCGGGCTTTCGCAGCCTCTTTGATCTTGCGCAAGGTACGGTTGCCCTGCCGTCTTTACCCAAGAGGATGGATGCGAGGAATTCCCGATGCGAAAAGCGCCCAGCCTGTCGATCTCACCGGAAAAAGTGTTTTTCATCGTCACAAAGTCGCGGCAGTCCGACGGCACGGCGACCGAACTGGATGCCAATTCCACGTCCGCCGACGACGATGCCGTCCACGGCTCTGACGACAACGGCAGGATCACCGACCGATCGGAGCTAGCCGGCTTCATCCGAGGCCTGAATGTCGACGAGCAGATCGATCTGGTCGCCTTGATGTGGCTCGGTCGCGGCGACGGCGATCTCGACAGCTGGAAAGACCTGCGTCAGGAGGCTTCACACGCCCACAACAACCGGACGGCGCACTACCTGATCGAGACCCCGATGCTTGCCGATTATCTGGAGGAGGCCTTGTCGCAGTTCGGCAAGTCTTTCGAGGATTTCGAGGCGCCTCTCTGACTTCGCGCGACATCAACCATCCAGGAGTAGTTCAAATGGACAAGATCAGGATCGGCACGGGCGACTGGATCGTCGTCTGTGATGGCGGCAAGGCGCTGATTCTCGAAAACCGTGGCGACCGCGTGTTTCCGAATTTGCATACCAGGGAAGTGCACGAGCTACCGAACCCGTCCACCCATGCGCAGGGCAGCGATGCGCCCGGCCGCGTGCACCAGTCGGGTGGCGGGGCACGAAGCTCGGTCGAGCAGACCGACTGGCACGACGAGTCAGAGCGAGCATTTCTCAAGACCCTGGCAGAGCGGTTGGACGTTGCCGTCACGACCGGCGAAACCTCGGCGGTGACCATTGTCGCCTCGCCTCGCGCGCTCGGCATGATCAGATCGGACTATTCGGCCGCGGTTCGAAAGGCGCTTCACGGCGAGATCGCCAAGGACCTGATCAAGATGCCGGTCTATGAGATCGAGAAGCAGCTTCTGGCGGGAGCATGAAAAGGGGGCGGGTTAACGTCGCGCGCGCCCCTGGGATTCAGCCAAACGCTGCCGAGGGCGGCCAAAACGGGACTCAACGCGCACCTCATTGCCGGCGCCGATAAGACATCGTTAACCCTGTCAGCCTTAGGGTCTTCCTGACGCCGAGGACCGGCTGTCTGGTGGCGAAGATGTCGTTTGCGCAAAAGAAAACAACCACTCTACCCTCCGCCGAGGAGCGACGGCGCTTTCAGCGTGTCAAAGTCCACCTGCTCGGCCGCTACATGTTGCCGGACCGCCGTGAATTTCCTTGCCAGATCATTAACATGTCGCCCGGCGGACTGGCCCTGCTGGCGCCCGGCATCGGCAATGTCGGCGACCGCGTGATCGCCTATCTCGATCATATCGGCCGGGTCGAAGGCAAAATCACCCGCATCATCGACAACGGCTTTGCGATGACGGTGGGCGCCACCGCGCGCAAGCGCGACAAGCTGGCCGCTCAGCTCACCTGGCTCGCCAACCGCGACATCCTCAACCTACCGGAAGACCGCCGCCACGACCGCATCATTCCGCGCAATCCGATCGCGCTGATGACGCTCGAGGATGGTAGCAAGATGACCTGCCGCATCATCGACCTCTCGCTGTCGGGCGCCGCGATCGCCGCGGAAAACCGCCCGCCGCTGAAATCGCTGGTCATGCTGGGCAAGGTGCAGTCCCGCGTGGTGCGAAACCTCGAGGAAGGCTTCGCGCTGGAGTTCGTCCACGAGCAAGTGGCCGAGGCTATCGAAGACGCGGTTACCGCGCGGTAAAGCGCCGGCCAGCAAACCCCCCCTTCTTTTTAGCTGAAAAGGCGGCATCCGCACCAAGGATGCCGCCCTTTCCGCGTTTTACGGTCTCTCAAACGCGGTTAACGGGGTGGGCTTTCGCGCGCTTTTATGCCGACGGCACAACGTCCCGCGCCTTAATGCGTAAAATTTGAATCAATTGCAGTTGTTTCAAATTTTATTCGAATTCGATTCAAGTATAAATCAAATTCGCCGCGAGTTTTACTTGTATTCGCTTCAAATCTACTTGCTTGACTTAGCGGCAGCGCAAATCCTCCGTGCGAAACATGGTCCCAACAAGAAACGGGGGCCACCATGTTTTTCAGGGGACAGGGGAAGGGACTGGCGGTCATCGCCATCCTTCTGGGAATGAGCGTCTCGGCAAAAGCCGGCGACGCCATCTATGCCAGCCTTGGCGAGACCGCGCGCTCGCCGATCGGCTGGGTCGAATTCTGCGCCGAGAACGCCGGCGAATGCCGCGGCGGCACCTCGCAGCCCCGCGACATCGTGATGTCGCAGACGGCGTGGCGCGATCTGGTGCGGGTCAACAAGTGGGTGAACGAGACCATCAAGCCGATCACCGACATGGATCATTGGGGTGTGATCGAGAAATGGTCGTTGCCGACGGACGGTTACGGCGACTGCGAAGACTATGTGCTTCTGAAGCGCAAGATGCTGATCGACGCCGGATGGCCGCGCGAAGCGCTGCTGATCACGGTGGTGCGCGACAAGAAGGGCGAAGGCCACGCGGTGCTGACGGTGAAGAGCGACAAGGGCGAATTCGTTCTCGACAACCAGAACGAAAGCGTCCTGGCGTGGACCGACACCGGCTACCGCTTCGTCAAGCGTCAGTCGCAGAGCGATCCCAATCTGTGGGTTTCGCTCGGTGACAGCCGCCCGGCGGTCGCCACCGCTTCGTCACGCGATCGATAACGAACAAGGATTTTACGAACCCGCGAGCCGGTCACATCCCCACCCCTCCCCGTCCCAGACCGGTTCGCGCGCGGCCACCCTTCCCCCAAAGGGTGGCCGCAACTTTTTTGGCGGGCGGATTTACGAGCTTTCGTTCAGAGACGATAATACGCGCGCCGACTTATTGAAGGACGCCGCCACCGATGGACATGCTGGTCAAGCTGTATGCGCTGCCGCCCTCCGGCGATGTGTTCGAGCGGCTGGGCCAGGCCTCCATCATAACGCGGCGCGCGCTCGCGCCGGAAAAGCACACGGTCGTTGGTTGGGTGCGCGAGAATTTCAGCGAGCATTGGGCCAGCGAAGTGGATGTGGCGTTTTCCCGCCAGCCCGTATCCTGCTTCATCGCCGTCCGGCAAAAGACCATTTTGGGATTTGCCTGCCACGATGCGACCTGCCCGAACTTCTTCGGTCCTACCGGCGTTCACCCGAACGATCGAAAGAGCGGAATCGGCAAGGCGCTGCTGTTCAACTGCCTCGAAGCGATGAGGCAGCAGGGCTACGGCTACGCCATCATCGGCGGCGTGGGCCCTGCGGAGTTCTATGCAAAGGCGGTCGGCGCAATACCGATCGAGGGCTCCGAACCCGGTGTCTATCGCGGGCTGCTGTAACGCGGGAGCATGTCATGGCCGGGCGCGAGATCGACGTTATCCGCACCTTGCTGACGTCAAAGCCGAGGCTGGTCGGAGCAGCGGCAGAGAGGCTCCGTGCGCGCGGCTGCGCGGAAGCCGCCGCCGCGGTAAGTTAAACCCGAAGAGCCAATCTGCTGCGTAAAGTCCTGTTCCAGCTGGATTTTTGCCCGCAATTCCCGCGACGCCCCGGCAAATCCGGGGTTTTGGCGCCATTTCGGCTGTGCTATTTTGGAACTTTAGAATCACGTCCGGATTTGGAGTCGCATGATTGAACTCGCCTCCCGGAGTGCCAGCCCCATCGCGCGTCTCGGCAAACAGCCGATTGCGATCGCCGCAGCGGCGCTCGTCCTTGTTGTGCTTGGGGTCAGTTTCATCACCCTCTGGCGCAGCTATACCGGCAACGCGCCTGAAACCGATCGCGTGGTCGCGACCCGGCAGTTGCAGGCGCGCGCCACCCAGGCGTCCGAGCAATTGGTCGAGAAGACCAAGGGTCTGGAGGCGACACAGCAGGAATCGATCGATCAATTGCAGATGGTGCAGGACCAGTTGCAGACGGTGCGGCGCCTGCTTGCCGCCCAGCAGAACGACACCAGGAAACTTTCCGAGCAGGTCGGAACGCTGACTGGAGCCATCGAGGGCCTGCGGCAATCCTTTGCCAGCACACAAGCCTCAGAACCCTCTGCGGCTCCCGCACCGCGCAAACGCGCGGGCAAGGTGCAGCCGCGCTCGAGCCGCAGCGCCACCCGCAGCCGCGCCAAGGCGCGCAGCTGACCGGCGCCCCTATGGCGGCCTTACAACAACCTTCTTTGCAGGCTTCCTGAACGGCGGCGCTTGGCTTGGCCGGACGATGCGATCCTGTTGACAACCCCCGCGCCCTGCCGCAACTTTTTTTCGCCTTTGTGAACTGGTTCACACATCCCCGCGGAAATCCGGAGCATCCTGTAGTTCACCGGATGGCGTGAGCCGATTTCAATATCCGGGGCTGGCAAGGTCGTTGACGGTATACTGCGTCGACGGCCTTGTTTTTTAATCAGTTTTGGTTGTTCCGACTTCTCAGACCAGCCGGCATCTCGCAAGCAGGTGATTTGCGTTCGCTGCGGTTTGCACCCTGAATGCGCCTCCCAAGAAGGAGAGCCGCATGAGCGCCGAACCCCTGCCAACCTCAGATGTCATCGGGCTGACGAAGGTCGCACCTTTCTCACGACGCGGCTTCATGACCGCGTCTGCCGCCGTGACGGCGGGCTATACGCTGGCAGCCGGCCCGGTGCGCGCCGACGTGATCAAAACCGACAGCAGTGGCCTCGTCACCGGCGACGCCAAGATCAAGGTCGCCGACGGCGAGATGCCCGGTTATTTCGCGAAGCCCGCGGTCGTCAGCAACCCGCCGGTGGTGCTGGTGGCGATGGAGATCTTTGGCCTGCACGAATACATCAAGGACGTGACCCGGCGGCTCGCCAAGCTCGGCGCGTTCGCGGTGGCGCCGGATTATTATTACCGCAAGGGCGCCGACCTGACCAAGATCACGGATATTCCGCAGTTGCTTCCGATCGTGAATGCGAAGCCGGACGCCGAGCTGCTATCCGACCTCGACAGCACCGTCGCCTGGGCCAAATCGCAGGGCGGCGACACGTCAAAGCTGGGAATCATCGGGTTCTGCCGCGGCGGCCGCACGGTCTGGGAATATGCCGCCCACTCCGGCACGCTGAAGGCCGGCGCCGCGTTCTATGGCCCGCTGATCGATCCGCCGAATCCGGTCTGGCCAAAGAGCCCGACGCAGCTTGCGCCCGAGATGAAAGCGCCCGTCCTGGGCCTCTACGGCGAGGCCGACACCGGCATTCCCGTCGCCACGGTGGAAGCCTTCAAGGCCGCATTGGCCGCCAACAAGAAGACGGCCGAGTTCAAGATCTATCCCGCCGCACCGCATGGCTTCCATGCCGACTATCGCCCGAGCTACCGCAAGGACGCGGCCGAGGACGCCTGGAGCCAGATGCAGACCTGGTTCAAAAAGTACGGCGTGTTGAGCTAGCTTCTGTAAGTAGTAGCAGTGGACCTCAATAATTGACTGACGCCTGCAGCGAAACACGCCAGGATCCTGCCGGGGTTTGCAGCCCGTCGGTCATGGCCCTTGCCGCCAGCACTCTGGAATTGAAGTTCGAGCCGGCCGCCAAGTCGAAGCCGGCGCCTAGCGACGACAGCGTGGAGTCGCGCCGGGAAAACAGATCCCGCCCCCATCCGACGTCGGCCAGCAGGAACGGCGCCAGCGTGCCCGGCATCCAGGAAGGCATGCTGGGCATCGAGACGTAGAGCGAGTTGCGCAGGATCATGGCCTGGTCGACCGCGCCGTCTTCGGTCACATAGCCGCGTACGGCGTGGATTCCGCCGAGCCCGATGCGTTCGGTGTCCGGAAGCGGCTTGGAGGACGCCAACACGGACACTTCCGATTTCAACGACAGGCCCTTCGGCAGCGGCGTCATGCGGCCGAACTCGAGGGTGACAAAGTTGGTCTGCACGTCGGTGACGCGTCCATTGGTGAAGACGTTCCAGGCGAGCGAATTGTTGCCGGTAAGGATGCCACCGGGATTGGACTTGAAACGAACGTCGAGGGTGTTGCTGCCCAGATTGTCCGACCACCGCCCGTTCCATCCGACCACCAGTTGGGCAACGTCGGCGCTGCCCTCCGCAACGGGCGTGCCGTCGAAGATGGTGGTGCGCAGCTGGTGCTTGAGTTCGACACCGCCGAGCAGATCGCCGACCGCAGGCGCCAGCAGATCGGACAGCGCAGTCCGAACGATCGCCGATGCCTGACTGGTTTGCGTCTTGATCCGGAACAGATTGCTGGGCCGCTCATTGGTCAGCACATGATCGCCGACGACTTCGAGGCTCGTGCGTAATCCGAGCGGCGTCAGCAACCGCCCCGCCTGGCTGACATACCTGGCGTCGTCGGGCCGGTTGAACAGCCCGTCGTCCACCCAGAAATTGCCGCTGCCGGTGAACTGATAGGAGGCGATGATATCGGCGGAGGGCGCCCCGCTGGCCCCGACATAATACCGATTGCGGTCGGTCAGGCGTGTGCCGCTGTTGGCGTAGCCGGCATACACCTGCCACGGCTTGCGGTCCGTCACCTGGATATTGACGTCGGTCAGGCCGAGATCCTTGCCGGGACCAAACACCGCTTCGACCTGCCGAAACGGATTGCGGTTGGCCCAGTCGAGATCGGTCTCGAGCTTGCGGGCATCGATCTCCTGCCCTGGGACGAGGCGGATGCGGCTTTGCGGATAGCGCTCGGCCGCGGCTCCCGTCACCTTGGTGTTGGCGACCTTGAAGACGATGACGCGCAACTGGAGGACGCCGGACGATACTTCCTGCGGCGGCAGCGTGACCGACACGAATGGACGACCGCCGTCGCGGTAGGCCGCGGCCACCGCCGCCTGCACTTCGGCGATCAGCTTGCGGCTGAGCGGCCGATCGAGGAATGACGTGAGCTGCTCGCGAAGCGCGGCGGCGTCGATTCCGCGGACCTCGCTCACATCGATACCCTTCGCGCCCCTGACCGACTTGGCGCCGCCGTCTGCGCCAATCAGGACGATGGCCTGAACGTCGACGCCGAGCGGCGTTGCGTCGTCGCTCCTGAGAAGTTCGTCGGCCCCGATCTTGACCGCCGACGCGCGGCGCGGCGGCTCCGGCGGCAGATTGCGCTCTACCACCTGTGCCCATGCGATGCCCTCAGCGGCGATCGCAACAGCGCAGCCCATGATCAGCGCGCAACAGCGGCCGATTCCGCGTCCATCAGGTGTGGCGGTTCGCACCCGATGCGTGATGCGTGATGCGAAACGTCGTGTCAACGGCTGCATCATGACGACCGCAGTCTGCCAAGGCTGCGCGATATCGACGCGTGAGTCCGCATGAGTTTGCACGTTCCGACGTTCTGTCGCACACGGTGAACCATGAGCACAGCAACCAATATGGTTAAGGGATTAAAGACGGTTTAAGGTTGAGTTCCAAACGACACATAACCATAGCGTGCGAACGGTTGAAGCGCATTCGCTCGCACCAACTTATGCGTGCAACCACGCATTCGAATGTGGGTGCCGATCAGCCGCGGCCTCACGCGCGCGCGACCTCAATTGTCGGCAAAGGCAGGCAGCCGATGGCGGTTGGCGGCGCCGACGAACTTGGCGCGCTCGCCAATCTGCCGATTGTGCGGATGAGGAAGCTCCAGGCATTGCCTGGATGCGCAGATGATGGCAGGCGACGGTTGCGCGATGCGCAGCACGGGCTCCCGCATCTGTTGAGGCGGCTGTGGCGCAGGCAGAGCCACCCGCGAAGTCACGTAGCTTCCGAGCTCTGCAGTCGGTACGCGAGGGGCGGCCGCCGGCATGACCGTGAGGTTTGCTCCAACAAAGGCGAAGGCATAGTTGGATGAGGCCGCCAGCGTTCCCTGCGTGATGCCGTAAACGCCGGCATCGCTGGAAGCCGCAGCCGACGTCGCCAGCGCGCCCGACAGCGTGTCGCCATTGACCAGGCCGGAGCCGCCCACCTGATAGGTGAGCGCCGGATTGGCATCGCCATAGGCGCGGCTCTTGGCATCAGCCGCCACCGTGATCGCACGCGGCGTGACCGACAGATTGGCCCCGGTAAACGAGGATATCGCATAGTTCGGCGAGCCCAGCGTGCCTTGCATTATCCCATAGGTGCCGACACCGCTGATTGCGGTCGCAGGCGTCGCCAGCGTGCCCGACAGCGTGTCGCCGTTCACCAGTCCCGAGCCGCCAACCTGATAAGTCAGCGCAGGATTGGCATCGCCATAGGCGCGACTCTTCGCATCGGCTGTCACGGTGATCGCGCGAGGCGTGATGGTCAATGTGCCGGGCGCATCGATAAAGCGATAGGCTCGGCCGGAGGCGCTGACGGCACTGCCGCCGCTGGCGTTGATGGCGTAGGCGCCGGCATTCGAAGTCACCGTCGCTGCCGTCGATACTCCGAGGCCGTTGATGATCCCCGCCGTATCGCCGGCATGCAGCCCGTAGATCGAATAGGTGAATGCCGGGTTGGCTTCACCATAGACCCGAGAGGCATTGGCGGGATCGACCCGCAACACATAGTTGACGCCGTAGAGCTCCGGGTAATAGCCGACGCTGGGCGCGGACCAGACGGTGGCGAGATCCCAGCCCGCGTAGGTTGACGCATAATTTGCCGAATTCTGCATCTCGCTGGTGGTGAGACCGGTGATGCCGGTGCTTGCGCCGCTGCCGACGGCATTCGCCCTTCCGGACGTCACGGTGTCCCAATAGGACGACGTGACGGCCGCGGTGCCGCCAACCGATCCGATCAAGCCGCCAGCCGCCGCCGTGCCGGAGGTCGAAACGGCGCTCGCGGCGCCGGTCGCGTAGGTCTGGGTGACCGCCCCGGTGCTGATGTGGCTGCCGATCAGTCCCCCTGCCATCGCCGACCCGGCAGCGGAGGTGGCACTGGCCGCACCGGACGCATAAGACTGAGCAACGGTGGCCCCGCCGACGTTCCTGCCGACCAATCCGCCGGTCGTGGTCGTCCCGGCGGCCGAGACGGCGCTGGCTGCACCGGTCGCGTAAGACAGCGTGAGCGTAGCCGTGCTGCCGTTGCTGCCAATCAATCCTCCCGCCGACGTGGCCGTGGCCGCTGCATATGTCGACGTTACATCCACGGACCCTGTCGCATGGGACCGGGTGACCAGCCCGGAGTTGCTGCCGACCAGTCCTCCGCCGAACAACGAGGTGACGGTCGACGACGCAACGCTGACAGCTCCGGTCGCGTAGGAATTTTCGATGGAGGCTCCCACGGAGTTGACGCCGGCCAATCCCCCGCCGAGCGATGTGGCCGTCACGGCGCCGGTGGCGTAGGAATCGACGATGGTTGGCGTGCCAGTGCTGTTGAAGCCGACCAGGCCGCCAACACCTTGGCTGCCGCCGCTGACCGCTCCCGTCGCATAGCTTCTAAGTATGCGGCCATTGTTCTGAGCGGTGAGGCCGCCGGCACGCGTGGCTCCGTTACCGGCCGTCACATTGCCGGTCGCGTAACTGTCCTGGATGATGCCGGACCCGTTATTCCATCCGACCAGACCACCCATGGAGGAGCTGGCGGCGGTCAGTCCCGTGACCGTGACCGCTGCCGAGCTATTGGCGACGCTACCGTGACTCTCGCCCACCAATCCGCCGCCATAGCCTCCGGCTACCACCACACCGGTCGCCGAGGCATTGCTGATGGCCCCCGATGACTGGCCGGCCAGGGTTCCAACGCGATTCAGCCCAGTCATGCTGGCGGCCTGCAAGCTGACATTGCTCAGTGTGGAGCCCGCGGCATATCCGAAAAGGCCTACATAGCTGGTCGACGGCAGGTTGATCGCAAGGTTTGAGATCACGTGGTCTTGTCCGTCGAAACTCCCGGTGAACTGTGAGGAGAGATCGCCGATGGGCGAAAAGCCGGTCGATGCCCACATGCCGGGATACTTGCCTCCCACAGCGAGACCGCTCGAAAAATCGATGTTGGCGGCAAGCTTGTAGCTCGCGCCGAGGTCCATCGCCATCAACTGAAGCTGATGGGCATTTGCAATGTTGGTCGAATATTCCCACTGGCCGAATGGACGAGTCCGGCCATCGATCATGAACCAGCCGGTGGACGCGTTGCCCTCGGTGAAGTCGAAATTGCCATACGCGCTCTGCTTGAACGCATAGTTGGCTGCCGCTGACTGCGCCGGATCGCTGGTTACGGCGGTCAGGCCGGACGGCGCGGTGCCCGCGCCAATTCCAGCCGATTGGCCCGTCGAATAGCTGTCCCAGTACGACAGCAAGACGCTGTCGGTGTCGCCGTTGTCGTTGTTGCCGACCAGTCCCCCGACATTGGCCGTACCACTCACCGGCCCCGTCGCGTACGACTCAGTGATGTAGCCCCCATTGTAGCCGACCAGACCGCCGACCTCGCTGACGCCGCTCACCGCCCCGGTCGCATAGGACCGCGTGATGTCACCCCAGGTGGAGCCGACCAGTCCCCCGACATTCGACGTACCGGTCACGGCCCCTGCGGCGTAGGATTGGGTGATCGAACCGGCATAATAGCCAGCCAGACCACCGACCTCGCTGACACCGCTCACCGCTCCTGTGGCGTAGGATTGTGCGATGGTGCCCCAGCCGTAGCCGACCAGTCCCCCGACATTCGACGTGCCACTGACCTGTCCAGTGGCATAGGACTGGGCAATACTGTCCTCACTTTGCCCGGCCAGACCGCCAACCAGATTGACGCCGCTGACCGCTCCGGTCGCATAGGATTGCGTGATGTTCCCCCAGTTGTGGCCGACCAGCCCGCCGACCAAATCTGTCGCAGTAACGGCTCCGGTCGCGTAGGACTGCGTGATGTCGCCGTCGTTGAACCCGACCAGGCCGCCCGCGATGGAGGTCGTCGCGGTCACTGCGCCAGTGGCGTGGGACTGTGTGATCAAGCCATAGTTGAATCCGACCAACCCGCCTGCGCCGGAATTGGTGCTGGCGACCGTTCCGGTCGCATAGGCGTTTGCAATGGTGCCATAATTGCCCCCGACGAGCGCCGCCGCTGCGACGCGACCGGTGACGGAGCCGCCCAGCAGCCCGACATTGCCCACGGTCCCCCCGCTGCCCACCATGCCGAACAGCGCGGCATAATCAGCGGCGGGCCTATTGATGACGAGACTTGAAATGGTGTGACCTTGGCCATCGAATGATCCGCGGAACTCCGCGCCGGGCACACCTACCGGTGCGAACCCCGCGCCGCCGTTCCACGTCGTCGTTGCGGCAGCATTGATGTCGCGGCCGAGCGCATAGGCACCCAACACGTAGTTTTGCATGTTCTGCAGGTCGTACACCGTATTGACCAGCATGTAGGCGTTGAGTGTGGCGCCACCGGTGACGTTGCCGCTGAAATTAGTTCGCGAGGGCGCAGTGTATTTGATGGCATTGACGCTCGAATTGCCGCCGGTCGGATTGTAGAAGATCGAGACCGTCCCCGCGGTCGATATCTGCCCTCCGCCGAATGTCACGGTGCCTGTCCCCGTACCGGAATTGTCGGCGCGCAGCACCACGCCGCCGCCGCCGGTGCTCGTGATGTTGGCGTTGACCGCGATGTTGCGATAGGCGCTGAGCGTCAGCGTCGCATTGGTCAACCAGTTGATGCTGCTCGCCACCGTGATGTCACCGCTGCCACCGCTGCCGGAAGCACTTGTCAGCTGGGTGACGTTGCTGCCTCCGTTCAGCGCGCTCGCGATGGTGCCGGCGAGCGTCGCATCGATCGTCAGATCCACGGGATCGAGCAGCCATGCACCGCCCCTGCCGGCATTGACGCTGCCACCGGAGAAGTTGAACACATGTCCCGAGGTCTCGATGAAGCCGCCACGCAGACCCTGCGTACTGATGGCGCCGGCAAACGACGTCGTACCATCCGACCAAACCACCACATTGCCGCCGGCACCTGACGTGCCGTCGGCCGTGATCGTCGCACCCGCCTCGATCGTCGTGGTCTGCGCGTTGGCGATGGTCTGAGGCAGAAACTTCAGCGCGGCGTCCGATCCGCCGAGCCGGTCGCCACCGATCAACACGGTGCCGCCCGATGTACCGCTGCCGTCGATCGCAGCGCCTGAAGCCAGGATGACGTCTTTTCCGGTCACCACGACAGTGCCGCCGGCGCCGCCACTCCCCTTCGCCTCGATCGCGCCGCCGACCGTGACCTTGTCGCCGCTGATGACGACGTCTCCGCCGGTGAGCGAACGCCGCGACGCGACGCCTGCACGCTTCGGCGCGGACGCTGCGTCCGCCTGAATACGCCGCGCGACAATTTTCTGCGTCACGTTGACGGAACCACTCTCGGAAGTGAGAAAAATTCTTCCGCCCTTGCTGGCGACGCCGGTCGCCGTGATGGCCCGCCCGGTGTTGCCGGCAAGCGCATAGACGTTGCCGCCGTTGGCGCGCAACTCTACTTCCGCAGCACGGATCGCACCGCTGTTGCGAATCTCGCCGTCCTGCGCCGGAAGCCGCACCAGCACTTTGCCATTGCCGAGCGAGCCGTCGCTCAGCACCACCTCGCTCCCGGAAGCCATCGCGGCGGTGCCGTTGCGCGCCGTCAGCGAGCCGTCGTTGCGAACCTGGCGCGCGACCAGGATGACGTCGCCCTTCGACGCCCCGATCTGGCCGAGATTGACCACCGAGGCTTTGCTGTTGCCGCTGAAGGTCAGCGCGCCGCCGGCCTGGAAATCCGCATCTTTCACATCCAGCGTCGAAGCCACGAAACTGCCGCCGGTCTTGACCACGCCGGTCGGTCCGACGACGACGCCTGCCGGATTGACGAGATAGACGGAGCCGGTTGCGGATACGAGCCCGTTGATCGATGACGGCACGTTGCCGGTCACGCGGTTGAGAGTCGCGCCGCTGCCGTTATTGAATTGGACCTGGTTGCCCTGCCCGACCGAAAAGCTCGACCAGTTGACGATGCCGGTGGCGCTCGACTGGGAAACCGTGAGGCTTGTCGGCGACGGCGAGCCAATTGCGACGTTGCCGCTGACCACCGTTCCACCGGTCGGTAGCGATTGCGCCACCGATGACTGCGCGCAACCGATGCCCCACAACAGTGGGATCACGCTGACGGAGGCTCGGAACTCCCTCCTGCTCGGCTTGATGGCAGATACGAGATGCCGCGTAGACCAGAATGAGACGATCATCGAACCACCATGCGCTGAAAGGCGACCGCACCGTTCCGTCTCTGAAATTTTTTGCCGACAGGCACGGTTCCATGCACACGCCGTTACCGTCGCAGATTCCTATCTAAGGATGTATCAACCAATACAGGCAACTTATCGAAAAATTGTAAATAACGATCGCACTAAACGGCTGCGCCCCCCCGAGCATCGCCAAATCCGACTGCGCGACGTACCGTATCGGATGCTGTCATCAGCCGTAGAACTGCGGCAGCTCATGCAGGCTGGCGTCATGCCGGCCGCAGTTCGATATCAACAACCGCGGCAAATGCTCTTGATCTTGCGATCGACCTCCTTGTTCTCTTTTTCGACCGCCACGTCACCGCTCCGCTGCGGACCTGTGATATCCGAGCCTGATCCCGCACCTCTTGCCGACCCCGTTGTCACGCCGCTGCCGGTGCTGGCGCCCGAGCCTGAGCCTGAAGACTGCGCCGTGCCTGCGCTGTTGGTGCCCGGCGCGCGCGGCGATGACATGCGGGACGCGTTGCCCGCACCGCTCGGATCTTCGCCGGCATTGTTCAGTCCGCCGGGAGTCGCGGGACCGGACGGGACCCCGGTGACGCCTTGCGAGCCGGCACCGGCCGAGCCTGCGCTCGGAGAGCCGGCGGCGCTGCCGCTGCCGCTGCCGCCGGCTGAACCGCCAGCGCTTTGGCCAAATGACGCGACAGGCGATATCAGGATGGTGATTGCCGCAACGGCGGCGGCTGTAGACGCTAGTTTCATTTGAATCTCCCTTTCGAAAGCAACGACTAGGCCCTGGCCCTTGTTCCTGCCGGAACGATTCCCTTGCCCGGTCATTGATTTTCACCCGTTGGAAGCTTGGAGTGATCGCGCTTGCGAAAATTGATCGCCTTCGACGATGACACGCTGGGCAAGCTGACCCGGCTCGCGCGCGACCGGATGGGGACATTGCAGGAATTGGCCGACGAGGCGTTTGCCGACGTTCTCAAGAAGCACGGCATTCCGGTCGACCTCAGAGACGCGTTGCGAAAGAGCGCGCGAATGCCAGAGGACACAACGCCGAAGAAGACCCGACCAAGAACTGGAAAGGCACGATCATGAACTCAGATCCCGACCCGTTCGAGCAGGGCGAGCGCGCCGCACGCCAAAGCATTCCGGCGGAGGCCAATCCGTATCAGGATGGCAGCGAGCAGCACGCGCTGTGGGCCGCCGGCCATGAGAAAATCGCCGGCGCTCGCGAGGCGAATGAAAGCGAAGATACCTAGGCTCGCTTTTGCTCAGCCGATCTTCTTCAGCCCGCTTTTGAATCGCGGCCCGTTGCGCTGATATGACTGTGCGGCGCGCCCCATCGCCGCCGATTGCTCCGGCGTCAACGCCCGGACGACGCGCGCGGGCGCGCCGATGATCAGGGAATATACGGGATATTCCTTACCCTCGGTAATGATCGAGCCGGCGCCGACAACGCTGCCGCGACGTATCCGCGCGCCATTCATGACGATCGAGCCCATGCCGACCAGCGTGTCATCCTCGAGCGTGCAACCGTGCAGAATCACATTGTGGCCGACCGTGCAGTTGGTTCCGATGGTCAGGGGAAAGCCGGGATCGGTATGGCAGGTGCAATTGTCCTGCACGTTGGAGCCCTCGCCGATCTCAATCCACTCATTGTCGCCGCGCAGCACCGCGCCGAACCAGACGCTCGCCGCGTTCAGAAGACGCACCTTGCCGATCACGGTCGCCGTATCCGCGATGAAATAATTTCCGTCAGCCGGGAGATCAGGCCCCTGCCCGTCGAGTTGGTAGATCGCCATAGCAAAAAGGTCTCCGTTACCGGAGACCTTGGCATAGCCGCGGGCGGAGGATCAAGCGAGCACTATGGCCTCATGCCAGCATGCCGGTGGCGCGCAGCGTCATCAGGAAGAACGTGCCGGACATCAGGCTCCAGAAGCCGGAAAGCACGGTCGCCATCATCACGAATTCGAAGCGGCGGCTTTCGATCCTGGCACCACGCAGCGTATTGCGCATGATGATGAAGGGGGCGGCGAACACCAGGAACGGCACGGCTGCGAACGTCTTCGGCGCCACGCCTTCGCCGAGCAGTCCGAACCCTGCCGGCCGCGCCGCCATCGCCTGATAGCCGCTGGTGAGCACGCCGGCGAACGCAAAGCCGATGCACAATGCGAACAGGGAATTCAACGCATCGGGCGACATGGCAACTTCCCCCACTCCGAAAGAACGCGCTTTGCTTTCGCAAATTTGGCGAGCGGCCGCCACAGCATCCTTAAGGAAAGGTTAATGGCCGGCTGGCGGGCGCCGTTTGCGCATGGCTGACGAAGCCGTCACTCCCGTGAAATCATGAGGAAATCACCTGTCCCATGGCATATTCGCCAGATGATTCGCGCCTTGCTTCCCCAATCAGTGCCTCGCTCATGACCCTGCTTTCGACGGCCCAGCACTTCGCCCGGGACACCCGCAGGAAGCGGCGCTCGCACATGACCCTGATCATGGCCGCGGCGGCTCTCACCGCGGGTGCCGTAGCGCTGGTCGCCTATCTGCTATGGCCGACGTGGGTCGCGCGCCCCGCCGGCGCACCCAACCGATTGCCGGTCAGCGTCGGCGGCACGCTATTCAACGTGCCAACCACGGCCATCCGCCGGAAAATCCAGCGCCACTCCGGCCCGCAGGAGCGCGTCGATCTCAATTTCGTCTTCCCGTCGCTGGAACCGCCAGATGCGCCGAAGCACGTCAGCGCCGATACGGTGGAGGAAAAGGTGCAGCCGATCGACCGGATCTTCGTCTCGATATCGGCCCATCATGATGCACTGGCGCCGGACTTGCGTGTCCGCACGATCTACCCGCGCTACCTCGCGCCGGCCTCGACGCCGGTCGATGACGCTCTGACGATGCGCACGTTTCGAGAAGGCTCGCCCTACGCCAATGAAGATCTGTTCTCCGCCGCGGCGCCCGCCCTTAACGCGCGCTGCTCGCGCGACGGCCTGACGCCGGGCATGTGCCTGAGCGAGCGCCGCATCGACGGCGCCGATCTCACGTTCCGCTTTCCGCGGAGTTGGCTTTCGCAATGGCGTGACGTTGCGAATGCGATAGATCGCCTGACGATGCAGATGCAGGGACCGAAGGGATGGTAGGATTTCGTAGGGCGGGCTGAGCGACTTGTCCGCCGTAGCTCAACGGGCGAAGGCGGAAGCGTGCGCACCCTTTTGCGGCTTGCTCGGTAACGGAGGGTGGGCACGTCGCTTGCGCTCGTGTGCCCACCTACAACGTCACGGCATCGCCTCAGCCGACGTCGGCAAGGTCTTCCTCGAGAATCGCCATCTGGAACTGGAACGAGCGGTCGTCGTCCTCGTCATCGACGAACAGCACGCCGATGAATTCCTCGCCGATATAGACTTCGGCGGAGTCGTCCTTTTTCGGACGCGGCACAACGCGGATCTTAGGATTGCCGAATACGCGCTTAAGATAGGCGTCGAGCTTCCTGACTTCCTGAACGTCCACGGCGGTCTCCAATCGGATTCTTTGAATTTCCGGGAGGTTTTTAGGACGAGACGGCGCAGACTACCAGCCGTAACTTCACAAATACGGCCGCAGGAAACGTGTGGAAAATCAAAGGCCGATGGCGCCCAGCATTTGATCCATGGTGCGCGACGGCTCCGCGCAGCCGGCCTCGCCGACGATCTTCGCGGGAACGCCAGCCACCGTGACGTTGTGAGGCACCGGCTTGACCACCACCGAGCCTGCCGCAATGCGCGCACAATGGCCGATCTCGATATTGCCAAGTATTTTTGCGCCTGCCCCGATCAGGACACCGCGCCTGATCTTCGGGTGGCGGTCCTCGTTTTCCTTGCCGGTGCCGCCTAGCGTGACGCCATGAAGGATCGAGACGTCATCGTCGATCACGGCCGTTTCGCCGCAGACGAAGCCGGTCGCATGATCGAGGAAGACGCCGCGGCCGATCCTGGCGGCAGGGTTGATATCGGTCTGAAACACCGCCGATGAGCGGCTCTGCAGGTAGAAGGCGAAATCCTTGCGGCCCTTCTGAAAAAGCCAGTACGCGAGACGATGGGTCTGCAGCGCGTGAAAACCCTTGAAATAGAGCAGCGGGTCGATGAAGCGCGAGGTGGCCGGATCGCGATCATAGACCGCGACCAGATCGGCGCGGAACGCGTTGCCGAGATCGGGTTCGTCGCGCAGCGCCTCGTCATAGGTCTGGCGGATCAGATCGCCCGACAGCGCCGAATGATCGAGCCGCTCGGCGATACGATGCACCACCGAATCCTCGAGACGCTCGTGATGCAGCACGGTCGAATAGATGAAGGATGCGAGTTCAGGCTCGCGGCGGACGATGTCTTCCGCCTCGCCGCGGACACGGTCCCAGATCGGATCGAGGGCGGCCAGCTTCGAGCCCTGCGGATTGGCGTGATGCATTGCCATGGATGGCTCTCGCAATTCAGCTTGGTTGACCGATACTATAGCACGGCCGGGGGTGGCTGTCCCGGGCAGGCCTCGGCAGCGTAAACTGCTGCTGAATGCCATTGGGGCTGGTTCAAGGTGGTCAGTCAATTCGGGAAATCAAGCCGGATAATGACCGGGTATTGATCAATTTTGGCCTGTCAGGCATGACCAGCATGCTGGGCTGAATGCGGGGGGGGCATCATTACGCACATATTGCGGGCGCGGACCGCTGCCAGTGCGCGGTCGGCTTGGATCGCAGCCGTGGCCATTCCGTTGATGCTGCTGGCCCCTGCCCTGTGGAACGGCTATCCCCTGCTCCAGTGGGATACCGGTGGCTATCTCGCGCGATGGTACGAAGGCTATCTGGTGCCGAGCCGCTCGACAACGTTCGGGCTCTATCTTCATTTCGGCGAAGATTCGAACTTCTGGATCAACCTCGGGATCAACGCGCTGGCGACGTTGTGGATCTTGCAGTTGACGCTGCGCGTACTCGGTATCGGCCAGCCGTTGCGGCTCTTGGCCGTCAGCCTCGTGCTGGTTTTGACCACCTCGCTGCCATGGCTTGCCAGCACGCTGCTGACCGACATTTTCGCTGGCCTGTCCGTTCTGGCACTCTTTATGCTGGCTGCGCATGGCGCGCGGATATCGGTCGTCGAGAAATGCCTGCTGTTCGGCCTCACCGCTTTCGCCGCAGCGACGCACAGCGCGACATTCGCGGTACTGCTCGGACTATGCTGCGCAGGCTGGATTGCACGGCCGTTCTTGCGGGGACGAATTTCCGTTGCGGGGCTGGCGCAGGGCAGCCTCACCATCGTCGCCGGCGCGGCTCTTCTGCTGTCGACGAATTTCGCGCTGTCCGGGAAACTGGCTTGGACGCCTGGCGGTTTTGGCGTCGCGTTCGGACGGATGCTGCAGGATGGCATTGTCGCGCAGTATTTGCACGATCAATGTCCCAAGCAAGACTTCAAGCTTTGCCCCTATCGCGACCGGCTGCCGGCCACGGCGGACCAGTTCCTGTGGGGCAACAGCATGTTCAACACGCTCGGCCGCTTTCAGGGACTGAACGACGAAATGGGGTTCATCGTGCTGCATTCGCTGGCCGAATATCCGGCCTGGCAGGCCAAGGCAGCGCTGGCGGGAACGCTGCAGCAACTTGGGCAGGTCGCGTCGGGTGAAGGCATCGGTGTCTGGCTTGGCCATACCTATGGCATCATGGAACGCTTTCTCCCCGCACAATTGAAGCCGATGCGCGCGGCGCAGCAGCAGCGCTGGCGTTTCGATTTCACCGCGATCAACCGCCTTCACGTTCCCGTCGCGCTGGCGTCGATGCTGCTGGCCGCCATCCTGTTCGGCTACGGCATCCTGCGCCGGCCGTTCGACGATCTGACCTTGCTCGCCGGCACCGTCACATCAGCGTTGCTCGGCAACGCGTTTATCTGCGCGGTGATATCAGGGCCGCATGATCGTTACGGCGCGCGCATGGCTTGGCTTGCGACCATGGTGGTGCTGATCACCTGCGTCAGGCATTCCGCCGGTGAGGATGAGCACGGGGGATCATTGCCGACGCGACAGGAAGTCGACGACACCGGCCTTGTAGACCTTGTCGCCGACCGCGCGCATGTGATCGCGGTTCGGAATGTCGAGCACCTCGGCGCCCGGAATGATGTTCCCGAGCGCCGCGGCTGAACCGGCGATTTCGTCGTTGGTGCCGACCGCGATCAGCACGGGCACGCCGATCCCTGCGGCTTCCTCAGACGTCATCAACCGCCGCGAACCGCGCAGGCAGGCGGCAAGCGCGCGGCGGTCGGAGCGGGTCTGGTCGGCAAAGGCGCGAAACGTCCGTCCGACCGGATCGGTCACATCGTCCAGCGAGAGCGCTTCCAGCGCGGTGGCCACGTTCTCACCGGGGCCGCCCCCCTCGATCAATCCAATACCGATGCCGCCGAGGATCGCCGAGCGCAGCCGTTGCGGCTGCTCGCGCGCCAACATCGCCGTCATGCGCGATCCCAGCGAATAGCCCATCACGTCGGCGCGCGCGATTTGGAGATGATCCAGCAGCGCGATCACGTCACCAGCCATGGTCGCGATTTCGTAGTCGGCGCAATCATAGAGCTTTTCGGAATCGCCGTGGCCGCGATTGTCGAGCGCGATGACGCGTCGGCCGTCCTTTCTCAGATCGGAAACCCAGGTCGGATACACCCAATTGACGTTCTTGCTGGAGGCAAAACCGTGCACGAGAACGATCGGATCGCCCTCCCCTTCATCGAGATAAGCAATTTCGACGTTGCCGTTGTGAAAACTCGGCATCAGCAATTCCATGTTTTGGGGATCGGAATGGGCGATCTTGCAATGGCTGCACGCTTAACCCTATGCGGCAGCGCCCGCCAGCGCCGGGCCGGACGGCAAGCAGGCCCCTGCCGCCTGCTTTCTCAATCGCCGCGCCTTGCTACGGCGCAGCCAGGCTTCGGTGGCCCGCTCGGTGGTCGCCTTGATCGACAACAGAAAACCGAACAACGCCAGCAACGCACCGAACACCCACATCGTCAGATTGAAGGTGCCGGCGGCCAGCAGCAGCGCGCCGCGGCCGAGCACCTTCAAGATCGCACGGGTCTGGCCGCCCTTGGATTCGGCAAGCCGGGCGGCGCGCGCGACATCCTTCGGCCCTTGCGCGATGCGCAGCGTGTCGAGCGCACCTCGGGTGCCGGCTTTCTCGCCGACACGCCCGACGTCCTTCGCCAGCCGCACCAGCGCGCCGGCCTTTTCGGCGCGGTACGCCGCCTTGATCGCCCTGATGGTTTCGCCGGGCCGAAGCACCGAGCTCTTCGCGACCGCCTGCTGCAGCAGCGGCGCATCGACGACCTCGCGCGCCGAGCGACCGGCCCACTGCGTCAGCCCTTCGCCCAATCGCCCGACCTTGCGGGCGTCCTTGACCATGGAAAGACCGGCGCGCACCGGTGCGACACCGCCGACGGAGACATAGGTCGCGGCGGTCACCGCGAGGCCAACGGTTGCGAGACCGAGCACCAGCCGGTCGACTTCCTCGCCGGTCGCCAGATGCTTGCCCTCGCGCAAGACGTCCCTGATGTCGCCAAAAACGAAGAGATCGCCAGCCACCGTGCCCGACAGGCTCGCGACGTCGTCGGCAGTACCGGTCACCAGGCCGGTGGCAAAGCGTTTGGCAAAATGCGACGCAGTGCCTGCGTCGGCAACGGCGTCGCTGACGCGCTTCGACAGTTCGTCGCTGACGGCAACGCCCTTGTCGCGGGCGAGCTCAACGAAGCTGTTGGCAAGATCGGAATCACCCGCCGCAAGGGCAGCCTCGATATTTTCGACGACCAGCGCCTGGTTGCTTCGCAGGGCGGAATTGATCTGGATATCCGACAGCGCCGCGGGATCTTCCTGCGCCGCCAGCACAGCCCCGGCATCGCGGGCGTGCGGCCACAACGCAGCGCACACGGCTACGCTGAGCGCCAATCCCGCCAGAGCAGTGCTGAGCCGCAGCCGCATCATCCAAAAAAGCCCAATGTTTCGGTCTGCCTCAAGATGGGTATGCCGCTTTTACGACACAACCGCCCCGACGAAAGAAGGGCTTTTCTCCCACGACAAGATTGTGTCGAATTTGCATAAGCAAATGTGCGGCTGGGACCCTTCAGATTCGGCTCTAGGAATCATCAGCACCCGCCATTATGGTTCGCGGCGTTTCGAGGCTGCCGCGTCGCGTTGATTGCGTCCGCCCGTCGTTGCTATCTAAGGTGAAGCTGATGTCCGACCATGTCGTCCCGCATTTTCATAACGACGCCGGAGTCTCGGTGATCGAGATCGGCTCGCAGGAATTCATGTGCGTGGGCGCCAACCCGCCGTTCGACCATCCGCACGTGTTCCTCGACCTCGGCAACGACAACGAGATTATCTGCCCGTATTGCTCTACCCTGTACCGTTTTGCCGCCGACCTTGCCGCGGGCGAGGCGCGCCCGCCCGAATGCGTGGTGAAGGACAAGGTCGCCTGACCTTTCGGTGGCTGCTCCGCGCACTATCATCGTTGCTGGTGCCGGGATCGGGGGACTGACGGCAGCGCTTTCGCTTGCCGCAAAAGGTTTTCGCGTCGTCATTCTGGAAAAGACCGAACGACTGGAGGAAGCCGGCGCCGGGCTGCAGCTGTCACCGAACGCCAGCCGAGTCCTCGTCGACCTTGGCCTGAGGCCGAGGCTCGCCTCGCGCGCGGTGACGCCCGAGGCCGTCAACATCATGAGCGCGCGCGCCGGCGGCGAAATCGCGCGCCTGCCGCTAGGTGAGGCTGCCGGCCTACGTGCGGGCGCGCCCTATTGGGTGATGCATCGCGCCGACCTGCAGGGCGCCCTGCAGGCCGCGGTCAATGATCACCCGGATATCGATCTGCGGCTCGGCTGCCAGTTCGAGGACGTGACGGCGCATGCCAAGGGGCTGACGGTGGTCCAGCGGCGCGGCGACAGCCGGCAGCAGGAACTGGCGGCGGCGCTGGTCGGCGCCGACGGCATCTGGTCGACGGTACGGAACCACCTGTTCCCGGCGGTGCAGCCGCAGTTCTCCGGCCTGATCGCCTGGCGCGGAACCCTCGATGCGACAACGCTGCCGCGCGAATATACCGCGCCGCGGGTACAGCTCTGGATGGGGCCGGACGCGCATCTGGTCGCCTATCCGATCTCGGCGGCGCGGCAGATCAATGTCGTCGCCATCGTGCCGGGAACCTGGAACAGGCCGGGCTGGAGCGCGCCCGGCGACGCCAATGAACTGAAAAACGCCTTCGCCTCGCAACGCTGGCCGTCGACGGCTCGCATGTTGCTCGGCGCCGTCGACGGCTGGCGGCGCTGGGCGCTGTTCACGCTGCCGGATCTCGGCGAATGGACCGATGGTTCGATCGCGCTGCTTGGCGATGCGGCCCATGCCATGCTGCCATTCGCCGCGCAGGGTGCGGGAATGGCGATCGAGGACGCCGCGGTGCTTGCAAAAACCTTGAGCGAAAGCCCCGGCGACTCGATTGCGGGCATCCCGCAGGCGCTGAAGCGATATGGCCGGCAGCGGCGCGACCGCGTGCTGCGGGTGCAGCGCGCCGCACGGCAACAGGGGCGCATCTATCATCTCACCGGCCCGCTGGCGCTGGCGCGCGACCTCGCGATCCGGGCAATGGGCCCGCAGCGCATGCTGGCGCGGCAGAACTGGATCTATGACTGGCGGGTGTGAGGGGCCCCTATGATCCCTCAATTCGCGCCAGCGCTTCCCTTCTTGCGGCCCTTGGCGGGGGCCGACGCCAGCGATGGCGGGGCTTCCGGCTTTGAATCCTGGCACCGGTTGCGCTGCCAGGCCTCCTCGGCCAGCTTCGATTGCCCGCGCAACGCAATGTAGTCGTTGCGATAGGCCATTTCCGCCACCACCGGGCCGGCGACGCCGGTTTCAGCCTTCGTCATCAGCCCCTGCAATTCAGCGGTCTTGGTCGCGAGGTTCTTGCGCTCCGGCTCGAGCTGCTTGCAATCGTAGAGGTCGTATTTGGCGGGATCGGCAAAGGCCGGCGAAATCGTGTCGCTCATCCCGGCACAGCCGGACAGGCCGGCCCCAAGCATGACCAGCGCCAGCGCCGCGAGGCCGCGCGAGGAGAATTGGCGATGGGACAGCGAGTTGGGCATTGGACCTTCGTTAAGTGCATTATGTTGAGAATGCCTAAAGCCTTTTCCAGTCCGATGGAATCGAAACTGAAAGGTTCTTGTTCTCAATTTTGCGCGTTCTCTTGACGCGAACCGGTTTCCCCCCGGATCAAGTCCGGGACAAGCTTTCGCTGGAAAACGCCCTGAAGCCTGCCGCAGGTAAACACCCCAAGTGTCCGCATTGAGGCTTTGCTTTGGTGGCTTGCTCACTTAAAGGTGGGGAGCGTCTTGTCCGGATAGCTTGCCAATTCCACTTCACCGGAAAACGCGCTAAGTAGCTGATATATTGAGACTAAGCGGACGTGGCGGAACTGGTAGACGCAAGGGACTTAAAATCCCTCGATGGCAACGTCGTGTGGGTTCGAGTCCCACCGCCCGCACCAGCCTTCGCTCGCGAAGCGGCTGAAGGCTGCCACGCCGAAGCCGGCAGGCGAAGGCGGGCTTGTTTCCGCGAGCTACTGCTTGGCAGGCGACGCGAAGACCGTAAGGTCGAAGCGGGTCCGGCATAGCTTGAGCGCAGCAAAGGCGAAGACGGACTGGTGAGACCGGGGACCCCATTGGCACAATCCCAACTTTTTGAAATGCGCCGGCTGGAGATGCTGAGCAACACCATTTTCGGCGTTGCCATGACCCTGCTCGCCTATGATCTCCCAAAGGCGTCCAGCTTTAAAAACGCGCCCGACTGGCATGATCTGCTGCGCATCTATGCGCAGCCGGTCATCGCGCTGATGATCAGCTTCATCGTCGCCGGCATGTTCTGGTTCAGCCATCACCGCCGGCTGGCGGTGGCGCCGGAAGCCAGTCGAGGCGTCGTGTTTCTCAACCTGTTCTTTCTGCTCTCGATCATCATTTTGCCGGTGACCAACGGACTCTACGGCGCCTACCGGCTCGATGGAGTGCTGGCGGTGCTCTACGGGCTTCACCTGACCATCATCGCTTCGCTCAACGTGGTGCTGTGGATTTTCGCGCTCAGGGGCCGCAGCGATCCGCATTTGATGGCGACGGCGATGCTTCCAGTATTCGTGTTCGTGTTTGGAACGGCCGTTGCCCTGGTCTCGCCGAAAGTTGCACAGTTCACCTGGTGCCTGGCGTTCCTGGCCCCCGTTGCAGGCTGGCTCGCAGCGCGACGCGCGGGCTAACGGGCTACCTTCGCCTCAGCGATCGTGAGCAACCGGCCCGCCTCCTCCACGATCATCCGCTCCATCTTTTCCTGGAACTCCTTGCGCGGCAGGCCGGGCGCGATCGGCGGCAGAAACGACAGGGTGATGGTGCCCGAATGCATCATCAGGGTCTTCTTGCCCCAGAACAGGCCGGAATTGCACGCCGCCGGCACGACGGGGACTTCGAGGTTCGTGTACAGCGCGGAAATGCCCGCTGATTGAAACGTCATGGGCTCGTCGATCGCCTGCCGCGTGCCCTGCGGAAACAACAGCGCCTTGCGTCCCTCGCCGACCGCGCGCTTCGCTTCATCGACCATCTGGCGCAGCGCCTGGCGGCCCGCCGAGCGGTCAACCAGGATCATCGGATAACGCTCCAGAAACCAGCCGACGAGGGGCAGCTTACGCAACTCCTTCTTGGCGACGATGCTGGCGTCCGGGAAGATCACGCAGAGCGCCGCGGTCTCCCACAGCGATTGATGATTGCAGGCGATGATGCAGGGCCCGTCGGGAACGTGCTCGCGCCCCTCGACGCGATAATCAAGGCCGACGACATATTTCATCAGAAACATGATGCCGTTGGCCCAGACCTGGGACACCGCGCGCACCGTGGCACTGCTCGCCTTGAACAGCGCCAGGAACGGCACCGACAGCGCAACCACCAGCGTCAGGATCACCACGGCGGCATCGAACAGGATCGACCTCAGATAATGCAAACGTCCGTCCCCTCAGGCCTCGATGCGGCCTCCCTTACAGCACTTTTCGCAGGTAGCACAATTGCGGCCACGCGCTGGAATGGGGCTCACGATGGATCAGCCCGATCAGCCCCGTACGGTCGACTTCGTCGCCTTGCCCTATCGTTGAAACGTTGCCCGGCGTCGGGCTTTTGCGGCCGATCGGGCGCCGAACGTGTCTGCGAATTAATGCTGGAACATCCGGGAGCGCATCCGCCCTGAGGAACGCAACGCAAACAAAAATGTTGTCATGCACAATAGGAGCGCGATGACATGGCTAGCGAACAAACCTTGGATAAACCCGCAGTCGTCGGGCGCAAATTATCCCCGTCCCGGCGGGTCTCTCATCCCCAACAGCCGCAAATTCCTTCCCCGCTGTCGAGTGACGGCCTGGAGCTTATGAGGGATACCCATTGCTGACGTGTGATCGCGTGACCACGAGGGGTTGCGTTCTACGCGCTCGCGGCAAATTCCTGATGGCGGCCGGGCGCCGCATCGAACAGCGCCTTGGTATATTCGTGCTGGGGCGCGGCAAAGACGTCGGCCGTGACGCCCTGCTCGACGATCACCCCACGCTGCATGACGGCGATGCGGTCGCAGACTTGTGCGGCCACCCTTAGATCATGGGTGATGAACAAGACCGCCAAATTGAATTTGCGGCGCACCTCATCCAACAGCTTCAACACCTGATCCTGAACGGAGACATCGAGCGCCGACACCGGCTCGTCGCCGATCAGCAATTCGGGCTCCATCGCCAGTGCGCGGGCGATGCAGATCCGTTGCCGCTGGCCCCCGGAGAACTGATGCGGAAACCGGTCGAGCGCAGCCGGCGGCAAATGCACCACCGCCATCAGGTCGCGCGCACGCTGCATCGCCTCCTTGCGGCCGAGGCCGAAATTCATCGGCCCCTCGATGATCGCCTCCCCCACCGTACGGCGTGGGTTGAGCGAACGATATGGATCCTGGAAAATGAACTGGATGCGTCGGCGCATCGGGCGGAACTTTGATTCGCGCATCGCCGCGATATCGATGCCGTCGACCTTGATGCCGCCCCCGGTGGCGTCGACCAGCCGCGCCACGCAGCGCGCCACGGTGGACTTGCCGGACCCGGACTCACCGACAATGCCGAGCGTCTCGCCGCGGCGGATCGTCAGCGAGACGTCCTTGACCGCGGCCACCACGCGCGCCTTCGGCTGGAACAGCGAGCGCTTGCCGTAGGTCTTGAAGAGATTTTCGGTCTGCAGGACCACCGGACCGGTCACCGGGGACCGCTTCGGCGGCGTCATGCTCGGCACCGCGGCCAGCAGCATCCTCGTATAGTCCTCGCGCGGCTTGCGCAGCACTTCCTCGCAAGGCCCCTGCTCCACGATCCGGCCCATCTGCATCACTACCACGCGGTCGGCGATCTCGGAAACGACGCCGAAATCATGGGTGATGAACAGCACGCCGGTTTTCTTGCGGCCCTGCATTTCCTTGACCAGCTTGAGGATCTGCGCCTGCGTGGTGACGTCGAGCGCTGTCGTCGGCTCGTCGGCGATCAACAACGCGGGATCGAGCACCAGCGCCGCCGCGATCATGATCCGCTGGCGCTGACCACCGGAAAGCTGGTGCGGATAGGCGTCGATCATCTGTTCGGGATCGGGCAGATGAACCGCCCGCATGATCTCGAGCACGCGCGCGCGCTGTTCCTTCTGGTCCAGGCTGGTGTGCACCTCCAGCACTTCTCGGATCTGGTCGCCGACGCGCTCTACCGGGTTGAGCGCGGTCATCGGCTCCTGGAACACCATCGCCATGCGCGTGCCGCGGATCGCGCGCAATTCGGCGTCAGTCTTGGTTAGCAGTTGATCGCCCTGCAGCCGGATCGCGCCGCTCTCGACCTGCATCGCGCCTTTCGGCAGCAGGCCCATCACGGCTTGCGCCGTCACCGACTTGCCGGAACCGGACTCACCCACCACGCAGACGATCTCATCGGCGCCGACGGTCAGGTTGATGCCCTGCACCGCATGCGTTCGGTCGCCGCCCTTGATGGCAACCGAAAGATTCGAGACTTCGAGGACGGTATCGCTCACATCACACCCGCTTTGCCATTTTTGGATCGAGCGTATCGCGCAGGCCGTCGCCGAGCACGTTGACGGCGAGTATCGTCAGCGCGAGGCAGACGCCGGGATAGATGATGTTGTGCGGGAACAGGCTGAACACTTCTCTTCCCGCGGCCATGATGTTGCCCCAGGTCGGCACTTCCGGCGGAACGCCGATGCCGAGGAACGACAAAATGGCTTCGATGAGGATGGCGGACGCGCAGATGAAGGTGCCCTGCACGATCATCGGCGCGATCGTGTTGGGCAACACATGCCGCCACAGCAGTTTTGGCGTTGACGTGCCGAGCGTCACCGCGGCCTCCACGTAAGGCTCCTCGCGCACGCTGAGCACGATCGAGCGCACCAGCCGGACGACACCGGGAATCTGGGGGACGGTGATGGCGATGATGACGGTCAGCACGCTGGAGCGGAACAGCGACACCATGGCGATCGCCAGCAGGATGGCCGGGATCGCCATCAACCCGTCCATGATCCGCATGATCACGGCGTCCAGAACCCGGAAGAAGCCGGCCAGCACCCCGATCAACAGGCCGACGGCGACGCTGATCAGCGCCACGGAAACGCCGACCAGCAGCGAGACACGCGCTCCATAGATCACGCGGCTGTAGACGTCGCGTCCAAGCCCGTCGGTGCCAAAGGCGGCGATCATCTTGATGCGTTCGCCGGTATCTGTGCGGATCGTGAACTCGGCGCCGGGAACCTTGTTGCGGGCGATCGGATTGATCGCCGTGGGGTCGATGGTGCCGAGCCAAGGCGCCAGCAGCCCCATCAGCAGGGCAATCGCGATGATCGTGGCGCCGAACATCACGCTCGGGTTACTCAGCAATTTGCGAAGCGCGGCCGGCTTGCCCGGGCTTGCCGGCAGAACGGGTTCGTTGATTGTCGCGTCCACCATCAGTAGCGAATCCTGGGATCGAGCACGGTATAGAGCATGTCAACGGCGAGGTTGATCATCACGTAGACAAACGAGAACAGCAGAATCACGGCCTGGATCGTCGGATAATCGCGCGCCAGTACAGCGTCGACCGTCAGCCTGCCGAGGCCTGGAATCGTGAACACACTTTCGGTCACGACGACGCCGCCGATCAGGAGCGCCACGCCGAGACCGATCACGGTGACGATCGGCACCGCCGCGTTGCGCAGCGCGTGGCGGAACAGCACCTTCCGCTCGGTCTGTCCCTTGGCGCGCGCGGTTCGGATGTAGTCTTCCGAGAGCACCTCGAGCACGCTGGTGCGGGTCATGCGGGCGATCAGCGCCACATAGATCACGGACAGCGTCACCGACGGTAATAGCAGCCTTAGCGCCCAGCCGCCGACGCCTTCGGATATCCGCTGATAGCCCTGCACCGGCAGCCAGTTCAGCCAGATGGAAAACACGTAGATCAGGAGATAGCCGACCACGAATACCGGCACGGAAAATCCGAGCACCGAAAATCCCATGACGATTCGATCGAGCCAGCTGCCCTGCCAATGCGCCGCCATCACGCCGAGCGGCACCGCGACGCACACGGCGATCAGCATGGTGAAGAAGGCCAGCGAGAGCGTAGGTTCGATCCGCTCGCCGATCAGCGCCGCCACCGTCTTCTTGAAGAAGAAGCTCTCGCCGAAATCGCCGGTCAGCACCCGGCCCGACCAGATGGCGAACTGCTGCAACATCGGCTGGTCGAGACCGAGTTGCTGGCGGATTTGCGCGATCTGCTCGCTATTGGCGCTGTCGCCGGCCAGAATCGCCGCCGGATCCGACGGCGTCATCCGCAGCATCAGGAAGATGAAGACGGCCACGACCAGCATCACCGGAATGGTGCCGAGCAGTCGCCGGAATAGATAGCCATACATGGACATGGTTTGCCCGACCTTGAAACGGCACGGGCGGAGGAATCTCCTCCGCCCGCATTGCTCTCAACTCACTTGGTGAGTTCGATGTTCCAGAACACCGGCGCCGGCGCAGTGACGAACCCCTTGACGTTCTTGCGCATCGCGACCGGCTGCACGTATTCGCCGACCGGGATCTCGGGTGTCGTCTCGATGGCGCGCAGTTGCACCGCCTCGGCAATCGCCTTCTGCTTGGCCGGGTCGGTTTCGCGGGCGAAGTCATCGCGCAGCTTTTCGAGTTCGGCATCGCACGGCCAGCCGAACAGCGCCTTGTCGCATGACGAGTTCAGATAGGCCGTCGACACCGGGTTCATCACGTCGGCGGCAACCCAGGCGGTCAGGAACGCGTTCCAGCCGCCGGCATTGGGTGCGTCCTTCTTGGACCGGCGCGCGACCACGGACTGCCAATCCATCGACTGCATGTCGACCTTGAAGCCCGCCTTCTCCATCAGCGACTTGGCGACCGGTGCGAGGTTGGTCAGCACCTTCAGATCGGTCGAGTGCATCAGCACGACCGGGGTGCCGTCGTAACCGGCCTCCTTCAGCAGTTCCTGCGCCTTCTTGACGTTGGAAGTGAGAAGTCCGTCCATCCCCTTGGTCGACGCAAACGGCGTACCGCAGATGAACAGCGCCTTGCACTCCTTGATGTAGTCGGGATCGCCGATGGTCGCCATCAGGAAATCTTCCTGATTGAAGGCGTACCAAAGCGCCTTGCGGATCTTCGGATTGTCGAACGGCTTGTGGATATGGTTGGGACGGAAGACGTATTGCCCCTTCAGCGGCGGCGAAATAATCACCGAGACGTTGGGGTCCTTCTTCAGGGTGCCCAGCAAGTCATGGCTTGGCTGCTCGACCATGTCGAGTTCGCCTTTGGAGAGTGCATTGACGGCCTGCTGCGCGTCGGAAATCGCGCGCCACTCGACGCGGTCGACCTTGACGACCTTGCCGCCGGCCATGCCGGACGCCGGTTCGCTGCGCGGCTTGTATTTGTCGAACTTGACGTAGACCGTCTTGTCGCCCGGCTTCCATTCATCCTTCTTGAATACGAAGGGGCCCGACCCGGTGAAATCCTCGATCTGCTTGCTCGGATCGGTTTCCGCGACACGCTTGGGCATCATGAACGGCACGTTCGACGAGGGCTTCGACAGGCCGAGAAGCACAAGACCTGTCGGTTCCTTGAGCTTGATGGTGAAAGTCTTGGCATCGACCGCGGCAATCGAGTCGACGAACGTCATCATCTTCTGGCCGAGGGAATCCTTGGCGGACCAGCGCTTGATCGATGCGATGCAATCTTCCGACGTGACCGGTTGACCATCGTGCCACAGCAGTCCTTCGCGCAAGGTGAAGGTGTAGCTCTTGCCGTCTGCCGCGGCTTCGTATTTCTCCACCATCTGCGGCTTGATCTCGCCCTTTTCGTCCTGCGCGAGCAGCACGTCGTAGATCATGTAGCCGTGGTTGCGGACGATGTAGGCCGTGGTCCAGATCGGGTCGAGAATCTTCAAATCCGAATGCATGACGACGCGCAACGTGGTCTCGGCAAGCGCCGGGGCTGCCATGGCCGCCAGGCTGCCGACACAAGTCGCGGCAATAATCGTTTTTCTAAACACGTTCATTCCTTCACCTCCGTTGTCGTCTCAACGCCCGAATGCCTATTGTTCGAGCGCCTGCCCGGTTTCTGACCGGACTATAGGGTCGATATTCAGCTTCACAACACCCTTTTGACCCGACGACACTGGGGACGCCAGCGCTCAGGCAGAAATCAGGACAGCCCTCCGGACAAGTCCTTTTGCGGCCGGCTTGCGCCCGCCGCCGGATGGATTGCAGTCCCGGTTAAGCTCCGCCAACACGCCTCGTCAAACGTCTACAATCAAGAATGATGCCAGAATTACCATTACGCTGACCGGGCACCGAGCAGGCTCCAAGCGCTTCATGTTTTCCCTTTACAAATCTACCGCCGATCCTTCTCGTAAAGGCCCGCATCGAACCCAAACATTCCGGCCCAACCGGGAGAGCCCATCATGAATCCTGCCAACCTTCCCTTCGATTCCGAAACCATGCTGCAGGGCCTGCGGGCCTGGGTGGAATGCGAAAGCCCGACCTGGGATGCGCCCGCGGTCGATCGCATGCTCGATCTTGCGGCGCGCGAAATGGCCATCATGGGTGCGACCATCGAACGCATCGCCGGGCGCCAGGGTTTTGCCGGCTGCGTCCGCGCGCGCTTCCCTCACCCGAAGCAGGGCGAGCCCGGAATCCTGATCGCGGGTCATCTCGATACCGTTCATCCCGTCGGCACGCTGGAGAAGCTGGCGTGGCGGCGCGACGGCAACAAATGCTTCGGCCCCGGTATCTTCGACATGAAGGGCGGCAACTACCTCACCCTCGAAGCGATCCGGCAACTGGCCCGCGCCGCGTTCACGACGCCGCTGCCGATCACGGTGCTGTTCACGCCGGACGAAGAGGTCGGCACGCCTTCGACCCGCGACATCATCGAGGCCGAGGCGGCGCGCAACAAATATGTGCTGGTGCCAGAGCCGGGCCGCCCCAACAACGGCGTGGTCACCGGGCGATACGCCATCGCCCGCTTCAATCTGGAAGCCGTCGGCAGGCCGAGCCATGCCGGCGCCACGCTTTCATCCGGCCGTTCCGCGATCCGCGAGATGGCACGCCAGATCATCGCCATCGACGGCATGACGACCGAAGATTGCACTTTTTCGGTCGGCGTCGTGCATGGCGGCCAATGGGTCAATTGCGTTGCCACGACCTGCAGCGGCGAAGCGCTCAGCATGGCCAAGCGACAGTCCGACCTCGATCGCGGCGTCGAGCGGATGCTCGCGCTGTCCGGCAGCAGCAACGACGTGACGTTCAAGGTGACGCGCGGCGTGACTCGGCCGGTGTGGGAACCGGACGCGGGCACCATGGCGCTTTATGAACACGCCCGCGGGATTGCGAAAGACATGGGCCTCGAGCTCCCGCATGGCAGCGCAGGCGGCGGCTCAGACGGCAATTTTACGGGTGCCATGGGCATCCCCACCCTCGATGGCCTGGGCGTTCGCGGCGCCGATGCCCATACGCTCAACGAGCATATCGAGGTCGACAGCCTGGCCGAGCGCGGCCGTCTGATGGCGGGATTGCTGGCGACGCTGAGTTGAACGACGTCATCCTCTCCCCGTCATTGCGAGTAAAGCGAAGCAATCCATGCCGCCACGCGCTGAAGCATGGATTGCTTCGTCGCTTCGCTCCTCGCAATGACGGGGCTAATCACGGTGCCAGACAATTACTAACGCCCACGCGGCATGCAAAACGGGATTGCTCCCGCGCTTGCGCTTGACGCGATGTCACGCTTAACGTCCCCCAACCAAAAACAGTGGCCGAGAGACTTGATGACCCGCATCGCCGTTGGCGCCTTTCTGCATGAGACCAATACGTTCGCGCCGACCAAAGCGACCTATGAGAATTTCGTCCATGGCGGCGGTTGGCCGTCGATGGCGCACGGGGCCGACGTGCTCAAGGCGATGCGCAAGATCAATGTCGGCCTGGCCGGCTTCGTCGAGGCGGCCGAAGCCAATGGCTGGGAACTGGTCCCGACCATCTCGGCGGCCGCGGTCCCCTCCGCGCATGTCACCACCGACGCCTTCGAGCGCATCATGAAGGAAATGGTCGACGGCATTGCCGCGGCGGGACCGATCGATGCCGTCTATCTCGACCTGCACGGCGCCATGGTGACCGAACGTCATGACGACGGCGAAGCCGAAACGCTGGCCCGCGTGCGCAAGGTGATCGGCAAGGATCTGCCGCTGGTGGTGAGCCTCGACCTGCATGCCAACGTCTCGCCCGAAATGATGGAGCATGCGGACGCGCTGATCGCCTACCGCACCTATCCCCACGTCGACATGGCCGAAACCGGCCGCGCCTGCGCCAAACATCTCGGGCTGATGCTGCAGACGAAAACGCGCTTTGCAAAAGCATTCCGGCAATTGCCGTTTCTGATCCCGATCTCCTGGCAATGCACCAACGACCAGCCGACCAAGGGCATCTACGAAAAGCTTGCCGCGCTCGAAAGCGACGCGGTGCCGACGCTGTCGTTTGCGCCGGGCTTTCCCGCGGCCGATTTCCGCGATTGCGGGCCGAGCGTGTTCGCCTATGGCCGGACGCAGGCTGACGCCGATGCCGCCGCCGATAAACTGGCGGCTCTGGTCGAAAGCCACGAGGACGATTTCGATGGACGGATCTATTCGCCGGATGACGGCGTTCGCCTCGCGATGGAGCTGGCCAAATCGGCGACGAAACCGATCGTCATCGCCGACACCCAGGACAATCCCGGCGCCGGCGGCGATTCCGACACGACAGGGATGCTGCGCGCGCTGGTACGCAACGGCGCATCCGGCGCCACCGGCGTGATCTACGATCCGGAATCGGCCCGCGCCGCGCATGCGGCCGGCGTCGGCGCCACCGTAACACTCGATCTCGGCGGCAAGTCCGGTATACAAGGCGATGCGCCGTACCGGGAAAGTTTTATCGTCGAAAAACTGTCGGATGGAAACTTCGTGGCGACCGGCCCCTATTACCGCGGACGCGACATGGAGATGGGACCGTCAGCCTGCCTGCGCATCGGCAATGTCCGCGTGGTCGTCGGCTCCTACAAGGCGCAGCTCGCGGACCAGGCGATGTATCGCTATGTCGGGATCGAGCCGACCGAGCAGAAAATCCTGGTCAACAAAAGCTCCGTACACTTCCGCGCCGATTTCGAACCGATCGCCGAAAAACTCCTGATCTGCGCTGCACCGGGCGCAATGCCGGCCGACACGGCAACCCTGCCATGGACGCGGCTGCGCCCCGGCATCCGCATCAAACCGAACGGCCCCGCCTTCGCCCCATCCGCTTAATCTCGCTCCACCTCTCCAGTCACGGGATAACAGACATGCCAACCATCGACCGCATCGACGGCTATGCCGAGGAACTCACCGCCATCAGACGCGATCTGCATGCCCATCCCGAGATCGGCTTCGAGGAAGTGCGCACGTCCGGAATCGTCGCGGAGAAGCTGAAGGGATGGGGCATCGAGGTGCATCGCGGCCTCGGCGGCACCGGCGTGATCGGCGTGCTGAAGGGCAAGGGCAGCGGCGGCAAGCGCATCGGGCTGCGCGCCGACATGGACGCGCTTCCGATGGAAGAGAATACCAATTTGAAATGGCGCTCGACGATTCCCGGCCGCTTCCACGGCTGCGGCCATGACGGCCACACCACCATGCTGCTCGGCACCGCGCGCTACCTGGCCGAAACGAAAAATTTTGACGGCACCGTGCATTTCATCTTCCAGCCCGCCGAGGAAGGCCTCGGCGGCGCACGCGCGATGATCAAGGACGGTCTGTTCGAAAAATTCCCCTGCGACGAAGTCTATGGCCTGCACAACGCCCCGGACCTCAACCATGGCGAGATCGCGATCCTGCCGGGACCGGCGATGGCCGGCGCGGACTTCTTCGACATCACCATCCAGGGCTACGGCGCCCATGGCGCGATGCCGGAACGCTCCAAGGACGCGGTCATTATCGCGACGACGCTGACGCAGGCGCTGCAGTCCATCGTCAGCCGCAACGTCGATCCGCTGAAATCGGCGGTGCTGTCGGTCACGCAGATCCATGCCGGCTCCGCCAACAACGTGATCCCCGGCGACGCCCGGCTCGGCGGCACCGTGCGCGCCTTCGACGATGGCGTCCGCGCGCTGATCCGCGACCGGATGCGCAAGATCTGCGCCGGCGTTGCCGCGACGTTCGAATGCGAGATCACCGCCGACATCCGCGACACGTTCAGCGTGCTCGTCAACCAGGAAGAACAGTCGAGAGTGGTCGAGGCTGTGGCGAAGACCATCGTCGATCCCGCCAATGTGCTGACGCGCTCGGCGCCGAAGATGGGCAGCGAGGATTTCGCCGACATGATGCAGGCGATTCCAGGCGCCTATTTCTGGATCGGTCACGACGGCTCGGTGCCGGTGCACAATGCAGGCTTTGTGCTCGACGACAAGATCCTGCCGATCGGCGCCAGCATGTTCGCCCGCATCATCGAAACCCGTCTTCCGGCAAGTTCGCATGCATAAACCCGTCGCCGAAGAAGAGATCACCTCGCTGCATGACCTTTCCGCGACGGACCTGATCGCGGGTTATCGCGCCAAGCAGTTCTCGCCCTCGGAAGTGCTGGAGGAAGTGATCGGGCATGTCGGAGCGTGGGAGCCGCATATCAAGGCGCTCTATCTGTTCGATCCCGAGGCTGCGCGCGCTGCCGCAAAAGTCTCGACCGACCGCTGGCAGAAGGGCGAGCCCGCTGGCACGCTCGACGGGATTCCGGTCACCATCAAGGACAACATGGCCACCAAGGGCCAGCCGGTGCCGCTGGGGTCGGCCAGCGTCAAGCAGGTAGCAGCCGAGAAGGATTCACCGCCCGCCGCACGGTTGCGCGAGTCAGGCGCGATCATCTTCGCCAAGACTACGATGCCGGACTACGGCATGCTCTCGTCGGGCCTCTCCAGTTTCCATCCCCTCACCCGAAATCCCTGGGATCTCAGCAAGAACGCCGGCGGCTCCTCGTCCGGCGCCGGCGCTGCGGCTGCAGCCGGCTACGGCCCGCTGCACCTCGGCACCGATATCGGCGGTTCGATCCGGCTGCCGGGCTCATGGTGCGGTCTCGTTGCGCTGAAGCCGAGTTTTGGCCGTGTGCCGATCGATCCACCCTATGTCGGCCGCGTCGCCGGCCCGATGACCCGCACCGTCGACGATGCGGCGCTGATGATGTGCGTGCTGTCGAAGCCGGACCGCCGCGACGGCACTAGCCTGCCGGCCGACAGCAGCCTGCACTGGAAGGTCATCGATAAGCCGCCGCGCAAGCTGCGCCTCGGCCTGATGCTCGACGCCGGCGCGGGCCAGCCGCTGGAAAGCGAGGTGCGCAACGTTGCCGTGAAGGCCGCCAAGGCGTTCGAATCCGCCGGCGCCGTTATCACCGAGATCGACGGCATCCTGACGCGCGAAATGCTCGACGGGCTCGATCATTTCTGGCGCGCCCGGCTGTGGGACGATCTCTCGAAGCTCTCGCCGGACGAGCGCGGCAAGACGCTGCCTTACATCGTCAAATGGGCGGAATCGGCGGCGAAGCTTTCGGGCGTCGACGTCGTCAGGGGATTCAACGCCACGATGGCGATCCGCGCAGCGGCGGCAAATCTTTTCCACGATCTTGATTACGTCATTTCCCCGGTGTCGCCGGTGGTGAATTTTCCGGCGGAGTTCGCCTCCCCGGTCAACGATCCGGATCGGCCGTTCGAGCACATTGCCTTCACCGTGCCGTGGAACATGGCGGAAAATCCGGCGATCTCGGTCAATGGCGGTTACGACGCAAAAGGGTTTCCGATCGGCGTGCAGATCGTCGGCCGTCGCTTCGACGACATCGGCGTGCTCGGCATGGCCAAGACGTTCGAGGGCCTGCGCGGCCCACAGCGGCCATGGCCCTCGCCGCCGAAGAAGTAGCTCTCACCGTCATTCCGGGGCGGCGCGTAGCGCCGAATCCGGAATCCAAGCGTAGACATATTCGACCGTAAGTGTGGATGCATGGATTCCGGGTTCGCCGCTTCGCGGCGCACCGGAATGACGATATAGGAACCACCAACGCAAGAAACGCAACGGAAGGAAACCCCATGGCCTACGAGACCATCAAATACGAGGTCGAGGACCAGATCCTCACCATCACCCTGAACCGGCCCGACAAGCTCAACGCCTTCAACGGCACGATGCAGCAGGAAATGATCGACGCCTTCGACGCGGCCGACAGGGACGACAACATCCGTGCCATCATTGTCACCGGCGCAGGCCGCGGTTTCTGCGCCGGCGCCGACCTCTCCTCCGGGGCCAACACGTTTGACCGCGACGCGCGGCGCGGCCCGGTGAAGCGGCTCGCCGACGGCAAGGTCGACTACAGCGATCCCCAAGTGCGCGACGGCGGTGGCCAGGTGACGCTGCGGATCTTCAAATGCCTCAAGCCCGTGATCGCCGCGGTGAACGGGCCCGCCGTCGGCATCGGCGTCACCATGCAGTTGGCGATGGACATCCGCATTGCGTCGGAAGCCGCGCGCTTCGGTTTTGTATTCTCGCAGCGCGGCATCGTGCCGGAAGCCGCCTCGAGCTGGTTCCTGCCACGCATCGTCGGCATCTCGCAGGCCTTGGAATGGTGCTATTCGGGCCGCGTGTTCCCGGCGCAGGAAGCGCTCGCCGGCCGCCTTGTCAGCAAGGTGGTGCCGCCGGACGATTTGCTGCCGACCGCGCGAGCATTGGCAAAAGAATTCGCCGCCAAGACAGCACCGGTATCGGTGGCGCTGATCCGGCAGATGATGTGGCGCATGATGGGGGCCGATGATCCGATGGAAGCCCACAAGGTCGACAGCCGCGGCATCTATGCGCGCGGGCGCAGCGACGACGTCAAGGAAGGCGTGGTTTCATTCCTGGAAAAGCGCCCGGCGCAATTCAAGGACAAGGTGTCGAACGATATGCCAGACTACTTCCCGTGGTGGCAGGAACGCGAATATAAGTGAGCGAACAGCGCGCATCGGCCAACGCGACGCAAGACGGCGTCGTCCTGCTGCACGGCATCAGCAGGACCGCGCTATCATTTCGAAAGATGCAACTGGCGCTGGGGCGCGCTGGTTTCGCTACCCTCAATCTGGACTATGAAAGCCGCCGCAAGGCGCTGGAGGGGCTGGCGGAAGACATCCATCCCGCCATCCGGAGCTTTGCCGATCGCATCGACGGCTCGATCCATTTCGTCTGCCATTCCATGGGCGGGCTGTTGGCCCGCGTCTATATTGCCAGGCACCGGCCAGAACGCCTCGGCCGCGTCGTGATGCTGGGCACGCCGAACAGCGGCAGCGAAATCGCCGACCGACTAAAGCATTTCGGCGCTTATCGCGCCTTCTTTGGACCGGCCGGACAGCAACTCGGCACAAAACGGGACGACGCGATCAATGCGCTGTTTCCGGCGGTCGATTATCCTGTCGGCATCATCGCCGGAAACCGGTCGATCGATCCGGTGGCCGGCAAGATGCTGCCGAAACCGCATGACGGCCGGGTGTCGGTGGAAAACACAAGGGTCGCCGGCATGGCCGACCATCTCGTGATCAACACGGCGCATCCCTGGCTGGTGCGAAACAACGTCGCCGTCGCGCAGACGATCGCATTCCTGCAGGATGGTGCGTTCGTGAAGCCGTGACGCGTCATCACCCCATCATCAGCGCGACGCGGCCGATCGCCTTGCGCTCGATCAGCAGCCGCATCGCCATCGCATAATCTTCCAGCGGCAGGCGGTGCGAGATGTTGGGGCGGATCGTTCCGGCTTCCGCCCACTCCGTCAGCTTCCTGATCCTGACTTCGCCGAGCGCAGGATTCTTCCGCACCGCTTCGCCGGCGCGGACGCCGAGCACGCTGGCGCCCTTGATCATCAGAAGGTTGGTCTTTGCGAGACCGATGCCGCCGGTGAAGCCGACGATCAGCAGACGTGCGCCCCAATTGATGCATCGCATCGAGTTCTCGAACACCTCGCCACCGACAGGATCGAACACCACGTCCGCCCCCCGGCCGTCAGTGATGCGCTTGACGGCGTCACGAAACGGCTCCTGGTCGTAGCGGATGAGATGATCGGCGCCCCTCGCCTGCGCAATCGCCAGCTTGTCGTCGCTGGAAGCGGTCGCGATCACGGTCGCACCCAGCATCTTTCCGATCTCGACGGCGGCGAGTCCGACACCGCCGCCGGCGCCATGCACCAGCAGCACCTCGCCCGGCTCGAGCCGGCCGCGGTCGATCAGCGCGTGATAGGCGGTGCCATGGCCTGCGAGGAACGTCGCGCCCTCGGCATAGTCGAACGTCGACGGCAGCTTGACGAGCTGCGAGGGCATGGCGATTGCTTCATCGCAATAGGCGCCATGGCGCATCTTGACGATCACGCGGTCACCCACGGTGACACCTTCGGCTGCATTCACTTCGACCACATCGCCGGCAGCTTCGACGCCCGGCGTGAACGGCAGCGGCGGCTTGAGCTGATACTGACCCGCCGCCATCAAGACATCGGGAAAATTGATCCCGGCGGCGCGGATGGCGACGCGCACCTGACCGAGGGCCAGGGGGACAGCGTCAAACGTTTCCAGACGCAGGCTCTCGGGCGGGCCGAGTTCGCGGCAGACGACGGCTTTCGGCATCAGGCGGCCCGCGCTTTCAGGCGCTCCAGCGCCTCGCGGATCAGCGGCATGCGGTCGTTGCCGAAATACATGTCGGTCTTGTCGACAAAGATCGTGGGTGAGCCGAAACCGCCGCGTGCCATCACCTCATCGGTATTGGCCTTGAGCTGATCCTTGATCCCCTGCTGGCCGATGGCTTCGAAAAACTTGACGTGATCGACGCCGGCCTTCTTGCAGACCTCGGTCAGCACCGAATCCTGCGAGATGTCCTTGTCACCGCCCCAATAGGCCTCGAACGCGGCGGTGGCGAACGGCACCATATCTTTTCCAAGCCAGATGCAGCCGCGCATCGCCTTGACACTGTTCACGGGAAACACCGTCGGCGGCATCTTGATGGTGAGCCCCGCCGAGCGCGCCCAGTCGGCAAGATCCTTTTTCATGTAGCGCGCCTTGAGCGGCACCGGCGTTTCGCGTGAGGCGTAGACGCTGGGATTGACGGTGTTGAAGATCCCGCCGACCAGGATCGGCCGCCACGTGATCTCGACGCCGAGCTCTTTTGCCAGCGGCTGGATGTTGTGGAAGGCGAGATAGGTCCAGGGACTGGAGCAGTCGAAGAAGAATTCGAGCATCGGGATTTCCTTTTGTTTGCTTTCTTCTCCCTCTCCACGTTCTTCACGGGGAGAGGGTCGGGGTGAGGGGCTGCTTCCGCAAACTCGCTGGCAGTTGGACTCGCGGAAGCAGCCCCTCACCCGGCGCTACGCGCCGACCTCTCCCCGCGAAGAGCGGGGCGAGGTTAAGATCTCATCTCCTTCGCCCGCGCGCCAAACATGTTCTTCCGCGCTTCCTCATCGAACGGCTCTTTCACGAACTTTCCGATCGCAAGACCCGCCTGCACCTGCGGCCGCGCGCGGACCTCGGCGTACCAGCGCTTGACGTTCGGATAGTCATCGAGCGTGAAGCCCTGCGCCTTGTGGGTCATGGTCCAGGGGAAGCAGGCGATATCGGCGATCGAATAATCGCCGGCGACACAGGCGCCGGTCTTGCCGAGTTGACGGTCGAGCACACCATAGAGCCGCGCCGCCTCGTCGCGGTAACGCTCGATCGCATACGGGATCTTCTCCGCCGCATAGAGCGCAAAATGGCCGTGCTGGCCGAGCATGGGCCCGAGCCCGCTCATCTGCCACATCAGCCATTGCATGACGCGGGAGCGCGCCCGCGTTTCCGTCGGCAAAAAGCGCCCGGTCTTGTCGGCGAGGTAGATCAGGATCGCCCCGGTCTCGAACACCGAAAACGGCTCACCGCCGTCCGCGGGATCATGGTCGACGATGGCCGGAATGCGGTTGTTCGGGCTGATCGCCAGGAATTCCGGCCTGAACTGCTCGCCTGCGCGGATGTTGACGGGGACGACCCGGTAGGGAAGCCCGAGTTCCTCCAGCATGATCGAGATTTTCCAGCCATTGGGCGTCGGCGCGTAATGCAGGTCGATCATGGCTCCCCTTGGCGGCCGAGGCGGGAAACATTCCACGGGACGGCCACTTTTGTTGTTCTGTACCTCGATCATAAGACATGGCAGAGAGGCGCTCAATCAGAACCAACGGGAGGCCCCCATGCTGTTTCCAACCACCATCGCAGGCTCGCTGCCCAAGCCGGAATGGCTGGCCGAGCCGAACATGCTGTGGGCACCCTGGAAGTCGAAGGGCGAGGAACTCGCCCGCGCCAAGCGCGACGCCACCATGCTGGCGATCAAGCTGCAGGAGGATGCCGGCGTCGACATCGTCACCGAGGGCGAGCAGGCCCGCCAGCATTTCGTCCACGGTTTTCTGGAGAAGGTCGACGGCATCGATTTCGCCCACAAGGTCGAGATGGGCATCCGCAATGACCGCTATAAGGCGATGGTGCCGCAGGTAACCGCGCCGCTGACGCTGAAGGGCCGCGTCCATGCCGACGAGGCGCGCGTCGCCCGCACCCACACCACCCGCAAGCTGAAATTCACCCTGCCCGGCCCGATGACCATCGCCGACACCGTCGCCGACAAATATTACGGCGACAAGGTCAAGATGGCGTTCGCCTTTGCCGAACTGCTCAACGCCGAGGCCAAGGCGCTGCAGGCCGATGGCGTCGACGTGATCCAGTTCGACGAACCCGCCTTCAACGTCTTCATGGACGAAGTCTCCGACTGGGGCATCAAGGCGCTGGAGCGCGCCGCCGAGGGCCTGACCTGCACCACCGCCGTCCACATCTGCTACGGCTACGGCATCAAGGCCAATACCGACTGGAAAGAAACGCTGGGCGCCGAGTGGCGGCAGTACGAGGATATTTTCCCGGCGATCGCCAGGAGCCCGATCCAGCAGGTCGCGATCGAGTGCCGGAATTCAAAAGTGCCGCTGGACCTGCTGGCGCTGCTCCCCGGCAAGATCATCCAGGCCGGCGTGATCGATGTGGCCAGCGACACGGTGGAGACGGCCGAGGATGTCGTCAAGGTGATCGAGGCGGTGTCAAAATTCGTGCCGCTCAGCAACATCGTCGCCACGACCAATTGCGGCATGGCGCCGATGCGAAGGGATATCGCGGAGGCGAAGCTGACCGCGCTGGGTGCGGGCGCAAAGCTGGCGCGGCAGAAACTGGGGTGAGGAAGTCGTCATTGCGAGCGAAGCGAAGCAATCCATAGCGCGGCATAACGGAAAGATGGATTGCTTCGTCGCTTTGCTCCTCGCAATCACGGCGAAAAACCATTAGCCCAGTGCACTCGGATGCAATACAGGCCGATACCCTGCACCGAGCGCCCGCAATGTCGATGGCGGCGTGAGTAGCACCGCGTCTCCGGTTCTCTCCTCCACCTTACCATACCCAACCATCGACCATTGGAGCGCCCTGCCCTGCACGATCAGAAAACTCTCGTTGCCCGCCAGCACCATCGCGCCGTCGGGCAATTGCGCCACCGGCATCGGCAGAGGATGGAGCCGCTTCTTGCCGCGATCAAGACGCTCGCCATGCAGCACGGCATCGATTTCCTTCGCGCGAATGCCCTTTACGCCACTGCCCTCTTCCCATGCCGCGCGAAACCGGTTCGCGTCCTCGCGGCGACAGAAGAAGCATGGGCGGTGGCCGGCGGCGAAGGCGGTCGCCTCATCGAGAAAGAACAGTTCGGTCCAACTTCGCCGCCCCATCACCGGCCGCCGCCAGCCTCTGAATTCGCAAAGGCAGGTGATCCAGGCCGGGCTCGACCAGCGCTTGTTCAGCAGCGTTTTGGTTGCGGGGTCATGGATGATGCCGCGGTTGCCGGTGAACCAGCCGCGGTGCGGGCTGGCGATGATGTCGCCGGTGGGGGTGACGCGGTTTTGCAGGGGCATGAGGTATTCCTACTCCTTCTCCCCGCGCTTGCGGGGAGAAGGTCGGGATGAGGGGCTGTCTCCACGAGCACCGAATGCGCGGAGAGTCCCCCTCACCCGGATCGCCGAGGCGATCCGACCTCTCCCCGCAAGCGGGGCGAGGTAAGAAAGATCACGGCCGGAGCGGCGGCTGGAACGACAGCGCGGTATCCCAGGGAAAATGGATCCAGGTATCCTGCGACACTTCCGTGATGAACGTATCGACCAGCGGCTTGCCCTGCGGCTTGGCGTAGACGGCGGCAAAATGCGCGTCGGGCATCATCGAGCGCACCAGCCGCCCGGTCTTGCCGGTGTCGACGAGGTCGTCGACAATCAAGAGCCCCTTGCCGGTCCCGCCGCCGAGTTTTGCGACCTCGTCCGAGACGCCCTTGAGCGCCTTTAGGTCGCCCTGTCGCGTGTGATCGTAGCTGGCGATGCACACGGTATCGATGACGCGGATGCCGAGTTCGCGCGCCACGATGGCCGCCGGCACCAGCCCGCCGCGGGTGATCGCGATGATGGCGTGAAACGGCCCGACCTCGTTGAGCCGCCAGGTCAGTGCCCGGCAATCCCGGTGAAACTGGTCCCAGGAAACTGGAAAGGCCTTTTCCGGCGGCGGCGTGGCTTTGTCCCCTGCGGTCACGGGCGTGCTCCGGAACAATCGATCAATTCTGTCTCCCGTATTCGCGCGTCGCTATTTCGCAAGGCCCGCCAGCATCTCCTTCACCGCCATCATTGCGGCGGCGAGCTTTTCCGGATCGCGCGAGCGCACCACGAGGTTGGTGTTGGGCTTCTTGTCCTCGTCCTGGAACGGGTAGCTGCCGATGATGGTGTCGGGATGGGCGTTGGCGATCTCGCGCAACGGCCCGCCGATGTCGCCTTCCCGCGCGTTGGCGCGGACCGTGTCCGAGAGCATCCGCACGCCCGATTTCAGCTTGGGCGCGACGATGTCCATCATCGCCTGCATGATCGAGGGGATGCCGGCCATCACGATGACATTGCCGAGCTTGAAGCCGGGCGCCAGGATGGTGGCGCTCTGGATCAGGTCGGCACCGTCGGGGACGCGCGCCATGCGCAGCCGCGCCTCGTTGAGATCCTGCTCGGTCCAGCGCTCGCGGAACCGCGCCACGACCTCCGGATGATGGTCGATCCCGACACCGAACGCCTTCGCGACGCTGTCGGCCGTGATGTCGTCATGGGTCGGCCCGATGCCGCCGGTGGTAAAGACGTAAGTGTAGCGATTCCGCAGGGCGTTCAGGGCGTCGATAATGTCCTGCTCCTCGTCGGCGACGACGCGGACCTCCTTGAGGTCGATCCCGATATTGGTCAGGTATTCGGCGATGAAGCCGATGTTCTTGTCCTTGGTCCGGCCGGACAGGATCTCGTCGCCAATGACCAGAATACCCGCCGTGACAATCTCGCTCATGACTTCCCCTCGCCTAGTACCCGTACCTTGCGCAAGCAACGCATTGAAGTCACGGGGGTTTGCTGCCGAAATAAGCACCCGGCAGCCCTTTTTTAGGGCAGCGCGGCGGACCACCCTACGAAATGCCGCGGGCCAATGCATATCGCGCTGGCCCGAGCCTTGCTACCATCCCGTGAAGTCATGCACTGTGCCGCATGGCCTCCGGAGACAGTCAGAATTTATGGCAATTGCCTTCGATGAAATGAACGTACCCGGCGGTGACCTCCGCCCGGCCTATCGGGAGCTCTCCCGCTGGCTGAAGGAGACGCCTCCCGACGCCCTGGAATACCGCCGCCAGGAGGCGGAACTGCTGTTCCGCCGGATCGGCATCACCTTTGCCGTCTATGGCGACGCCGAGGCCCAGGAACGGCTGATCCCGTTCGACGTGATCCCGCGAATCATTTCGGCCAAGGAATGGGCCACGCTGGAAAGCGGCCTAAAGCAGCGGGTCCGCGCGCTGAACATGTTCCTGCGCGACATCTACCACAGCCGCGACATCCTGCGCGCCAATATCATTCCCGACGACCTGATCTTCCAGAACCCGGTGTTCCGCCCGGAGATGAACGGCCAGGACGTGCCGCACGATGTCTATGTGCACATCGCCGGCATCGACATCGTCCGGACCGACGCCGACAATTTCATCGTGCTGGAGGACAATGCGCGGACGCCTTCGGGCGTCTCCTACATGCTGGAAAACCGCGAAATCATGATGCGGCTGTTTCCGGACCTGTTCGCCCGACACCGTGTCGCACCGGTGGAGCGCTATCCCGATGCGTTGCTCTCGACGTTGCGCTCGGTGGCGCCGCTGTCGGCTTCGGCGGAGCCGACCGTCGCACTGATGACGCCCGGCGTCTACAATTCCGCCTATTACGAACATTCGTTCCTGGCCGACAAACTCGGAATCGAACTGGTCGAGGGCCGCGACCTCGTGGTCAAGAGCGACGAGGTGTTCATGCGCACCACCGAGGGGCTGAAGCGCGTCGACGTGATCTACCGCCGCGTCGACGACGATTTCCTCGACCCCCTCACCTTCCGCCCGGATTCGGCGCTCGGCGTTCCCGGGCTGATGTCAGCCTATGCGGCCGGCAACGTCACGCTGGCGAACGCGGTCGGCACAGGAATCGCCGACGACAAGGCGATCTATTCCTACATGCCCCAGGTCGTGAAATTCTATCTCGGCGAAGAACCGATCCTGAAGAACGTGCCGACCTGGCGCTGCCGCGAGCCGAAGGACCTGTCCTATGTGCTCGACCATCTCGGTGACCTCGTCGTCAAGGAAGTGCATGGCTCCGGCGGCTACGGCATGCTGATCGGACCTGCCGCGACGAAAGCGACGATCGAGGCGTTCCGCGACAAGCTCAAGCGCGAGCCGGAGGGCTTCATCGCCCAGCCGACGCTGGCGCTGTCGACCTGCCCGACCTGCACGGCGTCGGGGCTGGCGCCGCGCCACGTCGATCTCAGGCCGTTCGTGCTGACGGGCAGCAAGCAGGTCACCATCGTGCCGGGCGGGCTGACGCGGGTGGCGCTGAAGGAAGGCTCGCTGGTGGTCAATTCGAGCCAGGGCGGCGGCACCAAGGACACCTGGATACTGGACGAGTAGAGAGCGAAATCTTCGTATGCTGTCGCGCACCGCCGAAAACCTGTACTGGCTGGCCCGCTATGTCGAGCGCGCCGAATACATCGCGCGCACCATCGACGCGACCCTGCGCGTCACCGCGCTCCCCGCCGCCTACATCGGCAAGACCAACGAGTGGGAATCGGCGCTGCTGACCGCGGGCGTCAGCGCGAGCTTTTACGAAACCTATCAGGAAGCCAGCGAGCAGAACGTCGTCGAGTATCTGGCATTCTCGCCGTCCAATCCCTCCTCGATCAAGAACTGCATCGAGGCTGCTCGACTCAATTCGCGATCCGTGCGCACCGCGCTGACATCGGAGATGTGGGACACCATCAATTCGGCCTGGATCGAGCTGCAGGAAGTCTGGGGCAAGGGCACCTCCAGCCGCGAGGAGCTGGCGCGGTTTCTCCGTTTCGTGCAGGAGACGTCACTGCGCTTCGACGGCTCGGCCTACCGGACCATGCTGCGCAACGACGCCTACTGGTTCTCCCGCCTCGGGCTGCATCTGGAACGCGCCGACAACACCGCCCGCATTCTGGACGTGAAATATCATGTGCTGCTGCCCGAGGAGGAACATGTCGGCGGCCCCCTCGACTATTACCAGTGGACCTCGATCCTGCGCTCGGTCTCGGCGCTGACGGCCTATCACTGGGTCTATCGCGAGACGCTGAAACCCTGGCTGATCGCCGACTTGCTCATCCTCAACGACACGCTGCCGCGGTCGCTGGCGAGCTGCTACAGCAATTTGGTACGCAATCTCGACCAGATCGGCGTCGCCTATGGCCGCCAGGGCGCCTCCCAGCGCCATGCCCGCGGCGTCCGCAACCGACTTGAACACAGCCATATGGACGATATCTTCCAGCACGGCGTCCATGAGTTCATCCAGGAATTCATTTCGGACAACGCCCGGCTGGGTGAGATCATCACCAAGCAATATTTGATTTAGTGCGATGGATGCCACCAAAACACCGTCATGGCCGGGCTTGTCCCGGCCATCCACGTCTGCTTTGAGAGTAAGGAAGACGTGGGTGCCCGGCACGAGGCCGGGCATGACGCTCCAGATCCGGTTCCACCATGCGCCTGCGAATTGCCCACACCACGAGCTATCGCTACGAGCCGCCCGCCTCGGGCGTGATCCAGATCCTGCGCATGACGCCCGGCAGCCATGACGGGCAGTATGTCGCCGAATGGCAGATCGACGTCTCGACCGATTCCCGGCTCGACACCCATCAAGACGCGTTCGGCAACGTCACCCACGTGCTCACCCACGGGCCGATCGCCGATCTCACCATCCATGTCGGGGGCCTGATCGAAACCCACGACACCGGCGGCGTGCTGCGCGGCACCGACGAGCGTTTTCCGCCCGGCCTGTTCCTGCGTACGACTCCGCTTACCGAGGTCAATCCGGCGATGGCGACGTTTGCCCGCGAGATGCGGGCGGAGTCCGACGGCGACGTGCTCGGTTTCCTGCACGCGCTGATGGTGCAGATCAACGAGCACATGACGTTCGACGAAGACCCCACCAATTCGGGCACGTCGGCGGCGGAAGCCTTCGCGCTCCGGCGCGGCGTCTGCCAGGACTACGCCCATATCTTCATCGCGTGCGCGCGCACCGGCGGCATCCCCGCCCGCTTCGTCTCCGGGCATTTTATGCGCTCCGACGGCACCACGCAGCAGCAGGCAGGTCACGCCTGGGCGGAATCCTATGTGCCTGACCTGGGCTGGGTCGGCTTCGATCCCGCCAACGGCATCTGCACCACCGACGCCCACGCCCGCGTCGCGATCGGCCTCGACTATCTCGGCGCCGCGCCGGTGCGCGGCACGCGATATGGCGGCGGGGCGGAGACGCTGACGGTGTCGGTCAAGGTCGAACAGGCCGCGCGGCCCGGGCAGTGGCAGAGCCAGCAGTAAGCGGGGGCCACTCAGCGTCAGCCGTCATTCCGGGGCTCGCGTAGCGAGAACCCGGAATCCGACGTGCACCAGCGTTGCTGTTAGTTGGATCCCGGGTTCGCGAAGGCGCGCCCCGGGATGACATCTTTCCGATCATCACTTGTCCAGCCAAACGTCCTCGAAGCGCAGATTGTTGTACTGGCTGTTGTCGTGCGGCTTGAAATTCTTCACGTGCGGCTGCCAGCAATTGCCGGCCGAACCATGCAGGATCACGGGACGCGCGGCGTCCTCCACCAGGATCCGCTCGATATCCCAGACCATCTTGCGCCGCTTTTCCTTGTCGAGTTCGCGGGACTGCGCCGCCAGCAGCTTGTCGACGTCGGCGTTGCAATACTGGGTGTAGTTGCGTTCGGAGTTACACGAATAGTTCTCGACGATGTTGCCGTCGGGGTCGTCGACGCTGACGCCGGTGACGTTGAGGCCGATCGTATAATCCTTGCGCTGCAGTTTGGCGTACCAGCGCGGCGTATCCAGAATGTCGAGCTCGGCGACGATGTAGATCTTCTTGAGCTGGTCGGAGACGATCACGGCTGGATCGCGGTAGGTCGGCAGGTTGCGCGTCTGAATCTTGATCTGCAGCGGCTTGGCATCGCTATAACCGAGCTTCTGCATGATGGCCTGTGCCTCGGCGAGGTTCTTTTCCGCTTCGGAGCCGTAGCCGGTCAAAGCGGCCTGCATCTCCGCGGGCATGCCCCACTCGCCCTCCGGCTTTGGCAGCATCGCCCCACCCAGCCGCGCGGTGCCTTCCATCAAAATGCTATTGAACGGCTTGCGGTCCAGCGCCAGCGACATCGCCTTGCGCATTTCCGGATTGTCGAACGGCGGATTGACGCGGTTGACCATCAGGTTGATCAGCGTGCCGGTCGTGATCACCTCGCAGATCGCGTTCGGCGCCCGCGCCTTGACGTCCTTCATCAGGGGAATGCTGACGTCGGAGGGAAAGGTGATGTCGTAATCGCCGGTCGAGAACGCCAGCATGCGCGTGGCACGGCTGTCGATGGTGCGCACCGTGATTTCGTCAAGATAGGGCCGGTCCTTCTTCCAGTATTCCGGATTGCGCACGAGGCGGATTGAATCGCCGCGCTTGAACTCGACGAACTTGAAGGGACCGGTGCCGACCGGCTTGGTACGCATCACCTGCTGCGGCACGTGACAGGGATAGACCGCGGAGAAGGCGCTCGCGAGCAATACCGGCAGGCTCGGCTGCGGCTCGCTCAACTCGAAGGTCGCTTCGTAATCGCCGTTGACGCTGACGTCCTGCAGCTTGGTGTACCAGACTTTTCGCGGATTGCGCTTGAAGTCCTGCGTCTCGGCCTTGCCGATCAGCATCCGCCAGGTGCACTGCACATCTTTCGCGGTGAACGGCTGGCCGTCGTGCCATTTGACGCCCTGCCGCAGCTTGAACGTCAACCTCGTATTGGTTTGATCCCACGCCCAGCTTTCGGCGAGATCGGGAATGACGGTCTCGATGCTCTCGTGCACCTTGGCGGGATCGAACGTCACCAGATTGTTGAAGACCGCGGCAAAAGGCATCACCGAGGCAATCGTCGATTCTTCCAGCAGCGAGGTCGAAGGCGGGTTGTCGTTGTGATAGAGCCTGAGCGTGCCGCCCTTTTTCTGCGCGGCGGCAGGGCTGGCGGCAACCAGTGCGATGCTAAGCAGCGCCAGGGACGCGGCAGGCTCGAGTAAGGACCGCTTGGCGCGCATGGTGGCCTCCCAATCTTTTTGTTCTTTTCGACGGTCAGACTGCCGGAGGCCGACGGCTTAATCAACACTTGTAAAAGGCCTCCCAAGCCCGGCCCTGCCACGACTGTGCCGATCGCAGTACCTGCCTCCCCGCGAGCCGGTTTATCGGCCTGATGGCATGCCGCCCCGCGGGAATTGGGGTTGGATGCCACTCTGAAATTGGCTACTAGTTGCCCCGCCGTAAATGGACGGCTCGGGGACATGGAATGACTTATTGTTGCGGAATTCTGGTGCGGGACGGGCTCGTGATGATCGCGGACACCCGTACCAACGCCGGCCTCGACAACGTCTCGACCTTCCGCAAGCTGCATATTTTCTCCAATCCGGGCGACCGCATCATGGCGATCGCCAGCGCCGGCAATCTAGCGATCAGCCAGTCGGTGCTGTCGACCCTGACCGAGGGCATCGAAGATCCCACCACCGGCGAGGTCGAGACGCTGATGAACGCCCCGACCATGTTCCAGGCGGCGCAGCGCATCGGGCGCGCGATACGTCTGGTCCATGCCACCGAAGGCCCGGCGCTGCGATCCGAAGATGTCTCCTTCGACGTCTCCTTCCTGTTCGGCGGTCAGATCAAGGGCTCGCGGATGCGACTGTTCATGGTCTACACCGCCGGCAATTTCATCGAATGCACCACCGATACGCCCTACTTGCAGATCGGGGAGCATAAATACGGCAAGCCGGTGCTCGACCGCGCGATGCATTACGACGTCGAGCTGTACGAAGCGCTGAAGACCGGCCTGATCTCGATGGATTCGACCATGCGCTCCAACCTTGGCGTTGGGCTTCCCATCGACGTGCTGGTGGTCCGCAGCGATGCCTGCGAGGCCGACCTCAACCACCGCATCGAGGCCGGCGAGCCCTATTTCCACGACCTGCGCTCGCGCTGGTCGGCGGCATTGCGCGCGGCGCACCAGAATATTCCAAGACCACCCTACAAAACCCAGACAGAAGCAAAAAACTGAAGGCGAGGAAGAAAATGGCCGACGCAACCAACAAGATCGCAATCGTGACCGGTGCCGGCACCGGCGTCGGGCGCGCCGCATCGCTGGCGTTGATGAATGCCGGCTTTACCGTCGTGCTCGCCGGTCGCCGCATGGAGATGCTGGAAGAAACCAAGAAGCTTGGCGACAATGTCGGCAAGAGCCTGTGTGTTTCCGCCGACATGACCGACCCCGGCTCGATCGCGGCGCTGTTTGCCAAGACGATGGACACCTACGGCCGGCTCGACGTTCTCTTCAACAATGCCGGCATGGGCGCACCGCCGGTCAATTTCGAGGACCTGCCGCTGGAGCAGTGGCAGGCCGTGGTGAACACCAACCTCACCGGCCCCTTCCTGTGCACCCAGCACGCCTTCCGCATCATGAAGGACCAGAAGCCGATGGGCGGCCGCATCATCAACAACGGCTCGATCTCGGCGCACGCGCCGCGGCCGTATTCCTCGGCCTATACTTCGACCAAGCATGCGATCACGGGCCTGACCAAGGCCTCCAACCTCGACGGCCGCAAATACGACATCGCGGTCGGCCAGGTCGATATCGGCAACGCGGCAACCCCGATGACCGATCGCATGGTCAATGGCCCCGGCGTGATGCAGCCCGACGGCACGATGATGCACGAGCCGCGCATGGATGCGAAGGCGGTCGGCGACGCGGTGGCCTACATGGCCGGACTTCCGCTCGATGCGAACGTGCTGTTCATGACTGTCATGGCGACCAAGATGCCGTTCGTGGGACGGGGGTAACCGGCCTCCATCCAAAAATCTGCAAAACAACCCCATGCACAGTAGGCGTCAAGGGGGATTTTGTTTCCCGGGTGATGGTGAGCTGAGCGACCTCTGCGCGACAAAACCGTGGAGCGAGCTGCCCTACTCCAGCCGCTCGACCTTACGCAGCGACGGGAACAGCTTCATCCATAGCAGCGCGATCGCGACCGTGCCGACGCCGCCAAGCACGGCGGCTGGCACCGTTCCCAGCAACGCCGCGGTGACGCCGCTTTCGAACTGGCCGAGCTGGTTCGAGGCGTTAATGAACAGGAAATTGACCGCGCCGACCCGGCCGCGCATCTCGTCGGGCGTCGAGAGCTGCACCAGCGAGAAGCGGATCACCACGCTGATCGTATCGGCCGCGCCAAGCACCGCCAGCGCCAGCACCGACAGCCACATCCATTGCGACAGCGCGAACACCACCGTCGCCACACCGAACACGATCACCGCCTGGAACATCCGCAGCCCGACAAGGCGATTGATGCTGTGGCGGGCCAGCACGATGGTCATCAGGAGCGCGCCGACGGCGGGCGCCGCACGCAAAATGCCGAGGCCGAGCGGGCCGGCCTCGAGAATATCGCGCGCGTAAATCGGCAGCAACGCGACGACGCCGCCGAACAGCACCGCGAACAGGTCGAGCGAGATGGTGCCGAGGATTGCCGGGTTGTTGCGGATGAAGCGGACGCCGGCAAACACGTCGTCCGCGAGCGAATCCGCTTTCGCGAGCTCCTGCTTTTCGGTGTAGATGAAGCCGGTGAGAACCGCGCCGACGAGCCAGAAGGCGACGATGACGAAATATGGCAGGCTCGGCGCGAACACAAAGACCAGCCCGCCGAGCGCGGGTCCGGCGATGGTCGCGACCTGGGCTGCGCCGGAAGAGATCGCGGTCGCACGCTGCACCGAGCCTTTCGGCACGATCAGCGGCAGCAGCGCGGCTGTCGCCGGGCTCTCGAAAGCGCCGGCGACGCCGATCACGAAGGTGGCGATGAATATCTGCGGCACGGTGAGCCAGCCGGCAAAGGTGCTGACGGCCAGAAACAGCGCGGTGGCCGCTTCCGCCAGCTGGCAAAGCTGCACCACGCGCTTGCGCTCGAACCGGTCGGCCGCGTGGCCGGCGACGAAAACCAGCAGCGCCGTGGGCAGGAATTGCACCAGCCCGACCATGCCGAGCTGAAAGGCGCTGCCGGTGAGTTCGTAGACCTGCCAGCCGATCGCGACCGCAGCGATCTGGCTGGCGAAGCGCGACAGGCTGCGCGACAACAGGAAGAACAGAAACGGCGCGTGCCTGAGCAATTCGCGGGCGCCGACCGGCATCGTGGAGGACATGGGCAAGAGCGGTGGCCGAGCGGGATGCCGATGTCAACGGGCGGCCCCGCAACACGGCATTGCGCGCCTGCGCGGCGCAGGCATAATCGCTGCCGGGGTTTTGGGGGATTCATGCTGCAACTGCAATCGGCGTTTGGCGTGCTGGCATTGCTGGCGATCGCGTGGGCGCTCAGTGAGAACCGCCGCGCGGTATCGCTCCGTCAAACCGCCATCGGGCTCGCCATCACCGTCGTCACCGCGCTGGTGCTGCTCAAGCTGCCACCGGTGGCAAAAGCGTTCGGCGCCATCAATGACGCCGTCAACACCATTTCGGCGGCAACGCGCGCCGGCACCTCCTTCGTATTCGGCTATCTCGGCGGCGGCGCCCTGCCCTTCGATCTCAAGGCAGCGGGCGCGGATTTCATCCTGGCGTTCCAGGCGCTGCCAATCATCCTGGTCATGAGCGTTTTGACGACGCTGCTGTTCTACTGGCGCATCCTGCCGCCGATCGTGCGCGGCATGGCGTGGCTGCTGGAACGCACGCTCGGCGTCGGTGGCGCGGTGGGGTTGTCGACCGCGGCCAATATCTTTCTCGGCATGGTCGAGGCGCCGCTGTTTATACGTCCCTATCTGGCGCAGCTCACCCGCAGCGAGTTGTTCATGGTGATGACCGGCGGCATGGCCGGCATCGCCGGCACCGTGCTGGTGCTCTACGCCACCTTCCTCGCGCCGCTGATCCCGGACGCCGCGGCGCATTTCGTCATCGCCTCGGTGCTGGGCGCGCCGGCGGCCATTCTCGTCAGCCTGATCATGGTGCCAGAGACGTCAGACAAACGCACCGGCGGATCGTCAGAATATCCCCGGATCGCTGGCAATCCTAAGATGCAAACCTCGAGCACCATGGATGCGATCGTCAACGGTACCACGGCCGGACTTGAACTGTTGCTCAACATCGTCGCCATGCTGCTGGTACTGGTGGCGCTGGTCTATCTCGCCAACGCTATCCTCGGCTTGCTGCCAGAGATCGGCGGCGCCAAACTTTCGCTGCAGCGCCTGCTCGGCTACCTGATGGCGCCGGTATGCTGGCTGATGGGACTGCCCTGGCCGCAGGCGGTCACCGCTGGAAGTCTGATGGGCATCAAGACCGTCCTCAACGAACTGATTGCCTATGTCGAGTTTTCAAAGCTGGGCACGGACGCGCTCGATCCGCGCTCGCGGCTGATCATGCTGTATGCGCTGTGCGGCTTTGCCAATTTCGCCAGCCTCGGCATCATGATCGGCGGCCTCGGCACCATGGCGCCGGAGCGGCGCGAGGAGATCAATGCGCTGGGGCTGAAGTCGATCGTGTCAGGCACGCTGGCGACATGTCTGATGGGCGCGGTGGTGGGGGTGATGACGTGAGGCGCCGCTGTCATTCCAGGGCGCGCGTAGCGCGAGCCCGGAATCCATCGAGCCGCGGAGCAAGTGGTAAATTGGATTCCGGGTTCGCTTCGCGCCCCGGAATGACGGCTAGCTCGCCAATTCCACCGTCTTGAACTCCGCCGGCAAGATCACCTCCAGCAGCTCAACGTCGTCTGAATAATCCAGGATCATGTGCTTGACGCGCGGCGGCTGGGTCCAGGCGCTCCCAACTTTCATCAGCGTCTCGCCCTCGCCTTCCATGTAGGTCTTCACCCAGCCCTTGAGCACGTAGACCATCTGGAATTCAATGTCGTGGTAATGCAGTTTTGAAACCTCCGCCGGATTGCAGGGCCCCTGCAGGCGGATCACCTGCGCGTGCGCCAGGCCGTGCGTAGCTTCCGCGATTCCGAGATCGCGGTACTTCGCATAGGTGCGCAGACCGTCGGCCTTGAAATCTTCTTCGCGGTGATGGCTGACGGCGATGCGCTGCTTCGGTCGGACCTTCTTGACCGGCTTCGCTTTGACGACGCCCGTCGCCTTCGACGCGATGGTCTTGCGGGCTGATGATTTCGCTGCCGTCTTGTGGCCCGACCATTTCTTCTTCACGGCGGGTTGCGCGGCAGCGCGCGACGTGACTTTCTTGCTGGCCATCTGTGCCTCCCTTTTTTGTTTGTGGTGGGAGGCTAACACAAATTTCGCCGCGTATGGGTAGAGCGCAGCGAAACCCATCCTCTTGCTGCATCCGCGGCGAACGCAGCGATGGGTATCGCTTTCGCTCCACCCATCCGACGACCGTACCGCTGGCTCTCAATGCAGCCGAAACACCCCATCGACCGCGCGCAGTTCGGCCGGCTTGATCAGCTTGGAGTGCGCCACCGTAACGGAGTACAGCGGGCCATCGAGCTTTTCCTGCCAGAAGGCGAGGAAATCCTTCAGCGCCGGGAATTTGGGAAACAGATCGTAGTTCTGCCAGACATAGGTCTGCAGCAATGAGGGATGATCCGGCATCCGATACAGGATTTGCGCCGTCGTCAGCCCATAACCCAACACCTGCTTCCGGAAGTCTTCGGAAGCAACTCCAACCTGCGAGACCATGCCAATACCTCCATTGCTGGAGCGCATTTGTCGTGGTGGCCACACACCGAGCCAACCCCGGCGGAGATGCGCTCACATGAGAGAAATGTGACGCACGATACCAACCCATCACAAGCCTAAATGTTTAACGATCTGTTGAAAAAGGTCGCGTTAGCAGCAGCTTACCGCACGTGCTAATACGGGGACCGGCCGGCGGCCGGGCCAGTTAATCATGATGAATGAAATTGGCAGGCGTCACATTTGAGTGCCAAATTTTCTGCTAGAAGCCCTTGTCCCCCGAACAAGAGTGGCCTAAATCAGCCGCAGCCGCGCTGGCACTCGCCTACGCGGACTGCCAAAACTCCAGAATTTGACAACATCTTCAGAAACTTAGGAGGACTGCATGAAATTCCGTCCGCTTCACGACCGCGTCGTGGTCAAGCGCATCGACGCCGAAGAGAAGACCGCTGGCGGCATCATCATTCCGGACAGTGCCAAGGAAAAGCCCTCGCAGGGCGAAATCGTCGCCGTTGGCCCGGGTGGCCGCGACGAGGCCGGCAAGCTGATCCCGATCGACCTCAAGGTCGGCGACCGCGTCCTGTTCGGCAAGTGGTCGGGCACCGAAGTCAAGATCGACGGTGAGGATCTCCTGATCATGAAGGAGTCCGACGTCATGGGCGTGCTCGACGTCCCCGCCGGCGCCAAGAAGAAGGCCGCCTAAGCCACAGCCGTTCCCTCATCCTGAGGAGCCGGCGCAGCCGGCGTCTCGAAGGATGGGCCACACGCTCAATCATCTCATCCTTCGAGACGCCGCAAAGGCGAGCTCCCCAGGATGAGGTCCAGTCTCAAACGGAGATCTCTCTATGTCAGCTAAAGAAGTCAAATTCGGCGTAGACGCCCGCGACCGCATGCTGCGCGGTGTCGATATCCTCGCCAATGCCGTCAAGGTCACGCTCGGCCCGAAGGGCCGCAACGTCGTGCTCGACAAGTCGTTCGGCGCTCCCCGCATCACCAAGGACGGCGTCACCGTCGCCAAGGAGATCGAGCTCGAGGACAAGTTCGAGAACATGGGCGCACAGATGGTGCGCGAAGTCGCCTCCAAGTCCGCGGATGCGGCCGGTGACGGCACCACCACCGCGACGGTTCTCGCGGCTGCGATCGTCCGTGAAGGCGCCAAGTCGGTTGCCGCCGGCATGAACCCGATGGACCTGAAGCGCGGTATCGATCTCGCGGTGGAAGCCGTGGTCGCCGACCTCGTCAAGAACTCCAAGAAGGTCACCTCGAACGAGGAAATCGCCCAGGTCGGCACCATCTCCGCCAACGGCGATGCCGAAATCGGCAAATTCCTGGCCGACGCCATGAAGAAGGTCGGCAACGAGGGCGTCATCACGGTTGAAGAAGCCAAGTCGCTCGAAACCGAACTCGACGTCGTCGAGGGCATGCAGTTCGACCGCGGCTACATCTCGCCCTACTTCGTCACCAACGCCGACAAGATGCGCGTCGAATTCGACGACGCCTACATCCTGATCAACGAGAAGAAGCTCTCCAACCTGAACGAGCTGCTGCCGCTGCTCGAGGCCGTGGTGCAGACCGGCAAGCCGCTGGTCATCGTCGCGGAAGACGTCGAAGGCGAAGCGCTCGCCACCCTCGTCGTCAACCGTCTCCGCGGTGGCCTCAAGGTTGCCGCCGTCAAGGCGCCGGGCTTCGGCGATCGCCGCAAGGCCATGCTGCAGGACATCGCGGTGCTGACCGGCGGTCAGGCGATCTCGGAAGACCTCGGCATCAAGATGGAGAACGTCACCCTGCAGATGCTCGGTCGCGCCAAGAAGGTGATGATCGACAAGGAAAACACCACGATCGTCAACGGCGCCGGCAAGAAGGCCGACATCGAGGCGCGCGTCGCGCAGATCAAGGCGCAGATCGAGGAAACCACCTCGGACTACGACCGTGAGAAGCTGCAGGAGCGTCTGGCCAAGCTCGCGGGCGGCGTCGCGGTGATCCGCGTCGGCGGCGCGACCGAAGTCGAGGTGAAGGAGCGCAAGGATCGCGTGGATGACGCGATGCATGCGACCCGCGCGGCTGTCGAAGAAGGCATCGTGCCGGGCGGCGGCGTCGCCCTGCTCCGTGCTTCCGAGCAGCTCAAGGGCCTGCGCACCAAGAACGACGACCAGAAGACCGGCGTCGAGATCGTGCGCAAGGCGCTTTCCGCGCCGGCCCGCCAGATCGCGATCAACGCCGGTGAAGACGGCTCGGTCATCGTCGGCAAGATCCTCGAGAAGGATCAGTACAACTACGGCTTCGACTCGCAGTCGGGCGAATACGGCAATTTGGTCTCCAAGGGCATCATCGACCCGACCAAGGTGGTTCGTGCGGCGATCCAGAACGCGGCTTCCGTCGCGGCTCTCCTGATCACCACCGAAGCGATGATCGCCGAACTGCCGAAGAAGGGTGGCGCCGCCGGCGGCGGTATGCCCCCGGGCGGCGGCATGGGCGGCATGGATTTCTGATCCAGCCATTCAGGCGATATCAAGGAATGCAAAACCCCGGCAGCGATGCCGGGGTTTTTGTTTGGGGGGTACGATCAGCGATGTCGCCACAGTTGATGTTCCCTGCGCACGAGCGATACCATTGCCGCGTCATTCCGGGGCTCGCGAAGCGAGAGCCCGGAATCCAACTATCGGCTCGCTCATGGCCTATTACGTTTACCTGCTCGCCAGCAACAGAAATGGAACGCTCTATATCGGCGTGACAAACGATATCGTTCGCCGCGTCTTCGAGCACAAGAGTAAGGTCGTCCCCGGCTTTACGAAACGGTACGCGGTCGACAAGCTCGTATGGTACGAAATTTACGACGATCCCACGTCGGCGATCACCCGTGAGAAAGAATTGAAGAAGTGGCGGCGGGAATGGAAGGTACGGCTCATTGAGGAACAGAATCCTCAGTGGATCGACCTGTATCCGCAAATATCGTCCTGAGATTGTTGATGCTTGGATTCCGGGCTCGCCGCTGCGCGGCGCCCCGGAATGACGGGAGAACCAAAGGCGATGGATAGGCTCGATTTATTTTTCGCGCGAGGTTGCAATGCCCGTCATTCCGGGGCTCGCGAAGCGAGAACCCGGAATCCAACTCTCCGCGTGCTCAGAATTCACCTTGGCTCGGTCTGTATCCGCAAATATCGTCCTGAGTTTTTTGATGCTTGGATTCCGGGCTCGCCGCTGCGCGGCGCCCCGGAATGACGAGAGCGAAGGGCCGCCCGTGGGTGGCCCCTCTTCTCAAACGCTCTCCGCCGACTTGATGCGGACGAGCTTGTTGAGCAGCGCGTCAAAGCCCTGCCCGTCGCCCGCATGAAGGTCGATCCGGCCGACCTTCTCCACCAGCCGCTCCAGCGACTCCAGCTCCTTGAGCCGCAGCAGCAGCGGGTTCTCCTCCATCAGCTTGGCGGTGTTCAGGAGCGAGCGCGTCGCCGCGGTCTCTTCCTGACGGCGGATCAGGTTCGCTTTCGCAACCCGCTCCGCTTCCACCACCTTGTTGACGAGCTCGCGGATCTCGCCAGGCAGGATGACGTCCTTGACGCCGAGTTCGGAGACCTCGACGCCGCTGTCGGCGATGCGCTCGCGCACATAGTCGCGCAGCTCCGCGTCGAGCGCCGCTTTCGCCGACAGCACCTCGTCGAGCGTGCGGCCGGCAACCGCCTCGCGGATCGCAAACTGCACCAACCGGTACAGCCACGCATCCACGTCAGGCACGGCAGCGACCACGCGCTCGGGATCGACGACCCGGCGAAATGCCGTCAGGGTCACACGCAACGCGATGCGATCCTTGGTCAGCATTTCCTGCGCGGTGATCTCGACCGCCTGCGGACGCAGGTCGAGGCGCTTGACCTCGATCTTGCGGCCGGCGAGCCAGAACGCGTGCCGTCCGGGCGCGAGCCGCTCCAGCAGCCGGCCCTCGACGTAGAGGAGACCGGCCTCGTGGTTCTCGACCACCGCTTCCGTCACGACGGTCGGACGGTTGCGCTCGATCATCGCCAGATGACGCGCGGTCACCCGGGGATCGCTGCCCACATCGACGCGTTCGACGTCGACCACGGTTGCGACCTTCCAGTAGACGCGGGCCTGCCAGGGCGTCATCAGGTGCACGGGACGGCCATCGAGGCTCACGATGGCGATCTCGTTCGCCTTCGTCTCGACAGCCTCGAACAGCTCCGCAGCCAGATCGGGCCGCGCGGCCTTCAGCACCGCGTAACGCTCCGCGGGGAATTCGGTGCGAACGACGTTGAAGATCTCCGCCGTCAGCCGACCGCGCAGATCGAACAGCCGGTGACGGCCGGGCTCGAGCACGCACTCCAGCCTGCCGTCGCGCGTCAGCAAGGCGCGCTCGCCGTCCTTCACCGTCATCGTCTTCATCAGCATATGCCAGGTCATGACACGCCTCCATGCTTTGCCGTCCGGCCCTCGCAGGGTCGGAAAGCGGGTTTCATTTTGCAAAGGACGTGGGGACCGGACGACGCTTCCTGCAGGGATCGGCGGGCCGGGTTTGAGCTTGCGCGATGGCGGGCGCACGCGCGCGATCACCCGACATGCATCGAGCGTTCGCACGTTGCCACCCGGCATCGACGCAAGCGGTATCCACCGCGGCGCAAAGCCGGTCTGACAGTGTCCAGGTTCGGACGAAAAGCCTTGCGGCGATGCGGCCGGACTGCGACTGAAGCGCGCGTCCGGTCCCCTTCAGAGGAGTCAGCGTTTCAGGCTGAACCGGAGCGGAGCGGGAATCGAACCCGCGACAGGATGATTACAAGTCATCTGCTCTACCCAACTGAGCTATCCTTTGTGGCGCCATAGACCGGAATCGAACCGGCGACCTTCGGGTTACCCCGACGCTCTGCCGCTGAGCTACTATCGCTTCTTCACTTGGCGGAACACGAAGCCGGAAACCGGCCCGCGCCAGTCGGGATCCAACGAGCCCGAACCCATGGCCAAAGCGAAGGAGCGGGTCAGTAAACGAAGCATGTTGCGCTTGCAAGAGCGATTTTAGAAATTCTGCATCCGCTGTGACTTCTCCGTCACGGTGCAATCGGTGACACCGCCATCGCCGCACACTATCGCCGCGCGAAACTCGCTCAATGCACGAGCTTGCCTATCCGTTCAGATCGCACCACCGATGGCTCTCCACCGGCTGCGGGCTTGCGCGAAAAATAGATGAGGCCGGCGCGGCCGACGAGATTTTCGAGCGGGATATAACCCACCGCCGTGCGCACCCGGCTGTCGGTCGAATTATCGCGGTTGTCGCCCAGCACGAACACGTGGCCGGCCGGGACCGTGTAGACAATCGTATTGTCGTAGAAGCCATTGTCGACGCAATCGAGCGTCTCGTAGCTCGCGCCGTCCAACAGCGTTTCGCGCCAACGCCGGGTGCGGTTGCTATCCCCGGCCCCGCACGGCTCGTCGCCTTCAAAATCGGACAATCTCTGCCGCACGGCCGGCACGCCATTGATGACGAGCAGACCCTGCCGCATTTGAATCGTATCGCCGGGCAATCCCACGATGCGCTTGATGTAATCGACCGATTCGTCCCTCGGCAGCCGGAATACAACGACGTCGCCCCGCTCGGGGGTGGAGCCGAGAATGCGCCCTGAAAACAGACGTGCTGAAAACGGCAGGGAATAGCGGCTGTAGCCGTAGGCATATTTCGAGACGAAAAGACTGTCGCCTACCAGCAACGTCGGCATCATCGAGCCGGCCGGAATGTAGAACGGCTGGAACAGGAACGTCCGGAATACGATCGGAGAGAAGATCGGGATCGCCAAAATCACGGCCACGACAATCAGAGCGATCCTGCCCCATCGCCGCGGGGATCGGCCTGCGACCTGCACCAATGTCATGATTACCCAGCCCTGTTCACGTGAGAGCCAAGATAAACGAGATGCCGTCAAGAACAATCCAAAATTGCATTTGGAATAGTCGCGTCGGGTGACGCCGCATTTCGCGGAATGCGGCGTCACCCTAGCGACCGAAATCAGGAACGCAGATTACTTCAGCCCGACGCCGGCCAAACCATCAAACGCTTCGTGCACTCAACAACTGCTCGGCGTGTCGCGATCTCTTGCATGTCCACCCGCAAATCAGCGGGCGCGATTGAACGAGACCACAAACGCCGACGGCGCAATGTGACCTGCGCAACAGTACAGGACGGAATCGAGACGAACGAACGCCGCAGGCGCCAGGGAGCGTCAGCCGTGAGGTGGATTCTGAATGGTCGGAGCCCGGGCCGCCCTTGCCGCCTACTGGATCTTCGCCAGCACCGCGAGGCGGCGGATGCCCTTGTTCTTGTAGGCGTCGAGGAAGGCGTAATAGTCCTTGAACGAGACGCAGCCGTTGGACTGGCCGCTCGGCCCGAGCATGTAGGTGTGCGCGAGCAGACCGTCGCGGCCGTGGATCTTGTCCTCGCCGCCGATCGGCGTCAGCCGCAGCGCCGGCACGCCGTGAAACAGCGCCTCGCGCGGCTTCAATTCGTAGATGTGCGGCGGCGTCACGCCCTGCATCCGCACATGCGAGTAGCGCACGTCGTCCATCTTCGAGCCGAGGCCCGAATGCGCCTCCAGCCTCGTGCCGTCGGGCAGATACACCGTCTTGGCGGCGATATCGTAGACCGCGGTCTGGCGGTCGTAGGGTGGCGCACCGCCCATCATCGGGTTCTGGCTTCGGGTATCGATGATGCTGCCGGTGACGTTGGCGTCGGCGGAGGCGTAGGCCAGCAACCCACCCCCGGCCGGCTGCTTGCCCCACAGCTTTTCGACCATGTTCTGCTTCTCGCCCGAGGCGATCGACATCACGGCGGCCTTGGCGCGCTGCGCCATATCACGAATGGAAGAGCCGGAGGCTTTGGTCTTGTCTTCCACCACCTTGGTGTCGGCTTCCTTGGGCGCCGCGGCCGGGACGTTCAAAGCCAGCTTGGTCGCCGGCGCGGCAACTTTCGGCTTCGCGGGTTCGGCAGGCTTCGCCGCCGCAACGGCCTTGGGTGCTTCGATCGGCGGCGAGGCTTCCGCCAGCTTCGTCGTTTCGGCAGGCCGGGAAGCAACCGATCGGGGCATCTCGCCTTGCGGCGCCGACGCGGCAAACCGCTCGTTGAACATCAGCGAGTTCGCGACGTTCTGCGGCGCGGGCATCACCAGCGACCGTTGCTCGAGGGAAGCAAATACTTCGCTGAACGCCGGCTGCTCGGGACGGTCGGCAACGGCGGTCGGGGTCCTGACGACAGGCGCCTCGAAGGCGCTGCTCTTCATGGTGGGATAGACGCTGGCGCCAAACACGTTGGTGTAGACGGTCCAAGCGCAGCCGAGCACAAGGCCCGCGACCGCGACACTGCCGAGGAAATATTGGGGAATGGTTTTACGGGAGGGTTTTCTGCGATTACGCACCGCAGGCCCGAACGCACGCTTACGCTTACTCATTCACACAAAGTCCAGAACAACAATCCCACCAGGTCCCCCAGTTGATGCCGCGTCTGACAAAGTCCCCGTCAGCATCTCGCAGAGGTACAGAGCGTCATTAAGGCAACTTTTAGTTAAATCCGCATTAAACGCGGGCGCAACCAAGAAAATCCGCAACCAGTTGGAACTTCTGGAGAAATTTGGACCATATCAAGGCGGAGGGCTCCACCGCGAACGGAAACATCCGGCAGTTTCGCCCGCCGGATGTCCCATATTGGGCCAAGTTTAGGCATCAATCCTTGAACGGATCGAATTCGTTCTCGCCCGCCATGGCGACCGCGAACGGGCGCAACGCGTGCTGCACCTTGATCGAGCCGGCGTGCTCGGCCAGCACTTCCGGCAGCCTGCGACAGGTCATCGGACTTTCGTCGAGGTCGGCGCCGACCAGCGTCACGCCCCGCGATTGCAGCCAGGCGTCCATCTCGGGCGCGCGAACCGCCGCTTGGCCTCCTTGCGGCCGAACAAACGGCCCGCGCCGTGCACCGCCGCGGAGTGACCGATCCTACCGCAGTTCCAGCGGCGGCGCGCGGTCGAGCACTTCGAACTTCGGCCCTTCCAGCACGTCGAGTGCATAGGTCTCGATCAAAAGCGGACCGCGCTTGCGTTGGGCCTCGCCTACCCGTTCGACGCGGGCAAACCTGTCCTTCAGATAGGGCGCATCGCCAAGCCAGGATTCGTAGACATACAACAGCTTGCCCGCGAGCTGCGACGCATCGGGTTCGGGCATGTTGACCCAGCGGATACGCTGGCTGTGCTGCGCGACGCAGGTGCCCTTCGGCAGATAGAAGGCGAGCCACGCGGTGGTGCCGTAATCCGGCGCCAGCACGCAAGTGGCCCCGGCACGCCCCCTCGCCGCCTCGACGGCAGCGGCCGTTTCACGCCAGCCAACGCCGACACTGCGCACAGTGGCGTCGCGGCGATAGCCTGACAGCAGGCCGGTGTTGGCCTGCACGACCAGCAGCACGAACATCACGACGCCGCCCGGCGCCGCCCAACGCCTGCAGAACTCGGCGAGGCGCTGCCAGCGCGGCGGCCATTCGACCAGATGCGCGGCAACGGCGGCGGCGACGGCGAACGCCGGGTAGACCGGCGCGAACCAGTTGGCCTCGACACGGGCATGCAGCGAGTGCCAAACGAAATAGGCGACGATGACCCAGAACATCGCGTTGACAAGCACGCGCGCCGGCATTGCGCCGGCACGCCGCGCATACAGTGCGTAGATCCCCATCACGCCCAGGATCCATACCAGCGGCGTCGCAAAGGCAATCTGCGTTGGAATCAGTTCGGCGATGTAGGCCGGACGGAAATCCTGGATCGTCGCCCGCCCCATCTGCTTGATGAACGAGACCCAGCCATGCTCGGCATTCCAGAGAATAACGGGGGCGAACAGCAGCAACGCGACGAGTCCGCCAAGATACAGCCAGGGCGACCCGAGCCAGTGCCGCAAACCGGGAACAGCGAACAGCCAGATCAGGATCGCGGGTCCGAAGAACAGCGCGGTGTATTTCGACAGCAGCGCGCAACCGGCGGCGGCGCCGACCGCAAGCCACCAGGCGCCGTTGCCGGTCTGCAGCACCTTGGCGAGCGCAAACAGCAGGAAGCTGGACGCCACCAGCAGCGGCGCGTCCGGTGTCACGATCATGGTGCCGACCGCGGCCATCAGCGTGATGTTGAGAAGGATCGCCGACGAGGCGGCCACGCGCCGGCTGCCGAACAGGATGGCGGCGGCCTGATAGATCGCCCAGCTCATCGGCAGCGCCAGCAGGATCGAGACCAGCCGCACGCCGAACTCGGTATCACCTGCGATCAGCGTGCCGAGCCGGATCACCACCGCGACCATCGGCGGGTGATCGTAGTAGCCGCCCGCGAGATGCTTCGACCATGTCCAGTAATAGGCTTCGTCGAAAGTGATCGGCGTGAACGCCGCGGCGACCAGGCGCAGCGCGACGAGCCCCAGGATCACCAGACCCGTATGGAGGGCAACCCGCGCTTCGTTCGGACTCATATTCCAATCATCGTTTGCGCCAGACGAACAGTCCGGACATGGCGTAGTTCCAGACCACGCCCATCAGGGCACCCGCAAGCCCGGCCAGCCACCAGATCGGCTCCTGGTCGAACACCGCGAACGCGACGCCGACATTGGCGAGCAGCCCGACGCCGCAAACGACGTAAAACAGCAACAGGCCGCGCAGGATCGCAAATCCCTTCAGCCGCTGGTCGCGATAGGTGAGAAAGTTGTTGAGAATGAAATTGCTGGTCATCGCGGTCAACGCGCCGGCCGCCTGTGCCTCCGCGAACGGCTCCCTGAAAATTTCATGCGCGATGAAGAGCACCACGAGATGCACGACAAGGCCGGTGCCGCCCACCATCGCGAACAGCAGGAAACGCAGCGACACCACGTCGTTGGTCAGCTTCGCCAACACGAGGCCGAGGAAATCCAGCGCCACCATCGAATCAAGTTTGCTCTCGCCGTGCTGGCGCGAACCGAAAGTGTACGGAATTTCGACAGTGCGCAGCTTGCCCTGCGCGCTGGCTATGACATCGAGCAGGATCTTGAAGCCCTGGGTCGAGAGCTGTGGCGCCAGTTCTTCGAAGCGGTCGCGGCGGATCATGAAGAACCCGCTCATGGGATCGGCGACCTCGACCTTCAGCACGCGTCGCGCCACTTCGGTTGCAAGCTGGCTCGCCCCTGCCCGCTGCTTGTTGAAACTGTCGGCGCTGCCGCCTTCGATGTAACGGCTGCCGACCACGAGCTCGGCCTCGCCGCTCCGCAGCAAGGCGACCATTTTCGGCAGTTGCGTCTCATCGTGCTGCAGATCGGCGTCGATCACCGCCGCGTAAGGGCCGCTCGAGGCCAAAATGCCTTCGATGCAGGCGCCCGACAGGCCGCGCCGCCCGATCCGGCGGATGCAGCGCACGCGGGAATCCTTCCGCGCCAGCCCGCGCACCACGTCCCAGGTTCCGTCGGGAGAATTGTCGTCGACAAAAACCACTTCCCAGGCAATGCCGGCAAGCGTGGCCTCCAGCCGCCGGTACAGCACGGTGACGTTGTCGCGCTCGTTGAAGGTCGGCACAACGACCGAAAGCTCGGGCAAACCGGCCTGCGACGGGGTTTCGGGGCCGGGCTGGATGGCATCATTCATGATCGCCAGCGTATATCCGCAGCGGGCCAACATGCCAAGGCGAGCTTGATACTCGGCCGTGCTTGATACTCAGCCATGACAACGGAAGTTCAAAGCGACCCGTGACCTGCCGCCACGACGAGCCATCAGCCGCCATAACGGGCCAAGCCCGATCAAAAATGCCCTGAAAATGCCAACGACCACGAACAGAGGGCGCGCGTACATCCGGCGCTGCCAAACTATTCATGGTCGTCCCAGCGCCGGAGCTTTAAAGCGTCAACGTCGCCGTTGAATACGAAATAGGAATGCCCGGAGCATTCTGCAAGGGGCAGTCGCCCCCCTAGTTCGGTACCTCCCGAATCACTGGCCCTCGCGGAGCCGGCGCCGCCGGAACCGGCTGGGGTGCCGGCGCGGCCTGCTGGGTGCTGGCCGGCTTGGCGGGTTTGCCGAATTGGCCGATCGGTCCATAGGCGATAGCGACCACCATCACGACCGATGCGACAATGGCCCCCAAAAGGCCGGCAATTGACTGCGAATTCATACTCATCGACCCCCTGCACCTAACCGGAAACTGATATCATGGAAAAAGCGGGCCGAAAAATAGTCCCATCGGCCAAACCGGCGGGCGGCCCGACGTTCCAAATCTGGCCACGCCAGCGCCGCGCCACGGACAAGCAAGAACCGCGATTCTATCGTAAACATGGCAGACTCTCGGCCTTCGGGTCGACCGGGAAGAGAGGTATCATATGTCAACGACAGACGAGACCAAGCCGGCCGGGAAATCCAAACGGCGCAAGGGCAAGGCGGAACGTAGCAAGAAGGCGGCCCCGCAGGCGGGTTTGCCGGAGACCCCGCCATCGGCTGGACTGCGGAGCCCGGACCAGAAAAAGCAGCCGCAACCGGCTCGCGTGGAGAGCCCGAAGGTGGAGCCGCAGCCGGCGGCGGTCGTGCAGCCCGTCGTTGCCGTCGTCGCGCCGCCTGAACCAGAACCGGCCGTTGTGTCCCCGCCTTCCGCGCCCATCTCGGCTGCGCCGCCGGTCGCCGAGCCGATGTCGGCCGAACCCACGCCAGCCGAAACCGAGCCAGCTGAAACCAAATCAGCCGAAACTCCGCCGGCCGAGTCGTCCCCAGCCGAGCCCGCGCCGGTGAGCCTGCAAACCATCGCCGATGCGTATCGCGACTACACCCGCAAATCGATCGAGGCGTTCGGGTCGTTTGTCGAACAGCTCAGCGGCGCCCGCTCGCTCGACAAGGCGATGACGGTTCAGACCGAATTCTTGAAGCGGACGTATGAGACCTCGGTGGCGGAGTCGCACAAGATCTGCGAATTGCATAACCGCCTAGCCAAGCAAACCCTCGACCCGTTCAAGGGACTTGCGGGCAAGACGCCCGCAACCCACGGCAAGCCTTGAAACCGGGCGAAGCGGGTCGACGTCCAGCAACGCAAAAGCAAAAGGCTCCGGTTTCCGGGGCCTTTTTTGAATTGGACTCTAGTTAGGAGCCCGCGTGTCGGTTTCGCTTCGACGCCGGCCCGGCGCCGCGCATGTAGTGCCGCTCCGGTCGGTAGCGGCCTGTCCAGGCCCGCATGATCCTGTTGGTAAGGGTCGATATCCATTGCAGGATGGCCATCAATCGATCCTTTGATCCCTGCATCCGAAAGCTCAGGCGCCGAGCTGGCCGGTCAGACGCTGATGGAACGATGAACTGCGCTGGTCGAGCCCGGTGAAAGTGACGGTGGCGCCATGGTCGTTGTATTTGGTTTCGATCGAATCCAGCGCCGCGACGCTCGACGCATCCCAGATCTGGGAATGGGTGAGATCGATCAGGACCCGCTTGGGGTCGGCGCCATAGGAGAACCGCTCGACAAGATCGTTGCTGGAGCCGAAGAACAGGGGACCATGGACAGTGTAATGGACCGACAACCCGTCCTGGCTCACGGTGCGCTCGGTTCGAATGACATGCGCGACTCGTCGCGCGAACAGAATCATCGCCAGCACCACGCCGACGGCGATGCCGATCGCGAGGTTGCCGGTGACGACGGTGACCGCGACGGTGGTCACCATGACCAAGGTTTCCGGGACCGGCATCCGCTTGAACGTCGCAGGCCGGACGCTGTGCCAATCGATGGTCTTGAGCGCGGCGATCATCATGACGGCGGCCAACGCCACCATCGGGATCTGCGCCATCAATCCGCTCAGCCCGGTCACCAGCACCAGCAGCACGACGGCGGCGACCACCGTCGAAATGCGGGTGCGCCCCTGCCCGATCTTCACGTTGACGACGGTTTGCGCAATCATCGCGCAGCCGCCGATGCCGCCATAGAAGCCGGCGGCGATGTTGGCGATGCCGAGCGCCCACGATTCCTTGCCCTTGTGCGACCGCGTATCCGTGAGGTCGTCGACCAGCTTGGCCGTCAGTAGTGTTTCCAGCAGTCCGACAAAAGCGACGCTGATCGCCGTCGGCCAGATGATGCGCAGCGTGTTGAAGTCGAGCGGAACGACAAACGCGGTGAAGCCGGGCAGTCCCGGCGCCATTGCGCCCTCGCCGCCGACGTTCGGTACCGCGAGATGCCCCAGGATCACGATCGACGTCACCACGATGATGGCGACGAGCGGCGCCGGTACCGCCGTCGTGATGCGCGGCATCACGAGCACGATCGCGATTGTCAGCGCGAACAGCGGATAGACCAGCCACGGCACGTTGAAAATGTGCGGCACCTGCGCAGCAAATATCAGAATGCCGAGCGCGTTGACGAAGCCGATCATCACCGAGCGCGGGATGAAGCGGGTGAGCCGCGCCAGGCCGGCAAGCCCGAACGCGATCTGGATGACGCCCGCGAGGATGATGGTCGGCAGGATGTAGCCGACGCCGTGCAGCTTAACCATCGGACCGATGACCAGCGCGATCGAGCCGGCCGCCGCGGTGACCATCGCCGGCCGGCCGCCGAGCACCGACATTACGAGGCACAAGACGATCGAGGAGACCAGCGCCACTTTGGGATCGACGCCCGAGACGAAGGAGAACGAGATCACCTCTGGGATCAGCGCCAGTGCGGTGATGATGCCGGCCAGCGATTCGCGGACGAAAAGGTTCGGCGCGCGAAGAATTGCCGATAGCGGCGGCGAGTCTTCGAACTGCGACTGAGTGGCGGCGGGACTGGCGATTTGCATGAGATTATCCAGAAGATGGTGGTAGCTAGCTCAAGACGGATGCGCGCAATCAGCCGGCCGGCGGATGGCGCACAATGCAGCGGAAGCCGATGTGGCAGGTGGAGGAATCGACCGTTTCGCCCTGACGGGCCGAAGGCCGGTACCGGAGACAGTAGTTTGGCGCGCAGAGATGCGAGCCGCCCTTGACGACGCGTCGCGTCGATCGCTCATCGCCGGCGTTCGGATGGCAGCAGGATTGCGGCGGCTGATCGGGTACGGCGTCGTACGGGCTCGACGTCCATTCCCAGACATTGCCGACCATGTCGAACAGGCCGTAACCATTGGCCGGAAACGCATCGACCGGCGATGTGCCTGCGTATCCATCCTCGGCCGAATTCTCGTGCGGGAAAAGGCCCTGCCAGGTGTTGGCAAGAAACCGCCCTTCCGGATTGGCGGCGTCGCCCCACGGATAGGCCTTGCCTTCCAGACCGCCGCGGGCGGCGAATTCCCATTCGGCCTCGCTCGGCAGATCCTTGCCGCACCACGCCGCATAGGCCAGCGCATCCTCATAGGCAACGTGCACGACCGGATGATCGTCGCGTCCGGCGATCGAACTGCCGGGTCCTTCCGGATGCCGCCAGTCGGCACCGGGGCGATACTCCCACCAGGCCAGGTTGTTGCGCAGGCTGACCGGTCGATCCGGTTTGACGAACACCAGCGAGCCCGGCACCAGCATCGCGGGATCGGCGTCCGGGTACATCGCAGGATCGGGTGGGCGTTCGGAATAGGTGATGTACCCCGTCGCTTCGACGAACCTGCGGAATTCGCCATTGGTCACGGGATGAGTGTCCATCCAGAAGCCGTCGACGAAGGCCGGACGAACCGGGCGCTCCTCCCGGTAAAAGCTGTTGGAGCCCATCAGAAATGCGCCGCCCGGAATCCAGTTCATGGACTCCGGGTCGACGGCGGCGGGCATGGCTCCCGCCTTGATCCGGCCGGAAGAAGCGCAGCAGCCCTCCCCCCGGCGAATGCCGGCTGCACCCTGCGCGATCGTTTCCGCTCTCGTCGGTGCAGTCATCGTTTCAGACCTTGGCGTGTTGCTTGGGCACGAAATCGAGCGCGGCACCGGGCGGAATCAGCTCCTCCTTCTTGGCGCTCTCCTCGAATTCCCTGATGACGCGCTGGGCGTGCTGCATCACCCACCAGCGCACGTAACGCTGGTTGACGGCATCGCGCTCCTTCGGGTCTTCCTTCAGATGCGTGATGCGGGCAAAGCCCAGCGCCAGCTCCGGATCGTGGAAATGCTGCTGCCGCTTGAAGTTGATCTTGAAGTCCTTCCACTTCACGGCGTGCAGTTCGTCCTTCAGCCAGACGATGCAGGACTCGCGATTCGACGTTTCCTGCTTGCCGAGGAAGAACGGGCTCTGGTCGACACCGTCGATCAGCCGGTCGGCGGGCGCCTTGCAGCCGGTCATCGACAGCAGCGTGGTGAACATGTCGGTGACATGGACCATCTCGTTGCTTTCGATGCCTGCCGGGATCCGGTTCGGCCAGCGGATCAAGAGCGGGGTGCGGATGCCGCCTTCCGCGGACGAGAAGTAGGAGCCGTCGAAGAAGCCGCCGGTGCCGCGGCCGGCGAGATGGTCCTCGGCGCCGTTGTCGCCGCACATCACGACGATGGTGTTGTCGGCTACGCCGAGCTCATCGAGCTTGTCCAGCAGCACGCCGAAGTCGTGGTCGAGCATCAGCAGGCAGTCGCCCCAATCGCCGTTGGTGCTCTTGCCGACGAACTCGTCGCGCGGGCTCATCGGGAAGTGCATCAGCGAGTGGTTGAAGTAGCAGTAGAACGGCTTGTCCGCCTTGACGGACTTTTCCATGAACTTGATGGCCCGCTTCTGGTACTCGAGGTCGCAGGTCTTCTTGGTCTCCATGGTGAGCTGCTCTTCCAGGATCGGCCAGGCGCCCTTCCCCTTCACGCCCTCATGCATGTGCGAGAAGCCGTCGCGCTCCGGCACATAATGCGGGTCGGTCAGCCACATGCATTCGTCATACGTGCGCAAGGGGCCGTACCATTCGTCAAAACCGTGATCGGTCGGAAAACGGCCGTCCTCGGCGCCGATGTGCCACTTGCCGTAGATCGAGGTCGCGTAGCCTCCTTCCGACAGGATCGAACCGATGGTGCGCTCCCACTTCACGATGCCGCCGCCATTACCGCCGAGCGCGATGGTGTGGTTGCCCGAACGGATCGGGAAGCGCCCGGTCATCAGCGCCGAGCGGGTCGGCGTGCATTGCGGCTCGACGACGTAATGCGTCAGCTTGACGCCTTGCTTGGCGAATGCGTCCATGCGCTTGGTATCGGCGCCGCGCAGAATGCCGCCGCCGTAGCAACCGAGTTCGCCCATGCCGAGGTTATCGACGTGAAAAAACAGGATGTTGGGTTTGCTTGCCATTGAATTCTCCGATCTGTGACGCAGGCGCACGCCGTCGTTGACGCGCGCGCTTCTTCGCGTCTCTCCTTGGTTGATGTCGTCAATCGTGTTTCGCGCCTGTCCGGCCGCGACGCTCAAAATTCGATTAGAAGATTTCGCCTACTCCTTTCGGTCCCACTTTCATTCCAAAGCCTGCCAGGCCTCGGTCCTTGATCTCCGGTGCCATGGCCGCGAGCGATTCCTCGCGGATCAGGCCCTTGAGCTCCTGCACCAGGTTCATGAATTCAGGCGTGTCGGTCATCTCGGCGCGGCGCGGACGCGGCAGCGGCACCTTGATCTCCGCCTTGATGCGGCCGGGCCGCGCGGTCATCACGTAGATGCGGTCGGAGAGGAATATCGACTCTTCGATATCGTGCGTGATGAACAGCACCGATATCTTGAACTGCTGCCAGATGTTGGTGAGGATCTCCTGCATCACGACCCGCGTCTGCGTGTCGAGCGCGCCGAACGGCTCGTCCATCAGCAGGACCTGCGGGCTGGTGGCAAGCGCACGGACGATACCGATGCGCTGCTTCATGCCGCCCGACAGCTGGTCCGGATAATGGTTCTCGAACGACAACAACCCAGCGAGGTCGAGCAGCGCGCGCGCCGTGGTGTTGCGCTTGCCCTGGTCGACGCCGGCCATCTTGAGGCCGAACTCGACGTTCTTGCGCACCGACAGCCACGGAAACAGCGAATATTGCTGGAACACGACGCCGCGGTCCGAGCCGGGCTTTGTGATGGCCTTGCCGTCCAGCCTGGCCTCGCCGCTGGTCGGCTTGACGAAGCCGGCGACGATGCTGAGCAAGGTCGACTTGCCGCAGCCGGAGGGGCCGATCAGCGAGACAAATTCGCCCGGCTGCACATTGAGCGAGACGCTCTCGACCGCAACGACCTTGTTGTCGTTGGCGCCGAAGATCACGCCCATGTCGCGCACGTCGATGAAACCTTTCTGGGCTTCAGCCATCGCCATCGTCATCGCTTTCCTCCGGGCGCGAATGCCAGCCAGGGCATCAGGAGATGACCGACCATCCGGATGATTCCGCTACAGGCCAGTCCAAGAAAACCGATCGTGATCATGCCGAGCACGATCGCGGGATAGTCCACCAGCGAGTAGGCCTCCCAGGTGAAATAGCCGACGCCGAACTGGCCCGAGATCATCTCCGCCGCGATCAGTGAGACCCACGCCACGCCCATACCGACCGCAAGGCCGGTGAAAATATGCGGCAGCGAGCCGGGCAGGATCACGTTCAGGAACAGGCGGAATTCGCTGGCGCCGAGGCATCGCGCGGCCCGCACCAGCACCCCGTCGAGCGAATGCACGCCGTGGATGGTGTTGAGCAGGATCGGGAAGAAGGCGCCGATGAAGGTGATGAAGACGATGCTGGCCTCGTTGTTCGGCCACAGCATGATCGACATCGGAACCCAGGCGATCGCCGGGATCGGCCGCAGCACCTCGACCACGGGCATGAACAGGTCGCGCACCCGCTGATACTTGCCGATGGCCAGTCCCAGCGGCACGCCGATGGCGATCGCGATGAAGAAGCCGAACAGGATTCGCCGGACGCTGATGGCGATATTGACGAGATATTTGCTGGATAGCCCAACCTGCGTCAGTTGCTGAAATACTTCATAGGGCGTCGGCACGTTCTTGAAGCGAATGTAGAATTCAAGCCGGTACTTTGTCCCGAGATACCACAGCAGGAACAACGCACCGAGCGAAACGCAAGCAAGCGCGGCGGTGATGATCCGATCACAGGTTATCTTCGCCAGCAGGCTCTTGAGGACCTTGGTCAGAGAGACCGTCGGAATCGACATCGGCTCCGGTGCCGGCGCTTCCGTGGCGGAAGCGCGCACCACCACCTGCGCAGGCTCGGGATTTTGGTACTTGTCGGCCATCGGGAGCGCTACGATCTTCGCACGTGCAGGGCTCGCCATGCGCGCCTCCTACTGTCCGACGTTGATGGCGCCAAGCACCTCGGCATAGTTCGCAAGCTTGCCGCCATTCTTGGCCGCGAATTCCTCGGCGTCCTTCTTGAGCAGGAACGGCACCACATCCGGCTTCTTGGGATCCTTTCCACCGATCGAATAGAAAGCGGCGTCGGCGAACACCTTGATGCCGAGTTGGTGGTCGACCAGGTAGACGGCGTTGAACTTCTTGCCTTCGGCGCCGTATTTCTTCACGCCGAGCAGCGTGCAGACCGGCGAACTGAATGCCACGATGTCGCCGCCCTGGATCCATATCTCGCCGGCCTTGCCGGGATCTTTGACCGGCGCGTTGCAGACCGGATCGGTGCCCGCCACGCTGTAGCTGTCGAATGAAGCCAGCTGCTTGTCGTAGTCGACCCCCTTGTCCTTGAAGACCTGCCGAACGTAGCTGTCGTTGACCCAGGCGCCAATGTTGAGCTCCTTGATCATGTTCAGCTTCTGAAGGATAGCGTAGTTGTTGCCGATCGACTCGACCCATTTCGGCTTGATCGTGGGATCCAGCGTGTGCACGCCGCCGGGCCCGAGGAAGATGTAGACCACTTCCTTGTTGATCTTGGTCCATTCCTCGATCTTCTCGGCGGCAAGTTTCGGGTTCTTGCGCATCCAGTCATTGGCTTCCATCAGCGCGGTGATGTAGGCCAGCACGATCTCCGGGTATTTCTCGCCAAAATCCTTGCGCACGACGACGCCATGGAACGTCGGCGTCTTGGTCTCGGCGCCGTCGTAGATCTTGCGCGCAAAGCCCTTGAACGGGAGCAGTTCGGCAAACGGTACGAAATCGCCATGGGCGTCGATGCGCTTTTCCTGCAGGTTGGTGCTGCCGACTTCCGGCGACTGCGACACCAGATTCCAGAAGTCGGGCGATAGCCCCTTCTTCTGCAGCGACGTCAGCATCATGCCGTGCGCAGCCGAGCCGAACGGCACCGAGACGTTCTTGCCCTTGAGGTCGGCGAGTTCGTAGAACGGCGAGTCCTTGTGGACGACGATGCCGTTGCCGCCGCCGACCGCGTTATAGGCGATAATGGCGACGAGCTGGGTTTCGTTCTTGGTGGCCTGCCCCGTGGCGCCGTTCACCATCAGCGGATAGTCGCCCATCATGCCGATCTGGATGTTGTTCGCCATCATGCCGTTGGTGATCGGCGGGCCTGACGTCGCGTTCTGCCAGCTCAGCTTGTACTGGATGTCCTTGTACTTGCCGGTTTTCGGCAGGTGTTTTTCGAGCAGGCCGAGTTCCTTCAGCACGACGCCGCCGGTGACGGTGTTGGTCGTCGTGTTCTGCGTACCGATGCCGATTTCGAGGGTCTCCGCGCCTGCGGTCGCGGGCGCCAACCCCAGCGTTGCGGCGACGAGCAAGGAAAGGAAGCCAGGGAGTTTGGACGCAGGGCCGACGCTCATGAGACAAATCCTTTTCGAACTGAACTGTGCGTTGTGACGTGCATCGCGCACGCCAAGCGCCCCGGCCACGGGAGAGTGGCTCGGCGCTCGGCGGTGAGCGGGCTGGCTGGGTTGAGGTTCTTGGTGCGAGCGATATGCCACGGGGCCGACGTCGGCGGCCGGCGGCGGGCCCGGCTGGCGATGCCCCGGATCGCAAACGGAGAGGTCAATGAAGGAAGTTGACGTCATGTGCCGTGAACTCGCTTGCTGCCATTTCGGACGCTGAACGTCCTGCAAACGAACTCTGAACGGCGGCCTTTGAATCCGAAACGACGAACGGCCTGAACCAGCAACGTATTGCGAAGAAATGCCGGGTGCTCAAATAATGGACAGAAATACCGTCTAGTCTGACTATCAGATGAGCGTCATGGCCAGGAAATGGCCATCTGATCATGCCGCCGCTTCTCAGGCCTCATCCGAGGCCGCGGTCCTGGCGTGCTTGCCATCCCTGATGCCGCTCAACATGAGCGCATTCTTGATAACGAGGTTCGAGCCGTGGGCGGCAAGGATGCCAAGCTCGGTGAACTTCTTCAGGCTGATGGTGACGGACTGGCGCGTCACGCCGGTCATATGCGCGAGGTCCGCGTGGGTGAAGGATGCAGCGATCAATACCCCGTCCTGCTCTTCCACGCCGTAAAGATTCATCAGGTGCAGCAACAGTTGCGCAAGACGTTCGGTCGGCGAGCGGGTGCCGAGCATCTGCGCCAGCGCCGAATAGCACTGCCCCTTGAAACTGAGTCCCTCGATGATTCCGATGGCCAGCGCCGGGATCGTCATCGCCATGCGCCGCAGCACGTCGCCCGGCAGATGTAGCACCGTGCTGTTGACGGCCGCTTCCCCCGACCACACGTGCAGCCCCTGCCTGAACACTTCCGGGCCGCCGACGAAATTGCCGGAGTGCCAGTAGGCCAGCGTGATCTCTCGCCCTGAGGGCGCGGTGTAGAACACCTTGATGCGTCCGCTCTCGATGAGGAAGATGCCGTCTTGCGGACTACCCTGGCTGAACAGTTGCGCGCCACGGTACAGGACGCGGCGTTTTCCCGAACCCAGCACCTGCGCGATTTCCGGTTCCGACAGCCCGCTGAACAGGTAGGGCGGGCCGCTTCGCTGCGCGCCGCCGTCGGCCATCAGCAAAGCGCCAACCTGCGCCGGCGCGCCGGCCCTACCGAATGCCGATGCGGATTGCAGCGGGGGCTTGCTCATGATCGATCCGCTCGAAGCCAAACCATCTTCCTGTGTTGCATCGACAGGGTCGGAATATCCGCTCCAGTCCCTATAAGCTTTGCAAAAGACACGCCAATCGGCTGCGACAAACTGGCCAATCAGGGCCGGTTTGATTAACATCCGGTCCGCCCATTCCCCTCCTTTGCCGACGAGTCCTCCCTTGAGCAAGCCAGCGAAATCGACCGCGAAAAACAGCGGCAACATCTATATCGGCATCGGCGGCTGGACTTTTGAGCCGTGGCGCGGGGTGTTTTATCCCGAGAAGCTGACGCAAGCGAAGGAACTGTCCTATGCGGCGTCCAAGCTGACCTCGATCGAGATCAACGGAACCTATTACGGCTCGCAAAAACCGGAGAGCTTTCGCAAATGGGCGCGCGAAGTGCCCGATGGCTTCGTCTTCTCGTTGAAGGGACCGCGCTTCGCGACCAACCGTCGCGTGCTGGCAGAGGCCGGCGATTCCGTCAAACGGTTCTATGATTCCGGCGTGCTGGAACTCGGCGACCGGCTTGGGCCCGTACTGTGGCAATTCGCGCCGACCAAGAAATTCGACGCGGCCGATTTCGGAAAATTCCTCGAACTCCTGCCGCGCAAGCTCGAGGGCCGCGCGCTGCGTCACGTGGTCGAGGTACGGCACGACAGTTTCTGCGTGCCAGAGTTCGTCGCCTTGTTGCGTCAATTCGAGGTGCCTGTCGTGTTCGCCGAGCACGGCAAGTATCCGGCGATTGCCGACGTCGTCAGCGACTTCGTCTATGCGCGCCTGCAAAAGGGCAATGACGAACTGAAAACCTGCTACCCGCCAAAGCAGCTCGACGCCTGGGCCAAACGCTTCCAGGCCTGGGCCAGTGGCGGCGAGCCCAACGACCTCCCGCGCGTCGACAAGGCCAAGCCCGCGAAGACGCCCCGTGACGTGTTCGCCTACGTCATCCACGAGGGCAAGGTGCGCGCCCCCGCCGGCGCGATGGAGCTGATCGAGCGGGTAAAATAATCCGTCTTTAGTCGAGCTTGATGCCGGCTTCGCGGATCAGCTTGGTCCAGCTGTCATATTCGGAGGCAACAAAAGCGTCGAGCTTGTCGTCGGCGAGATCCCACGCCTCTCCGCCGCTCTTCTCGAAACGATCTTTCAGTTCGGGCAGCACCGCGCGGATTTCCCGGCGCAGTTTTGCGATGACGTCCGGCGGCGTTTTGGCCGGCGCGAATATCCCGAGCCAGGAATCGACATCGAGGCCGGGCACGCCGGCTTCCGACATCGTCGGCACATCGGGCGCGAGCGGGCTGCGTTTTGAGGACAGCACCGCAATGCCCTTCGCCTGCCCGGATTGAACGTACGGCAGCCCTGCCGAATTCGAATCGAAGAACAGGTCGATGCGCCCGGCGAGCAGATCGGTGAAGGCAGGCGGCGAGCCCTTGTAGGGGACCTCGAGGAATTTGACGCCCGCGGCCTTCATGAACGCAGCGGCCACCAGATGCTGGCCGGTGCCGACGCCGGCGGTCGCGACCGAAATCGAGCCTGGGTTCGCTTTGGCGGCGGCGACGATGTCCGCCAGTTTGTCATGCGGCAGATCCTTGCGGGCGACCATCACATAGCCGAACTTGTAGATCAGTGCGACCGGCACAAAGTCCTTGCGCGGATCGTAGGCCAGCTTGGAATACAGCGCTGAATTGAACGCCATGTTGGAGAGCCCGCCGACCACCAGCGTGTAGCCATCCGGCTCGCTCTGACTCGCGGCCTGTGTGCCGACAACGGTGCCCGCGCCCGGCTTGTTCTCGACGACAAAGGGCTGCCCCATCCGTTTCGACAGCGCATCCGCAAGCTGCCGTCCGACCAGGTCGTAGCTGCCGCCGGGGCCGATTGGGACGATGATCTTGACGGGACGATCGGGATAGCCGGTCTGGGCAAACGATGGTGCGCCGCCAAATGCCAGCAATGCCGACGTCAACACCAGCAATCGGCAGGTTCGGTTCATGATGTTTCCCCCGGACGAATGGCCGTCTACCGGCTCTTCCGCAACTATGGAACACGCCGCATCCGACGGCAACGCGGATCTGGCAATTGGCCGGCCTTTCCAATAGCCTTGCGCCAACGACAAAATGTCTGGCATCGACATGGCCCGCAGGGCAAAACGCCTCTTCACCATCGGCTATGAGCAGACGCCGTCGCGCGCCGTGCTCGATGAGCTGGAAGCCGCCGGCGTCAAGCTGCTGGTCGACGTGCGCGCGGTCGCCTCCTCGCGGCGGCCGGGCTTTTCCAAGAGCCAGCTCGCGGCCGGCCTCGACGAGCGCGGCATTTCCTATTTGCACCTGAAAGGCCTCGGCACCCCGAAGAGCGGCCGCGAGGCGGCGCGCAGCGGCCAATTCGGACTGCTGCACAAGATCTATTCGGCACATCTGAAGACGGCGCAGGCGAAGGAGCAACTCGACGAGCTGTCGGCGCTGGTGAAGCAATCGGGACCGGTGTGCATCCTCTGTTATGAGCGCGACCACGCCCATTGCCACCGGCAATGGATCGCGGAGATCATCGAGAAGCGCGACGGCGTGAAGGTGGAGAATCTGGTCGCGCCGCAAGTGTAGCGCCGGCCGTCATTCCGGGGCGCGCCACTTGGCGCGAACCCGGAATCCAAGTTCCAGCTGATACCGTGGCTCGATGGATTCCGGGTTCGCGCTTCGCGCGCCCCGGAATGACGAAAGACTTACCCATCCCCTTTCAGCGAAAAAGTCCCCTCCATCATCTTAACGCTGCCGCCGCCGACATGGATCGAGGCCACCGCTCCGTTCTTCTTCTGCACCCGGGTCAGCAAGAGGCTCGGCCGTCCCATGTCGACGCCCTGCCCGATCTTCAATCTCAGTTCGCCGTCCCTGGTATCGTCAAGATCGGCCAGCAGCGCCGCGGCGGCCGCGGTGGCACTGCCGGTCGCGGGATCTTCGGAGAGCCCGCTGGCGCCGGGGTGGAACATCCGCGCCTGCAGCTCGCACGGCATCTCGCCGGCCGGCACGTCGCGGGTATAGAAATAGACGGCATCGCTGCCGTCGCACGGGAAGGTTTTTGCGAACGCTGCCGCATCGGGCCTGGCCCGCCGCAGCGCGTCACGTGTGGCAACTTCGACGGCGAGAAACGCCAGCCCGACCGAAATGATCTGCGGCGCGTGCCGGTCGGTCTTGATATCGCCGGCCGCCAGCGACAGGCAGGCCGCGGCCTGCTCGACAGGCAGATACGACATCCGCTTCAGCGGCTGGGGCGCGGTGAATTCGGTGCTGACGACCTTGCCCTGCTCGGTCACGATCTCGACCGGCACGAGGCCTGCGCCCTCCTCGAATAGCAACCGCGCCGGCGGCTTGGCCGCCAGCGTTGCCAGCACGAAAGCGGTGCCGACATTGGGGTGGCCCGCAAACGGCAGCTCCCGGTTCACCGTGAAGATACGCACCTGCGCATCATGGCCGGGATCGGCCGGCGGCAGCACGAACGTCGTCTCCGAATAATTGAACTCCCTCGCGACTGCCTGCATCTGCTCGGTCGACAGCCCGCCGGCATCGAGCACCACGCCGAGCGGATTGCCGCCGAAAGCACGGTCGGTGAAGACGTCCACAGTGATATAACGCCGCTGCATTTTTCTACTCCTCTATCCCAAACGCCACACAGCCATCGGCCGTTCATAGCCCCTGACCTCGACCTCGCCGAGCGAGACGGCGTCGCCGCAGGCTTCGCCGAGCGCATCGCGAACCGCCTCCGAGATCAGGAACTGAGAATTGAAATCCTTGTTGAGCGCCTCCAGCCGCGAGGCAAAATTCACGGTGTCGCCGATCACGGTGTATTCCTTGCGCCGCGGCGAGCCGATACTGCCGGCGACCACCTCGCCGATGTGGATGCCGATGCCGATGCGCAAGGGCCAGCTGGCCCCTTCATTGACGCGTGCATTGGCTTCCAGCATTTCGCGTGCCGCCGCGACCGCGCGGTGCGCCGGATCCGGCGCTTCCAGCGGCGCACCGAACAGCGCGAGAAATCCGTCGCCCAAAAACTTGTTCACGATGCCGCCGTGGCGGTCGAGGATATCGACCAGCACCGCAAACGCGCCGTCGAGCCGATCCACCACCTCCTGCGGCGTGCGGGTGCGGGCGCCGGCGGTGAAGCTGCGGAAATCGACGAACATGACGGCGACGCGGCGGATGTCGCTGTCGGTTTTGGTGCCCTCGGCCATCAGGCGCTCCACCACCTGCGGCGAAACGTGCTGGCCGAACAGGTTGGTGATGCGGTCGCGGGCCGTGGCGGCCTTGATGCTGGCCTCGAACTGCCGCCGCAGCTGGTGCCCGACCGCACCGGCGAGCACGCCGCAGACCAGCACGATCAGGCTGCGGGCACCGGCATAGAAAATGCCGGGGTCGGCATCTGCCGACGGATGATAGAACTTCGCCATGCAGAACAGCTGCGTGGCGGCGACGGCGCCGGTGAAGGTGGAAAGCCAGAAGTCCAGTCGCAGCGTCGAGAGGATGATGAAGATGAAATAGCTCATCGGCGCGACGAAGCCGAGCGCGGCCACTGATCCCATGCTGTCGATATGCAGCGCCAGCGCCAATGTCGGCATCGACGTCTCGATCAGCGCACCGATATAGCGGCGGTACAGCGGCAGGTCGCCTCCCCGCTTCATGTGCCGCTGGATGGCGCCGTGCACCCACCATTCGAACAGGATGAAGGGACCGATGATGGAATAGAGATAGAGCGGCGTCAGATTGCCGTGCCAGACCCGGGTGACCGCCTCGGTTGCAAAGAAGTAGACGATCGTCACGATGACGCCGAGCACCAGGGCGGTGACGACCAGCGCCTTGATGCGCAGGAGTTCGGTCTTCATCACCTCCTGCATCAGCTCGCGCTGGAAGTCGGCCGATACGCCGTTGTCGTCGTCGCTTTTCTTCTTGCCCCAAAACCCGAACATCACCGGCATCCGCCTGCCACACGCAATGCGCGACTATTGCAACCGTCATGGCGAGCGAAGCAATCCAGTTTCTCTCCTGTGGGATAGATGGATTGCTTCGTCGCTTCGCTCCCTTGCGCAAACGCTTCGCGCTTGTCGTAGCCAATGACGTGTTTTCGACACTGGCTTCTCACCGCGCCCCTTATAACCTCAATCCAGCGTGCGGCGGAAGCGCGTAACCGCAATCGTCATCGCCACCAGCATCAGTGCAATGAGTGCAATCGTGTCGTATTGCAGGTTGGAAGGTGCTGCGCCCTTCAGCATGATGGCGCGAACGATGCGGATGTAGTGCGTCAGCGGCAGGCCCTCGCCGAGGTACTGCGCCCAGACCGGCATGCCCGCGAACGGAAACATGAATCCCGACAACAGAATGCTGGGCAGGAAGAACATCATCGACATCTGCATCGCCTGCAGCTGATTCTGCACGATGGTGGAGAAGGTGTAGCCGATCGACAGATTGGTGGTGATGAACAGCGTCGTCAGAAGCGCCAGCAGCGCCACGCTGCCGAGAATCGGCACGCCGAACAGCAAAACACCGATGCCGACGATCAGCGTAGCCTGAACGGCGCCGACGATCACATAAGGGATGATTTTTCCGAACATCACCTCCACCGGCCTGATCGGCATCGACAGCAGACTCTCCATGGTGCCGCGTTCGATCTCGCGCGTCACCGACAGCGCGGTGAAGATCAGCATGGTCATGGTCAGGATGGTGCCGACCAGGCCAGGCACGATGTTGAGCCGGGATTCCGCAGCGGGATTATAGCGGGCATGCGTCCTGATCTCGAACGGCATCGCCGGCGGGTCGCCAATGTGGAGATCGTGCGCGAGCGCGGTCTGTACGATCACGCCGAGCGAGCCAAGCGCCGCGCCCGCCGCGACCGGATCGGTGGCGTCGGCCGCGACCAGCAGCGCCGGCTTGTCGCCGCGCCGCACCGCGCGTTCGAAACCGCGCGGGATCTCGACGCCGAACAGCACCTTGCCGGACTGCAGCAGATCGTCGAACTCGGCAACGCTGTGGACCTCCCGGGTGAAGCGGAAGTAGCTGGTATTCTCCAGCGCCTTCAGCACCGAGCGCGCCAGATCGCTTTCCTCCTGCATCAACACGGCCGTCGGCAGATGACGCGGCGTGGTGTTGATGGCGTAGCCGAACAGCAGCAACTGCATCACCGGGATCATCACGATCATCGCAAACGAGACGCGATCGCGCCGAAGCTGGATGAATTCCTTGACCAGCATCGCGTAGCTGCGGCGCCAGAATCCGAAGGCCGGCTCCCTCGCCGCTTCCACGGGACGAACAGATTCGGTCGCGCTCATTGGAAATTGTCCTTTGAGCGGGTCATGAGATCGATGAAGACGTCTTCCAGCGACGGCTCGCTATTCTGCCAGTGCCGCTCCTTCCTGTCGCGATAAGGCGCGATGGTCGCTTCCAGTGCGGCCTTGTCGCGGCCCGAGACGTGCAGGCTGGTGCCGAACGGCGCCACCATGTCGACGCCGGGTTTGCCGGCGAGTTCGGTCGCAAGCCCATTGAGGTTGTCGCCGGAGACTGTCCAGGTCGACAGCGCCGACTGCGCGATCACCTCGTCCACCGTGCCGTGCGCCAGCAAATGACCATAGGCGATATAGGCGATCTCGTGACAGCGTTCGGCCTCGTCCATGTAATGGGTAGAGACCAGCACCGTCAGCCCGTCGGCGGCGAGCGCATGGATTTCGTTCCAGAAGTCGCGCCGTGCCTTGGGATCGACGCCGGCGGTCGGCTCGTCCAGCAACAGCAATTGCGGATTGGGCAACGTGCAGGCGCCGAGCGCCAGCCGCTGCTTCCAGCCGCCCGAAAGCTCGCCGGCGAGTTGCTCCTCGCGGCCGTTCAGCCCGATGCGCCGGATCATGTCGCGTGCCGCGCCGCGCGCGTCGCGTAGCCCGTAGAGCCGCGCCACGAATTCCAGGTTCTCGCGCACCGAGAGGTCCTGATACAGGCTGAAGCGCTGCGTCATGTAGCCGACCCGACGCTTGATCTTGTCGGCGTCGCGGCGGATGTCGTAGCCGAGGCAGGTGCCCTCGCCGGCATCCGGCGTCAGCAACCCGCACAGCATCCGGATGGTCGTGGTCTTGCCGGAGCCGTTTGGCCCAAGGAAACCGTAGATCGAGCCGCGCTTGACCTGCATCGACAGGTCATGCACGACCTCGCGGCCGCCGAACGATTTTGACAGGCCCGAGACGTCGATCGCGATGTCGGGGCCTGATGCAGGACCCGCACTCATCGCTTGTCCGCCACAGGCGTTCGGGGATTGAGGAACACGCTGATCGGCTGGCCGACGCGCAGGCTGTCCGGCCGGCTCGGCCGCGCCTGAATCAGGTAGACCAGCTTGTTGCGCTCATCGAGGCTGTAGATCACCGGCGGGGTGTATTCCGCCGATGTCGCGATGAAATAGATCTTTGCCGTGAGATCGGTCGCGCAATTGTCGCAGGTCACCTTCACCTCGTCGCCGATCGCAAGCTTCGGCAGCTCCGCCTCGGGCACGAAGAAGCGCAGCTTCATGTTGCCGGGCGGCATGATCGACAGCACCGGCCGCTGCGCCGGCACCATCTCGCCTTCGCGGAAATAAATCTGCTGGATGGTGCCGCCGACCGGCGCAAAGCCGCTACGCCGCGCCAGCCGGGTCTGCGAGGTGTTGACGCGGGCTTCCGCCACGCGCAACGCCGATGTCGCGGAGTCCAGATTGGCTTGCGTACCGGAGCCGGTCTTGCTCAGCGACGACGCGCGGTCAAAGGTCTGCTGCGCGTTGGCGAGCGTCGCCTTGTTCTGGTTGAGGTCGGCCTGCTGCAGATCGTCATCGACCGAATAGAGCGGCACGCCGGGCTTTACCTCGTCGCCCTCGCGCACGTTGAGTTTTGTCACGCGCCCGCTCTCATCGGGGCTGACAAAAATCATGTCGGCCTCGACCCAGCCCTGGAAGCCCGGGTCCTTGCGTTCCATGCAGCCGGTGAGCACGGCGGCCAGCGCCAGCGCCGCCAGAATTGTCACTGTTCGCGACGAGGTCATGTCGTCCTCCGTTCGCCAAAAATCAGGTCGAGATGCACCCGAAACATCTCGATGGCATCCAGTGGCGCGTGCTTGCTGAAAAGGCTCTGCCAGATCACCGCGATCAGCGCGGGCGCGATCAGGATCTGCGGAAACTGCGCCAGGTCCTTGTTGCGGATCTCGCCGCGGGCGATCCCAAGCGCGATGGCGGCCCGCATTCCGGCCAGCCCCTTGGAGACCACCTCGCGGTAGTAGAAGTCGGCAATGTCGGGAAAACGCGGCCCCTCGGCGACGATCAGGCGCACGATGTCGCCGCGCCGCGTCGTCGTCACTTCGTGGATGAAGGTGCGGACGAAGCCCTCAATCATGTCGCGGACCGATCCGCCGACCGGCGGCGGGCCTGAAGCAAGCCGATTCACCAGCGGCACGATGGCGGTTCGTATCAATTCCTCGAACAGCGCTTCCTTGTCCTTGAAGTGCAGATAGATCGTGCCCTTGGCGACGCCGGCGCGGCTGGCGACGTCGTCGAGCCGCGTCGCGGCAAAGCCCCGGGCGATGAACTCGTACATCGCCGCTTCGATGATCGCCTCCCGCCGCTCCGCGGCGCGCTCGGCGCGGTTGGAAACGGGCTTTTCGGCGAGTTTCCGGACGGTTTTGCTGGGTTGCCTTGCCATACTAAAAATATGACTGACTAGTCAGTCATTGTCAATTTCAATGAATAAGCGACCCTTCACATGGCCGTGAGCGGCATTTGCTGCCCTGGATGATTGTCTGCGGTCCGGGATGCCGGCGATATCCCACATACGCGGGGTGTCTGGCCCGAGATGTCTCGTCGCGCGCAAGGCAATACGAGCATGGGATTGCAGCACGATTGATTGCTTCGTCGCTGCGCTGCTCGCGATGGCGGACGCGTTCTCAGGCCTGCGATGAGCGAGTAACGGCTCGACCTAGCCGGAAGTAGCGTGGCCGATGCCACCCTCCTTGCTAGAGTTGTGGGAAGCGCGCCGATCATTTTCTGATCGCAGAAGCGGGCGTTGCAAGTTGCGATGGAGAACGCAGATGAGCAGGCTCTCTGAAGGTTTTTCCTTGCGCCGGTGGCTGCGCGCCAGGCGCAAATCCGCCGGGGATGCCACGCATTCATCCGAGCGAATTGCGGGCGATCGCCGTCAACTGCTGCAGGCGCTCTCCGCCATCGCCGGCAGTGGCGCGCTGTCCGCGATGGCGCATCCGGCCGAAGCTAGGGATTCGAGCGAACTGCCGCCGCCCAAGCGGGCGTTGACCGGGCGCGATGAGGCCGGCAAGTCGGTGTTCAAATCCTTCGACGTCACCTCCAAAGTCGTGGAGATCGATTCCAACCCCGGGCTGACGTTCTACGAACTGTACAGGACGGAAGGCGTGCCCGCCCTCACCGGCCTGGAGCCGGATCCGATGGCGACCGGGACGAAAGGCTTTCCCGGCCCCGGGGGGCACGATCTTCCGGCTGATCTCCTATCCGCCCAAACGTCCCGAAGGCTACAAGCCGCCGCCGGGCGTTACCTTCGAGAGCGGTATCAAGGAGCTGTCGGACAAGCTCCGCGGCATGGGCGATCATTTTGAGCGCGGCACGCCGGGCATGCATACGACCGATACGATCGACTACGGGGTCGTGGTTCGCGGCGAGATGACGCTGGAATTGGACGACGGGCAGAAGGTGCACCTGCGCCAGGGGGACTGCATCGTTCAGAACGGCACCCGCCATCGCTGGCGCAACCCGCTGCCGGAGCCCTGCCTGATGGCCTTCATCTCGGTTGGCGGCAGGCGCGGCTGATCCGATCAAAGTAAAATGGTGCGAGGCCGTTCGCGGTGATATCATTAGCCCGTCGAAGCCCTCGCCATTTGGGAATAGAAGGGGTCATCGCATGACGTCGGACGGAATGGCCCTCGCTGCCATTGTCATCCTGATTTTTCCGATGGGTTATTTTTTTCTCGCTTCGCCCGCCTTTCTGCTGGTGAAGCTCGACATTCCACCCGTCACGCAGTTACTGCGCGGCATGTTCAATGCGCATTTTCTGATGATGCGCATCGCCGCCATCATCGGGACGGTGACCTTCGCGCTGACGGGGCGATTGGTTTTCGCAATCGGCGTCGCCTTGATCGCAGCTTTCGCGGTATGGGCGCGCGGCTGGTTTCTGCGGCAGTGGGATGTGCAGCTCCGCGCCAGGGATGCCGGCGACGCCGCTGTAGTGCGCCGGCTGCGGCGGCTGCATTGGGGCGGCATGCTGGCCAACGCGATATTGCTGTTCGCGATCGTGGTCAGCATCCCTTATGTCGCAGCCACGACGACGTAATCGGTTTTTAGCCCGGACGAACGCAGCGACATCCGGGACAGACCCGCATATCGCTCCGCTCTTGCGGGCTGCTCTCTTGCTCGCGCTCAGCCCTTGCGCATCTTGCTGAGCAGGTAATTGTCGTAATAGTTCTCCGCGATCTGCGTATAGAACAGCACTTCCTTCATGTACGCGTCGTGGCTTTCCTTGGTCTTCTTGAACAGCGGACTCTTCTCGGCGATCTCGTTGAGATGGTCCTGGGTTGCCTTGTAACAGGCTTCCATGACCGGCTGCGGGAATGCGCGCAACTCGGCGCCGCCACCGACCAGCCGCTTCAGGGCAGCCGGATTGACGCTGTCGTATTTTTCGATCATCCACGCCCCCGCAGCCGAGGCAGCCTGGTTGACGATCGCCTGGTACTGCTTCGGCAGTGAATTCCATTTCTCATCGTTGACGATCATGTGCAGCATGGCGCCGCCTTCCCACCAGCCGGGGAAGTAGTAGTATTTTGCGACCTTGTAGAAGCCGAGCTTCTCGTCGTCATAGGGGCCGACGAACTCTGCGGCGTCGATCGAGCCCTTTTCCAGCGCTGAATAGACCTCGCCGCCCGCGATCTGCTGCGGCACGATGCCGAGCTTGGCCAGCACATGGCCGCCCATGCCGGCGATGCGGAATTTCAGGCCCTGCAGATCATCGACCGTCTTGATCTCCTTGCGGAACCAGCCGCCCATCTGCGTGCCGGAATTGCCGCACAGGATCGCGTGGGTCTTGAACGGCTTAAGCGCCTCGTTGCAGAGGTCGGCGCCGCCGCCGAACGACCACCAGGAATGCTGGTGGCGGTGGTTCATGCCGAACGGCGCGCCGGTCGCATAGGCCAGCGCCGGCTCCTTGCCGATGTAGAAATACAGCGGCGTCTGCGCCATCTCGACGGTTGCAGAGCTCACGGCATCCAGCGCCTGCAGGCCGGGCACGATCTCGCCCGCCGCAAAGGTCTGGATCTGAAACTTGTTGTCGGTGGCGTCAGCGACGTATTTGGCGAAGGTCTGCGCCGTGCCGTAGATGGTATCGAGCGATTTTGGAAAGCTCGACGTCAGGCGCCATTTGATCTCGGGCGCTGACTGCGCGATCGCGGGCGCCGCAACCAGGGTGGTCGCGCCGGCCACGGCGCCACCTTTGAGAAATGTACGGCGTTTCATGATATGCTTACTCCCTGAAATTGCTGGTCGGTTGGCGCGGGGTTGAGAAGCTTCCGCAGCCATTCGGTGCTGAGAATAGCGACTTTTGAGGCATGGATGGAAGCGCCAAACCGGGCTTCTACCAAACCATTGCGCACCGCGGCAACCTCGGTGGCACATCGCCTCAGGCGCCTTGCCGGACTTGAAATCGCCGCTGTGGCAACCGCATAGTTTGCTGCAGGGGCGCCGCATAGAGCGCCCTTTTCTTGGGGAGGATACAGATGAAAGCATTCATGATGGGTGTGGCGATCACACTCGCCTTTTCCGCCACAGCCTACGCGCAAGCGCCGACCTGGACCGTCCCGGAGGAGAGCCAGCGTTGTCCGTCGAAATGGGGGGCAACCGACGAGCGCGGCTCGGCCAATCACCAGAAGCCCGCGGCTGTGTTGAACGCCGCCAAGCTGATCAAGACCGGCGAGGTGACCGAACTTGCGCATGTGCTCGGCCCCAGCATGGCGTTCTTCGGAACGCGGCGCTTCGACGTGCACACCAAGCGCACCTTTATGAACCAGTTCTCCAACATGCGCGGCTCGAACGAGGAGGTCGTCATCACCGAACTCGGCCAGGTCGGCACCCAGTTCGACGGCTTTGCGCACCAGACCCATCTCAATAGCTGGTACAATTGCCAGAAGGTCGACGAGAACGTCGATCGCAGCGGCTTCAAGAAGTTCGGCATCCACAATGTCGGCGCGCTGTTCACGCGCGGCGTCCTGATCGACGTCGCCGGCTTCAAGGGCGTCGAGATGCTGGGCGACAATTACGAGATCACGGTGGAAGACCTCGAGGGTGCGCTCAAGAAGCAGAACCTGGCGCTGCAGCCCGGCGACGCGGTCCTCATTCACACCGGCTGGGGCAAGCTCTACGGCAAGGACAACGCGCGCTACGTGAAATCCTGCCCGGGCATCGGCGTACCGGCCGCGCTGTGGCTGGCCGCGAAGGATCCGATGCTGCTCGGCGCCGACAACTGGCCGGTGGAGGTCTCGCCCAACCCCGACAAGCAATTGTCGCTTCCGGTGCATCAGGTCGCGCTGGTGGTGAACGGCATTCACCTGCTGGAGAACCTCAAGCTCGACGATCTCGCGCAAAAGGGCGTCGGCGAATTTGCCTTCGTGATGCAGCCGCTCAAGATTCAGGGCGGCTCGGGCTCGACCGTGTCGCCGATCGCCGTGCGGTAAATTCTTCGATTTTGGCAAGCCCGGTGCTTTCGGTTTCGCAAACCGCGGCTCCGCCCGGCCACAAGCGGCGTCCGTCCTGGAAACAGAACGGACGTCGCCCAAATGCCTACCGAACGGTACCGGTATCCGCCCGGCCAATCATGACAAGGCAAGCGAAGGGCGACGCGGCCGGCCCCGCCCGCCGCTCGAACGCCGCTATTGCGCGGTCAACGATCTATCCGGCCCCGCCGGAGCGGCGTGCTCCCGCAGTCGGTCGAATTCGCCTGGGTGATAGGTAGCGCCGTCGGGCGTAACGATCTCGACGTTCCAGCAGCCGTCCGAGATCAACTCCCCGGCCTTCTTCAACGCAGCCGGAACCGACGCGCGGTTGAGGGTCACGTTTCCTGCCGTATCCTGCGCATGAATTAAGAATCTCATAGGGCCGCCTCCCCGGGGCAAATCACAGCCATTCTCGCCCGGGGCGCCGCAGCGTCAAGGGCTTTGCCACTCACTTCGCAAACGGTTGACCCAGCCTCCCCGTCCGGCCGGCGCACGCGGCGGACAGGCCGTCTCCAGATAGTTCACCACGGTTTCACGGTCCTTGTCATCGAGCGGCGGCATGCCCGCGGCAAACTCCTGCGGACTTTCCTCGCGCGGGACGAAAGCCGTTTGCGCAGTGGCCGGCGTGATCAGGCGCGCACCGGTCAGAGCGAACCACCGCAAGCACTGCATCATCCGACCAGCACGGTGCACTGCGTCAGTCGTCGGTGTTACAATAGAAAGGTCGTTACGCTGGCGCCGCCAATTGATAGGACCACTGCCGCAAGAACAATGCAAAAGACGATCCAGTGACGAAACCGCCAATCGAACGAATATTTCACACCGGCCGCCGCCGCAGCCACCAAAATCAGGCCGCCGGCGAGGTATGAATAGGCTTCTAATGATGGCTGGCTGCCGAGACCCACTGCCCCGAGGTAGACGACCTCTACCGCGGCGATTCCGGCGATAGCCGATCCGATCAGCAACACTGCGCGGCTGACGAAATAGATGACACTGGTCTCGGCTTTGGTTCCGCGAATGCAAAGAAGCAGGATGGCAGCTATCGACAGGAGAACGCCGCTTGTGACGACGGGCCGCTGAGGAAAAGCTTCAAGCAAGGTGATCACACCAAGAAGCCACACCTCCGCCAGCAGCAAAGCGACCGCGACAGCAATGATCAACAGGGCCAGTTGGCCCAGGACGGTCCAGGCGTCATGTCGCAATCGGGCCTCCAGCAGGTAGCGCCGGATAACACGTTGCCCCGAGGGTAATTTGGCTCGGGCGTGGGCTCTATGAAAGGCTTCACATTGCGAGCAACTTGACCCAGCCTTGGCATCCGAAGCGGATCCCGGCGCTACGATCAAGCTGGACCCGCTGGCAACCCACGCCCGGCCGCGATCGCGTGGCGCATCAGGATGCTGCCGCCGCTATGGGAGAGTCGGGGATGCGCCGGGATATCGGCGATACCTATCCTGACGAAATGCCTCGCTTCATAGAAATTCACCGCAGGAATATTGTCGGCCCAGACATGCAGGCTCAGGCGATCGTAACCGGCCTCGGCCGCCAGGGATTCCGCCCAGACCAGCAGCGCAGCGCCGATGCCCAGTCCACGATGAGCGCCGTCAACCGCCAGGCAGTTCAGGAACATGCTACCCCAGTCCTGCAGTTCCAGCATCGGCCGGATGTGATCGTGGCGCTCCGATCCGAGCAGCACATGATGGTCTTCCCTCAGCAAATCGGCGGGAAAGGCGTTCGCGACGGCGACGATGTCACCCTCCGGGCCAAGCGACGCGACCCGGCAATTGCGGTAAGAGATCGGATATCGTTCGCCGCCGATGCCGCTCGACAGCAAGTCGACGGCAGTTACAAACGGGATCAGATCGTCAAACAGGAATTCATAGACACCGCCGCCGGCGATGCACATGAACCGCGCCACATCGCGGCTGTCCTCGGCGCGGGCCATGCGATAGACGATATCAGCCGTCATTTGTCAGTCCCGGCAGACGGGGTGGCCGTGTCGTGCGCGCAACGAATTCCCCGACATGCGCCATCGTACTTGTCCGAGACACATTAGGAGGCGAACAGCTTTTCACATTTGATCGGCGTCAAACGTTCCGTTCGCACGAAGCGCGGACGCAATATGTGACGATTCCATGATGGAAGCGTGGATACCGGGGCGAAGCCGAAACTTAGCTGTGAAACTTCAGCCCGTCGACAATCTTGTCGATCACCTTGCGTTCGGCCCGCATCGCGACGCCGACCAGATTGAGTTCGGCGCGGATCACCGCGCGCACCACCTCGCGGTTGGCGGCGTCATGCGTGGTCTTGAACATGTCCTCGGTATAGACAGCGGGCGTGACGTTCCGCGCCAGCGTCCGTTCGAGTGCGCGGGAAAGTGCTGCCCGGTCGGCGCCGTAGATCAGGATCGGCTGGCCGATCAGCGACAGGTATTGCGTGCCTGATGCGTCGCCATAGGGTTCGCCGATACATTCGGCAAAGGCCGCGGCAATGCCGCCGGCGAGAAACGACGCGACGTTGAGCTTCTGCCACGTTTCGAGATCGGTCCGGATCACGACCGCGATCTTGGTGTCGAATTGCATGATGTCTCCGAGGTGATGATGCCGTCATTCCGGGGCGCGCATAACGCGAACCCGGAATCCAACTGGCCGCAATTTCGGCGGTGACATGGATTCCGGGTTCGATGCTGCGCATCGCCCCGCAATGACGGTAACAGAAATCACCCCCTGGCGTCGCAGGCCCAGGCGCGGATCACACATTCCTTGCCGCCGAATTCGTAGCATTTTTTGGTCGCGGCATTGAGCGATGAGGATATTCTGGGTTTGACGGCGTACCCGTGGGGACCGCAGGGATTGGTCAGGTCGACCGCAAAAGCTGCGCAGGCGCGCTTCATGGTGACAGTGGTGCAGTTTCCCTTGCACTGCTTCAGCGCCGCGGCGCGCGCGGCGGGTTCCGCAGGGTAATCGTAGGCCTTGCCGTAGGCGCCGCACTTGCCGACGGCGAATGCGCCCGCTGCGCGGGCCTTGCTGATGTAGCTGGAGACGCCCAGGATCAGCGCCAGCGCAGCCACGAACAACGCGCGGCGTTGCGCCGCCACCGTCGAAACAATCAAGATTCCCTCCCCCGAGGCAACCTCTAGAATATAGTCGAGGGGAGTTTCTAGTTGGTGAATCGAAGCTTCGTAGGGCGGGCTGAGCGAAGCGAGCCCACCATCTTGTTGGCGGACGCATGGTGGGCACGCTTCGCTTTGCCTACCCTTTGAGATCTACGATCTTCGCGCCGCCTCGAGCGCCTGTGGCGTGTCGATATCGAGAAACGCGCTCTGGCCATCGACCGGGACTTCGGCCACCGCTTCGGCGTGCTTGGCGATCAGGTGTCGAGCGCCGACGTCGCCATCGAGCGTCATCAATTCCTTAAAGAAACGGCGCGACCACAGCACGGGATTGCCGCGGCGGCCGTCGCTCACGGGGACGGCGATCAATTGGCCGCGGTCCGGAGCAAAGGTTTCGATGAGTTGGTCGATCAGCTTCGCATCGATCAGCGGCATGTCGCCGAGGCAGATGACGGCGCCGTCGGCCGTGTCGGACACCGCGGCGATGCCTGCCTTGACGGAGGACGCCAACCCGCCGGCGAAATCCGGATTGCGGACGAATTTCACGTTGAGCCCCGCCAGCGCCTGCTCGACGAGATCGGCCTGATGACCGGTAACGATGATCACATCCGTCGCTTTCGAGGCCAGCGCCTGCTCGGTCACGATCCGCACCAGCTTCTTGCCGTCGAGTTCCGCGAGCAGCTTGTTGGGGCCGCCCATCCGCGTCGAGCGCCCGGCGGCAAGCACAATGGCCGTGACGTGGCGGTTGGCTTCGAGGTCGGCCACGGTGCGTGGCTGCGGCCGGGTGACGATTTCCATCAGCAACCCGCCGACGCCCATACCGGTCAGCTCGGCGCGCGTGACCTTGAGCCCGGCGAGAAGGCGCATCAGCACCCAGTCAAAACCGTTTTCGACCGGCGAGCGGGCGCAACCCGGCGCGCCCAGCACCGGCACGCCGCCGGCGCTGCCGATCAAAAGCAGATTGCCGGGATCGACCGGCATGCCGAAATGTTCGATTTGGCCGCCGATCTCCGTGATCGCGGCGGGGATCACGTCGCGGCGATCGGCGATCGCGGAGGCGCCGAACACGATCACGAGCTCGGCGCCGAGACCGAGCAGTTCCTTGATCGACGACGCCAGTGCCACCTCGTCATGCGGTACCCGGCGCTCGGCGATGATGGTGGCGCCGGCCGGCGCCAGCCGCTCCGCCGTCACACGCAACGTCTTCTCAATCACCTTCGGCGCAAGGCCCGGCAGCAGGGTGGAGACCACGCCGACCTTCTTGATGACGTAAGGCGCGATCCGCAGCGTGTCCTTGCCCGCGACGGCCACCGCCGCATCGCGCAGCCTGGCTTCGACACCGAACGGAATGAGCTTTACGGTCGCGATCATCTCGCCTTCGACCACCGGCTTGAAGGCCGAGAGCGTTGCAAAGGTGATGGCTTCGTCGATGCCGTTGATGCGGTCTACCGCGGCGCGATCGACCACCAGCACGCCGGCCTGCGCCGCAAAGAGGTTGGAGCGGCCGGTGAAGGCGCGCTCGACATTGACGCCCTCGCCCGCGACGGCCTGCGCGATGCTGGCGGCGGCCTCGTCTTCGGAGACGTCGCCCGCCTCCAACCGCACCACGACCACTTCCTTGACGCCGGCCTTGTTGAGCGCCTCGACTTCGGCGGCGCCGATCATGGTGCCTTTCTTCAACACCAGCGACCCCTGCCGCAGCGTATGGACGGTGACACCGCCAATCGCCTCGGCCGGACTGGCGGGACCGAACTTCATGCCGCCTGCACTTTCGCGGTCTCTTTGGGCAGCCGCAGCTCGGCGGTGATCTCGGCCATGATCGAGACCGCGATCTCCGACGGCGACACCGCGCCGATGGAAAGCCCGATCGGCGCATGGATGCGCGCGATGTCGGCGTCCGACGCGCCCTGCGCCTTCAGCCGCTCCGCGCGCTTGGCGTGGGTCTTTCGCGAGCCGAGCGCGCCGATATAGAAGCAGTCGCGCGCGAAGGCGTGCAGGAGCGCCGGGTCGTCGATCTTGGGATCGTGCGTGACCGCGACGAACGCCGTGTAAGGATCGATATTGAGCGGCGGCAGCGCCACATCGGGCCATTCGGCGATCAGCGGCACGTCCGGAAAGCGCTCGGGGCTGGCGAACGCCGTGCGCGGATCGACCACCGTCACGTCGTAATCGAGCGAGCGCGCCAGCGGCGCCAGCGCCTGGCTGATATGGACCGCCCCGACGATGACGAGGCGCGCCGTCGGCGCGTAGACGTTGAGGAACAGCTTCCTGCCGCCGCTCTCCACCGTCCCGCTCTTGCCCATGCGGAGCTGCTTCGACAGTTCGGCGCTCAGGGGATCCGTGGCGATATCCTTGGCCTTCACCAGCCGCTGCTCGCCACTAGCGGTATCGGTGACCACGATGACGGGCCGACGTGCGGCGCGCTCGACATTGACCTGTGTGAGGGTTTCCAGTTTCACGATCAGCCCACCTTCTCGACGAAGACGCGGATGGTGCCGCCGCAGGACAGCCCGACATTCCAGGCGGTCTCGTCGGCAACGCCGAATTCGAGCATCTTGGGCTTGCCGCTGGCGATCACGTCCAGCGCTTCGGTGACGACGGCGCCCTCGACGCAGCCGCCTGAAACCGAACCCAGAAACGTGCCGTCATCGTTGATGACGAGACTGGAGCCGGCCGGCCGGGGCGCCGAGCCCCAGGTCTCGACCACGGTCGCCAGCGCCACGCCGTGGCCAGCCTTCTGCCAATTCTCGGCGGCCTGCAGGATGTCTTCGTCGCGGTTGAGCATTTTGAAGCCCTTTCAAGCTGCGGGGCGGATGCGGCTGATATGGTGCGGTGGCGGGGCTGCTGAAAGCGCCTCGATCAGCCCCTCCATCGAGGTCAAGTTATGCACCGGGCGGAATTCGTCAACGTGCGGCAGCATCATTTTGATGCCTTGGGCCTTGGCCTCGAAGGCGCTGTAGCGCAGCAATGGGTTGAGCCAGATCAGCCGGCGGCAGGAGCGGTGCAGCCGGTCCATCTCGAAGGCCAGCTTGTCATCGGCCTCCCGTTCTAGTCCGTCGGATATAAGGAGAACGATCGCGCCCTGGCCGAGCACCCGCCGGCCCCATAATTTGTTGAAGCTGTGCAGCGAGGTCGCAATCCTGGTTCCCCCGGCCCAATCCTCCACCGAGGACGAGCAACTTGCCAGCGCCTCGTCCGGATCGCGCGCCCGCAAGGAACGCGTCACATTGGTCAGCCGCGTACCGAACAGAAACACCGACACGCGCTTGCGGGCGTCGGTGATGGCGTGGAGGAAATGCAGGAACAGGCGGGTATATTCGCTCATCGACCCCGAGATATCCAGCAGCGCCACGATCGGCGCCGGTTTGTCGATCCGCCCAAGCTTCCGGATATCGATGATCTCGCCGCCGGTGCGCAACGAACTGCGCAGCGTGCGGCGCATGTCGAGCCGCAAGCCCTTGGCGTCGGGCTGGTAACGGCGGGTGCGCAACTCGGCCTGCGGCAACCTCATGTCGGCGATGGCGCGGGTCACCTCGGCGATCTCGGCCGCGCTCATCTGCGCAAAATCCTTTTTCTGCAGGATCTCCTTGTCGGAGACCGACAGCCGCAATTCCTGCTCCTGGACTTGCGGCGCCTCTTCGCGCATCGAGGGCTGCGCCAGCGCCTCCTGCACCCGGCGCGAGGCCGGCGGCGGCTTCTTCTTGGCGTGGTCCGGCAGCGGCACCGAATCCAGCATGTGCTTCCAGTCTTCGGCGGCGCGGAAGAACAGGTCGAAGGCCTGGGCGAAGATCAACATGTGTTCGCGCCGCTTGACGAAGACCGCCTCCAGGGTGGCGTAGACGTCGGCGCGGTGGCCGATCTCGATCGCCTGCAGCGCATTGAGCCCGTCGATGACGGCGCCGGGGCCGACGGGAATCCCGGCGGCGCGCAGCGCACGGGCGAAGCCGACGACGTTGTCGGCCATGTGGCCGGTCGGGGGATTGAGATGGTCGATGGTGGTCAAGATGCGTTAACCTCCGCCGTCATTCCGGGGCGAGCGGAGCGAGAACCCGGAATCCATTTTTCAGCACCGATGCGGCTCGATGGATTCCGGGTTCGCGCCAAGTTGGCGCGCCCCGGAATGACGACAACTGGCGCGACGCGCGGCCTAGTCGCTCGTCGCTTCCTTCAAAACCTTCTGCAGCGTGTCGCCCTGCATCCGCGCGATGTCATCCTGGTACTTCAACAGCGCGCCCAGCGTGTCCCCGACGACTTGTGGCGTCAGCGAGCGGGCGTCGAGTTCGGTCAGCGCGGTGGCCCAGTCGATGGTCTCGGCGACGCCCGGCGACTTGTAGAAATCCTGGTCGCGCAGTGCCTGCACGAAGCGCACGACCTGCTGCGAGAGTTTCGCGGAGATGCCGGGTACGCGCGACTTGACGATCGCCAGCTCGCGCTCGGCGTCGGGATAGTCCACCCAGTGATAGAGGCAGCGCCGCTTCAGCGCGTCGTGGATCTCGCGGGTACGGTTCGAGGTGATGATGACGATCGGCGGCTGCGGCGCCTTGATGGTGCCAAATTCCGGAATCGTGACCTGGAAGTCCGAGAGAATTTCCAGAAGATACGCCTCGAACGCCTCGTCGGCGCGATCGAGCTCGTCGATCAGAAGCACCGGCGCGCCGGCGACGTCAGGCTCCAGCGCCTGCAGCAGCGGGCGCTTGATCAGAAAACGCTCGGCGAAAATATCGGACGATAACTGGTCGCGGTCGGTATCGCCGGCGGCTTCCGCCAGCCGGATCGCGATCATCTGCGCCGCACTGCTCCACTCGTAGACGGCGGAGGCAACGTCGAGGCCCTCGTAGCATTGCAGGCGGATCAGCTTGCGGCCAAGCGCGGCCGACAGAACTTTTGCAATCTCGGTCTTGCCGACGCCGGCCTCGCCTTCGAGAAACAGCGGCCGTCCCATGCGCAGCGACAGATAGGTCACCGTCGCCAGCGACCGCTCCGCCAGATAGCCGCGCGAGGTCAGCAGCTCGAGCATGCCATCGACGGATGTGGGCAGCGCCGATGCAGTCATGACAAAACCAATCTCGATACGCGGGTGACCGGCAAACTCACTTCGCCGTGGCGGCTTCGACGGCGCGGCGCGTCAGCACGCCGATCAGATGCGCACGATATTCGGCGCTGCCGTGCAGATCGCTGTTCAGCCCCTCGGCCGACGCCGAGATGCCGTCGAGCACCTTGTGCGAAAAACGCTTCTTGAGCGCCTCTTCGAACGCCAGCGCGCGGAACACGCCGTCGGAGCCCGCACCGGTGACCGCGACGCGCACGTCGGACGGACGCTTGGCGACGAACACGCCGACCAGCGCGTAGCGCGAGGCCTGGTTACGGAACTTGATGTAGGCCGCCTTCTTCGGCAGCGGGAACATCACCTTGGTGATGATCTCATCGCTTTCGAGCGCGGTGGTGAACAGGCCCTGAAAAAACTCTTCGGCCTTGAGGCGGCGCTTGTTGGTGACGATGGTGGCGCCGAGCGCGAGCACGGCCGCCGGATAATCCGCGGTCGGATCGTTGTTGGCGAGCGAGCCGCCGATGGTGCCCTTGTGGCGCACCGCCGGATCGCCGATCTGGGCGGCGAGCTCGGCGAGCGCCGGGATGGCTTCGCCAACGATGGCAGAGGTCGCCACGGCCGCATGCTTCGCGGTCGCCCCGATCACCAGCGCACGGCCCTTCATCTCGATGGTGTCGAGCCCTTCGATGTGGGAAAGGTCGACCAGATGCGGCGGGCTGGCCAGGCGCTGCTTCATGACCGGCACCAGCGTATGGCCGCCGGCGATCACCTTGGCGTCTTCGTTCTTGACGAGCAGATTGGCGGCTTGCCGTACCGTGCCCGGACGGTGGTATTTGAATTCGTACATGGAGAACTTCCTGATCGCGGTCGCGATGAAATCAATTAGGCGAGATCGGACTTGGCCATCGCCTTGGCGCCAGCGGCGATCGAGACGACGATGTTCTGGTAGCCGGTGCAGCGGCACAGATTGCCTTCAAGCTCCTCGCGAATGACGTGGTCGGAGAGGTCATGGCCCTTGCGGTGGACCAGATCGACCGCGGTCATGATCATGCCGGGGGTGCAGAAGCCGCACTGCAGACCGTGATGCTCGCGAAACGCTTCCTGCATCGGATGCAGCGGCGCGCCGTCGGCGGCCAGCCCCTCGATGGTCTTGACCTCGTGGCCGTCGGCCATGACCGCGAGCGTGGTGCAGGACTTCACCGCCTTGCCGTCGAGGTGCACGACACAGGCGCCGCACTGCGAGGTGTCGCAGCCGACATGGGTACCCGTCAGCCGCAGATTTTCCCGCAGAAACTGGACCAGCAGGGTACGGGGGTCGACATTGGCGTTGACGGGGTTACCGTTCACGATCAGGGAAATCTTGGCCATCAAGCACTCTCTTGAGCTGCACCGCCGCATATCAGCCGCGCAGACGTTTTAAAGTCATTCCAAAGCCCATAATATGGGCCATCCCGGTAATGAGCAACCTCAGTAGCCCCTCGTCTGGGGCATGGCCTGAGTGACTTGACGGGTCTGCTCGGCCGGGCCCCGGCCGCACAGAATCAGCCTTGCCTCAACCTTGCACAGCTTTGGCGAAATTGGCGAAGAACTCGTCGGCCAGCTTCTTGGCGGCCCCGTTGATCAGGCGCTGGCCGAGCTGGGCGAGCTTGCCGCCGATCTGGGCCTCGACATTATAGCTCAGCAGGGTACCGCCATCCTTCTCGGTGAGCGCCACGGTGGCGCCCCCCTTGGCAAAGCCGGCGACGCCGCCCTCGCCTTCGCCCGAGATCCTGTAGCCATTGGGCGGGTCGAGATCGCTCAGATTGACCTTGCCCTTGAAGCGGGCGGAGACCGGCCCGACCTTCATCTTGGCGGTGGCGCGAAAACCGTTGTCCTCGGTCTTTTCCAGCTCCTCGCAGCCGGGAATGCAGGCCTTCAGCACTTCCGGATCGTTCAGCTTGGCCCACACCGCCTCGCGCGGCGCCGCAAGCTGGACTTCGCCGTTCATCGTCATGGCCATGGGGGTTGCCTCCTGGATCGCTTCTAACTGATCTCCCCAAGTAAAGCACCGCCGGTCCAAAAGGAAGGCCGCCAGTGGCGAGGAGCGATGCATATTCGCAGGTGCAACACAGCCGGGCTGACAAGGGCATTGGCAGCGGCAACCCGTAATGGTTAGGTCGCGCGCAGATGAGCACGTCCCTGTCTCCCCTGCTGGCTCCGATGCTGTCGAGCGTGGCGATGCGCGCGATCTGCGACGATGCCGCGACCCTGCAAAATATGCTGGATTTCGAGGCGGCGCTGGCGCGCGCCGAAGCTGCGCTGGGCGTGATTCCGGCTGATGCCGCCGGCCCGATCACAAGCGCGTGCCGGGCCGAATCATTTGACCTCGCCGCGCTGGCGGAGGCCGCAACGAGATCCGGCAACCTCGCCATCCCGCTGGTCAAGGCGCTGACGGCCAACGTCGCCGGGGTGAACGCCGGGGCGGCGCGTTACGTTCATTGGGGCGCGACCAGCCAGGACGTCATCGATACCGGCGCCATGCTCGGGCTTCGCGCCGGCATCGACGCGCTGCTCGCCGACATTGATCGCGCCGTCGCGGGCTTTGCCAAATTGGCACACCAACACCGGCATACCCCTGTCGTGGCGCGCACCTGGCTGCAGCATGCGCTGCCGATGCCGTTCGGGCTGAAACTCGCCGAATATGCCGCGGCGCTGCACCGCTCGAAACTGCGGCTGCAGCGCCTGCGCAGCGAGACGCTGGCGCTGCAATTCGGCGGCGCGGCAGGCACGCTGGCGGCCTTGGGTGACAATGGACTGAAGGTCGCCGAAGCGCTGGCCGCCCAACTCAAGCTGCCGCTGCCCGACGCACCCTGGCACACCCACCGCGACCGCATCGCAGAGGCGGCCTCGGTGTTGGCCATCCTCGCCGGCACCTGTGGCAAGATCGCGCGCGACGTTTCGCTGATGATGCAGACCGATGTCGGCGAAGCGTTCGAGCCCTCGGGCGAAGGCCGCGGCGGCTCCTCGACCATGCCGCACAAGCGCAACCCCGTCGCGGCGGCCAGCGCCCTGGCGGCGGCCACCATGGCCCCCAACCTCGCGGCGACGATTTTTGCCGCCCAGGTGCAGGACCATGAGCGCAGCGCCGGCCCCTGGCACGCGGAATGGCCGACGCTGCCGACGCTGATGTTGGTAACGTCGGGCGGATTGGCCGCGATCGTGGATATCGCCGAGGGACTGGAAGTCGACGCCGCGCGCATGCACGCCAATCTCGACGCGACGAACGGCCTGATCATGGCGGAAGCCGTCACATTTGCGCTCGCCGAGACGATCGGCAAGAGCGACGCGCATCACCTGATCGAAACCGCCAGCAAGACGGCGGTCAAGGACAAGAAGCATCTGCGCGACGTGTTGACGAAGGACCCGAAAGTTGCCGCGGAGCTTGGCGCGGAAAAAATCGCAAAACTGTTCGAGCCGATGGCCTATCAGGGCGCCTCGCAAGCGCTGATCGACCGCCTGCTCGCTTCGCTGAACGAGAATTGATGTCATTGCCGGGCTTGACCCGGCAATCCATCTTCTTGAATAGACTCTTATTGGATGGATGCGCGGGTCAAGCCCGCGCATGACAGCGGAGGTTAGACCCATGCCGATGATCGACGCCGACGGGTGCCTGCTCAACGTATCCGTCGAAGGCCGCGACGGCGGACCGACGCTGATGCTGTCGAATTCGCTGGGCTCGACCATGCAGATGTGGGAGCCGCAGATGAAAGCGCTGACGCAGCTGTTCCGCGTCGTCCGCTACGACCGGCGCGGCCACGGCAAGTCGAATGTGCCGGCGGGGCCCTATTCGCTGGAGCGTTTCGGCCGCGACGTGCTGGCGATCCTCGACGACCTCAATATCGCCAAGACCCATTGGTGCGGCCTGTCGATGGGCGGCATGGTCGGGCAATGGCTGGGCGCCAATGCACCAGACCGGTTCGGCAAGATCGTGCTGGCCAACACCACCTGCCACTACCCGGACCCGACGCGCTGGAACGACCGCATCAAGGCTGTAAAGGAAGGCGGCATCGCTGCGGTCGCCGACGCCGTGCTGGCGGGCTGGCTGACCGCGGATTTTCGCGAACGCGAGCCGCAGATCGCCGCCAACATGAAGGCGATGATGCTGGCCACGCCGGTCGAGGGCTACATTGCCTGCTGCGAGGCGCTGTCGACGCTCGACCAGCGCGATCTGCTGCCGAAGATCAACAGCCCGACGCTGGTCATCGCCGGCCGCCACGACATGTCGACGACGATCGCGGACGGCGAGTTCATGCGCAGCCGGATCCCCGGCGCCAGCATGACCATCCTCGATGCCGCGCATATTTCCAACATCGAGCAGCCGCACGCTTTTACGGATGCGCTGGTGGGCTTTTTGACGCAACGCTGACACTGGTCGTCAATTCGGGGCGCGCGTCAGCACGAACCGCGAATCAATTCGCCCCGGACTTTGCTGCCAGTTGGATTCCGGGTTCGATGCTTCGCATCGCCCCGGAATGACGACATCGGAGGAGACACCCAATGGACGACAATCAACGCCGCGACGAGGGCATGGCCCAGCGCCGAAAAGTGCTCGGCAATGAGTGGGTCGACAAGTCGGTCAAGAACCGCAACGCCTTCAACACCGATTTCCAGGACCTGATCACCCGCTACGCCTGGGGTGACATCTGGACCCGGCCGCATTTCGACCATCGCACCCGCCGCGTGCTCGTCATCGGCACCATGGTGGCGCTCGGACAATGGGATGAATTCCGCCTGCATGTGCGTGCAGCGCTGGCCGAAGGCGGCTTCACCCCCGACGATATCAAGGAAATCCTGCTGCAGCAGGCAATCTATTGCGGCGTGCCGGCGGCCAACCACGCGGTGAAGGAAGCGAACGCAATCATCGCCGAAATGGGCTTGCTGAAAAGCTAGCCACGTTCATGCCTGCACCGGCAACGACGTGATGAGCGACCTGATCCGCTCCGCATCCGCTCGCGTGACCGGATTGTAGACGATCATGCCGAGATCGGGACGGCCGTCGACGGCAAACGCCGAATATTCCAGCGCGAGCTCTCCCAGGACCGGATGGCGCAGGCGCTTGACGCCCTCGCCATGGACGTTGACGTCGTTGTCGCGCCACAGCGCGTCGAATTCGGGGCTGAGCCGGCAAAGCTCTTCGACGAGCTGGCCGACTTCGGAAACAGCGCCGGCACGCGCCGCATCCGCCCGGAATGCGCCGACCACGAAACGCGCCACGCGCTCCCAATCATATTGCGCCGCCCGCACGCGGGGATCGCCGAAGATCAAGCGAAGGATGTTGCGCTGGCCCGGAGGAAGCGTGCCGTAATCGGTCAGCACGGCAGCCGCCGCGCGATTCCACGCGACGACGTCCCAGGTGGCGGTCTTGATCAGTGCGGGGCTGGCATCGAGCGCATCGAGCAGACGCTGCAGGCGCGGCGTCACGCCTTCGGTAGCGGTGTAGCGGACTTCGGGTGGACGCCCCAGTCCGAGCAGGAAGAGATGTTCGCGCTCGATGTCGGTCAGCATCAGCGCACGCGCGATCCGGTTCAGCACGTCGGGTGACGGCGCGCCGCCCCGTCCCTGCTCCAGCCATGTGTACCAGGTGGGGCTGATATTGGCGCGCTGGGCCACCTCCTCCCGGCGCAGTCCCGGCGTCCGCCGGCGACCCGCCGCAAAGCCGAGCGCGGCCGGATCGAGCCGGGTGCGGCGATCCCTGAGGTAGCTTCCGAGCAGATTGCCGGTTTCGATGCTCACGCCGATCCTGTTGGTCATTATACCCTGATAAGGTCACTACTTTAACATGACAGACGCCTGATCAATATCCGCCTCCGAACATTCCTGGAGGTTTTCTCGTGCGCATCTTCGTTACCGGCGCGACCGGCTTTGTCGGCTCCGCCATCGTCCACGAACTCATCGCATCGGGCCATCAGGTGCTCGGTCTCGCCCGTTCCGAGGCCGGAGCGAGCGCGCTCGCCGCGATGGGCGCCGAAATTCATCTCGGCGCGCTCGACGATCTGAAAAGCCTGCGCGACGGTGCGCGTCAGTCAGACGCGGTCATCCACACCGCCTTCAACCATGACTTCTCGAGATATCTGGAGAACTGCGCGGAAGACCGGCGCGCGATCGAAGCGATGGGCGCGGCGCTGGAGGGATCGAAACGGCCGATGCTGGTGACCTCAGGCTTTGGGTCGCTGGCGCCGGGCCGGATCGCGACCGAGGCCGATGGCGCACCGACCGGTTTCCCGCGCGCCTCCGAGGCCGCAGCGGCCGCCGTCGCGGCGCGGGGCATACGTGCCGCCGCCGTGCGGCTGGCGGCGTCGACCCATGGCGCCGGCGACCACGGTTTCGTGCCGCGCCTGATTGCCATCGCCCGCGATACAGGCGTCGCCGCCTATGTTGGCGACGGCCAGAACCGCTGGCCCGGCGTGCATCGGCTTGATGCCGCCCGGCTCTACCGGCTGGCGATCGAACAAGGCGTCGAGAATGGTCCCTATCACGCGGTCGCCGACGAGGGCGTGCCGCTCAAGGCGATCGCCGAACTTATCGGCCGCAGGCTCGGCGTGCCCGTCGTCTCTGTCAGCCACGAAGAGGCGCCTGCGCATTTCGGCTGGATCGCCCGGTTCGCCGCCATGGACATGCCCGCATCGAGCGCGCGAACCCGATCGGCGCTGCGATGGCAGCCGGAGCGGCCAGGGCTGATCGCCGATCTCGACCAGGGCCACTATTTTGCATGAGCGTATGCACATGCGCGTGGCTTGAGCGCCGGACCGCAAGCGTGTATCGCCGCACGCGAAGCAACCGCCGCATCGCAGCGTCGCGCCGGTGAAGCCCTGCCCTGGTGATATCTTGAACCCGCAACATGAGATGAAACCTGCGGCGGCTTCCGGCTCGTTCGCGGCCATGAAATCATCGCCCTATCGCGCCCAGTTCACGACCTACGTACTGGCGATGATGGCCGACAATATCGAGCACGTGATCAGCTATTGGGTGGTGTTCCAGAAATTCCATTCACCCGCGCTGGCCGGCTTTGCCGTGCTGTCGCACTGGCTGCCGTTCCTGCTGTTCTCGGTAGCCGTCGGCTCGCTGGCCGATCGCTACGACCCGCGCCGCATCATCCAGTGCGGCATGCTGCTGTTCATCGTGGCCTCGGCGGGATGGGGATATTTCTTCATCACCGACACGCTCGAGATGTGGCACGCCATGGTGCTGCTGGTCATTCACGGCTGCGCCGGCGTGCTGTGGCAGACGCCGAACCAGTTGCTGCTCTACGATACCGTGGTGCCGTCCGCTCTGCCGAGCGCGGTGCGACTGAACGCGACAGCGCGCTATCTCGGCATCCTGGTGGGCCCGGCTGTGGGCGGCGTCATCATGCTGACGCTCGGCCCGTCCCACGGCATCATCTTCAACACGCTGTTCTATCTGCCGCTGCTGCTCTGGCTGTTCTACGCGCCGTCCCGCGCCAGGGACGGCGCGCCCCGGCGTATCGCCGTCCGCGGGCTTGCCGATATCATCCAGACCATCCGCGACATCGGCACGCAACCGGTGCTGACTTCGATGACGCTGCTCGCCGGGCTGACCTCCTTCATGATCGGCAACGCCTATCATGCGCAGATGCCTGGCTATGCCGGCGACCTCGGCCATGGCGACCCCGGTGCTTCCTACAGCACGTTGCTGGCCGCCGACGCCGCCGGCGCCCTGCTCGCCGGCATCGCGCTGGAAGCGTGGGGACGGCTCAGGCCGACGCCCCGGACGGCCATTGTCCTCGCCGCGCTGTGGAGCCTGTCGCTGCTCGCATTCGCCGCGTCGCCCTTCTATGCGTTGGCGATCGCGCTGCTGTTTGCCGCGGGGTTCTTCGAACTTTCGTTCAATACGATGGCGCAGGCGCTGGTCCAGATCAACGCACCCGCCGACATCCGCGGCCGCGTCGTCGGCCTGTTCAACATGGCAGGCCTCGGCATGCGCGCCTTCAGCGGCATCACCGTCGGCCTCGCCGGCGCTGCGATAGGTATCCACTGGTCGCTCGGCCTGTCGGCAGCGGTGCTGCTGGTCTGTCTGGCGGCTCTGTATCAACGGGCTGCGCGCAGCGGCGCGGCGTCGAATTGAATTTGAAGGATCAGGTGGAGGTGGGCGGGCGCTCAAAACAAAAGCCCCGCCTTTCGGCGGGGCCTTCTTCATTTACTCACCAATCCGGCTAACGTTCCTGACCGGGGACCTGTTGGCCCTGTCGGTTGGGGTTCTGCCCCTGACGGCCCGGGTCCTGCTGCTGCTGGCCGGGCTTCTGGCCGCCGCCCTGCTGTTGACCGGGCTTCTGACCCGGGTTCTGGTTCTGCTGGCCCGGATTGTTCTGATTGGTCATTTGGAATCTCCGTTGGTTAGACGTAGCCGGGGTCAACGGAGGGCTTCGACATTCGTTGCGAGGGAACACCGGTTCCGCCGCGATCATTCCGCGGCAAGGCCATGTTCGGACTGTGGCGCAGGGAACCGCTGCCATAAAACTAGCCCTGTACAAGCCAATTTAGCCGCAGCCGGCGCTGTTGCCGCCCCCGGTTCCCACTGTTAGAAACCGACACGACGCGTCGTCCTGGGCTGCCGGAGCTCTCGACGCGTCCGGGCCTCGGGGACAAAACGGCAGCGCATGGATTACTTCGCCCAGCAACTGATCAACGGCCTCGTGCTCGGCTCGATCTACGGCCTGATCGCGATCGGCTACACGATGGTCTACGGCATCGTCGGTATGATCAATTTCGCCCATGGCGACATTTTCATGATCGGCGGCTTCATAGCGCTGATCACCTTCCTGATCCTGGTGTCGTTCGGCTTGACCGCGATCCCGCTGATCCTGCTGATCGTGCTTTTGGTATCGATGGCGATCACGGCGCTCTATGGCTGGACGGTGGAACGCATCGCCTACCGGCCGCTGCGGCACTCGTTCCGCCTGGCGCCGATGCTCTCGGCAATCGGCATGTCCTTCGTGCTGACCAATTATTCGCAGGTGGCCCAGGGCGCGCGCGTCAAGCCGGTGCCGCCGATCATCACCGGCGGCTACACGCTGCATGAGGGCGCCGAGGGCTTCGTCGTTCAGTTGTCCAACATCCAGATCATCGTCGTCATCACCACCATCGTGCTGCTGGCGCTGTTCACCTGGCTGGTGTCGCGCACCCGGCTCGGCCGCGACATGCGCGCCTGTGAGCAGGACCAGACCATGGCCGCGCTGCTCGGCGTCGATGTCGACCGCACCATTTCCATGACCTTCGTGATCGGCGCGGCGCTCGCGGCCGTCGCCGGCATGATGTACCTGCTCTATTACGGCCTGGTCGATTTCTTCATGGGGTTTGTCGCCGGGATCAAGGCGTTCACCGCCGCGGTGCTCGGCGGCATTGGCTCGCTTCCCGGCGCGATGCTGGGCGGGCTGTTGATCGGTCTTATCGAGACGCTATGGTCGGCCTATTTCTCGGTCGAGTACAAGGACGTCGCCGCGTTCTCGATCCTGATCGTGGTCCTCGTCTTCCTTCCGACCGGCCTGCTCGGCCGGCCCGAAGTCGAAAAAGTCTGACGGCGGCAGCGTGAGCGCACCCCCCGTCCCCATGCAAACCTCGCGCGCTCCAGGCGCCGCCTTCATCTTCAAGAAGGCGCTGATCAGTGCGCTGGTGGCGCTGGTGCTGTTCTCGCTGATGATCGGCGTTCGCACCGAAGCAGGCTCGGACGGACAACTGACCTACTGGACGCGATTCGGCGACCTTGCCGCGATGGTTGGGACCGTGTTCGGCGGCAGCATCGTCGTCGAGTTGTTGCGGCAATGGTGGGGACCGGTGGAAACCGTCCGGGTCATTCCCGCATCCGTGCAGAGCACGCTCTCGTTTGCCGGACGCATGGTCGCGCCGGTGCTGCTGATATTCACGTTCCTGGTCCCGGTCCTGTTCTACAACGAGCGCTACATTCTCGATCTGGCCATCCTCGTGCTGACATACGTGATGCTCGGATGGGGACTGAACGTGGTGGTCGGCCTCGCCGGCCTGCTCGACCTCGGCTATGTCGCGTTCTATGCGGTCGGCGCCTATTCCTACGCGCTGCTGGCCACCAATTTCGGATTGTCATTCTGGGTTTGCCTGCCGCTCGCCGGCATCCTGGCCGCGTTCTGGGGCGTGCTGCTCGGCTTTCCCGTGCTGCGGCTGCGCGGCGACTATCTCGCCATCGTGACTCTCGCCTTCGGAGAGATCATCCGCCTCGTCATCATCAACTGGCAGGACCTGACCGGCGGGCCGAACGGCGTCACCGGCATTCCGCGCCCCACCATGTTCGGCATTCCCCTCACCAACGACGACAACGGGCTCGCCGCCCTGCTCGGCATCGAATACTCGCCGACGCACCGCATCGTGTTCCTGTTCTATCTGATCCTGGCCCTGGCACTGCTCACCAACTGGGTCACCATCCGGCTGCGGCGGCTGCCGATCGGCCGCGCCTGGGAGGCGCTGCGCGAGGACGAGGTCGCCTGCCGCGCGCTCGGCATCAACACCACCACGACCAAGCTGACGGCGTTTGCCACCGGAGCGATGTTCGGCGGCTTTGCCGGCGCGTTCTTCGCGACCCGACAAGGCTTCATCAGTCCGGAATCCTTCACCTTCCATGAGTCGGCGCTGGTGCTGGCAATCGTCGTGCTCGGCGGCATGGGCTCGCAGCTCGGCGTCGCGCTCGCCGCGCTCGCCATGATCGGCGGCTTCGAGCTGTTCCGCGGGCTCGATCAGTACCGCATGCTGGTGTTCGGCATGGCGATGGTGCTCCTGATGATCTGGCGGCCGCGCGGCCTGATCGGCCATCGCGCGCCAACCGTGTTCCTCAAGCACAACCAGGCGATCTCTTCCGACCTCGTCAAGGAGGGACACGGATGAGCGGCGATCCGATCCTATCGGTCGACCGGCTGTCGATGCGTTTTGGCGGCATCGTTGCCGTCAACGAACTTTCCTTCGCTGCCGAGCGTCGCAAGATCACCGCGCTGATCGGACCGAACGGCGCCGGCAAGACCACGGTGTTCAACTGCATCACCGGCTTCTACAAGCCCTCGTCAGGCTCGATGCGGCTGACGCATGATGACAGCGGCCCGATCCAGCTCGAACGGCTGAACGATTTCCGGATTTCCAAACTTGCCCGGGTCGCCCGCACTTTCCAGAACATCCGGCTGTTTCCCGGCATGACCGCGCTGGAAAACCTGATGGTGGCGCAGCACAACGCGCTGATGCGCGCCTCCGGGCTGACGTTCCTCGGCCTGATCGGCGCCCCCTCCTGGCGCAAGGCCGAGCAGGACGCAATCGACCTGGCGCGGACTTGGCTCAACCGCATCGGGCTTTTGGATCGCGCCGACGATGCCGCCGGCAACCTGCCCTATGGCGACCAGCGCCGCCTGGAGATCGCGCGCGCGATGTGCACCCAGCCATCGCTGCTCTGCCTCGACGAGCCGGCCGCCGGATTGAACGCGCGCGAAAGTGCGGCCTTGAGCGAACTGCTGCTCGCGATCCGCAGCGACCACGGCACCTCCATCCTGCTGATCGAGCATGACATGAGCGTGGTGATGGAAATCTCCGACCACGTCGTCGTCATGGACCACGGCGTGAAGATCGCCGAAGGCACCCCGAAACATATCCGCGACGATCCCAAGGTGATCGCCGCTTATCTCGGCACCGACGAGGAAGAAGCCATCGCGGTGATGGAGAGCGGCACGTGAGCGCCCCATCGAAGACGCCCCTGCTCGCGATCCGCGGCCTGCGCGCCGCCTATGGCAAGATCGAGGCGCTGAAGGGCGTCGATATCGACATCAACGCCGGCGAGATCGTCGCGCTGATCGGCGCCAACGGCGCCGGCAAGTCGACGTTGATGATGACGATCTTCGGCCGGCCCCGCGCCCGCTCCGGCCACATCGAATTCGACGGCCACGACATCACCGGCGTGCCAACGCATGAGATCGCACGGCTGCGCATCGCCCAGTCGCCGGAGGGCCGGCGTATCTTCCCGCGCATGAGCGTGGCGGAGAATCTGCAGATGGGGGCAGATGCGACCGACAGCAGCGAGTCGGATCGCGCGAATGGCCTGGAGCGCGTCTTCACGCTGTTTCCGCGATTAAAGGAGCGTATCGCGCAGCGAGGCGGCACGCTGTCCGGTGGTGAGCAGCAGATGCTGGCGATCGGCCGCGCCTTGATGAGCCGGCCGCGCCTGCTGATGCTGGACGAGCCGTCGCTGGGGCTGGCGCCGCTGATCGCGCGGCAGATTTTCGATGCGATCCGAACGCTGAACCGGCAGGACGGCCTGACCGTCCTGATCGTCGAACAGAACGCCAACCATGCGTTGAAACTGGCCCATCGCGGCTATGTCATGGTCAACGGCCTGATCACCCTGTCCGGAACCGGCAGCGAATTGCTGCAACGCCCGGAAATCCGCGCTGCCTATCTGGAAGGCGGCCGGCGGGAGTAGCACCCCCACCTTTCTTGGCGCCGGTGCGTCAAGATGCTGCGAACCGACCGTGGATTTGCCCGAAAATTGCCGATGACTTAGCCGTAAAATCATCCGACAATGGGCGTGATTTTCGTACCCGGCCAGCCGGGTATTTCCGAAATCGACTGACCTGCGAGGGACATCTCATGAAATCACTGAAACTCATCGGCCTGGCCTTGGGCGCGTCGTTGGCGCTGTCATCGACGGCGCTGGCGCAAGACATCTCGATCGCCGTGGCGGGTCCGATGACGGGCGGCGAATCCGCGTTCGGCCGCCAGATGAAGAACGGCGCCGAACAGGCGGTCGCCGATATCAACGCCGCCGGCGGCGTGCTCGGCAAGAAGCTGGCGCTGCAGGTCGGCGACGATGCCTGCGATCCCAAGCAGGCGCGCTCGGTGGCGGAAAAGTTCGCCAGCGCCAAGATCCCGTTTGTGGCGGGTCACTTCTGCTCGTCATCGTCGATCCCGGCTTCGGAGGCCTACGCCGACGGCAACGTGCTGCAGATTACTCCGGCCTCGACCAACCCGCTGTTCACCGAGCGCAAGCTGTGGAACGTGGCCCGCGTCTGCGGCCGTGACGACCAGCAGGGCCTGGTTGCCGCCGAATACATCGTCAAGAACTACAAGGGCAAGAACGTTGCCATCCTCAACGACAAGTCGACCTACGGCAAAGGCCTCGCCGACGAAACCAAGAAGGCGCTCAACAAGGCCGGCATCACCGAAAAGATGAACGAGTCCTACAACAAGGGCGACAAGGACTTCAACGCGATCGTGTCGCGGCTGAAGCGCGACAATATCGATCTGGTGTTCGTCGGCGGCTACCATCAGGAAGCCGGCCTGATCCTGCGCCAGATGCGCGACCAGGGCCTCAAGACGGTGTTGATGGCGGGCGACGCCATGAACGACAAGGAGTTCGCCTCGATCACCGGTCCGGCCGCCGAAGGCACCTTGTTCACCTTCGGCCCCGACCCGCGCAACAAGCCGACCGCGAAAGCGATCGTCGAAAAGTTCAAGGCCAAGAACATCGATCCCGAGGGCTACACCCTCTACACCTACGCCGCGATGCAGGTCTGGACCCAGGCGGTGACGAAGACGAAGACGACCGATCCGAAGAAGGTGATGGAGACCATCAAGGCCGGCGAATGGGACACGGTGCTCGGCAAGCTTTCCTTCGATGCCAAGGGTGACATCAAGGTGATCGACTACGTCGTCTACAAGTGGGACGCCAAGGGCAATTACACTGAGATCAATCCGAAGGGGTCCTGATCGCCTTTTCGCGGATTTGAACATGAACGCCCCGGCTTGGCCGGGGCGTTTTCATTTTGGGTTCCAGATAATTCAAGGGGGGTGGGAACAATTGGGTTCCATCTGCATTGTGAGTTGCTGGGCTGAGTTCCATGTCATTGATTTTACAACCTTAACGCTTGTTCCATCTTGATCTGGCGATGGGGGATGGTTCTAGTTGGAGCACGCATCTCAGCCGTTGAGAGTCGCGCGAACTGGCCTGAGTTGGCCGAGGAAACACCATGAGTGATCTTTCCCCCGGAGCGTCACCCTCCGTTCGCCGGGCCGCCAAACCCAAGCCCGCCACCACCAACGGCACGTCTGACCCGATGCAGGATCTGCTGCACGCTTTGCAGGCGATGCGCGCGGGAGATTTCTCCGTGCGGATGACCGGCGATCACATCGGCATCGAGGGCAAGATCGCCGATACTTTCAACGAAATCGTCGCCGCCAACCAGCGTATGGCGCAACAACTCGAGCATGTCGGCCAGGTCGTCGGGCGCGAGGGCATGACCCGGCAGCGCGTGAAGTTCGACCTGTCGAGCGGGTCGTGGGCCGACATGGAAGGCTCCGTCAACACGCTGATTGATGACCTGCTGTGGCCGACCCGCGAAGTGACGCGCGCGGTCGCCGCCGTGGCGCAGGGCAATCTGCTGCAGACCGTGCAGCTCGATGTCGACGGCCGTCCATTGGGCGGCGAGTTTTTGCAGTCGGCCACCATCGTCAACACGATGATCAAGCAGCTTTCGGTGTTCACCTCGGAAGTGACGCGCGTGGCGCGCGAAGTCGGCACCGAGGGCAAGCTCGGCGGCCAGGCTCAGGTGCCGGAAGTAACCGGCGTCTGGAAGGACTTAACCGAGAGCGTCAACTCGATGGCCAACAACCTCACCGGCCAGGTCCGCAATATCGCCGAAGTCACCATCGCGGTGGCCAATGGCGATTTGTCAAAGAAGATCACGGTCGACGTCCGTGGCGAGATCTTGCAACTGAAAGAAGCCATCAACACGATGGTGGACCAGCTCCGCTCCTTCGCCTCCGAAGTGACACGCGTGGCGCGCGAAGTCGGCACCGACGGCAAGCTCGGCGGCCAGGCCATCGTCCCCGGCGTCGCCGGCACCTGGAAGGATCTCACCGATTCCGTCAACGCGATGTGCGGCAATCTTACCGCCCAGGTACGCAACATCGCCAACGTGACCACGGCGGTCGCCCGCGGCGACCTTTCGCGCAAGATCACGGTGGACGTCCGCGGCGAAATCCTCGAGCTGAAGGACACCATCAACACCATGGTGGACCAGCTCAACTCGTTCGCCTCCGAAGTGACGCGCGTCGCCCGCGAAGTCGGCACCGAGGGCAAGCTCGGCGGCCAGGCCCAGGTGCCGGGTGTGGCCGGCACCTGGAAAGATCTCACCGACAACGTCAACTTCATGGCCTCCAACCTGACGGCGCAGGTCCGCAACATCGCCGACGTCGCCACCGCGATCGCCGGCGGCGACCTTTCCAAAAAGATCACAGTGAACGTATCGGGCGAAATCCTTCAGCTGAAGGAAACGCTTAACACGATGGTCGACCAGCTCAACGCCTTTGCCGGCGAAGTCACGCGCGTCGCGCGCGAGGTCGGCACGGAAGGACGACTGGGAGGTCAGGCCAACGTGCTCGGCGTCGCCGGCACCTGGAAGGATCTCACCGAAAGCGTGAACTCGATGGCGTCCAACCTGACAGCGCAGGTCCGCAACATCGCCGAGGTGACCACCGCCGTCGCCAATGGCGACCTCTCGAAGAAGATCACTGTGGACGTGCGCGGCGAAATCCTGGAGCTGAAGGACACCATCAACACCATGGTGGACCAGCTCAACGCCTTTGCCGGCGAAGTGACCCGCGTGGCGCGCGAGGTCGGTACCGAGGGCAAGCTCGGCGGTCAGGCCAATGTGCGCGGTGTCGCCGGCACCTGGAAGGATCTCACCGACAACGTCAATTCAATGGCCGGCAACCTCACCGCCCAGGTCCGCAACATCGCCGAAGTCGCCACCGCGGTGGCCAAGGGCGACCTGTCGAAGAAGATTACGGTGAACGTATCGGGCGAAATCCTTCAATTGAAGGAAACGCTGAACACGATGGTCGACCAGCTCAACGCCTTTGCGGGCGAAGTCACCCGCGTGGCGCGCGAGGTCGGTACCGACGGCAAGCTCGGCGGCCAGGCCGAGGTGCCCGGCGTCGCCGGCACCTGGAAGGACCTCACCGACTCCGTGAACTCGATGGCCGGCAACCTGACGGCGCAGGTCCGCAACATCGCCGAGGTCGCAACCGCAATTGCCGGCGGCGACCTGTCGCGCAAGATCACCGTGGACGTCCGCGGCGAAATCCTGCAGCTCAAGGAAACGCTGAACACGATGGTCGACCAGCTCAACCGCTTCGCGGGCGAAGTGACCCGTGTGGCGCGCGAGGTCGGCACCGAAGGGCGGCTCGGCGGTCAGGCCAACGTGCCCGGCGTCGCCGGCACCTGGAAGGACCTCACCGACAACGTCAACTCGATGGCCGGCAATTTGACCGGCCAGGTCCGCAACATCGCCGAAGTCACCACGGCGGTGGCCAAGGGCGACCTGTCGAAGAAGATCACGGTCGACGTCAAGGGCGAGATTCTCGAACTGAAGAACACCGTCAACACGATGGTGGACCAGCTCAACGCCTTCGCCTCCGAAGTCACCCGCGTGGCGCGCGAAGTCGGCACCGAAGGCAAGCTCGGCGGCCAGGCCCAGGTGCCGGAAGTCGCCGGCACCTGGAAGGACCTCACCGACAACGTCAACTTCATGGCGTCCAATTTGACCGCGCAGGTCCGCAACATCGCCGAAGTCGCCACCGCCATCGCCGGTGGCGACCTGTCGAAGAAGATCACGGTCGACGTCCGCGGCGAAATCCTGCTGCTGAAAGACACCCTCAATACAATGGTCGAGCAGCTTCGCTCGTTCGCCGCCGAAGTGACGCGCGTGGCGCGCGAGGTCGGCACCGAGGGACGATTGGGCGGCCAGGCCGTGGTGCCCGGCGTGGGCGGCACCTGGAAGGATCTCACCGACAACGTCAACCTCCTGGCCGCCAACCTGACGACGCAGGTCCGCAACATCGCCGAAGTGACCACCGCGGTGGCGCGCGGCGACCTGTCGCGCAAGATCACGGTCGACGTGAAGGGCGAAATCCTCGAACTGAAGAACACCATCAACACGATGGTCGACCAGCTCAACGCCTTTGCCGGCGAAGTGACGCGCGTCGCGCGCGAAGTCGGCACCGAGGGCAAGCTCGGCGGCCAGGCCCAGGTCCCCGGCGTCGCCGGCACCTGGAAGGACCTCACCGACACCGTCAACTTCATGGCCGCCAACCTGACCGAGCAGGTGCGCGGCATCGTCAAGGTAGTGACGGCGGTCGCCAACGGCGACCTCAAGCAGAACCTGACCGTGAAATCGAAGGGCGAAGTCGCCGCCCTTGCCGACACCATCAACAACATGACCGAAACGCTGGCGACCTTCGCCGATCAGGTCACCAGCGTGGCCCGCGAAGTCGGCGTCGAAGGCCGGCTCGGCGGCCAGGCCAACGTGCCGGGCGCGGCCGGCACCTGGAAGGACCTCACCGGCAACGTCAACCTGCTCGCCGCCAACCTGACCTCGCAGGTCCGCGCGATCGCCGAGGTGGCCACTGCGGTGACCAAGGGCGACCTGACACGCTCGATCCAGGTCGACGCCCGCGGCGAAGTGGCCGAACTCAAGGACAACATCAACACCATGATCGGCAACCTGCGCCTGACGACGCAGGTCAATACCGAACAGGACTGGCTGAAGACCAACCTCGCCAAATTCACCAACATGCTGCAGGGCCAGCGCGACCTCACGACCGTCGGCCGGCTGCTGCTGACCGAACTGGCGCCCCTGATCAACGCGCACATGGGCGTGATCTACCAGACCGAGAATGCCGACAGCCCGCAGTTGCGCCTGCTCTCGGCCTATGCCGGCGACGGCGCCAAGCCGCATCCGCCGGTCGTGCAATTCGGCGAGGGGCTGATCGGCCAGTGCGCGATGGACAAGCGGCAGCGGCTGGTGGCTGACATTCCGGCCGACACGGCGCCGATCAATTCGGCGCTGCTGCGCATCGCCCCGAAGAATCTTGTCGTGCTTCCGGTGCTGTTCGAAAACCAGGTGAAAGCCGTGATCGAGCTTTCCTCGATCTCATCGTTCACGACATCGCAGATGACCTTCCTCGAACAGCTCACCGATTCCATAGGCATCGTGCTCAACTCGATCGAGGCGACGATGCAGACCGAGGGCCTTCTGAAACAGTCCCAGCAGCTCGCCGGCGAACTGCAGACGCAGCAGAAGGAGCTGCAGCAGACCAACGAACAGCTCGAACAGAAGGCGCAGCAGCTTGCCGAGCGCAATGTCGAGGTGGAACGAAAGAACCAGGAAATCGAACAGGCCCGCCGCGCGCTCGAGGAAAAGGCGACCGAGCTGTCGCTGACCTCGAAGTACAAGTCCGAATTCCTCGCCAACATGAGCCACGAGCTCCGCACGCCGCTAAACAGCATCCTGATCCTCGGTCAGCAGCTCACCGAAAATCCGGACGGCAATCTGTCGGCAAGACAGGTCGAATTCGCCCGCACCATCCACGGCGCCGGCACCGACCTGCTCAACCTGATCAGCGACATCCTCGACCTCTCGAAGATCGAATCCGGAACGGTGACGGTCGACGCCGAGGAAATCCTGACGTCGAGCCTCTTGGAGACCGTCGGGCGGCCGTTCCGGCACGAGGCCGACAACCGCGATCTTTCGTTCAGCATCGACGTCGACGAGAACCTCGCCCGCAGCATGGTGACCGATTCCAAGCGCCTGCAGCAGGTGCTGAAGAACCTGCTGTCGAACGCGTTCAAGTTCACCGCGGAAGGCGGCGTGAAGCTGAACGTCTCGGCCGCCGTCGGCGGCTGGAGCGCCGAACACCCGATCCTCAATCACGCGCCCGCGGTCGTCGCCTTCGAGGTGACCGACACCGGCATCGGCATTCCCCTGGAAAAGCAGAAGCTGATCTTCGAGGCGTTCCAGCAGGCCGACGCCGGCACCAGCCGCAAATACGGCGGCACCGGCCTTGGCCTTGCCATCAGCCGCGAACTTGCGAGCCTGCTCGGCGGCGAAATCCACCTGCGTAGCGTGCCCGGAAAAGGCTCTACCTTCGTCCTGTATCTGCCGCTGAAATATTCCGGCCCTACCGTGGCGCCGCGTGCTCCTGCCCCGTCGGCCTTTGCGCAAACTCCGGCGCTGCAGGTTGCAGCGACCCAGGAGCGCATCATCGAGCAATTGCCGGACGACCGACTCAGTCTCGAGCCGGGCGACACCATCCTTCTGATCGTAGAGGATGATCCGCATTACGCGCGGGTGCTGATCGACCTTGCCCGCGACAAGGGCTTCAAGGTGCTGGTCGCCAGCCGCGGCGACGAGGCGCTCGAACTCGCCAAGCAGTTCCAGCCATCGGCGGTTTCGCTCGACGTGTTCCTGCCGGACATGCTGGGCTGGACCGTGCTGAGCCAGCTCAAGCACAATCCGCTGACGCGGCACATTCCGGTGCAGATCATCACGCTCGACGAAGACCGTCAGCATGCGTTGGCCCGCGGCGCGTTTTCCTTTGTCAACAAGCCGACGACGACCGAGGGCGTCAGTGCGGCGCTGTCGCAGATCAAGGAATACGCCAAGCCCCGGCGCAAGCGCCTGTTGATCGTGGAGGACAATGCCGCCGAGCAGATGAGCATCACCGAGCTGCTCGGCCATGACGACATCGAGATCATCACCGCCGACACCGGCGCCGACGCGTTGTCGACGCTGCGGAACCAGCCGTGCGACTGCGTGGTGCTGGATCTGCGGCTGCCCGACATGAGCGGCTTCGAGGTGCTCGACCGACTCCGCAGCGACGAAACGCTGTCGAACGTACCTGTCGTCGTGTTCACGGGACGGGAACTTTCGGCCGAGGAAGACGCGGAACTTCACACGATGGCACGCAGCATCGTGGTGAAGGGCGTCGAGTCGCCGGAACGCCTGCTCGATGAAACGTCGTTGTTTCTGCACCGTGTGATCACGGAATTGCCTGTCGCCAAGCAGAGGATGCTCGAAAAGCTCAACAGTTCCGATGAAGATCTGGTTGGCAAGACCGCACTTCTCGTGGACGATGACGCCCGGAACATCTTTGCGCTGTCGAGCGTATTAGAACGGCGCGGCATGAAGGTGCTGACGGCGACGACGGGCCACGAAGCCATTGCGCTGGTCGAATCCAATCCGAATATCGCAATCGTGCTGATGGATATCATGATGCCGCAGATGGACGGATATCAGACCATTGGCGTGATCAGGCAAAACCCGTCGTTCGGTCGCCTTCCGATCATTGCGCTGACCGCCAAGGCGATGAAGGGCGACCGCGAGAAATGTCTCGAAGCCGGTGCTTCGGACTATCTCGCAAAGCCCGTCAATACCGAGCAGTTGCTGCTCGCGATACGAATGTGGCTGCACCGGTGATCGGCGTAAGCAGATGATGGACGACAAGGTGAACATTCTTCTGGTGGACGATCAGCCTGCGAAGCTGCTCGCTTATGAAGTCATCCTGAAGGAACTCGGCGAGAACCTGGTCAAGGCTTCGTCCGGGCGCGCGGCGCTGGAGTATCTGCTCAAAAACGACGTCGCAATCATCCTGGTCGATGTCTGCATGCCTGAACTGGACGGCTTCGAACTCGCCGCCATGATCCGCGAGCATCCACGGTTTCAGAAAATCGCGATGATTTTCATCTCCGCCATACAGGTCAGCGACCTCGACCGCTTGCGCGGCTACGAAATGGGCGCGGTCGACTATGTACCGGTGCCGGTGGTTCCGGAGGTGCTGCGCGCCAAGATCAAGGTATTTGCGGAACTCTATCGCAAGACGCGCCAACTCGAACGCCTCAACATCGAACTGGAGGATCGCGTTCGTGCCCGCACCGCCGAACTTGAGGATTCGCACAAAAGGCTGCTGCAAAGCGAGCAGCGCCGCAGCCTCGCGATCGCTGCCGGGAAGATGGGCTCGTGGGATTGGGACTGGGTCAACGGCGACTGGATGTGGGACGAAGGCCAGTATCAGATCCTCGGCCTCGATCCCGCCAAGTTCGAACTGACGCCCGCCAATATCCAGGCGCTGCTGCATCCCGACGACGTGCAGGTATTGCACGAGGCGTGGGCAAATTTCGCGCGCGGCGCGAAATCATATGAAACGGAATTCCGCATTATCCGTCCGAACGGCGAGGTGCGATGGTGCGCGGCAACGGCGGCGGCGAGCACCGACACGGGCGGCCGCGTCATTCGTGTTTCCGGCGTCACCGTCGACATCACCGAGCGCAAGCAGGCCGAGGAGCGGCAGAACCTGCTGGCGCGTGAGGTCGACCACCGCGCCAAGAATGCGCTGGCGCTGGCGCAATCGATCGTCCGGCTGACGCGCGGCGAGAACGTGAAAACCTATGTCCGCTCGGTCGAAGGACGGATCAACGCGCTCGCACGGGTGCACACCGTGCTTTCGCTCTCGAGCTGGCAAGGCGCCAAAATCAGAAAACTGATCGACGAGGAACTGGCGCCCTATTTGACCGGCGAGCAGATCAACCTGTCTGGTCCGGAGATGCAACTCGAACCGACGACGGCCCAGACGGTGGCGCTCGCGCTGCACGAACTCGTCACCAATTCGGCGAAGTACGGCGCCCTCTCGGCGCTGGCGGGCCGGCTGTCGGTGAGCTGGGAAGACGATGCCGGCCAGCTCAGGATCATCTGGGTGGAGACCGGCGGACCCGCGGTAGAGAAGCCGGTGGCGCGCGGCTTCGGGACCAGAAGCGTGATTGCCAGCATCGAATCGCAGCTCGGCGGGCAGGCTGAATTCGACTGGCGCCCGGAAGGCCTGGTTTGCCGCTTGACGGTCCCGCCGCCGCAGCGTCCGTTTGCCGCCGAACCGGTTTCCGCCGCTGACAGCCATGGCCTGCGATGCGCCGAACGGTAACCTGACGCCTGATTGGCGCTGTGAACGCGGACTGACCCCGCTCTATCCCGCGGCCGCTGCGGCGGTGTTGGCCGGCCGTCGGTGCGGTTCCAATGCCGCTTCGATCGCGCGCATCAGATCTGCCGGACGAAATGGCTTCTGAAGGCAGACGACATCAGAGAGTTCGGGCGTATCGGGCAGGAAGTCCAGCACGGTCATTCCTGAAATCGCAATGACCGGCAGGCCGGGCGATTGGGCGCGCAGCGCTGCAATCAGATCCGAGCCGTTGCTGTCCTGCAGGAGGATGTCGACGATCGCCAGGTCGAAGCCCGCCGGCTCGAACAGCTTCAAGGCAGCGCTGGCGCTTTCCGCCTCGATGATTTCGTAGCGGTGCATGCGCAGCACGATAGCAATGATCGTGCGGACCTCGGGTTGATCGTCAACAACAAGCACGCGGGGCATTGAGCCCTCCCGGATCGGTGGCGCAACAGCCTGGGTAGTCGAAGGGATTTCGGCCGTCGCACGTACCAGTATTGGCCCGGACGGTAAAGAGTCGGTTACGCGATCATGTGTCGCGCGCTAGGCGTCGACAGGTAAGATGGAACCTCAAGTTGATTCTGGCCGGGGCGCGCAGGGCATGATCCGGAAAAGCGGGAATCGGTTCTCCAAAAAGATCATGTTCAAACAAAGAGATGGGTTCATGATACGATTTCGGGAAATCTCATCATGACCTATCATAGTTATCTCGGCATTTGATTCCTTCAAATCCATGCACCGGCTGGAAATCGGGCTGCGCCGGTACGCTATTCCCGGGCGTTTGAAGCTATTGCCACTCTAGAACTGCAACAGCGTGTTCGCTGCCAGTTGGCCGGAGGCGACAATGGATGATGAGCGCAACATCTTCGTTTCGACCATGCCGGCGACCGCCCGCGATGGCAGACCCGCGCTCTTCGTCGTTGGTATCTCCGCAGTACTCTTCGCCTGCGCCGTACCGTTTGCCGGCGTGCCGCTGACCCCAATCCCGGCATTCGTTGCGAGCTACCAGTCGGCGCTTGCCATCAACGACGTGATCACCGCCGTCATGTTGTTTTCGCAGTTCGCAATCAGCCGCTCGCGGGCGCTGCTGTTGCTGGCGAGCGGATATCTGTTCACGGCCATGGCGGCGGTCGTCCACGCCCTCACGTTCCCCGGTCTGTTCGCGCCCGGCGGTCTGCTAGGCGCGGGGTCGCAGACCACCGTCTGGCTCTACATGGTCTGGCACGGCGGATTTCCGTTTCTCGTCATCGGCTACGCGCTTCTGAAAGCGAAAGACGACAGGCAGATGATGCTGGTGTCGACCGGCGCGGCGGTCGCCAAATGCATCGTTGCGGTCGGTGTTGCGATGGCAGCGGTCGTCTGGCTGGTCACCGCCCACCATGACCGGCTGCCGATCCTTTTGAGCGGCGGCCACTATACGCCCATCATGCTGGGCGTGGTCTCGACCGTGTGGTGCCTTAGCCTGGCGGCGTTAGCGATATTGTGGCTTCGCCAGCCGCACTCCGTGCTCGACGTCTGGCTGATGGTGGTGATGTGCGTCTGGCTGTTCGACATCGCCCTGTCGGCGATCCTGAACGTCGCGCGCTTCGACCTCGGCTTCTATCTCGGCCGCATCTACGGCCTTTGCGCTGCGAGCCTGGTACTCGCCATTTTGCTGATCGACAATGTCGGCGTCCAAGCCAAGCTGGCCCGCCTGCTCGGAAACGTTCGCCGCGAAGCCGCGTCCGAGCGAAGCCTCCGCAGCGAACGTGAAAGCCTGTTCAGCTCGGTCGTGGAATCGTCCAACGACGCCATCATCACCAAATTGCTCGATGGTACCATTACCGGTTGGAACGGTGCCGCCGAACGCCTGTACGGCTACACGGCGGCCGAAGCGATCGGGAGGAACACCAACATCATCGTCCCGCCTGAACGGCGCGACGAATTGCGCGACATCATCGAGCGGGTCAGCGCCGGCGAACCGATCGAACACCAGGAAACTTCGCGGATGCGCAAGGACGGCAGCATCGTCGACGTTTCGCTGAGCATCTCTCCGATCCGTTCGGCCTCCGGGCGGATCGTCGGCATCTCCAAATCCGCGCGCGACATCACCGAAAGCAAGCGGACGCAGCGGGCACTCAGCCAGGAAATCGAGGAACGCCGGCGCATCTTCGATTCTTCGAACGATCTCATTCTGGTGACCGACAGCAAGGGCAACTTCATCCAGGTCAGCCCGAGCGTTACGGCGATCCTCGGCTATCAGCCGTCCGACCTGCTCGGACATAGCGCGGTCGAATTCATCCACCCCGACGATATCGAGCACACCCGCAGGGAAATGAGGGCGGCGCGACTAGGACAGCGCAAGCGCAGTTTTGAAACGCGCTATATCAACAAGGAAGGCAGAACGGTCGCGCTGAACTGGACCGGAACGTGGTCGGAGCCGGTCCGTCGCCACTTCTTCATCGGCCGGGATCTGACCGAGAAGCAGACCGCAGATGCCCAGTTGCGGCATGCCCAGAAGATGGACGCAATCGGCCAGCTCACCGGCGGCGTCGCGCACGATTTCAACAACATCCTGACCGTGATCACCGGCACCATCGGCATTCTTGAAGAAGCCGTCGCCGACAACCCCGACTACGTTACGATCGCCAGGCTGATCGACGAAGCCGCCGAACGCGGCGCCAACCTGACCAAGCATCTGCTGGCGTTTGCCCGCAAGCAGCCCTTGCAGCCCGTCGAACTCGACGTCAATGCGCTGGTGCTGGAGTCGGCAAAGCTCTTGCGTCCCACCCTCGGGGAGCACATCGAGATCACCCCGCTCCTGGCCGAGAATACATGGACGGCGCTGGCCGACCCCAACCAGCTCACCACCGCCGTTCTCAACCTGGCGATCAACGCGCGCGACGCCATGCCCGATGGCGGAAAGCTTGCAATTGAAACCGCCAACGTCGTTCTGGATGAAAACTATGCCGGCAGGCACAGCGAGGTCGCGCCCGGCAGTTACGTCATGATCGCCGTCAGCGACACCGGCACCGGAATTCCGCCCGCGCTGGTGGAGCGAGTATTCGAACCCTTTTTCACGACCAAGGAAGTCGGCCGCGGCACCGGCCTCGGACTGAGCATGGTGTTCGGCTTCGTCAAGCAGTCGGGGGGGCACGTCAAGATCTACAGCGAGCAAGACCATGGCACGTCGGTCAAGATCTACCTGCCGCGGGCGATCGGCCTGCAGCAGACCGCCGCGGAAGCGGCGGCTTCGGCGAACGTCGTGGGTGGCACCGAAACCATCCTCGTCGTCGAGGACGATGCGATGGTAAGGCGTTACGTCATGACCCAGGTCCAGAGCCTGGGCTACGCCACGTTTGAAGCGTCCAACGCTTTCGATGCCTTGCGCATCATCGACGATGTCCCCGCCATCGACCTGCTCTTCACCGACGTGATCATGCCCGGGGCCATGAACGGCCGCAAACTCGTCGACGAAGCGCTGAAGCGGCGGCCCGGCCTCAAGACGCTCTATACGTCCGGATATACGGAAAACGCCATCGTCCATCATGGCCGGCTGGATTCAGGCGTGCTGCTGCTGGCGAAACCCTACCGCAAATCCGAACTCGCCAGGATGATCCGGCTGGCGCTTGCCAGTTGAGCAACCGGTGCGACTGATATATCCGTGGATCGGCCCGCCAAATGTGGCCTGACGGAACGGCGCGTTGAAGAATCTCATCACCGACATTTCCGGCGTCCGCGTCGGCCACGCCGACGACGCAACCCTCGCCTCCGGCGTGACCGCGGTCATTTTCGATTCTCCCGCCGTCGCCTCGATCGACGTGCGCGGCGGCGGGCCCGGCACCCGCGAGGACGGCCTTCTCAAGCCCGAAAGCACCGTCCAGGAGATCGACGCCATCGCGCTATCCGGCGGCTCGGCGCTCGGGCTCGACGCCGCCGGCGGCATACAGGCCTGGCTGGCTGAACAGGGCCGCGGCTTGCGGATCCGCGAGGCCGTGATCCCGATCGTTCCGGGCGCGATCTGCTTCGATCTGCTCAACGGCGGCGACAAGGCTTGGGGACGCTTCCCGCCCTATCGCGACCTCGCCTACGCCGCGGCGCGCGCGGCGCGCGACGATTTTGCATTGGGCAGCGTCGGCGCCGGCCTCGGCGCGACCACCGCCAATCTCAAGGGCGGGCTCGGTTCGGCATCGGCGCAGACCGATGGCGGGGTCACCGTCGGGGCGCTCGCCGTCGTCAACGCCGTCGGCAGCGTGACGGTCGGCGACGGACCGTGGTTCTGGGCGGCGCCGTTCGAACAGAACGACGAATTCGGCGGACGCGGACTGCCGCCTTCGTTCACGCCCGACATGCTGCGCGCACGGCTGAAGGGCGGTCCGCAAGCGACGCCTTCGGAAAACACCACGCTGGTCGTCGTGGTCACGGATGCCGTGCTGACGAAATCGCAGGCCAAGCGGCTGGCGATGATCGCGCAAACCGGAATGGCCCGCGCCATCTACCCCGTCCATGCCCCGACGGATGGCGACGTGGTGTATGCCGCCGCGACCGGCAGGAAGCCGATCGATCCGCAGTTCGGCCTCACCGAACTCGGGATGGTGGCCGCCAACACGGTCGCGCGTGCGATCGCGCGCGGCGTCTACAGTGCGACCGCGCTACCCTTTCTGGGTGCGCTACCGGCGTGGAGCGATCGCTTCGGCTAGGTCGCATTCCGAAGAGATCTCGCCGGGTCTCGTGCTCAGACGCTGACCGAAAGCGATGCGGTGGCGGCTGATGAAATGGCTCGAGCCTGACGCTGAATCATCTGCTCGATGAAATTGTAGGACGATGTGGCTGAACTCGATGAGCTGCCGCTCGCGGGCGATGTCATCGTCACCTTGGAGCCGTCCGCATAGGTCAGCGACGTCGTTATCGAACCGTCGCTGTTGGTGACAGAAGTGGTGCCGGCGCCCTGCAAGGCCTGCGTGAACGGATCGGAGCCGGACTGATCGCCATTGCTCGCAGTATCGCGATCATGATGTCCCTTGCCGGGCCGCAGCGCCGACGCCAGTTCTTTCAAGGTGACCGAGCCGTCGCCGTCCTTGTCGAGCTTGCCGAACACGCTGTCGGCGTTTTGAAGGTTGGTGCCGCCGGCGCCGAGCGCCTCTTCGAATTCCGACTTGCTGATCTTGCCGTCGCCGTCGCCGTCGATCTGTCCGAACAGGTCCTTCAGGGCAGCCGAACGGCTCTTGGATGCCGTGGTCGCCGACCCCGACGCGGACTGGCTCTGGGCGTCGAGCAGCGCGCTCATGGTTTGCGGCGAGATCGAAGCACCGGTACCGCCCGAGCCGGCTCCGGAGCCGACCGAAGGCGCGCCGTTTTGAGATAACAGATCGAAAGCGGCAGCAGGATTCTGGTTGGCGCCTTTGGTCTGCGCAGACGATTTCGACGATGTCAGCGCCTTGAGGGCATCGATGGCCGATGACGCAGCACCCAGAGCAAAGAACATGGCGGAACTCCAGCATGGCCGCATAAGACGACGGCCGACAGTTCGTTGGCATGGTCTTCAGCAAGCACCGTGCCATACCAAAAAACCCAGCAAATCCAGGCTTTCCTCTATCCGGATCGTTCGACGAACCCGGCAATAGCTGCCCGCCCCCGGCAGGTTTTTCCGCCCCGAAGGCCGCACCTGCGGGCGCATTGCCCCCGGCCCTCCTGCGTGTTACGCGAGGCCATTCCACCGCTTCAAGAACTTGGGAAAGCGCCCATGTCCCAGCCATTCGCGTCGCGTCCCCTCGTCATCGCGCCGTCAATCCTGGCGGCGGATTTTGCCAAACTGGGTGAGGAAGTCCGCGCCGTCGACGCCGCCGGCGCCGACTGGATCCATCTCGACGTGATGGACGGGCATTTTGTGCCCAACATTTCCTACGGTCCCGATGTCATCAAGGCGATGCGCCCGCATACCAAGAAAATCTTTGACGCGCATTTGATGATCTCGCCCTGCGATCCCTATATCGAGGCATTCGCAAAAGCCGGCTGCGATCACATCACCGTCCATGCCGAGGCAGGCCCACATTTACATCGTTCGCTGCAGGCGATCCGCGCGCTCGGCAAGAAGGCCGGCGTCTCGCTCAACCCGGGCACGCCGGCGAGCGCGATCGAATACGTCATCGACCTGATCGATCTCGTGCTGGTCATGTCGGTCAATCCCGGCTTCGGTGGCCAGGCCTTCATCAAGTCCGCGCTCGGCAAAGTCAGCGACGTCAGGGCGATGGCGGCGGGACGCCCGATCGACATCGAGGTAGATGGCGGCGTGGGCCCCGACGTGGCCGGCCAGTTGGCGGCCGCCGGCGCCAATGCGCTGGTCGCAGGTTCAGCCGTGTTCAAGGGCGGCACCATGGAAGCCTACAAGGCCAACATTTCCGCGATCCGCAACGCGGCGGCGCTGGCGCGCGGCGAAGCGATCTGACGCAGCTCCCGCGCGCGCTAGCGAGCGGGTAGCAAAGCCACACCAAAGGTGCCGCGAGCATTGGAACCGAAAGCTCCACGGTCCGGCCACAAAGCGTCACGCATCTCGCCATAAAGGCAGATCAGCATTCCGCCTTCCATGGATGGGACGGAAATATGATCAAGGCCTACTGCATCGCCGCGTTGCTCCTGGTACTCGCGCCCTCCTCCGCGCTCGCGCAGCGCGCGGGCGACGCCGCGCTGGGCGCGGTAGCCGGCGCCGTCGTGCTGGGCCCGGTCGGGGCCGTCGCCGGCGCCTTCGTCGGCTATACGGCCGGTCCTTCGATTTCGCGGTCGTGGGGATTGGAAGGCTCGCGGTCGTCGCGTCGCCGGCAGGCTTCAAGGGACAGCGTGCGCGGCGCCAGGGCGGAAGCCGTGGGCGTACCACCCGGGTCCGCCGGTCAAGCCGAACGGAGCGGCCGCGTCACCAGTCATCCGGCGCCGAACCCGCCGCGTTCCGGCAGCAAGCTGCCACCCGTCCAGACCCTCGACTGAGCGCGCGCGCAGCCCGATCCGGCTAGCCACCTTCCTGCAGCGGCGCCGACGGCGGCGGTCGCACCACGGTCACGGTGCAAGCGGCCTCGGCCGCGACCTTGGCCGACACGCTGCCGAGCAGCGCACGCAGCATCGAACTTTGCCGTGCGCCGATCACGATGTGGTCGACCTGATTGACCCGGGTGAATTCCAGGATCGCAGCAGCAGGATCGATGGCCTCCAGAACATGCACCGTGAGCCGGCTTTCATCCAGCTCCAACGGCTGCGCCCAGTGCCGCAGCGTCACCAGACGGTCGATATGCTTGTTGTTGCCCTGTTCGTCGAGCGTCCGGTCGATGGTGACGCGCCCGAGCTTGAGCACGTTCAGGCAGGCGAGCCGCGCCGACGGCAATGTCGACAGGAGCTGCGCGGCCGTCCGACGCAGGCATTCGTTGAGCGCTGCCGATCCCTCTTCGGTATCGATCGCAACCACCACGATCGGTCCCGAAGCCAGCTGCGCCGAGACCTCGGATTTCTCTCTCGGAACGGCCACGCCCTGGTTGAAGCGGCGGCGCCACACCGTCGAGAGCGGATCGCGCTGCAGCCGCTCCGAGCGCGCGGTAAGCTTGACCTGTTCGGGATGCGCCAGTTCGAAGGCCAGTTGGGACGCCGTCGGATGCCGCCAGACCGGCTCGATCTCCAGGCAGCGCAGTACGATTTCCTGCAGCCAGGGCGGATAGTCGCCCCTCAGCTTGCGCGGCGGATAGGGATCACGCCAAAGCCGACGCTTCATGCCGCGCAGCGTCTCGCTCTCGCCGAACGGCCGCTCGCCGGTGGTGAAGAAATACAGCAGCACGCCCAGCGAAAACAGGTCGCTGCGCGGATCGTCGCGGACGCCGAGCAGGCGCTCCGGCGCCATATAGGGCGCGGTGCCGTAAGGCAGACGGAATTCTTCCTGCAGCAAGTCCGGCAACTGGTTGTGGTGCGACAGGCCGAAATCGATCAGCACGCATTCGCCCGATGGGCGGAACATGATGCTGCTCGGCTTGATGTCGTGATGAATGACGTTCTGCCGGTGCAGGTCGGCCAGCGCGGTCGCGATCTGTCCGCCGATCACCCTCGCCTCTTCATAGGGGATCGGCAACTGGTCGATCCGGCTGTAGAGCGTCTTGCCGGGGATGCGCTCCATGACGACGTAGGGCTGCCGGTCGAAATCGCCGGTGCCGAAACAGCCGGGCACATGCGGGCCGGCCAGCCGCGGCAAGATCATCTGCTCCATTTCAAAGCTGACGATGGCCGCCGGATCCTCGCCCTCGGCCACCCGCGGCACCTTCATCAACAGCGGCACGTTGATGCCGGGATGGGTCACCGACCACAGCGTCGCCATGCCGCCCTGGTGAACACATTCCCCGATGGCGAAACCGTCCAGTTCTGCGCCAGACTCGATCAAGGATTTCGCCATTCTCTCATTTCCCAACAAGCAGGCGGTCGGCCAGCCAATGCGGTAGGCCATTGGCGCGGATCCGGTCCGCCGCCGCCTCGACATCATACGGCACACGGCAATAGGTGATCTCGCGTGAGGTTGTATCGAGGATTGCGAACGAGGCCGCCGGATCGCCGTCACGCGGCTGCCCGACCGAGCCGAGCACCGCAAGCCAGCGCCGGCCGCCGAGCAGTTGCACCGGCACGTTCGGCGTCGGGATGAAGCTCGTCATCTTCGCCGCCGCCGACATCGAATAGAGCGCCGGCTTGTGGATGTGACCGCAGAAGGTGACGTGGGCATCAGTCGCGGCGATGCTGCGCGCGGCGTCGGGCGTATCGCGCACATAGTGCCATCGCGCCGGATGCGAGGCTTCGGAATGCACATAGAGGCGATCGTCTTCGCGCTGCGTCAGCGGCAACTCCGCAAGAAAACGCCGCTGCGGCGCGCTGAGCCTGCCGCGCGTCCACTCGATCGCAGCCGTGGCCACGGCGTTCATGCTTTCTGAAGAGGTGCTGATGGCGTGGTCGTGGTTGCCGATGACGGCAATGGCGCCGTCATCGACCAGACCCATCACGGTATCGACAGCCCATTCCGGATCGGCGCCATAGCCGACGATATCGCCGAGGCAGACGATCCGCTCGGCCCCGCGGGCGCGCGCGAAATCAAGGCACGCGCTGAACGCCTGCCGGTTGGCATGGATATCGGCAAAGATGGCCAGCCGCACACGTCTCCTCCCCATCCATCATCGCGCCGGACCAGAGGCGCGCCTTGATGGATATCAAAGTTCAACAACTTCGAAGGCAGGATAAATCGACCGTTGAAAATCGTCCGGCCGTGGATGCGACAACGTGCGTTTGGAAGAATCACCGCTTCCGCGGCGCTTCCAGCCCCCTGAGCAGCAGGGTCAGCAGCGCGTCGATGCGCGCCGGGGCACCCGGCTCGTTCCATTCGTCGGCATGCGCCGGATGGTGGAAGCGGCTGGTGGCGTCGAAAATCGCGCGCGACGTCACCTTGACATCGGCGACTTCGAAGGCGCCCTGCTTGACGCCGTCGGCCAGGATCAGGGCGATCTGGTCGACCAGGCAATCCTTGTGGCAGTTGACGGCCTTGCAGGCCTCGCGGGCCAGCGTCAGATAGGTTGCAAACATCTCGGGGTCGTCGCCGAGCCGCTCGTGCTTGATCGCAAACATCGTGCGCAGCCACTTCTCCAGCCGCGCCGGCGCCGGACCGGAAGCTTGCGCGATCTCGAACAGCGGTGTGGCGAGGCGGTCGAGCCAGCGCTTGGCTACCGCCTCGCGCAACGAGGCCTTGCTGGGGAAGTGGCGGTAGACGCTACCATGGCTGACATCGAGCGCACGGGCCACGTCCACCACCGTTGCCTTGGCCAGCCCGTAGCGGCGCAGAACGTCCTCAGTGACCTCCAGAATCCGTTCGGGGGTCAGAACCACGACTTCGTTCATGCGCACACCTTTGATGCGATCGGACCGGTGGTCATCTAATCCCCTTTGGCATTTGCCTTGGGTAATCCCCTAGGCGGGTTAATGTTTCGTCGCCGGTTCCAGGCGCTCGGCTTGGGCGGCCAGATGACGGGCAACGCTTAGGTTGAGCCAATGCTGGATTTTTGCGGTCAAATGAATGATTTGGGTCGTCATAGCGTCGTCCTTTGCAAGTACCCGGGCTCAAAGGATCGGACCGGGTGACACGTGTTCTTGGCGTCGGCGGTGGATATAGCATGTCTCGCTGACAGATTTCAATATCTGTCAGTCAATAATCCGTGAGATTGTAACTTTTCGTCTGCAGTTCGGATCGATTGGCCGGACACCTAAATCGCCGATCCAATCCCTGCGGAGAGACTGGCCACTCGCCCAACGCAGCCTATTGAGAGTTCCTGGACATCGGCCAGCCGCACCCCACGGGTGGTTTCCCGGCCCCCGATCTGGTAAGGCACGGCGTAAAAAACAAATCGGCCGGCATCCGCCTCGCGACCCGCCCAACTCGTCCGGAGTTTTTCGATGATTCCCCGCTATACCCGCCCGGAAATGGCTTCCATCTGGGAGCCCCAGACCCGCTTCAATATCTGGTTCGAGATCGAGGCGCATGCGGCGGACGCGCTGGCGGAACTCGGCACCATCCCCAAGGAAGCCGCGAAGACGATCTGGGCGAAGGCGAAAGACGCGACCTTCGACGTGGCGCGGATCGACGAGATCGAGCGCGAGACCAAGCACGACGTCATTGCCTTCCTGACCCATCTCGCCGAAATCGTCGGCCCCGAGGCGCGCTTCGTCCACCAGGGCATGACCTCTTCCGACGTGCTCGACACCTGCTTCAACGTCCAGCTCACCCGCGCCGCCGACATCCTGATATCCGACATCGACAAGGTCCTGGCGGCGCTGAAGAAGCGCGCCTTCGAGCACAAGATGACGCCGACCATCGGCCGCTCCCACGGCATTCACGCCGAGCCGGTGACGTTCGGGCTCAAGCTCGCCTATGCCTATGCGGAATTTTCCCGCGCCCGCGAGCGCCTGATCGCCGCCCGCAAGGAGGTTGCGACCTGCGCGATTTCGGGCGCTGTCGGCACTTTTGCGCAGATCGACCCGCGCGTGGAGGAACACGTCGCGAAGGCAATGGGGCTGGTGCCGGAGCCGGTCTCGACCCAGGTCATCCCGCGCGATCGCCACGCGATGTATTTTGCCACGCTTGGCGTGATCGCCTCCTCGGTCGAGCGGCTGGCGATCGAAATCCGCCATTTGCAGCGCACCGAAGTGCTGGAAGCCGAAGAGTTCTTCTCCGAGGGCCAGAAGGGCTCGTCGGCGATGCCGCACAAGCGCAATCCGGTGCTGTCGGAAAACCTCACCGGGCTCTCCCGCATGGTGCGCGCCTATGCGATGCCGGCCATGGAAAACGTTGCCCTCTGGCACGAGCGCGACATCTCCCACTCCTCGGCCGAACGCATGATCGGTCCGGATGCGACAGTCACGCTCGACTTCGCGCTGATGCGACTCGCCGGCCTGATCGACAAGCTTCTGATCTATCCCGCCAACATGCAGAAGAACCTCGACCGCCTCGGCGGCCTGGTGCATTCGCAACGGCTGCTGATCGCGCTGACGCAGAAAGGCGCCAGCCGCGAGGACGCCTACAAATACGTCCAGCGCAACGCCATGCCGGTCTGGCGCGGCGAAGGCGATTTCCAGACGCTGCTCAAGCAAGATCCCGACGTGAAGAAGCATCTGAGCGATGCCGACATCGAGGAGCAGTTCGACCTCGGCTATCACTTCAAGCACGTCGACACGATCTTCAAGCGGGTGTTCGGCGAGGCGTGAGAGGCGCCTCCCTCGCCAGGCACATGATGCGATTCGACAGCCCGATGTCGTGCCGGGCATCAGCGGGCTGATGCCGTTCCAGCAATTTTCCGGCCTTGCCAAGCCGATTCAAATCGTTCCAAATTGTCGGAACCGTCGGCGACAATCTCCGGAAACCCGCCGGCAATCATCAAAGCAACCCAACGGTAACCGCAGATCGGCTAAGGTCGCAGCGTGTCAGTCCCGCCCACCATCCTCGTCTTCGACTCCGGCCTTGGCGGCCTCACGGTCCTGCGCGAGATCGTCCGCGCCCGGCCTGACGCGCACTACGTCTATGTCGCCGACGACGCGTTCTTTCCCTATGGCCACCACAGCGAGGAGCAGATCGTCGCCCGCGTGGTGCCGCTGGTCGGCGAGTTGATCGCGCGCCATGCCCCGGTTTTGGTGGTGATCGCCTGCAACACCGCCTCCACGCTCGTGATGTCGCATCTGCGCAGCGCCTACAGCGTGCCGTTCGTCGGTACCGTTCCGGCAATCAAGCCGGCCTGCGCCAGTTCGAGGACCAAGCGCGTGTCGGTGCTCGGCACCAGGGGCACCGTGCAGCGCGAATACACCAGGCGTCTGATCGATGATTTCGCGCAAGGCTGCAACGTGACGCTGGTTGGATCGGCGGAACTCGCTTCGCTCGCCGAGTCCGCGCTCAGCGGCAACGACGTGGGCGACGCGGATATCGCCGCCGAGCTCGCTCCCTGCTTTGTCGACGACGGCAAGCACCGCACCGACACTGTCGTGCTGGCCTGCACCCACTATCCGCTGCTGCTCGACCGCATGAAACGGCTTGCGCCGTGGCCGGTCGACTGGATCGATCCGGCGCCGGCCATCGCCCGCCGTGTGTCCGACCTGCTCGGCTCTCCGGGCAAGGAAAGCGACCAGGCCGGGGCCGAGATCATTTTCACTTCGAAGCGGCCGCACACGCTGAGCCAGGCGCTGATGCCGTTTTTCGGCGGTCGCGTGCCGGCGTAAGGCGGTCGAGGCCGGCATGGAGCCGACCCCGCATGGCAAGCCTTCCTACCTTTCGGCGTTGACGAGCTGATAGGCGCCGCGTTCGAACGTGTCGTAGACCGCGAGCGCCCTGGCATCCGCAAACGGCAGATACTGCATCATGATCACGCCGGCGATGCCGCGCGCCGGATCGATCCAGAAGAACGTGTTGTTGATGCCGCCCCAGCTCAGGCTGCCGGGAGACCGCTTGCCGGGCACTTGATCCACCGTGATCAGGAAACCGAGCCCCCATTTGTCGCGGCCGTCGGCGATGAAGGTGAAGTCGGCGCTGCGCGGCAGTGCGCTCTTCAACGCCGGCACCGAGACTGCGCCGATGTGGTTCTGGCCCATCAGTGCCACGGTCTCGGCCTTGAGCACCCGCACGCCGTCGAGCGTGCCGCCGTTGAGCAGCATGCGCACAAAACGCCCGTAGTTGTCCGCCGTCGAGGCCAGTCCCCCGCCGCCGATCGGTGCTGCAATGGTGAGCCCGAGTTGCGGGTTCTGCAACTCCACCGCGCCGTCCATCCGCACGCCGCCGCGTTGCTGTTGCGCGACGAGGCGCGGCCCCTTGGCTTCCGGCACGTCATAAAACGTGTCGTCCATCTTCAGCGGCGCAAAGATATGCTGGCGGAAATATGCCTCGAGCTTCTGGCCGGACACCACCTCGACCAGCTTGCCGACGACATCGGTGCTGGTGCTGTAGTGCCAGCGCTCGCCCGGATCGAACAGCAGCGGTCCGCCGAACGGATAATTCTCGCCGGCGCGCGGCTTGAGGTCGCGCCAGATCTCGCTGGTGAACGGATAGGCCAAACCGGACGTGTGCGTCAGGAAGTGCCTGGCGGTCGCCGGTCGCGACGCGGGGCGGACCTGGTAGGCGCCGGTCGCCTTGTCGAAGGATTCGATGACTTTCAACCCCACCAGCTCCGGCAGATATTTTTCAGCGGGGTCGTCGAGGCCGAGGCGGCCCTGCTCGATCAGTTGCATCAGCGCCACCGACGTGATCGCCTTGGTCATCGAGGCGATACGAAACAGCGCGTCGGCCGTGAGCGGACGGCCGGTCGCGACGTCGGCGACACCGAATGCGCTTCTGTAAAGCACCTTATCGCGATCGGTTACCAGCGCGACGACGCCCGGCACGTCCTTGCGCTCGACCGCGGCGCGCAGGCTCGCGTCAAGGGCTACACTTCCTGGTGAATTTTGTGCACTCGCAGTTCCGGTCAACGCAGCAACTCCAACGCTTAAGATGAAGAGAATTTCGGCGGTCTTTTTATACATGGCAGCCTCCCTGTTGCATGGAGCGGGGGCAGGCCCGCGCACGCTCTCCCGAAGCTATTTTGTTTTAAGCCCGCTCGAAGACGGCAGCAGGCACGCCGCATATGCGGCGGCCTGTCGTGTCATGAGACTAGCACCCGCATTTCGTCGAGTCCCGGATTGCGTCGCGCACGCATGACGAGGGTGCGTGCCGCGAGCATATGGGCACCGGCCCAATGGCCGACCCGCCATCCATCCAATTTTCGCAACGCACCGCGGACTAATCCGTATGATACAGATCGCCCATTGATGAATTGCGATCCGGGAGCTTCCACCTTGACCTCCGCAACACCCGCGCCGCTCAACCGCCTGCGCCAGCTCTGGCGCGAGGGACGCCCGACCTTCGGCGCGATTGCAACTATCCCTTCGATCCAGACCGTGCAGATCATGGCGCGCTGCGGGATCGACTGGATCATCGTCGACCTCGAGCATGGCCCGATCGATCTCGGCTCGGCGCATGCGATGATCACAGCCACATCAGGCACGCCCTGCGTGCCGATGGTGCGGATTGCCGCCAACGAGCCATGGCTGGCGAAGGCGCCGATGGATATCGGCGCACTCGGCATTAACTTTCCCATGATCTGCAGCCGCGAGGGCGCCGAAAAGGCCGTGCGCAGCGTGCGCTACCCGCCCAGGGGCGACCGGCTGTGGGGCCCGTTCCACGCCCCGTTCCGCTGGGGTGTGTCGATGGCGGACTACATGGCGACCGCCGACGACGACATGATCTGCATGGTCACCATCGAGCATGTCGAGGCGGTGAATCGCATCGACGAGATCATGGCGGTGCCAGGCATCGACCTTGCGGTGATCGGTCCCGGCGATCTCGCCACTTCCATCAACAAGCGCGGCCTGCCCGACGATCCCGAGGTGCTGGCGCTGATGGCGCGTGCCGAGGCCGGTATCCTCAAGAGCGGTGTGCCGATCGGCGGCGTCGCCCGCACCGCGGAACAGGCCAACCGGATGATCGAGCGTGGCTATGTCGCGCTGGCGCTCGGCTTCGACTGGTCGCTGTTCCAGCGCGGCATCGCCGCGAGCCTTGAGGGGATCAGGCGGTAGGTGCCGGGACGGCGGCAAACCCTTCAAAATCCTTGGCGTCTGCTTTATCCCCGTGGGCGTGTCCCGCCGCCGATCCGGACGATTCAGATATGAACCTGCTGGCGTCAAAACGCCTTGTTCGTGCTAGATGAGGTAGTGGCGGGTCGCCGGGACAGCCTGCCGGCTTTCTGATGGATCCAGTACGGAAACCCGAGCGGAGCGATGCGCGGTACGGTTAGAAAAATCACTCTCCCGCGCCGTCTGGTCGCCGACCTCATGCACGCGTCGATGCGCGTGCCCTTTGTCTCGCTTACCCGCCCCCTCCATGTCCGCACCCTCTCGGAGGCCCGCGCGCAGGCCGACCACCGGCCGGGCTGGGCCGCGATCTTCGTCAAGGCGTTCGCGCTGGTGGCGAAGGAGCAGCCGGTGCTGCGCACCCTCTACGTCAAATGGCCGTGGCCTGCCTTCTATGAACTGCCGCGCAGCGTCGCGATGGTGGCGATCGCCCGGGTCGAGGACGGCCAGGATTGCGTGCTGCCGCAGAAGGTCGCTGCGCCCGATGAGATGCCGCTGGCCGAGGTCGACGCCCTGATCCGGCACGCCAAGGAGGCGCCGATCGACGAGGTGCCGGCCTTTCGGAAGATATTGCGAACCACCCGCCTGCCCCTGCCGCTGCGGCGGCTGTTCTGGACGATGGGGCTCAATTTCGGCCGCCAGCGGGCCAATTATTTTGGCAGTTTTGGCGTCACTTCGGTGGCTGCCTATGGCGCCGGCCAGCTCCATGCCGTCAGCCCCGGACCGTTCGTCCTGAGCTATGGGGTGGAAAAGCCCGACCAGACCATCGAGGTGGTGCTGCGCTGGGACCACCGGGTTACCGACGCGGCCCCGATGGCCAAGGCGCTGAACCGGCTGGAGCAGGTGCTGAACGGGGAAATTGCCGCCGAATTGCGCGCAAACCGGCAGCAAAGCGAGCCCAAACCGGTCCGGGCGGTCGCGACCTGACCGGCGCGATTTGGCGCCGAATTCCGGCCGTTTTCGTTGACAGAACCGCGGTTTCTCCCTAATACCCCGCTTGCTCGCGGGCCGGTTTCGGCCCGCGATGCGTTTCGCGACCCGTGGTCTTCCCCGAGCTTTCGAGGCGGACCTGTCGGCCCCGGCCCCGCCGGTGCACAGGAGGGCGCGTCTCCTCAAAACCCAACTCTATTCAGAGGACGCGATGACAAAGCGCAGTGAAGCGAAGTACAAAATCGACCGCCGTATGGGCCAGAACATCTGGGGTCGCCCGAAGAGCCCCGTGAACCGCCGGGAATACGGCCCCGGCCAGCACGGCCAGCGCCGCAAGGGCAAACTGTCCGACTTCGGCGTCCAGCTCCGCGCCAAGCAGAAGCTCAAGGGCTACTACGCCAACATTTCCGAGCGCCAGTTCCACGGCATCTATGTCGAGGCCGGCCGGATGAAGGGCGACACCGGTGAGAACCTGATCGGCCTGCTGGAGCGCCGTCTCGACACGGTGGTCTATCGCGCCAAGTTCGTTGCCACGATGTTCGCCGCCCGCCAGTTCATCAATCACGGCCACATCAAGGTGAACGGCCGCCGCGTCAACATTTCGAGCTACAAGCTGAAGCCCGGCGACCTCGTCGAGATCAAGGAATCCTCCAAGCAGCTCACCCCGGTGCTGGAAGCCAGCCAGCTCGGCGAGCGCGACGTGCCTGATTTCATCGAAGCCGATCACGGCAAGATGACCGCGAAATTCACCCGCATCCCGGCACTGTCGGACGTGCCGTTCGCGGTGCAGATGGAGCCGCATCTGATCGTCGAATTCTATTCGCGCTGATCGGATTGCAGTCCAGAGATATCGAAGGCCCCGGTTTTGCCGGGGCCTTTTTGTTTGCGATTCGAAAGATCGACTGCAGCGTCAGGCCATCGCCTTCTTCGCAGCCTGAGCAAGGAAGCCCGATCGCGTAAACCCTTCCCGTTCGGCGTATCGATCGATTTGATCAAGCACGTCGGCCGGCATCGTCACGTTGATGCGAACGCTCTTCACTTCCGCGGCAGGCGCGGCGATCAACACGGCAACACCGTCCTTGTTTTGCGCGTCCTTCATGATCTCTTCTAGAGAACTTGGCTCCGGCGCGGCTTCGCCATCTGCCGCCAAACCTTCCAGATGCAACGCTAGGGCTTCGGCTCCCATATCTCGGGCTTCGTCAAGAGTCTTGCCGGCGCTGATCACCCCAGGAAGGTCCGGAAACGAAACGCCGTAATCGCTGCCGGCATCTTTGTGAATCAAGGCGATGTACTGTCGCATTCTCTATCTCGTCTGTTTCAGCTTCAGGTGGGCTTGCTTTTCGATGCTCCTGAATGTGCCGATCGGGATATCTCTCCGTGGGTGAGGTACAGTTACCCGCCCCGGTTTGGTCGGATGCTTGAACTGAAGATGACTTCCTTTTTGCGCGACCTGCACCCAGCCATCGGCCTTTAACGAGGAGATAATGTCCTTCGAATTCATAAGTATTTATACACACTTCCACCATTGATTTCAAGTGTATAAATACACACTACACCGTCGCTTGACGACGGCGGTAATACGCGCGCTTTTGCCGAGCAATCACGTGAACAAGAAAGTACCCCATGCACTACACCCCTGCCCCGCGCGATCCCAACGCTGCCCCCATCCGCATCAACCTGCTGTCGGACACGCAGACGCGCCCGACGCCTGCGATGCGCGAGGCGATCGCGCGGGCGGAAGTCGGCGACGAGCAGATCGGCGACGACCCGACGGTGAACCTGCTGTGCGAGCGCGTCGCCGACCTGCTCGGCAAAGAAGCCGCGGTGTTCATGCCGTCGGGCACCATGTGCAACGTCGCGGCGACGCTGGCGCATTGCCGGCCGGGCGATGAACTTCTGGCGCACGCGACCGCGCATATCATCGCGCGCGAAGGCGGCGCCCATGCGGCCCTCGGCGGTTTCCAGATCACACAACTGCCAGGCGATGATGGGCAGTTCTCGCCGGAAACGTTTCGCGCCGCCCTGCACCCGCGCTCGCGCTACCAGCCGCCGCAGACCCTGGTCAGCGTCGAGCAGACCGCCAATATCGGCGGCGGCACGATCTGGAAGAAAAAGGCGCTGGATGAAGTGGCCGCGATCGCCAAGGCGAACGGACTCATCACCCACATGGACGGCGCGCGGCTGTTGAACGCCTGTGTCGCGACCAATATCTCGGCGCGCGACATGACCGCAGGATGGGACTCGGCCTGGATCGATTTCTCGAAAGGCCTCGGCGCGCCGATCGGCGGTGCGATCGCGGGTACGCGCGCCTTCATCGACGACGTCTGGCGCTGGAAGCAGCGGCTGGGCGGGTCGATGCGGCAGGCCGGCATCGCTGCCGCAGCTTGCGTCTACGCCCTCGACCACCACGTCGAGCGCCTCGCCGACGATCACGCCAATGCGCGGGCGCTGGCGCGCGGCCTGTCGCAGATCGACGGCATCGAGGTGCAGGAGCCCGAGACCAACCTGGTTTTCTTCAAACCCGATGGCGCCGGCGTGCCCGGCGACAAGATGGTCGATGCCCTGCGCCAGCGCGGGGTCCTGCTCGCCATGATGGACGGCCGGATTCGCGCCTGCACCTATCTCGATATCAGCGCTGCCATGATCGAGGAGACGGTCGGCCTCGTTCGCGAGATCGTGCGCGGCGCGTGAAAAGCGCCGGCTTTCTCACGCCATGGCGGGCGCACGCGCCCGCCACAGCGCACTGGCGAGCAGCACATACACCGCACCGGTCCACAGCGCCTGCCAGTTCTCGAACCCTTCGTTGAGAACGACATAGACCGCCGACATCGCAAGCATCCCGGCGAACACGGCTTCCGCCAACGGCCGCTCGCCGGATCTGGCGCCGTTGATAAAGGCCAGTGTCCAGAACGGCACTACCGCCATGGTCAGCGTGGCAAACGGAAAATCGCGCCAGCGCGCGTCGAAGATCAGGCTGAGCGCGGTCTCGCCGGCGATGATCGTCGTCACGATCAGCGTCACGCCCAGCATGTTGGTCAGGAACAGCGGCGTGAACCCCTTCAGCGGCCCCAGAATTTCGAGGAACGACGGCAGCGAGCGGCCCGACATCAGCGCCCAGGTCGACAGCAGCGGCGCCGTCACCGCGGTCATCAGCAGGAAACCGTGGAGCAACCAGCCGCCAATCCCGTAACTTTCGAGCAGCATTTTTCCGACGCCGATGCCCAGCAGGATGCCGGCTGAAGTCGCCGACAGCGCGACCGCGCTCCATGACATCCATGACTCGCGGTGCTTCGGCGTAAAGAACGCCACCGCAAAGATGCAGATGCAGAGAAGCAGCCCGCCCGCCATCTGCAGCTTCCACAGCGGATAGTTGCTGATCGCCACGCCCGCCGGATATTTCAGCTTCCGCTCGGTACCATCGAACAGCCCCCAATAGCCGCCGACCGTACCCTCCCAGCGCCGCTTCCACGGCTCGTCATAGGCCTCGAAGAGATTGACCCGGAAATTGTCCCGTCGCGCCCGCTCCAGAATTTCGGAGACGAAACGCGCCTGGTTGACGCGGGAAGCCAGCGCGCCGTCGCGCATCCGCCCATGGCTCGGCCAGCCGGTCTCGCCGATCAGGATCTCCTTGCCGGGAAAGGCCGACACCACCTGCTTGCGGATCTCGTCGACATGCGCAGCCGCATCCTCCGCGCGCGGCGGAACGTCCTCCCAATACGGCAGAAAATGGGCGGTGACGAAATCGACATCGTGGCCGACCTCGCGATAGCGCAGCCAGAATTCCCAGACATCGGCATAGGTCACCGGCACGTTCACGCGCGGCTTCACCGAGCGGATGATCTCGCGCAGGTCGCCCACCGTCATCTCGCCGCGCAGCAGCACCTCGCTGCCGACGATGACGGCCGCGACCGTGCCAGGATGGTCCTTCGCCAGCCCGACCGCAATGTCGGCGAGGTGGGCGTTCTTCGCGCGATCGCGCCCGATCCAGACGCCGAGCAGCACCTTCAATCCGACTTGCGAAGCCAGCTCCGGCACCTTGTCGAGCCCGTTGTCGATGGAATAGGTGCGAATGCATTTGGAGACCTTGGCGAGTTCGCCGAGGTCGCCCGCGATCTGCTCCGGGCTGACGATGAGTGTCGGGTCGTGCGGGGTCTGATCGCCCCGGAACGGCGCATAGGAAACACATTCCAGTTTCGCTGTGCCATCGATCGGCGCGCGCGACAGCACCACCGGCGTGGCGAGCCACCACCACACCGCGACAACGATACCCAGCGATACCAAGAAAAGCGCCAGCGGCGTGCGAAAGCCGATCGTCCTGCTCCCAAATCGGTAAATAATTTCGTCTGTTTAGAGGTGCGCCGCGGACCTGTCGACCCACCAGCCGACATAGCCACGCCCCCAATTGCAAGAGCATGCCGAAGCGGTGATATTAGGCTGGCTTCACATCCGAAGCATCGAACATGGGCCTTGTTTTGCTCAAGATTGATTGATCCCGAAGCGAGTGAAGCGATGTCCTTCAAGAGATTTTCCCGGCGGCAATTTGGCAGAATTGCGGGCTGGTCGGCACTCGGCGTGTCGGCCCTGCCGACGGTGTCCGCATCGGCCCAATCGGCCCCGGACAGCGGAACGCGAACGGCGTCCGCCGGCTTTCCGAACGGGTTTCTGTGGGGCACGGCGACCTCGTCGTACCAGGTCGAGGGCGCCGTCAACGAGGACGGCCGCGGTCCGTCGATCTGGGACCGCTTCACCCACACGCCGGGCACCATCTCCGACGGCAGCAACGGCGATACCGCGACCGACCACTATCGCCTGTACAAGGAAGACATCCAGTTGATGAAGGCGCTGGGCACCAAGGCCTATCGCTTCTCGATTGCCTGGCCACGCGTTTTTCCGGAAGGCAATGGTACGCCGAATCCAAAAGGTCTCGATTTCTACAACCGCCTGGTCGACGAATTGCTGGCGAACGGCATCGCGCCGTTTGCGACGCTGTATCATTGGGATCTGCCGCAGGCGCTGCAGGATCGTTTCGGCGGCTGGACCTCGCGCGACACGTCAAAGGCGTTCGCGGACTACGCCGGTCATGTCGCGGCACGGCTGAGCGATCGCGTCACGCATTTCTTCACCATCAACGAATGCTCCAGGCTCGTGCAGCACGGCCATGAGTGGGGCTCTGATGCGCCGGGGCTCAAGCTACCTCCATCGGACGTGAAGCAGGTTCGCCACCACGTCGCGCTCGGCCACGGTCTCGCGGTTCAGGCGATCCGGGCCAACGCGCGGGCCGGCACCAGGGTCGGTCCGGCGGAGAATGCCGTGAGCTGCATCCCGGCCGTTGAGACGCCGGCCAACATCCGGGCCGCCGAGATCGCGACGCGCGAGCTCAATGCCGGCTATCTGACGGTCATGCTCGAGGGCAAATACACCGACGCCTATCTCGCGCAGGCCGGCAAGGATGCGCCGAAATACACCGCCGACGATCTGCGCATCATCGCCTCCCCGATCGATTTCGTCGGGTTGAACGTCTACATGCCCGATCATTACGTCGTCGCGGCCGACAATGAACGCGGCTTTACGCTGGCGCCGTTTCCAAAGTCATTTCCGCACATGAAGGCAAGCTGGCTCAGGCCCGGCCCCGAGACAATGTATTGGGTACCGCGCCACGTCGCCAAACTCTGGAACGTCAGGTCGATCTACATCACCGAAAACGGCACGTCTGGCAGCGACCAGCCGGCCGCTGAAGGCACCATCTACGACGTCGACCGCATCATGTACCTGCGCAATTACCTCACGCAGTTGCAGCGCGCGACGTCCGAAGGCGTCCCCGTACACGGATACTTCCTGTGGAGCCTGATGGACAATTTCGAATGGTCGGACGGCTATGAGCAGCGCTTTGGCATCTACCATGTCGACTTCGAAACCAGGCGCCGCACGCCAAAGCTGAGCGCGGCGTTCTACCGCGAAACCATCGCGAAAAACGCCGTGGCGTAATGCTCAGTCTTTGCGCAGGCCCTTGCCCAGCGCCTCGAACATGATGGTCTTCAGCGCCAGTTGAATCCGTCCGCCCTGCGTCGGGGCGTGCACCATGAAAACGACGAGCAGGTCGTCCTTGGGGTCGACGAAATAGAAGCTGCCGCCCGCCCCGTCCCAGCGGTATTCGCCAAGCGGCCAGCTCGTGTTCGGCGGCGGCTCGGTGCGCACGGCAAAGCCGAGGCCAAAGCCGCTGCTCGGGCCCGGGAAATAGAAGGGATCGTGAAGGATGCCGGTCTCCGGCCCGATCTGGTCCGACGTCATCTGCGCGACCGTCTCGGGCTTGAGGTATCGCTTGCCGTCCAACTCGCCGCGGTTCAGCAGCATCTGCAGGAAGCGGGCATAGTCGGCGGCTGTCGAAACGAGGCCAGCGCCGCCGGACTCCCAGCGCCGCGGAACGGTCGGATCCCGGATGCCGGCCACCCGGAAACGGTCGGCCGGAAACGGCTTGGCGAGGCGCGGCCACTTCGCTTCGTCCGCCAGATGGTAGGTCGTCTCGGTCATGCCGAGCGGATCGAACAACCGCTGCTTCTCGAACTGATACAGCGTCTGCCCCGATGCGACCTCGACGACACGGCCGAGCACGTCGGTCGAATGGCTGTAGTTCCAGCGCACGGCCGGCTGGTCGGCAAGCGGCAGCACCGCGATCCGGTCGGCAAATTCGGCATTGTCGAAATCGCCGGCGTACAGCAGCGGATCGGCATAGAGCTTCTGGACCACGGTCTCGCCGAAGAAACCATAGGTAATGCCCGAGGTGTGCCGCAGCAGGTCCCGGATCGTGATCGGACGCTTCAGCGGCTCGAGCCTGAGCGGACGCTTGCCCGCCTCATCGGAAGGATCGACGCCGACTTTTGCATCCGCAAAGGCGTGGATGTATTTCGAGACGGGATCGTCGAGCGCGAGCTTGCCGTCGTCGACCAGCATCATCGCGGCCACCGAGGTGACGGCCTTCGACATCGAGTAGATCTGGAAGATCGTATCCGGCGTCATCTTCTGGCTGGACCCGGGATCCCGCACCCCGAAACTTTCCAGATAGACCGGCTTGCCATGCTGCTGGATCAACAGAACGGCGCCGGGGATCTTGCCGGTCGTGACCTCGTTGCGAACGTGATCGCCGATCCGTTCAAGCGCGGCGCGGGAAAAAGTCGGCGCGGCCGGTGCCTTCGGCTCGGCCTGCGCGTGATGCGGCAGGCTACCGTGAAGAGGCAGCGCCAGCGCGGCCGCAACGAGCCAGGGCCGCAACGAACCGTCAGTTCTCCAGCGCTTCATAGACCATCTGCTTCAACGTCCGCTGGATGCGCTGGCGCTCCGTCGGTGTCTGCTCCAGCACGACGAAGAACATGTCCTGTTTGCGGTCGACTACCATGTAGCAGCCGGCGGCGCCGTCCCATTTCAACTCGCCGAGCGAGCCCGGTGGCGGAGGTTTTGCGTTGCCGGGATCGGTACGCACGGCAAGCCCGAGACCCATGCCGAAACCATCTCCGGGAAACCAAAAATGATCCCGAGCCACGCCGGAATCCTTGCCGGTGTGATCGGACGCCATCAACGCGAACGTCTTCGGATCGAGATAGGTCTTGCCGTCGTACGTGCCGCCATTGAGCAGCATCTGCGCGAATTTCGAAAAGTCCGACATGGTCGAGACCATGCCGCCGCTGGCGGATTCCCATTTCTGGCGAACTTCCGTGCGGTACAGGCGGCCGACCCTAAAATCGCTATCGTTCGGCACCGGCTGGGCCAGCCGCGCCAGCCGCTCCGGTTCGGTCACGAAGAAGTTGGTATCCACCATGCCCAACGGATCGAGCAGCTTTTCCTTTTCGATCGCGAGCAAGGATTTTCCGGACACGATCTCCATGATCCGCGCCAGAACATCGGTGGAATGGCCGTACTGCCAGAGTGCGCCCGGCTGGTTGTGCAGCGGCAGTTTGGCGATCCGCTCGGCGAATTCGGCAAGGTCGAATTCGCCAGCGTAAAGATTGGCCTCCTTGTAGGCCTTGCGCACCAGGCTGTCGCCATAGAAGCCATAGGTGATGCCGGAGGTATGACGCAGCAGGTCGAGAATGGTGATGGGCCTGGTCAGCGGCACCAGTTCGAGCGTCTTGGTGCCGTCCTCGGCTTTTTTCTCCACGCCGACTTTCATGTTTGCGAAGGACGGAATGTATTTCGAGACGGGATCGTCGAGCTTGATCTTGCCGTCCTGGATCAACTGCATCGCCACAACGGACGTGATCGCCTTGGTGAGCGACGACAGGCGGAAGATGGTCTTGTCGGTGATCGGGGCTTTCGACACCACGTCCTGCACACCGAAGGTTTCATGGTAGACCGGCTTGCCGTGCTGCTGGATCAGCACGTTGGCGCCGGCGATCTTGCCGGTGTCGACCTCGTTCTTGAAGAACGCGGTGATCTTGGCAAGCTTGTCCTGATTGAACTTCGCTCCCGCAGGAAGGTCGAACGTGCCTTCGGCCTTGGTCGGCGCCGCCACGAACAACAACGCACCAGCAGCGAATATACCGAGCAGCCCTGAATTCATTGGATCCCTCTCCCCGGAACTCACGGAAGAGTGTAGCGGAGGCATGATCAGGAACAAGGGCTGCCAGAGGTAGCCATTGCCTCCTCATGCAGCCGGCCGCTTTCGGGAGAGAAGCAGCAGAAGATGACATTTGTCAGATCAGGCGTCGCCGTGAGAGCCTCTACGACCGCGGCGACTGCAATACCGGCGGCCTGGTCGGCAGGGAACCGGTAAACGCCGGTAGAGATCGACGGAAACGCCACTGAGGCAAGCCGGTGCTTCCGGCAGAGTTCGAGCGAGCGGCGATAGCAGGAGGCCAGCAAATCTGCCTCGCCAAGCGAGCCGCCATTCCACACCGGTCCGACCACGTGAATCACATGTTTGGCTTGCAGCCTGTAGCCTTTGGTGATCTTGGCATCGCCGGTCTTGCAACCGTGGAGCATTCGGCATTCAGCCACGAGGTCCGGCCCCGCCGCGCGATGGATCGCCCCATCGACGCCACCCCCGCCGAGCAGAGACGAATTCGCCGCGTTGACGATGGCGTCAACGCGCAGTGTCGTGATGTCGGCAACGATGACTTCCAGCCGCGCCTGGCCGACGCGGCGCGCGGACACGCTCAGGCCGAGGCGGCCGCGCTGAGGGTGACACCCTTGTCGGCGAACAGCTGCTGCAATTCACCGGCCTGGAACATCTCGCGGATGATGTCGCAGCCACCGACGAACTCACCCTTGACGTAGAGCTGCGGGATGGTCGGCCAGTTCGAATATTCCTTGATGCCGTTGCGAAGCTCGGCGGATTCCAGGACGTTCAGCCCCTTGTAGCCGACGCCGACGTGGTCGAGGATCTGCACCACCTGCCCGGAAAAACCGCACTGCGGAAACTGCGGCGTGCCCTTCATGAACAGCACGACGTCGTTCGACTTCACTTCGTTGTCGATGAATTGTTCGATGCTCATATTCGCTTCCTTTTGGCCCTGGCCCCTGCGGCCTCGGCTGACGGGCCGGCTCGTCCCATCTAACCCGGTACTGCCGATATATGTAGCCCAGACCGTTGTGCATCCAAAGTAAAATGGCGAGGAGCTGGCATGCGGGAGGCCCGGATCGAGTTGTCGCAGCCCGGTCCCTCATAGTCTGACGACATCAATATAATACCCCGGAAAGGCTTTTTTCCCCGACGGAAGCCCCTATCTAGGACGGACTGTCCGCCAGGAACCAGGTCGCCAGACTAGCGTTCTCTCCCCTGACCGGAGACACAAGTGACGAAATCAGTAGCCGCCGCCGAGTTTGCGCCCCCCGCCCCCTCACTTTTCTCCGATTCCGGCACCCTCGCCCGGAATTTGGTGGAAGCCTATCTTTCCGTCCGCGGCGAGACCGAACGTCGGGCGGCTCCCCTGAGCCCTGAGGACCAGCTCGTCCAGTCGATGCCGGACGCGAGCCCGGCCAAATGGCATCGCGCCCACACCACCTGGTTCTTCGAGCAGTTCCTGCTCGGCGAGCATTGCGAGGGCTATCAGCCCTTTCATCCCGACTACGCGTTTCTGTTCAATTCCTATTATGTCAGCGCCGGCCCCCGGCACGCCCGTCACCAGCGAGGCCACCTCACCCGCCCGGGTGCCGACGATGTCACGGCCTATCGCCGGCATGTCGATGCCGCCGTGGTGAAATTCTTCCAGACCGCCGCCGAAGAGCGCCTCGCCGCGCTCGCGCCGCTGGTCGAGGTCGGCCTCAACCACGAGCAGCAGCATCAGGAATTGATGCTGACCGATATCCTGCACGCCTTTGCCCAGAACCCGATCCCGCCGGCCTATGATCCGTCGTGGCGCTTTCCGGCGTCGCAGCGCTCGGTGGAAGAATGGGTCACCCTCAACGAGGGCATCCACACCGTCGGGCACAGCGACGACAGTTTTCATTTCGACAATGAAAAGCCCGCGCACCGCGCCCTGGTCGGCCCGGTTCGGCTCGCCCGTAACCTCGTCACCAATGCGGAATGGCTGGCCTTCATGAACGACGGCGGCTACGGCACCGCCACGCTCTGGCTGATGGACGGCTTTGCCGCGGCCACCAACGAGGGATGGCAGGCGCCGGGCCACTGGCGCCAGGTCGACGGCGAATGGCGGATCATGACCCTCGGCGGGCTGCAGCCGATCGACCCTGAGGCCCCCGTCAGCCATGTCAGCTATTACGAGGCGGACGCGTTCGCGCGCTGGGCCGGCCGTCATCTGCCGACCGAAATGGAATGGGAAGTCGCCGCCCGGGCCGGACAGCTCAACGACGCCTTCGGCATCGTCTGGCAGTGGACCCGCAGCGCCTACTCGCCCTACCCCGGCTACCGCGCCATCGAGGGGGCGCTCGGCGAATATAACGGCAAGTTCATGGTCAACCAGTTGGTGCTGCGCGGCTCCTCGCTTGCAACCCCTGAGGGCCACAGCCGTATCACCTATCGCAATTTCTTCTATCCCCACCACCGCTGGCAATTCACGGGGCTGCGCCTCGCCGATTACGCCTGACATTTCCAATCAGCGAAGCGCGCCGGAAAGCGCGTTCAGGAGAGTATCATGAATGTGCACGCCGCCGCTTTGGCACAAACGCACCAGCTCGATGAGCAGACCTCCGCCTTTGCCGGCGACGTGATCGGCGAGCTCTCGCAGTTTCCAAAACGCCTGTCGCCGAAATATTTCTACGACGCCGCAGGCTCCGAACTGTTCGAGCAGATCACGGTGCTGCCGGAATATTATCCGACGCGCACTGAACTCGGCATCCTGCGCAGCCGCGGCGACGAGATCGCCGCCATCATTCCCACGGGCGCCGCGCTGGTGGAATTCGGCGCCGGCGCCACCACCAAGGTGCGCCTGCTGCTGGAGCGTTGCGAGTTCGGCGCCTATGTCCCAGTCGACATTTCCGGCGACTTTCTGAAAGCGCAGGCCGACGCCCTGCGCAAGGATTTTCCCGCGCTCGACGTCTATCCGGTCGCCGCCGATTTCACCGCGCCGTTCGTGCTGCCGGCCGAAATCGAAGGGCTGGCCAAGGTCGGCTTCTTTCCGGGATCGACGCTCGGCAATTTCGAGCCGGACGAAGCCCGCGCCTTCCTGCGCAGCGCCCGCGACATTCTCGGGGAAGGCGCGCTGATGATTATCGGCGTCGACCTCGAAAAGAACGAGCGCGTGCTCTATGACGCCTACAACGACGCCGCCGGCGTCACCGCAAAATTCAATCTCAACGTTCTGGTACGCATCAACCGCGAGCTCGGCGGCAATTTCGACGTGTCCGCCTTCATGCACCGCTCGATTTATAACCGCGAGCGGCATCGCATCGAGATGCACCTGATTTCCAAAAAGGCGCAGACCGTTCGCATCCTGGGACGCAATTTCTCATTTCGCCCCGGCGAAAGCATTCACACCGAGTCGAGTTACAAATACAGCCTCGACCGTTTCACGGCGCTGGCGCGCTCGTCCGGCTGGTCGGTGCGGGAATCCTGGACCGACCGCGAGGGAATGTTTTCCGTTCACGCGCTGGCGGCGTCGGATTGAGAAGCGGCGCGAGCTTTGCCGCTCGCGCCGTCACAGATGAAGTCTTCGCGGGTTAGGATTTTTCAGATCAGGTCTTGAGCAGTCGCCTGCGCTCCGGCCGCAGCCGGCGCGCCGGGGTGATCCGCGGCGCGATCGAAATCCAGTCATCGGACAAGCGGTCTGCACCCAGCAGCCACGCGTGAATGATGCGCCACTTGTCCTGGCCGCGCGACTGGAATTCCAGCAGTGGCGAACCACTGTCCTGCAGTTCGTGAAAGAACTTCAACGAGTCTTTTCCGGTGGGCCCGTCCGGATCGATCGCCTGCGACAATATCCAGCGGTCCCACTCCTGAATGATGCGTAGTCTTGCTTCACTTTGTTTCATCGGCGCGTACTTCCCCAGCCACGGTATTTTCCGTGGACTCCGATTGATCGCGCTGGTCTGTGTCGGATGGAGAAGTGCTACGCCGCCGCGCGTACTGCACCTCGCCGTCGCCACTATAACAAACTTCTTAACAAATCTTCATCTTTATCGACCCCGCCCGCAAAACGTTCTATCTGCGCTATGCTTTGCCCTTCGAAATGTCCAACTTTTGACGCGGACTCAGACGAGTTTCTGCGGCAGGCTCGGCTAGGGGTAAGTTCGTGCCAGGGGAATTCATCATGGGCAACGCTTATCCAGCCTCCGGCGATCGCAAGCAGTTTTCCAGTTCATCTTCCGCTGGCAACGAGACCGCCTGGGATCAGGAGACTGACATCAATCGGGTGTCGCTCGCCGAGGAGAATGCGAGGCTACGTACGCTCGTCGTGCAGCTATCGAACCTCGTCCTTCGAAACGTGGTCGATCAGCACAATACCTCGCCGATGCAGCCGATCAGGCGCCGGCTTCCTGACTAGCTATTCCGCCGCTCCGGGCCGCAGCGAGATCGTCTCCCACACCGCGACGACGATCATGATTGCCGTGGTCAGGATGGAAAGCACCAGCGGCGATAGGTCGCTTGCGAACCATGCGAGCACGCAGAGGGCGACGATGCCGACCCCATGCGACAGCTGCAGGAAGCCGCGAAAGCTGTACTTGAACAGGATGGTCCCGCACAGAAACAGCAAGGGACCGCCGATCGAGCTGATCACGGTCTTGAGGTCGGAATGCCCGCCGGGATGCTTCAGCACCAGTTCGTCCGCCACCGCAGCCACAATGATGCCGGCCACGATCGGCATGTGCAGATAGGTGTAGGCGAGCCGCGCCAGCCTGCCGGGCTCGCTCGATTTCGAGATCTGCTCGGACCCGGCTTCCGCACCGGTGTGGAAATAGATCCACCACATGGCAATGCTTCCCGCCAGCACCGAAATGAAGGCGGCGACGCTTTCGGCCGACCAGACAAGTTCGGCAAACGTCGCCCCCGTCACGATGACGGATTCTCCCAGCGCGATGATGACGAAGAGCGCACAGCGTTCGGCCATATGGCCGCCCTCGATCACCCAGTCCGAGACCGAAGACGCGCCGTGGCGCGGGATCCAGAACCGTACCGCGGGCGAAATATACTCGATCACGAGCGCGGTCAGCCAAAGCGCGAGCCGCCATTCGCCTTGCGCCAGTCCGCCCGCAATCCAGAACACCGCTGACATTGAAAGCCAGGCGGCGATGCGGATGGCGTTCATGCGCGTCCGTGGACGCGACGGCGGCGTGGAGACCCACAGGAAGACGGTCTTGCCGACCTGCATCGCCGCATAGGCAATGGCAAACCACAAGCCGCGCCCGTCAAACGCCGCCGGGATCGAGGTCGACAGCACCAGCCCGCCCAGCATCATCGCGAACAGCAAGAGCCGGACTGGCGTCTTCTCGGGATCGAGCCAGTTGGTGATCCAGGAGGTGAAGACCCACACCCACCACACTGCCAGAAACAGCAGCGTCACCTGAAGCACGCCCAGCGGCGTAAAATGCGCCAGCAGCGTGTGCGATATCTGGGTGATCGCAAACACGAAGACGAGGTCGAAAAACAGCTCCGCGTAGGTCACGCGGTTATGCTTGTGCGGTACGATCGGGCGGAACAGCGCGCCGTGCGGGTTGTCCGTCATCGATGCGCCCCCGCCGCCCGTAGCGGGCTTTAGCTCTCAGGCACCCCGGTCTGCAGCGCCAGCGCATGCAGCAAGCCGCCCATCTGCCCCTTGAGCGACTGGTAGACGATCTGGTGCTGTTGCACGCGCGACTTGCCGCGGAAGGATTCCGAGATCACGGTCGCGGCGTAGTGGTCGCCGTCGCCTGCGAGATCGCGGATCGTCACCTCGGCATCGGGGATCGCTGCCTTGATCATCGACTCGATATCGTGGGCCTCCATCGGCATCCAGCATGTCTCCGTCAGGTGTTTCGAATCACGGCCGGCTCGCGCGACCGTGAGGGCCGAGCCTAGCGCGTGCGCTCTTCTAGGTCACGCCCGGCCGCACTATATTCCCGCTCCGACCGTTTGACACTGAGAGATGAGGTCGCGCCCGATCATTTCGGGCTGACTGAAAATGAGGCTGAAAATCATGAAATTGCCCGGTCCCGACCATCCGATCACGATTACGGCAAACCCCAAACGCGTCCGCGTCTCGGCCGGGGGCGTGGTCATCGCCGACACCACCCAGGCGCTGACCCTGAAGAAGGCTAGCTATCCGGCGGTGCAATATGTGCCGCGCGCGGACGCCAACATGGCGCTGCTGGCCCGCAGCGAGCGCACCACGCATTGCCCGTATAAGGGGGATGCGAGCTATTTCAGCATCAACGCCAACGGCAAGGCCATCGAAAACTCGATCTGGACCTATGAGACGCCGTTCCCGGCCATGGCCGAAATCGCCGGCCACCTGGCGTTCTACCCGGACAAGGTGACGATCGAGGAAGTGGCGTAGGCAACAGACGCCAGACGCCGTCAAGCCTGGGCATGACGGAGAACGCCTGCTACGTCCTTCGTGACCCCAAGATCAACAGCACGACGAAGATAACGCCGCGGTGGCGGCGCCATTCATTCAAATTCACTCAGACGACGGCTCGCGCCGCCGGTTCCCCCGCAACTGTGTCCAATCAGACCTTGATGAATCAGGTTCCCGGCTGCAACATTTGGGCAAGCAGCCTGGCCGGAGACGCGTATGACATCGATTTCCACCGTAGGGCATGCCGAAGCGAGCGCCGTGCCCAAGGCCAAATCGCGCAACCTGTCGCTCGATCGCGCCCGCACCTTCCTGACGCTGGTGGTGCTGCTCCACCATGCCGTGATCCCCTACACCTATTTCGGGCACACCGATCCGAAGTCCTTCTTCGGCTTCGACATGATCGTGCTCGCCACCGACAGCTTCTTCATGGCGATGTTCTTCTTCCTGTCAGGCCTGTTTGCCTGGTCCGGCATCGCCCGCAAGGGTCCACTGAACTATCTGTCCGACCGCCTGCTGCGGATCGTCCTGCCCTTCGCGATCTGCGCGTTTACGGTCATCCCGCTCGCCTATTACGCGATCTCCCTACGCCACCATCCCGAAATCGGCTTTTCAGCGTTCTGGTGGAACATGGTCACCAAAGGCCCGTGGCCGAGCGGGCCGATCTGGTTTCTCTGGGTCCTGTTCGCCTTCGACCTGGTCGCCTGCCTGCTCTACAAGCTGTCACCGAACCTGCTCGATCCGATCAACCGCCTCTCGCTGCATGGCCGCCGCCGGCCCGCGGTGTTCTTCGCAGTCATGCTGGCCGTCACCGCGGCGTTCTACGTGCCCGGGCTGATGATCTATGGCCCGAGCAGCTGGTTCGAATTCGGGCCGTTCTCGGTGCAGCACGGCCGCGTGATGCTCTATGCGAGCTACTTCTTTTTCGGCGCCGGCATCGGCGTGGCGCAAATGGATCGCGGCCTGCTCGCGGCCGACGGCCGGATGGCGAAGGTGAGCTGGGACTGGATGGTGCTGGCGATCGTTCCGTATTGCCTGCTCTGGGGGCTGATCTACATCAAGCGCCAGATCCTCGGCAATCCGTCGCCATTACCGAACTGGTACGAGGCGCTCTACGCGCTCTGTTTCGCCGTGTTCAGCGTGGCCATCATGTTCCTGATCCTGGCCTTCTTCCAGCGGTTCAGGCAATCCGGCTCGGCAAAACTGCTCGATCCGATGCAGGCGGATGCCTACGGCATGTTCCTGGTGCACTACCCGATCGCGCTGTGGCTGCAGTACTGGCTGCATGACTACGACTGGCCGGCGATCGTCAAGGTCGCGATCGGGTTGACGCTGACCATCGCATTCAGCTGGGGCCTGACGCGCGCGCTGCGGCAAATTCCGGGTGCAACCAGGGTGCTGTGAACCTGTAGCCCGCATGAGCGTAGCGACATGCGGGAGGACGCGGGCATCGGCACCGCATGTCGCTACGCTCATGCGGGCTACAAATCTACGAAATCAATTAGCTTTGCCGCTCATATAGGCCGGCAGCCAGCGCTCGAACGCCGACTTCAGCGCATCCACCGACACCGCCGTTTCACCGGCCACCGCGATCGCATCGCCACCCGTGGTGCCGATCCGCGCGCACGGCACGCCCGCGCCCTTCATCTTGGCCAGCACCAGGCCGGCGTCCGCCGCCGGCACCGTCACGATATAGCGCGCCTGATCCTCACCAAACCAGTACGCATGCGGCACGGTCGAACTCGGCGCCGCCAACAGCTGCGCGCCGATGCCGCTCGCCATCGCCATCTCGGCCAGCGCGACCAGCAAACCGCCGTCGGAAACGTCATGCACCGCCGTCGCGGTGCCAGCGTGGATCATGCCGCGCACCACGTCGCCATTGCGCTTCTCGGCGGCCAGATCGACCGGCGGCGGCGCGCCCTCTTCGCGGCCGCAGATATCGCGCAGATAGACGGATTGGCCGAGCCAGCCCTGGGTGTCGCCGATCAGCAGGATCGCCTCGTCATCGGCCTTGAAGGCCAACGTCGCCGATTTGGTGAAATCGTCAAGCAGTCCAACGCCGCCGATCGAGGGCGTCGGCAAAATGCCGCGGCCGTTGGTTTCGTTGTAGAGCGAGACATTGCCCGACACGACCGGGAAGTCGAGCGCGGTGCAGGCTTCGGAAATTCCCTTCAGGCAGCCGACGAACTGGCCCATGATTTCGGGCCGCTCCGGATTGCCGAAGTTGAGATTGTCGGTGATCGCCAGCGGACGGCCGCCGACCGCGGTAATGTTGCGCCACGCTTCGGCGACGGCCTGCTTGCCGCCCTCGAACGGATCGGCCTCGCAATAGCGCGGCGTAACGTCGACGGTGAGTGCGAGTCCCTTCGGCCCGTCCTGCACGCGGACCACGGCGGCATCGCCGCCCGGACGCTGCACGGTATTGCCGAGGATGACGTGGTCGTACTGCTCCCATACCCAGCGCTTCGAGCACAGCTCGGGCGTGCCGATCAGCTTTTCCAACGATGCTGAAATGCCGAGCGGCGGAGTCACTTCGCGCGCGTGCACCACCGGCAGCGCCGCGGACGGCACATGCGGGCGGTCATAGAGCGGCGCCTCGTCACCCAGTTCCTTGATCGGCAGGTCGGCCATCACGTTGCCGCCATGCTTGACCACAAAACGCTTGCTCGGCGTGGTGTAGCCGACGACGGCGAAATCCAGTCCCCACTTCTTGAAGATCGCCTCGGCCTGTTTCTCCTTCTCGGGCTTCAACACCATGAGCATGCGCTCCTGGCTTTCCGAGAGCATCATCTCATAGGCGCTCATGCCGGTTTCGCGCGTCGGCACGTGATCGAGGATCAGGTCGACGCCGAGGTCGCCCTTGGCGCCCATCTCGACCGCCGAGCACGTCAGCCCCGCCGCGCCCATGTCCTGGATCGCGATCACGCAATCGGCTGCCATGATTTCGAGGCAGGCTTCCAGCAGCAGCTTTTCGGCGAAGGGATCGCCGACCTGCACCGTCGGCCGCTTCTCCGCGGAATCGTCGTCGAACTCGGCCGAGGCCATCGAGGCGCCATGGATGCCGTCGCGGCCGGTCTTGGAGCCGAGATAGACGATCGGCATGTTCACGCCGGAGGCCGCCGCGTAGAAAATCTTGTCGGTATCGGCGAGGCCGACCGCCATCGCGTTGACCAGGATGTTGCCGTCATAGCGGGTGTGGAAGCGCACCTGCCCGCCGACCGTCGGCACGCCGAACGAATTGCCGTAGCCGCCGACGCCGGCCACCACGCCCGATACCAGATGCCGCGTCTTCGGATGCTCCGGCGCGCCGAACGACAGCGCATTGAGGCAGGCGATCGGCCGCGCCCCCATCGTGAAGACGTCGCGCAGAATACCGCCGACGCCGGTGGTCGCACCCTGGTATGGCTCGATATAGCTCGGGTGGTTGTGGCTCTCCATCTTGAACACCACCGCCTGGCCGTCGCCGATATCAATGACGCCGGCATTCTCGCCCGGGCCCTGGATCACCCAGGGCGCCTTGGTCGGCAGGCCGCGCAGATGGATCCGCGAGGACTTGTACGAGCAGTGCTCATTCCACATCGCGGAGAATATCCCGAGCTCCGTGAAGCTCGGCACCCGCCCGATCAGCTTGAGGATACGCTCATACTCGTCGGGCTTGAGGCCGTGGCTGGCGACGAGTTCGGGGGTGATCTGGGGCTCGTTCATGGCTGCCTTAATATTGAGATCGACAGGGGCCGGAAAGGCCTTTTATGGCGCATTTCGGCCCTGTCCAGAGCTTTGCGCGGGGCGCCTTGCGGGATCGGCGTTTGCACATCGTTCCCGGATCGGATTTAAGGGCGGAAACATCCAGTTGAAGGCCATTTTTCGTGAACGAGCTTCCCCAAAACGCATTTCAGCGCCGCCCGGACCTGCATGTCGAGACCGAGGGCGAATTCAAGGGCTGGCGGACCTGGACCCGCGACAATTTTGAGACCCATACCGGACCGTTCTGGCACCGGATGGACGAGAACGGCAAAGTGCACTGCGCGTTCCGGGTCGAGCAGAAGCACCTCAACGGGCAGAAGAACGTCCATGGCGGCTGCTTCATGTCGTTCGCGGACTATTCGCTGTTTGCGATCGCCTCGCCGGTCCTGCAGGGACCGGGCGTGACGATAGGGTTTTCCTGCGAATTCCTCGATGCCGCGCGTGAGGGCGAACTGATCGAATGCGATGGCGAAATCACCCGCGCCGGCAACTCGCTGATCTTCCTGCGCGGCGTGCTGAGGTCAGGCGAACGGCCGCTGTTCACCTTCTCCGGCACCATCAAGCGGGTGAAGTGGAAGAAGCCTGCCGGCGCAGGCGCCGTTGCCACCTGACACGCCCAAAGTCCGTCGCGGCTGGCGCGACTATCTGCTGCTGCTCGCGCTGGCGTGCTGCTGGAGTTCAACCTATCCGCTGACCAAGATCGGCCTTGGCTCGTTTCCGCCGATCACCTTCATCTCGGCCCGCTCGCTGATCGCGGCCGCCTTTCTTTTGGTCATCCTGCGCATGCGCGGGATACGGATGCCGACGGACGGCAAGGCCTGGAAGCTGTTCGCGCAGCAGCAGACCATCAATTCGACGTTTCCGTTTCTCCTGATCACCTGGGCGCAGCAATATGTGCCGGCGTCATCGACCGTGGTGCTGGCCTCGACGACGCCGATCTTCGCGTTCCTGATCACCTGGGGCATCACGCGGCACGAGCCTGCGACGCTGTTGAAACTTGCCGGCGCCATTCTGGGTCTGGCCGGGACGGCCGTAATCGTCGGCCTCGATGCGCTCTCTGCGCTCGACACCCATATCTTTGCCGAGATCGTCATCCTGCTCGCGACCATCTCGTTCGCCTGTGCGACAATCTTCGGCATGCGCTTGACCGACTACGACCCGATGGTGGTGGCGGCGGGCTCGCTGTTGTACGGCGGCATGGTATTGTTGCCGTTCGCGCTTGTGATCGACCATCCCTGGACCTTGCGCCCGACGGCCGAGGCGCTCGCAGCCACGGTGGCGATGGGGATTTTCTCCAGCGCGCTGGGCCTGATGCTGTTCTACATGTGCCTGACGCGGCTCGGCACGCTCACCACCAACGCGCAAGGCTATCTGCGCATCCCGATCGGCGTCGGGCTGTCCGTGCTGCTGCTCGGCGAACCCGTCCCGGCCAATCTCGCGCTCGGCCTCGTCCTCGTCATGGCCGGCGTGGCGGCCATGACGATTCCGAAAGACGCCTTGACGCGCTGGCGGCAGCGCGGCGGCTGAGCCACGCGTGCTTACTGCACGCTCACCAGCGTCAGGTCGACGAACCAAGATTGCGGCGACACGAACCCTTTCACCTTCGAACTCATCGCGCGGGGATTGAGATCGTGGACGATAAAGAGCCAGGGCGGATTGTCGACCAGCCGCTCATGCGCCTTCTTGTAGGCAGTCGAGATCGCCTTCGGATCAGTCGATTCCGAGATCGTCTTGAGCGCCTCCTCGAAATCGTCGTCCTTCCACTGCTCGAAATTGAAGCCGTTCGGCGAAAAGTTCGCCGCCGCAAAGTAGCGCGCCATGACGCCGGCGTCCGATGATGGCGAACTAATGTTGAGCACCATGGCGCCGCGCAGATTGGGACTGTCGGGCGTGGCGCGCGCCGCCGTCAGCAGCACCTGCCATTCGATCACGTCGAACTCGACGTTGACGCCGCAGGCCTCCTTCAAATTCTGCTGCAAAAATTCATTCATCGGCAGCGGCAGCATCTGCCCCGAGCCCGAATTGGAGATCAGCGCCTTGAACGCGAGCGGTTTCGCCGGCGTGTAACCGGCTTCCGCGAGCAGCGCCTTGCCCTTGGCGGGGTCGGTCTTGTAGCGATTGACGGGGCTGCCGAAATCGGGATCGCTGGCCTTGAGCCAGCCGACCGACGGCTCTGCGGTACCCGCGAGCAACCCGACCAGCCCTTCCCGATCGATGCAGTAGTTCAAAGCCTGACGGACCCTGACATCCTTGAACGGGCTGTTGGCCGCGCCGATGTTGTAGAACCACGGCCAGACATGAGGATAGGAGCCGGTGGTGATGGTGAAGCCCGCGGATTTCAGCGAGCTGATGCCGTCCGGCGGCGGCACTTCGATCCAGTCGACCTGGCCGGAGCGCAGCGCGGCCAATCGCGAATTCGCCTCGGGTATCGGCATCAGCACGACATTGTCGACTTTTGCTTTTCGGCTGGCGTCCCAATAGCCGTCCCAGCGCTTGAGATCAGCCGCCTGTCGCGGCACGATCTTGGTGATGCGGAACGGTCCGGTGCCGGCCGCCGGCAAAGTCGCGACCTTGGCCCACTCCTTCCCGGCCTTCTCGAACGAAGTTGGCGAGGTGAACAGCAGATAAACCGCCATGTAGGGAAAATACGACGCCGGCTTGGTGGTGGTAATGGATACCGTCGCATCATCGATCTTCTTGTAGCTGCCCATCACGGGCACGCGTGCCCGCGACATCGCCGAACTCGGCGGCTCAAATTGCGGGCTCTCGTTGTTGAAATAGCGGTCAAGATTCCAGATCACGGCATCGGCATTGAAGTCGGTGCCGTCGTGGAATTTGACGCCCTTACGCAGGTGGAAAATCCAGGTCTTGTTGTCGGCGGGGTCCTGCTCCCACTTCTCCGCGAGCCCGGGACGCAAGGTCGCCAGCCGGTCGGTCTTGGTCAGGTCCCACAGCACCAATCCCTCGAAGATCGGATAGCCGAGGAAGCGCATGCCCTCGAAGCCGTTGTTCGGCAGTCCCGTTGCCGTCGGGATATCGGACGCCGTCATGGCGATGCGCAGCGTGGTTTCCGCCGCCGCCGGATGCGACGCCAGCAGCGCGGTCAACAGCGCGACCGAGCAAAAAGCCTTGCGAATGGGCATGTCTATCTCCGTCCGACGATCGGAAAATCCGCGTTTCGGATCAGGAGACAGGAGCAAGTATCAGGCCAGCCAAGCCTCTGCCGTTGAACAAAAATTCGGCAATTGGACGAGATCTATCCTCGGTCGCTGCGCTTCAACTCGACAACTGCTTCTCAGCGATCGAGAGCCATTCGGCCTGGGCATCGCGCAGATATTTCGGCGCGCGCTTCATCTGCAGCAGCAGTTCGTTGAAGACCACTCTCGCTTCGGCGTTACGGCCCGTGATACGCAGAAGCATGCCGTAACGAACGCGGGCCTCGGCGCCAGGATAATACGCTACGAGTGCGTGGTACTCGTCGAGCGCCTCGTCGGTGCGGCCGATCTCTGCCAGCGAGCGGGCATAGAGCAGATGCCCTTCGGCGGATTCGAAATCGGGCCACTGCGCCCTCAGCTCATCGAGCGTCGCGAGCACATCCGCGAAACGACCGAGGCCGAACTGCGCCTGCGCCCTGCCCAGCGCGTAGGCCGGTTCGTGCCCCATCGGCAGCGTGAGGAGGTGAGCGTAATGGCCTTCGGCTTCGTCGAACCGCTTCACGTCAAGGCATTCGGCCGCAAGCGCCTGACGGTTGGCGATGGTGTCGGTGCCGGCGAGCCGGTCCGACAGTTCGCGGTAGGTCTTTTCCGGATCGAGCTTGCCGGCAATGCGCTTGCGCGCCTCCCGGGCGCCCGGGCTTCCAAACCATTCCGGCACCAGTTCGACGACGATGTAGGCGAGCCCGCCGACCAGCGGGACCATCAGGATGATGAACGCCCACGGCTGCAGCCGTCCGGTCTTCGATGCGTGGTAGATCAGCGAGATATCGAGCAGCAACACAACAATGGCAACAGGCATGGCGCATTCCAGGCGAACGTGACGGACGATCCTTAGTGGCGTTGATAGCGCGGCGCGTTCAATCGGACAATCTTCAGTTGCTTTGAAACGGCATGTATCGGCCGGCGGTGCTTGCCGATCGCCGAAAGTTTCGACGGAACAGCAACGAACTGTGATCGGTCGGCTGGAACGCAGTGTTGGCGAACCTCGTTGGCCGTTATGCAGCAACAACAAGGAGCGATCATGAAACTCGCAACATTGGGACTGGCGACGGCGCTTGCCCTCACCAGCACGTATGGGCTGGCACAAACCGGTGCAGGCTCGGCCGGCGGAAGCGCGAGCACAGGCGGAGCGGCAGCGGGCGGCGCGACCGGAGGAGCGCCGGCGACCGGCACAACGACGGGCAATGCGACGGCCGCGAGCCCCGGCAGCGGCACGTCCAACAGCGCCGGCAGCGCCGCGGCCGGCGCCAACAGCGGGCGGAACCCGTCAGGTAACACGCTGATCAACCCCTCGCCCAGCGGCTCGACCCTGACGCCGGCGCCTGGCGGCCGATGATTGCTGGCTGACAAAAAAAGCCCCGCGCAGGCGGGGCTTTTTCATTCGCTTCATCGCACAGGCCGCTACTTCTTCTCTTCCAGCAGCTTTTTGTATTTCGCGACGTCGCGCGTCACCAATTGACCGAGCACTTCCGGCGCCAGCTCGTTGGCGTCGGGCGCGACGGTGGAGAGATCGTGAAAGCGCTTTTTCACCCCGTCGCTTTCGACGGCGGCCCTCGCCGCGGCATTCAGTTTCGCGATCACCGCAGGCGGCGTGCCCTTGGGCGCAAACAGGCCGTTCCAGCCCTGCGCCTCGAAATCCGGAAGGCCCGCTTCCGACGAGGTCGGCAGCTCGGACAAGGTGGCAAGCCGCACCGTCGAGCCGACGACGAGACCCCTCACCAGCCTGTCGGAGATCGCCTGCGACACCGAGGCGGCCGAGTCGCAGACGCCGTCGATCTGGCCGCCGATCGCATCCGTCAGTGCCGGCGCCGCGCCGCGATAGCCGACCAGCGTCACCTCGATGCCGGCCGCGTTCTCAAAACTCTTGCAGATCAGAAAATTCGACGAGCCGATGCCGGCATGGCCGAGATTGACCTTGCCCGGATTCTTCTTCGCGTAGGCGATGAATTCCTGCAGATTCCTCGCCGGAAAATCCTTGCGCAGCGCGACGATGCCGAACGTCTTGGCGACCACCGCGATCGGCGCAAAAGACTCCGGCGTGAAAGACAGTTTCGGATTGATCGTATAGGCCGCCGCGCTCGTGCCGGCATTGCCGATGGCGATGGTGTAGCCGTCGGCATCGGCGCGCGCCGCACGCGTCAGCGCAGTCGAACCGCCGGCGCCCGCGACATTCTCGATCACGATCGACTGCCCGAGCGACTTCGCCATTTCCTCGGCCACCACGCGTGCGATCACGTCCGACGTGCCGCCGGCCGCGAACGGCACGATCATGCTGATGGGACGCTTGGGATAGTCCTGCGCGTGGGCAACGCCGGCCAGCGACAGCGCCGCCAACGCAGCCAGCCATTTCACCGCATGCACAATCACGCCGCCTTTTCCAGATGCGCGGCGAGCCCCGCGAACAGGCCGCGGCCGTCGGTGCAGCCCATGATGTCTTCGACGTGGTTCTCCGGATGCGGCATCATGCCGAGCACGTTGCCGCGCTCGTTGACGATGCCGGCGATCGAATGCGCGGCGCCGTTGATGTTGAATGCGTCGTCAACGGTCCCTTCCGGCGAGCAGTAGCGATAGAGCACCCGTCCCTCGCCTTCGAGCCGCTTCACGGTCTCCTCGTCGGCCTCGTAATTGCCTTCGCCATGTGCGACCGGCACGCGGATCACCTGGCCCGCATTGTAGCCGCGCGTGAACGGCGTATCCGAACGCTCGACTTTCAGGTGAACATCCTTGCAGATGAATTTCAGCCGCGCGTTGCGCATCAGCACGCCTGGCAACAGGCCGGCTTCGCAGAGGATCTGAAAGCCGTTGCAGACCCCGAGCACGAGGCCGCCATCGGCCGCGTATTTGCGCACGGCGTCCATCACCGGCGCTCGGGCGGCAATGGCGCCGCAGCGCAGGTAGTCGCCGTAGGAAAAACCGCCGGGCACCACGACGAGGTCGGTGCCTTTGGGCAATTCCGTCTCGGCGTGCCAGACCATCGCGGCCTCATTGCCGGAGACCAGTTTCAGCGCCCGCGCCATGTCGCGCTCGCGGTTGATTCCGGGGAAGACAAGAACGGCAGATTTCATGGAACGCGCCTAGAGAAGTTCGACCCTATAATTCTCGATCACGGTATTCGCCAGCAGCTTGTCGGCGGCATCCTTCAATGCCGCCTCGGCCTTGGCCTTGTCGGCGCCCGACAGCTCGATGTCGAACACCTTGCCTTGGCGGACGCTGGCGACGCCATCGACGCCGAGCGATTTCAGCGCGCCCTCGATGGCCTTGCCCTGCGGATCGAGGATGCCCGATTTCAACGTAACGGTAACACGTGCCTTCACGATCTCAACCTCAGCTCTTCACAAGCACCGGACCGGTACCAGCCGGACGCTCGTTCTCCATCAGGATGCCGAGCCGCTTCGCCACTTCGGTATAGGCCTCCAAGAGCCCACCGAGATCGCGACGAAAACGGTCCTTGTCGAGCTTCTCGTTCGACTTGATATCCCACAGCCGGCACGAGTCGGGCGAGATTTCGTCGGCGACGATGATCCGCATCATCTCGTTCTCGAACAGGCGGCCGCATTCCATCTTGAAATCGACAAGGCGGATGCCGATGCCGAGAAAGAGGCCGGTGAGGAAATCGTTGACGCGGATGGCCAGCGCCATGATGTCGTCGATCTCCTGCGGCGTGGCCCAACCGAAGGCCGTGATGTGCTCCTCGGAGACCATGGGGTCGTTGAGCTGATCGTTCTTGTAATAGAACTCGATGATCGAGCGCGGCAGCTGGGTGCCCTCCTCGATTCCGAGGCGCTGCGACAGCGAACCCGCCGCCACGTTCCGCACCACCACTTCCAGCGGCACGATCTCGACCTCGCGAATCAACTGCTCGCGCATGTTGAGGCGGCGGATGAAATGGGTCGGCACCCCGATGTCGTTGAGGTGCTGAAACAGGTACTCCGAAATCCGGTTGTTGAGGACGCCCTTACCCTCGATCACCTGGTGTTTCTTGGCATTGAACGCGGTCGCATCATCCTTGAAGTGCTGGATCAGGGTACCTGGCTCCGGGCCTTCATACAGGACCTTGGCCTTGCCTTCATAAATACGGCGTCGACGGCTCATTGGGATGTACCGTGTTTTGTTGAAATCCATGAAATTGGTGTGCTCCGGATGACAAGGGTTTGCGACCACGACGGAGCTGCCGTGAAGGCCAGGGTCCAGGACAAAACGAGCGGAAACAGAACAAGAACCTCGCCTGATGGCAACCTATCCGATTGGCCCACCCAGCACAATCGACCCGGCCCTATTGGGGCCAACTTATCCCAGTCGCCTGCGGCCGAAGGGCCTGTTGTGTTACCGATTCGCCCCCTCTATTTAGGAAGGCGATCGGGCCGCGACAACGCTGGCTCTGTTTACCATTTCCGGGGATTGGAACCGAAAAATGACCACTTTCGACAAGCGCGAGGAAGGTTTTGAGAAGAAATTCGCCCTCGACGAGGAGCAGAAGTTCAAGGCCGAGGCGCGCCGGAACAAGCTGCTCGGTCTTTGGGCAGCTGAAAAACTCGGTCTCACTGGCGATGCCGCCACGGCCTATTCCAAGGAAGTGGTCGCGGCCGATTTCGAGGAAGCCGGCGACAAGGACGTGCAGGACAAGGTGATGAAGGATTTTGCCGCCAAGGGCCTTGCCGTCACCGCCGCCGAGGTGCGCGTCAAGATGGACGAACTGATGGCGACCGCTGCCCTCCAGGTGAAGGCGGGGACGTAAGAAGCGAATAGGAAGTGGCGACTGGCGAATAGGTCCATTCGCTAATCGCCATTTGCCATTCGCGCCTTTTTATATTCCTTCCGAACGATCTCCAGCAACCGCCGCGCCGCCGCGCTCAAGAATCCGCCGCGGCGCGTTATCGTGACGACGTCATCGCTTGCCTTCAGATCGCCGACATCGATGGTCGCGATCGTCTTATGCCGCCGTTCTTCCGCGTAATTGCTCTCCGACAACAACGCGATGCCGAGGCCGGCTTCGACCAGGCGCTTCTGTGCTGTCAGGCTGTCGACCGGCGTCCAGTCGATTTCACCGAGTCCGTGGGTCTGAAACAGCGCAAACACATGCGAAGCCGTGATCTCGCGCCGGCCCGGCACCGCGGGGAACGCAATCCAGCGTTCACCTCTCAATTCGGCCAACTTCGCGATACGGCGGCCGGCACGCGGATGATCGAGCGCACACACCACCTGCAACCGTTCGGCAAACAGCAACTCGCAATCGAGTTCGCGCGAACGGTCGCGGTCGTAGCGCAGGCCGATGGTCGCCTCGCCGCGCCGGATCAGATCGCTGACCTCCGCGCTGGTCGCGGTACGCAGGCTCAATTCGACATCGGGATGTTCGGCGGCGAAGCGTTTTAGAATCGTCGACAGCCGCCCGCCGGCCAGCGTGCCGACCACCGCGAGCGCAACCGGTCCTGAATTCGGCCGTGCCAGCGCGCGGACCGCATTCTCCGCATCCTGCGTAGCGGCGACCGCGCGTTCGGCGTAGGGCACCATCACCCGGCCCGCATCGCTCAGCATCGTGCGCCCCGCAATCCGCTCGAACAGCGGCACGCCGAGTTCCTGCTCCAGCAGCGCAATACGCCGCGAGATCGCCGGTTGCGAGCGGTGCAACGCCTTTGCCGCGCTCGAAATGCCGCCGCGACGATGAATGGTCAGGAAGGTGAGAAGCGCATCGCTGTCCATGTCCCGTCCATGCAAAGAGCTGATGATGGATAGATAAATAACAAATTTGGCTGATGGGAGCCAGCCCGCTAGCTTCGGCGCGAGCCAGGACCGTCCAATTCACGAAGCGGAGATTGCCGATGCGAACCCAGGTAGAAAAAGCCGAAGCCTTCCGCGCGCTGCATGCGCGCGCCGGCGCTTTCATCATCCCCAATCCCTGGGACGCCGGCACGGCCAAATTGCTCGCTGCGATGGGGTTCGAGGCGCTGGCGACCACGAGCCTTGGCCTTGCCAACACGCTGGGCAGCGCCACCGTCAGCCTCGATGCGATCATCGAGAACTGCCGGACGATTGCCGGCGCCACCGACCTGCCCGTCAATGCCGATCTGGAGAATGGCGGCGCCGACGATCCGAAGACCGCGGCGAAGGCGATCGCGCGCGCGGCGGAGGCCGGCTGCGTGGGCGGTTCGATCGAGGATTTCACCGGCAATCCGCGCGAGCCGATCTACGATTTCTCGCTCGCGGTCGAGCGCGTACAGGCCGCCGCCGAGGCGGCGCGCGCGCTCTCCTTCCCGTTCACGTTGACGGCGCGGGCAGAGAATTTCCTGTACGGCCGCAAGGATCTCGACGATACCGTCAGGCGGCTGCAGGCGTTCGAGGCGGCTGGTGCCGACGTGCTGTATTCGCCGGGCCTTTACGACCTCGACACCATCCGCGCGGTGGTGTCATCCATCGGCAAGCCGTTCAATCTGGTGATGGGCTTTGCCGACCCGACGCTGACGCTCGATCAGCTCTCGAAAGCCGGCGTCAAGCGCATCAGCGTCGGCGGCGCGATGGCGCGCTACGCGCTTGCCGCCTTCATGCGGAGCGCCCGCGAGATGAAGGATCACGGCGCGTTCACCTTCGTGCGCGAGATGGCGCCGATGAAGGAGGTCAGGGCTGCATTCAAGTGAAGTGAATGCGAATAGGGAGTGGCGAATAGGGAGAACCGCTATTCGCCATTTGCCATTCGCGCCTACCCCATCACTCCTCCTTGAACCCGTACTCCGGCACGTTGCCGCTGGCGCCGTAATATTTATACGGCAGGAATTTGCCGGACATCGTGATCTTGACCCGGTCGCCCTTCGGGTTGGCGACGCGATCGATCGCCATGTCGAAGTCGATTGCCGACATGATGCCGTCGCCGAATTCCTCCTCGATCAGCGCCTTCCACGCCGGGCCGTTGACCATCACCATTTCGTAGAAGCGGTAGATCAGGGGATCGGTCGGCGGCATCGGCGTGCCGGTGCCGCGCATCGGGATCTCGTTCAGCATCGCGGTTTCGGATTTGGAGAGCCCGAACAGTTCGCCGGCATTGGCCGCCTGCGGCTTTGTCAGTTTCATCTGGCCCATGACGGCGCCGACGATCAGCACCTCCGAATAGCCGCCGATCTTTTCGCAGATATATTTCCAGCTCCAGCCCTTCTCGCGCTTGATGTCGAGCAGCTTTTCGGTGAGGTCTTCGCGTTTCATGGGTGGTCTCCTTTGAAATCTAGCGCGCGATCTTCTGCGTTGAAGTGGCTTCGACCAGGCTCGGCGCCGCAACGATGGTCGGTTCGCTCAACCCGGGCCGCACCACCGGCACGTTACGCGGATCATGATCCGGCGTCGTCGCCGTAAACGTCTTGCTGCGGCTGACCAGGAAATCGACGATGTGGTTGCGCAGCGCGTAATAAAGCGGATGGCGATGCAGATCGATGCGGCCGCGATCCTTTGGCAGCGGATTTTCCACGATCTCCGCCAGCACCGCGCCGGGGCCGTTGGTCATCAGAAAAATCTTGTCGGCGAGATAGATCGCTTCATCCACGTCGTGGGTGATCATGAACGCGGTCTGTCCAGTCTCCAGACAAATCCGGCGCACCTCGTCCTGCAGCGTGCCGCGCGTCAGCGCGTCCAGCGCCGAGAACGGCTCGTCCATCAGCATGATCTTCGGCGTGATCGACAGCGCGCGCGCGATGCCGACGCGCTGCTTCATGCCACCCGACAGTTCCGAGGGGCGCTTGTGCTCCGAGCCGGTCAGCCCGACGAGGTCGATGAACTTCTGCGCGTGCGCCTTGACCCTGGCGCGGTCCCATTTGCGCCACTTCGAGGTGACGGCATAGGCGACGTTGCCGAGCACGGTGCGCCACGGCAGCAGCGCATGGCTCTGGAAGATCACGGCGCGGTCGAGGCTGGTGCCTTCGATGGCCTGCCCGTCGACGATGACGGCGCCCTCGGTCGGCTCGTCGAGCCCGGCCAGAATGTTCAGCACTGTGGTCTTGCCGCAGCCGGAATGCCCGATCACGCAGCCGAATTCGCCGCGTCCCATCGACAGCCAGAGGTTCTCGAACACGGTGATGGGGGCACCATCCGCGCCGGGATAACGCCGCGCGATGCCTTCGATGGAAATGAATTTGTCGGTCATCACAGTCATTCCGGGAACGTGACCATGCGCGTGAACCGCGCGAGGATCTGGTCGAGCAGCATGCCGACCACGCCGATCAGGAGAATCGCAATGATGACATTGGTAATTGAAAGGTTGTTCCACTCGTTCCAGACGAAGTAGCCGATGCCGGTGCCGCCCACGAGCATTTCGGCAGCGACGATCACGAGCCAGGCGATGCCGATCGATATCCGCATGCCGGTCAGGATCGTCGGCGCCGCCGCCGGCAGGATTACCGTGAAGGCGCGCCTGATGGTGCCGACTTCCAACGTGCGTGCGACGTTGATCCACTCCTTGCGGACGGCAGCTACTCCGAACGCGGTGTTGAGCAGCATCGGCCACACCGAGCAGATGAAGATCACGAAGATCGCCGATATGCTGGAATCCTTGATGGTGTAGAGCGCCAGCGGCATCCAGGCCAGCGGCGAGATCGGCTTCAGCACCTGAATGAACGGATCCAGCGCCTTGCTGATCAACGGCGACATGCCGATCAGGAAGCCGAGCGGGATCGCGACGATCACCGCCAGCAGATAACCGAGGCCGACACGGCCGATCGAATAGCCGAGCTGGATGCCGAGCCCCTTGTCGTTCGGCCCCTTGTCGTAGAACGGCTGCCTGAGATGCTCCCACAGTTTGGCGCCGACATCGAGCGGGCCCGGCATCGCCGACTTGCCCTGCGTTGCCGTCAGCCCCATCAGTTTTGCGTATTCCGGCGACATGGTGGTGGTCGTGCCGGTGCTGCGGGTCGCAAGATGCCAGATGCCGAGGAATGCCGCGAGCAATGCGATCGAGACCACAGCGGCGCGGAAGCGAAGGGAGAAGGTCATGGCCGACAGCCTCTCCCCACGTCGTCCCCGCGAAGGCGGGGACCCATACGCCGTGCCTTCTCGTTCAGGCACGATGTCAGAGACCTTGCTTTATTATTTCCGCCGCGGAGTATGGGTCCCGGCGTTCGCCGGGACGACGCGGTCAGTTGCGCCGCTGCCCTCACGACGCCTTCCTGATCTTGAAGCTCGCCAGATAGTCCTCCGGCTTCGCCGGATCGAACGTCTTGCCCATCACCGAAAAGGATTTGTACGCCGTCGCCGGCGGCGTCAGCCCCATCTCGGCCATGACTTTTTTCGTATCGGTCGCGAGATAGACCTGCTCCGCCACCGCCTTGTAGTCGACATCGCCCTTGATCTGGCCCCAGCGCTTCATCTGGGTCAGCATCCACACCGCAAACGACTGCCAGGGGAACGGATCGAAATCGACGCGCTTGGCATCGGTCTTCACGCCGCCGAGGCCGTCGGCATAGGTGCCGGTCAGCACCTGCTCCAGCACGGTCACCGGCGCGTTGATGTAGTTCGCGGGCGCGATCGCCTCCGCAATCTGCTTGCGGTTTTCCGCCTTCGACGCATAGGCCGTGGCGTCCACGATCGCCCGCGTCAGCGCCGCAAAGCTGTTCGGCGAGCTGGTGATGAACTCGCGGCTGGCGGCAAAACTGCAGCAGGGATGGCCGTCCCAGATTTCCTTGGACAGGATGTGCATGAAGCCGACGCCGTCATAGATCGCGCGCTGGCAGATGTTGTCGGGCGCAAGGAAGCCGTCGATGTTGTCGGCGCGCAGATTGGCGACCATCTCCGGCGGCGGCACCGAGCGGAGCTGCACGTCGGTATCGGGGTCGATGCCGTGCTCGGCCAGATAATAGCGCAGCAGGTAATTATGCATCGAATAGTCGAACGGAATGGCGAGCTTCATGCCCTTCCAGTCCTTCGGATCGCGCTTGTCCTTGTGCTTCATGGCAAGCGTGATGCCCTGCCCGTTGATGTTCTCGATCGCCGGCACCGTGAAGGGAATCGGATTGGCGCCCAGCCCCAGCGAAATCGCGAGCGGCATCGGCGCCAGCATGTGCGCGGCGTCGTATTCCTTGTTGATGGTCTTGTCGCGAATGACCGCCCAGCCGGCGGTCTTCACCACTTCGACGTTGAGGCCGTGCTTGGAATAGAAGCCGAGCGGATGCGCCATGATGATCGGCGTCGCGCAGGTGATCGGGATGAAGCCGACCTTGAGGTCTTTCTTCTCGGGCGCGCCGCCTTGCGCGAACAATTCGGTCGCGGTCTGCAGCGGGAAGAATTGCGAGATCGCGGCCAGCGCCGTCGAGGCGCCGACCGATTTCAGGAAGGCGCGCCGCGCCACATCCTTCGGAAACATCGCCCGCATCACGGCGGACGCGACCACGCCCTCGTAGCGCTTCTCTTCGCTCGCCGCGGGCTCGCAGCGCAGCGCCAGCGCGGCCTGTTCGTGTTCGGCTTCGCTGACATGCTGGCCGCACGAACAGCCGCCCGCGCGAAGACGGCGATTGGGATCGAATGGGTTATCGAAGGTAGACATGAGGCCTCCTGCACCGGTGCTGCTCCGTAATTAAGCAAGGCACATGCCAGCCCGTTTCTTCGGCGATTACGCTGATGCCGCAGGGATTTGGGCCCTTATTGGCCAGCACGAGATTTCGTGATAAACGAGAATTCGTAGTTGAATTACGATTTTTCGGAGTGACCCAATGGATCTGGCGTTGCGTTCGACGGCCGAAACGCACGACGCGGGCCTCCGCGCTGCCGCCTTCGAATTTGGCATCGAGCCCATGTTGCTGCTCGATCCCCACGCCGACCTGATCCTCGACGCCAATCCGGCCGCCTGCACTCTGCTCGGCTATGACCGGGCGCTGCTGCGACAGACCAAGGTCAGCGCGCTGCATAGCGGGCAGTTGCCGGCGCTGATCGTGTTCACGCAGGCCGTGCTCGACAAGGGCGCATACTGGACCAACGCGCTGACCCCGCGTCATGCCACCGGGCAACCCCTCAGGCTCGAATATGCCGGCACCGTACTGCCCGGCGACGACCGCGCGCTGGTGCTGCTCACCATGAGCGACCTCGATGCCCGCCGCCGCCGCTATGTCGATGCGGCCGCCGAAGACCACATGCGCGGCGGCATCGCGACCTGGCAGCGGGTCGAGCGCGTGTTCCAGGATATCGAACGGGAAAACCAGCTGATCCTGCGCGCTGCCGGCGAAGGCATCTACGGCGTGAACGCGGAAGGAAAGACCACCTTCGTCAATCCCGCCGCCGAGCGCATGCTGGGCTGGAGCGCGGAAGAACTCGTCGGCAAGGCCATCCACCCGATCGTTCATCACACCCATCATGACGGACGGCACTACCCGGATCATGACTGCCCGATCTATGCGGCGTTTCGCGACGGCGCGGTGCATCAGGTTGATGGCGAGGTGTTCTGGCGCAAGGACGGCACCCCGGTCTGGGTCGAATATACGTCGACGCCCATTCGTGACCGTGGCGTGGTGGTCGGCGCGGTGATCGTGTTTCGCGACGTCAGCCAGCGCCGCGAGGCCGACGAAAAGCTGCACGCGGCGCTCGCCGAAGTCGACCGCCTGCGCGAGCGGCTGGAGCTGGAAAACGCCTATCTGCAGGAAGAAATCCGCATCGAGACCAATCCGCGCGGCATCATCGGCCAGAGCGAGGCGATCCAGACCACGCTGCGCCAGGTCAAGCTGGTGGCGCCGACCTCGGCAGCCGTGATGATCACGGGCGAGTCCGGCACCGGCAAGGAATTGATCGCGCGCGCCATCCACGAGGCCAGCAGCCGCCGCGACCGGCCGCTGATCCGCGTCAACTGCGCGGCGATCCCGCGCGAACTGTTCGAGAGTGAGTTCTTCGGCCACGTCCGCGGCGCCTTCACCGGCGCGATGCGCGACCGCATCGGCCGCTTCGAACTCGCCAACGGCGGCACGCTCTTCCTCGACGAGGTCGGCGAGATCCCGCTCGAACTGCAAGGCAAGCTGTTGCGCGTGCTGCAGGAGGGCAATTTCGAACGCGTCGGCGAAGAGCGCACCCGCGCGGTCGATGTGCGCCTGATCGCCGCCACCAACCGCGACCTCAAGCAGGAAGTGCAGCGCGGCCGGTTTCGCGAGGATCTCTATTTCCGCCTCAACGTGTTTCCGGTGGAGTCCGTGCCGCTGCGCGAACGCCGCGAGGACATTCCGCTGCTGGCGCAGCACTTCCTGACCAGCAAGGCGCTGAAATCCGAACTGCGGCTGTCCGAGGGGGATGCGCGCAAACTGTCGCGTTACGACTGGCCGGGCAATGTCCGCGAACTGCAGAACGTGATCGAACGCGCCGCGATCCTCGCGCAGAACGGCCGGCTGCGCATCGACCTGCCTGACGTGTCAGGCGCGCCCCCCTCCTCCGGCGCGCCGCATGTGAAAACAGACAGCCGCCCCGCCGTCATGACCGCGTCCGAAATGCGTGCCCACGAACGCGCCAACATCGAGGCGGCGCTTGCGGCCTGCGCCGGCAAAGTGTTCGGCCCCGGCGGCGCCGCCGAGATGCTCGACATCAAGCCGACCACATTGGCCTCACGCCTCAAGGCGCTCGGGATCGCCAATGCGCGCGGTCAGGCGTGGCCATGACCCAAGAAGTCCAGCACAGCGCATTCGGCCCCGTCCCGACAAAGGCATGGGCGGTGTTGGACAAGTGCGGTCGGTTACCGCAATGAAAGCCGGCAGGAAAGTTGACATGATGGATTGCAGCGGCGTCCAGGCTCGACACGCCCCGAGGCGTGGGTTCAAGGCGTGGGTTCCCGGATTTCTAGCGCTTGTCCAACACAACGATCGGATACTGCCAAAGCTTGACAGCGAGGCTCGGCGCCGCACGCTCGACGAGTCCAGCTGCCCGGTAGAAGGCAGACGCCATCAGGTCGCTCCAGATCAGCGTGCGCTCCTCATAACTGCCGATGACATCCCACGGGAGCATCGAGACTTTGCAGTCGGACTCAAACTGTTGCCACCACCCCAGCGGATGAGGGGAGAAGTAAAGGCCGGATTCCTCGACCGCACGCTTGGGGGTAAACATCTTCCGCAAGCGATGGAGCGCACCCGCAGCGAATCTGATCGGTGACTTCGGATTGCTGTAGAGGATCACGATGCGACCGCCCGGCTTCACCAGCCGAATCATCTCGCGGACGGCCTTCTCCTGCATCTGCGCGTCGATATGGTAGATGACGTGGGCAGCGAAGATGCAGTCGAACTGCGAGCTCGCTTCCTCGTGGAGGTCGCAAATCGATCCGAGAATCTTCCGCGCCTTCGGCAGCTTTGTTTCCGAGATATCGAGCGCGGCCTTGGAGATATCCACGCACGCGGCCTGCTCGAACTGGGTTGCGATGGAGACATGGCTTTGAGGCAGATCCCCGCCGCCGACAACAAGAAGCGAGCCGTGCTTGCCAGCAAAGCATCCGATCGTCCGCTCGGTCGTGCTGCCGTGGTACTCGCGATAAGCGGGCCTGAATTGGCGGAATAGCGCATCTTCACCGCCGCTCCAGCCCTTCGTGTCATAAAACGAGCGGACGGAATCCTCGACGTTCGACATACGCACGCACTCCCGACCATGAAATATTACTTCAACTATCGAGATAGGCTATTCCAGGTAGCGGTGCGGGATCAAGTCTGGCAGAGCTGTGGGATCAAGTCTGGCTGACAGGGTTAATGGTGCGACGCGACCAAGGCAGTCGCCAGATGAAGGAACCGCCGATCGACGACTTCTACACCAAGAGAGGACCAATACCGATGAGCATTGCTGATCCCAACAAGACGATCCTGACCGGCGAAAACCCTTTTATCCGCCTGAGCCACAAGGACGGTGAGCCGAACTCGACGGAAGCGAGCTATTGGCGGATCATCTTTTCGCCGGCCGGTCCCGGCCACGTTCTCTACCTGAAGAGCGAGTTGACGGAACAGCGCTGGCGCATCTACTCCGACAATATCGCGATGGCGCGGTGGCTGCAGTCGACCGTTCAGGGCATGCTCAATGCCGAGCTATCGGACACGACGATCCCCTGTGCGGATGCGCAATTCTCCAAGACCGGCGATCCGCGCTACTTCTGGACCGAGCACGTCAAATCGCACGGCGAAGACATCTCGCTGACCTGGTTCGATATCGGCGAGCCGCTGCTGATCCACTCGCAGCCGAACCAGATTCCCGACCGGCGCTACGGCGTGTGCACCGTGCTGATCCCGGCGCTCGGTACCCGCCTTGTCCGCAACGGCGTCGAGGCTGCGGGGCGATCCTGGGCGCGGGAACGTGAAGGACGGCCATTCTCGACGTCGGCATTGGCGTTCTCGGAAAGCTGGACCGAAGCCGTCTGAGGCTGGTCGCGAATCTTTCTGCGTTTTCCGCGAGACGGAAGTCACCTGATCCGTCGCGGACACAGTGCCACACCGCGAGACGGCACGTTCTGCGCTACGGTTGATGCCCAAACAACAAAAAGTACCAAGGGCAGGAAAATGAACAAGCTGACACGGCGAACGTTCGTGACGGGGTCGGCCGCGCTGTTGTGCGCGCCGTCCATTAGGACCGAGGCGCAACCCGCATGGCCGGCAAAATCGATTCGTATCGTGGTGCCCTATCCAGCCGGCGGCCAGACTGACGGCATCGCGCGGGCGTTCGGCGACTACCTCGCACGGCAGGTGGGAAAACCGGTCGTCGTCGAAAACAAGGGCGGTGCCGGCGGCGTCATCGGGGTGTCGGATGCCAAACGCGCAGAACCCGACGGCACCACCATCCTGTGCACGATCTCGTCGTCGCTGATCCAGAACCGCGTCACAGTGAAAGACCTTCCCTACGATCCGGAAAAGGATTTTGTCTATCTGACGATGGTCAGCGGCGCCGGGGGTCCTGTCGTGGCGGCGAAAAAGACGGGAGCCACGAACCTTCGCGAGTTCATCGACTACGCCAACAAGGTCGGCAGCCTGAACTGGGGATCGTACGGCGTGGGTTCGACGCCGCACGTCCTGATCGAGACGGTGGCGAAGCAGTACGGCATCAAGGTTCAGGTCATCCAGTACCGCGGCGAGGCGCCGATGTGGAATGACGTCGCCGGACAGACCCTGGACGGCGCGGCCGGAAGCTATGCCGCGGCAGCGCCCGTCATCCAGGCAGGAACGGGCAACTTGATCGGCGTGGTCGGGACCCGACTGCCGCCCTATCCGGACACGCCGACCATGATCGAACAAGGCGCCGTCGGCGACTTCTACGACCTGCGCGCCTTCACCACCTTCGCGGTGCCGTCAGGCACGCCAAAGGATATCGTGGATCGGCTCTCACCGCTGCTGATCGAGGCGGGAACCGACCCCAAGGTCCGGCAGATGCTGAACAACTTCATCCTGTCGTCCCCGGCCGATTTCGAGACGACGAACCGCATCTTCAAGCGCGACAGCGAAGTGATGCTTCGCATCCTGCGTGATCTCGGCGTCAAGCCTTCGGAGTAGTCGTCAGTAGCGGCGGCCGCCCACCGAGAACGACGACGCCCCCGGCAGCGAGTTGATCTCGCTGTCGATCCGGCCCGTCTGCTGCACGACGCCGACCCCGAGCGACAGGCTGAGATTGGATATCGGCTGAAATTCGACGCCGGCATAGGCGCTGGAAACCGGCAGCGTGCCGGATTTGGAATCGAACGGCGCGAACGCGCTGCTGCCGATACCGCTATTGTATTTCAGCGTATCGACGCCTGCAAAGAACGTGATCGGCGGCCCGCCGCCATTCTTCAGGCTGTAGCCGAACTGCACGCCCTCACTGTAGACCGAGCCGAAACTGCCGAAGGCGCTCTGGCTGAGGCCGCCAAAACCCAAGGTGTTGCGCTGGCTGCCGACAAAAAGCCCGTTCGAGAAGTTGTAGCGCGCGTAGGAAGAGCCGGCGCGGTCGCTGAAGTCAAAGCTCGGAAAGTTCCCATACGCGTTCGGACTCTGGTCGGCCGCCGGATCGCCCGCGAAACTCATCGGCCAGCCCGGGATCCAGTAGCCCACGGGGCCTGTCTGGGCGTGGGCCGTGTGCCCGCCTAGACAGAGTATCGCCAGGACCAGCGCGAAACCTGCTCTGCTTGAAAAAATCGACATCGCCCGACCACCAATTGCGCTGTGATTATATGCTCCTGACCTCAGAAATACCAGAGAAGTCGAACTCGGTTGCCCCCCACAATCCGTTGATTCCACAACGACCTGCCCCGATGCGCCAACGCCGAAAGCGTTCGATCCGAGCATGCAAGGATACAGACGCCAATCGCACCACTTCGCCCGCGGCCGTTGGCTCGCCCCCGTGTTATCACGGAGTCTCAACTTAATGCCGTGTTATGCGCCGGGACGTACAACGAAACTTAATCCCATAGCCAGCCCGCCGACCTGATGGCCGTCAAGGGGCAGATGATCTTGGAGCACGGCCATGAAATTTCGCCTGTCCGTTTCCCATGCAATTTCCCTCTTCGGTATCGTCACCGCGCTGGGCTTTGCCGCCGTTTTCTTCACCAGCGGCTACGCGCTGAATCAGCTGCGTGTCGGAGGCCCGCTGTATAGCCAGATCAAGTCGGGTAACGACCTGATCGCGGACATCCTGCCGCCGCCAGCCTACATGCTGGAAGCCTATCTGGAGGCGACCCTTGCCTTGCAGGAACCTGACACGGTTTCGGCTCGAACGGAGCGTTTGGCCCAGCTGCGCAAGGACTATGACGAGCGTCGCGAGTTCTGGGGAAAATCGGATCTCGACCCGGTGTTAAAGTCGCTCTTGATCGAGAAATCCCACGCCGAAGTGGCGAAGTTCTGGGAGATCACAAACAACGAACTGCTACCGGCGATTGCGACAAAGAAACCCACCGCCGCCGAAATCTACAGGAAGCTGCAATCGGTTTACGCCACGCATCGCGGCATCATCGACACCATCGTGAAGAAGGCGACTGACGGCAACGCGGCCCTGGAAACAACGGCTGCCCAATTGGATACAAAATTCAATGCCATGGTGGTGGCGGTATCCGCCGTGGTGGTGCTGGTCCTCGCGCTGGGCATACTCGGCATTGCGTTCGGCGTCATCAGGCCGATTGTGCGGATGACGACGGTGATGAAACGCCTTGCAGGCGGCGAGTTGGATATCAACGTTCCCTCCGTAGCCCGCCGGGATGAAATCGGATCGATGGCCCAGGCTGTCGAGGTATTCAAGCAGGCAGCGGTGCAAAATCTCCGTTTGCAGGCGGAGCAGGAAAAGGCAACCGAGCAGGCTGCCGTCATGAAGCGAAACGCGTTGCTCGGCATGGCCGAAACCGTCGAACGCGAAACCGGGACCTCCGTTGAATCCGTTGGCGCGGCCACCCGGGAGGTGGCGAATGTCGCCGCAGGATTAACGGACTTGGCATCCAATCTCTCGTCAAACTCCCAGGCGGTTGCTGCCGCCGCCATGCAAGCCCTTGAAAACTCCCAGACCGTTTCGGCGGCGTCCGGGCAGCTGTCTGCTTCGATCCGGGAAATCGGAACCCAGATCCACCGCGCAAGTTCGGTGGCCGGCCATGCCGTTCAAAGCAGCAGGAAAGCCCAGGATACCATCCAGTCGCTGTCGGATGTGGTATCGAAAGTCGCCGAAATGAGTTCCAACATCGGATCCATCGCGAGCCAGACCAATCTGCTTGCGCTGAACGCGACCATCGAAGCGGCGCGCGCCGGCGAGGCAGGCCGAGGCTTCGCGGTTGTCGCCTCGGAAGTCAAAGCGCTTTCTCACCAGACGGCAAATTCGACCGAGGAGATCAATCGTCTGGTAGCTGACATTCGCATCGCCACGCAAGCCACCGCCGATGCCGTTGGCCACATCGGAAACGAAATCAACGAGGTCGATGAAGTTGCCAGCGCCATTGCCGCCGCCATCGAGCAGCAGCAGGCGGCCACGCAGGAAATCGCAAGAAGCATCGAACAGTCGGCCCATTCGAACCGCGAAGTAACGTCCAAGATCGCAAACGTCAGCCACGACGCCGCACAATTGAACGATCGGGCGACCGAGGTTCGGGAGACCATCTCCGGGGCGGCCGACTCGGTTGCCGCCCTACGGACGATACTGGTGAAGGTGGTGCGGAGTTCGTCTGAGGATACCGATCGGCGCGCTTCGGCGCGCTATGGCGTTGACCTTGCGGCCACGGTCGAAGCCGCAGGCAAGAAGGCTTCCTCCCGGGTGCTGGACATCTCTGGAGGCGGGGCAAGAATCTCGGGTGTTTTGGGCCTTGCCGTCAACACCGCCGGAACGATTCAGATCGAGGGCTTGTCGCGGCCGCTTGCCTTTGTCGTTCGTGGCGGGACCTCCAATGTCGCGAACCTCGAACTACGGGCCGAGGGCGAGCTTCGCGAACAATATCTGAGCTGGCTGTCGCGGCTGACCAAGGGACGAGCCGCAGCCTGAGCGTTCGGTTGACACCGCCTGATGACCGCAGGTCTACAGATTCACCGCCAGCCTGCTCGTTATTGGCGGTGAACTCCCTCCATCGGGGGCCCGCTCCTCGATCGGCTGCCACCGATGGAGCGACATTCGCTCACGGACGGTCCTGCCGTTCGTCGGACATTGGCGGCGTCGGCATGACCGCCGCGGACTGGGGAACGCCGCAGGCGAGGAGCGCGGCTCCCTTCAGTTCGCGAGTGGCATGAACCTCAGTGCGACAGGCGCTCCTTCTGAACCGTCAGCGCCACAACCAGTCCCTCCGCGACCCATTCCCGAGAAATGGTGCCCCCAAGCTGTGTTCCGACAGCCCGATTGATCAATTTGCTGCCGAACCCGACACTTCCGCTCGGCGCGTTAACCGAGGGCCCCCCTCGTTCGGTCCATACCAGGACCACTTCCGTAGGATGAGGCGCGCTGGATATGTCGAGAGTACCGGCCGACGACGAGAGCGCACCGTATTTCAGGGAGTTTGTGGCCAGTTCGTGAATCACCAAAGCAAGGGTCGTTGCAGACGCCTCGCTGACGGCCATACGCGGCACGGATACCCTCACCCGACCGCTAAACGCGCCCATATCATCGTAAGGTGCCAGCAACACGGAGATCAAATCTCCCAACAGGGCGTCTTTCTTCTCTTCGCCGGGAAGCGGACGGACGAGATCGTGAGCCCGTCCAAGAGCAGTCAGGCGTTGCGTGAGTTCACGAACCATATCCGAAGCGGTTTCAGTGGACCGTGACGTGAGAGCCGCCAAACCCGCAGCGATCGCCAGCAAGTTTTTAACGCGGTGGCTCATCTCGCCTGCAAGGAGCTCATTGGCCTCCTCGACCTGCTTCCGGCCGGTGACATCCAGGAATATTCCCAGCATGATCCGTCCGACAATCCCGGCATCGCTTCCCTGGCCACGTGCCGATATCCAACGAACCTCCTTCTCAATCATGATCCGAAAATCAATCTCGTAAGGGCCATGGATACTTCGCGTTGCGTTAAACGCAGCCTTGACCCGGTCCCGGTCGGCCGGGTGAATTTTGCTGGAAAGCTCTTCAAATGTCACGGTCTCGCTAGCCGGCACCGCCCAAAGTTCGAAGGCCCCATCATCCATCGTGAAGCGGTCGGTGTCCACGTTCCAGGTCCAAAGCGCAACACCACCGGCTTCCAATGCAAGCAAGACCTGCTTTGCTGACCATCGCTCCTCTAATAATGTTGCTATGGGCAAGGATGAATCCCTTTCGTGCAGCGAGGGCGAGTACGAAGTAGCTGTCGGCAGTAAAAGCGCAGAGACCTGGCGACGTCACGGCTGCTTGAACAACTGGTCGTTTCTGGCGCGCCACTTTTCGTCCGTCAGCCAGTTGTATTGCTGGTCGGCCATGACAGGTATGGCCGTCACCGCTTCCTTGGTAACGAGGAGATAGAAGCTTGACCTGTCCTGTGAGACCTTCATCAACTTGAGCGGTACAACGAGGCTGTCTTTCCCTGCTGTAAAGAATCCACCGGAAGCTACGATGACATAGTCCCGGCCATCCCTGGTGCCGAACACAATATTCCTGACCTCGCCCACGATCTTGTCATCCGAGCTTCGAACTTCCGCGCCTACGATTTCATCTGATCTCAAGCCCGGAGCCAGCTCGCTGATTTGGATCAGGGGTTTTGCATCCCTGTTGCCCCGGGTTCCCAAAGCAGCCCCGCGCTGAACTTTGGGTTCGCTAGCGCTGGTCTGCTTCTCTGCTTCATCCTCGTCGTTGTCTCCCAGAGAGCCCATGGGGGGACCGGCGATCAGTTCGCGGATGTTTGCCAACAGCCGCTCGCAATCATCATGACGCCCGTAAGCCCGAAGGGTAAACGCAGCGTCTCTGAGACTCCGCAAATCGCGGACCGATTGACTATTGGCCGGACCGTGGAGCCGGGGATTTTGCAGAATGGCCTCTTCAAGACCAGCGTCGGCGATCTGGCAGTCGGCTTTGCACTGCGCAATGAAAACTGCACTGAGAAATGTTGCGAAGGCTAATTTCAAGATCAAAGAACGCTCCTCGGTTAGGAAACTGATCACTGCGCCAGAAGTACATTTGTAATCTGGCGGCGCCGGGTGCACTTTCAGGGTGCGGTTTCCTGGCTTGAGGGCGGAGCAACCAACGACCGCAACTCGCTGATCATGCCAGGCACAGAATAGGGCTTCGAAAAGAAGCGCGTCTCCGACGGCATATCCGCATCATTCAAACGGGTTTTACCGGAAACGATGATGATCTTGATGGGCGGCCACCGATGCCGGACGGCGTGAGACAGCTTTAGTCCGTCCATCGTTCCCGGCATATCGACATCCGTAAAAATCACGGCGATGTCGGCTCGGGATTCCAGTACCAGAATGGCCTCGTCGGCGTTCGCCGCCTCGACTGCAACAAAGCCCGCTTCTTCTACCACCTCGACCGCGATCAGCCTGAGGAGCCAATCATCCTCCACAACCAGCACGACGGGAACAGCATTGCTGCTCATTGCGTTTCCCCAAGCTGGAGCCGAGGGAGAAACGAACGAGATGTGGCTGAAGTTGAACATGAAAATTTCGCCTGCGTGCCAATGCACGCTGCGGCCATCTTGAACCGACTTTTTCCTGGAGGTCGATCAACAACACTCTCGGCGACCAGCCGTTCCAGCAGACGAACGATTATATCCACCGCAACCGCAGCTTTGGACCGCGCAAGGCAGAGGGAAACGTAGCTTGGCAGGGCGGCGAGACGTTGTTGTTGCGTAAATAAAGCACCAGCGCCAACGTCGAGCGGCGGAACCAATGGAACCTACCGATTCACGCCTAGTTGTTCATGTGTAGGTCGATTGTTCAGCAAGGGTCTTTCCATTGTGGCAAGAGCCTTGCGCTTCCAGCAACGGGATAGCCCGTCAATGAAGTTTGGTCAGCAATGAAAGACTTTTCGAACGCATCGTTTCCGCCTGAAACGATAACGCTGATGCAAATCGCTCTCGAGGCCGCCGTCGCTTCGCTGCCAGAGCCGGTCAGCACGTCACACGTGCAAGCTATCGCTGAATCGATTCTGCGCTCGGCCAAGGAAGGCGAAAGAGATCCATCAGCGTTACAAAGAATGGCACTCATCGAGCTGCAAATATCGCGGCGTTGAGTGCCATTCGGCTGCAGTCCGCCCAGGCGGATCGGACTGCAGCAGAATCGAGCGCAGCTTACGCCGCCTTGGTGGTCAGTTCGGCCTCGATCGGCAGCCCCTCCTCGATCGGCAGCGAGGGATCGCGTGACCATTCGTTCCACGAGCCGAAATACATCCGCACGTCCTTCACACCGGCATTCTTCAGCGCGAGGAACGTGTTCGAGGCGCGCGCGCCCTTGAAGCAGTAGAGATAGACGGTCGTGCTTGGCGTGATGCCGACGGTGGCGCACTCCGCCAGGATCTCGTTCTTGGACTTGAAGCGCGGCCCCTCGGCCGTCGGCTTCATCATGCGATACCATTCCAGCCACACCGCGCCGGGAATCCGTCCCTTGCGTGGGCAGAAATCCTTCCCGTACGGCGACGAACTCTCGCCGATCCACTCGTCGATGTCGCGCACGTCGAGCAGCGCGATGCCGGGCTTGCCGACCGCGGCGAGCATGGTTTTTGCGTCGATCAGGATATCGCCGGCTTCCGGCACCACCGTGAACGAAGCCTTCGCCGGCGACGGCACGTCGGTGGTGACCGGCAGGCCCGCCGCCGTCCAGGCGTCGTAGCCGCCATGCAGCACCTTGACCTTGGGATAGCCCAGCATGGTCAGCAGATAATAGCCGCGGCAGGATTGGCCGAAACCGGAATTCATCGACTGCTCATAAATGACGGCGGTCTCCTTGCCGGAAAGTCCGGCGGCGCCGAACGCGTCGGCGAATTTCGTCTTCAACTCCGCCATGCCCTCGGGCGTCGAAGTCGCCAGATACGTGAAGATCTCATGGACGTTGACGGCGCCGGGAAGATGGCCCGCGCCGTAGGCGTCGGGATTGCGGGTATCGATGATGACACACGGCTCTTTTGTGAGGAATTCCGCGAGTTCGCCGGCAGTAATCAGAACGTCCGTCATGGCAGGCCTCTCCTGTTCAGGTGGTTGCGGGTTGGGTCGAAACGGAAATCCCTCTATCGCTCGTCGCCGGCCAGCATCTTGCGAAGCTGTTTGGTGGCGGGCGTGACGATGGCGACGAAATAGGCCTCGCGCAGCCGGCGTTGCGCGCGGTGGCCCTTCAGGTAGCCGCGCGCGCCGCAGTGGAGCATCGCGGCATGCGCCGCCGCGACGCTGGCGTCACCGGCCCGCAGCCGCAGCGCCACGACGCGCCGCCAATAGCTGTCGTCGGCATTGTAGGGATCGCACGCCAGCGCCATCGCCTCCTTCTCGAATTCGGAATGGAGTTCGCGGAACTGCACCGGCTGCTGCGGCAGATAACGGTTGACGTGGCCGAGCGGCGCGTCGACCTCGTCCATGATCTGGATGCAATCCTTGATCAGGCCGAGCGCCATGCCGGCCTGCAGCAGGATGAAGCCGGCGCGGATCTTCTTGACGAACGGTCCAGCCGGCTCGGCCAGGATCAATTCATCCGGCACGAACACGTCGCGGAACTGCACGCCGTAAGTGCCGGTGCCGTCCATCGCGAGGAACGGCTTGCAGGGCTGCAGGGTGATCGCGGGATCGGCGCAGTCGGCCAAAAACATCACGATGCCGCCGCCCTCATCCTCGCGCTCAAAGATGGTGCCGAAGTAATGGTCCGCGCCGAGATTGGACACCCAGGGCAGCGCGCCGCGCACGACATAACCGCCCTCGACCTTGCGCCCTTTCAGCTTGAGTTTTTCGATGCCGAAAAAACTCTTCATCGGGTTCGACAGCCCGGTGCCGCCGAGAATTTCGCCGCTGGCAAACTTGTCGGCGAATTTGGCGACGAGTGCTGGATTGTCCGAGTTCGACGCGTACCAGACCAGCGTGTTCTGGCACCACGCCATGAAGGCGCTGGCGCCGCAGACTTCGCCGATGGAAGCGATCGATTGAATGGCGCAGCGCAGATCGGCTGCGCCATTCGCTGGCTGGTGACTGCCCCATGCACCGGCCTCGCCGAGCTTTCGGAGCAATGCATCGGGGTAGAGCGTACCTTCGTCGATCGCCAGGGCGTGGGGGGCGAGTTCCTTGCGCGCGATCTCCGCGACCTTGTCGGCGATCGACACCGATGGAAGGGTTTCGTCGCTTACGAGCCGGGATACCGCCAGTGAACCCATCAAACCCTCCACACCCCAATGACCAAGTGTATTCGCCTGGCGTCGTTGCCCTGCGTTGCTGCGTTACGCGGTGACTTCGAGATTCACGGGCCGCGTAAAGGTGTTGGCGACCGGCGACCATTTCTGGACGTGCGTCACCAGCGCATCGATCTCGCTCTTTGGAATGCCCTCGCATTCCATGTCGACCTTGACGCGGACGTCCGTGAAGCCGACTGGCTTCTCACTGACGTCGCCGGTGCCCCACACCGCCGTGATGTTGAGGTCGCCCTCGAGCTCGAGCTCGAGCTTGTTGACAATCCAGCCGCGGTGCACGGCGTTGGCATGCAGACCGACCGCAAGGCACGAGCCCAGCGCGGCCAGCGAGGCTTCCGACGGATTGGGCGCTGTGTCGTCGCCCAGCAGGCCCGGCGGCTCGTCGACGATATAGGGCGCGAGGTTGCGGATATAGTTGGCGTGGCGGAACTTGCCTTCCGCCACCGTCTTGCACTTCAAGGTCTTGATGACCTTCGGATTGGCCTTGCCGTTGATGATGAGCTGCTCCAGCCCATTTTTGTCGATCGGCGCCAGGCAGCCTGTTAGCACCGTTTTCTGAGCGACCGCGGTCATCTTTTCTCTCCCTCGGTAGGATACCGAACGTTCTGTTTCCTGCATGAAGCGTGCCAGAGCCGGCCGAAATCAAAAGCCGAACCTCTCTCGCCGCTTAGCCGCGCCTGCCCGGAAATTGATCAGCGCCGCGCTGCACAGGCGCGAAGCAATTGCCGCATAGGTGCGATTACTTTCCGCGCAAACATGCGACTTGATGATTGCGCTTGATGATTGCACTTGGGTTCGATTAACTGGCGCGCATGGGCAGATCGGTTTCGAAGAAGAAGGCGTTCGTCGCGGGCGACGAGGAATCCGCGCGCGGGCGGCTGCTCAGCGCGGCAACGCACCTGTTCTGCAAGAACGGCATCAACGCCACCGGGATCGACGCCATCATCGACGAAGCCGGCACCGCCAAGACCACGCTCTACAAACTGTTCGGATCGAAGACCAACCTCGTCAACGCCGTGCTGGAAAGCGAAGGCAAGGCGTGGCGCGAATGGTTCATCGGCGCGATGGAAGAAGGCGGCGGTGACGCGCAGGCAAAGCTGAAGCGGATCTTTCCGGCGCTGAAGCGCTGGTTCGCCGAGGAGCGCTTCTACGGCTGCCCCTTCATCAACGCGGTCGCCGAGCATGACAAGGACGCCAAGGCGTTCCGCAACATCGCGCTACGGCACAAGAAGGTCGTGCTGGCGCATATCGAAAAGCTGGCGAGCGAAATGGGCGCCGCCGAGCCGCAGATGCTGGCGCATCAACTCGCGCTGTTGATCGACGGCGCCATCGTCGCAGCGATGGTGTCGCGCGATCCGGGCGTGGCGGATACCGCCGGCCTTGCGGCAGGCTCGCTGTTCGGGCCTTCCAGGGCAAGGAAGCCGAAACGGACGAGTGCGGCTGAACAACTCGTCGCGGTGTGAATCCGGCCACGGCAATACCGCCTGGCTCGAAGGCGATCAGGGTTTTTTGTTGAGCCTGCGAAGCTCGACTCTGGCCGCGAACCATTCCAGGTAGTGCCTCGGGCAGGTATCTGCAGCGAGGCGCAGCAGCCGCATCGCCTCATCCGTCCCGCCCTGTCCCAACGCCAGCTCGCCGGCATAGAAGTTTGCCTCGCAGACCTGCCATCCCGTCTTGGTCGGCCTGGCGTCCTCCGCAGCCTTGAGCACTCCCTCGAAAGTCGTCTCACCGAGGAACAGCCGGATGATCGGCGCGGGCCATTTCGACATGTCGATCCTCGCTGTGGCCTCATCGAGCTGGCTCGGTTGGCCGTTCTTCCGCCGCGCGAGGTCGAGCCAAAGCTGCGTGTAGGGATCCTTCTGATCGAGTTCGTTCGACCGAACGAAATCGTGAAGCGCTTCTGACCAGAGGCCGGCCTCGAAGTGGACGATTCCGCGCCAGCGATGGGAATAGGCGTTTTTCGGTGCAAGCTCGATCGCCTGCCCGATTGCGGATAGTGCCCGATCGAACTCGCCGTTCATGCGAAGAGCTGTCGAACGGTCAAAATAAAACCGGGGATCTTTCGGATTGAGCTCGATGGCTTGATCGAACTCGGCCAGTGCCAGCTCAACGTTGCCGCTGTTGATGTAAACGCGGGCTCGGCAGGATTGGCCGACCCCTCTTTCCCGGCTGATTTCAATGGCTCGATTGCAGTCAGCGACAGCGCGGTCCGACTCGCCCTTGACGTTGTAGGTGAAGCCACGGCCGAGATAAGCCTGGACATTCTCGGGATGAATCTGAAGAACCCGGCCGTAGTCCGCGATCGCGGCGTCAATGTCTCCATTGGAGAAGTAAGCGCCAGCGCGTCCCAGATAGGCGTGAACGTTCTTTGGATCGAGTTCGACAGCCTTGTCGTAATCGCTGTTCGCAGCATCGACGTCGCGCTTGTGGCGGTATGCAGATGCACGGCCAAGTCGGGCGTTCACGTTGGTCGGGTTGTGTTCGATGATCCGACTGTAGTCGGCAATGGCAAGGTCCACCTCGCCTTTTTGAAGATAGAACATGGCGCGCCGAAAGTGCGCAACGATCACGCTTTGCAGCATGCCTGTCGTCGATTCGATCACGGCGCTGCAACCTGCGATGCGATCGTCCACACTGAAATTTCCGACCGCGTTGCATTTCGCCGGCAGCGGCAATTGTGCGTTAGCGGCCGAAAACGATGCGGGCAACATACCTATCGTCGCGATCAACGCCGCAGCAGCGAACGCGCCACAACCTCGTTTCGTCACCTCAGCTCCCAAAGCACCCCGACGGGAAGATATCCGGAGGTTTGACGTCACGCCACAATTTTTAGTTGAGCCACCGAAGACGTGGCATGGTGATCGCGGGCTTTATGTCGCTTCTGGAATCGTCGCCGCAAGTCGCGCGAGTTCCTGCTCCAGATCGGCCTCGACGTCGCCGACCCGCATTTCGACCACGCGATAGTCGCGCGCCTCAAGCCACGCCTTCCGCCCGGCGCGATCGGCGACGATGGCTTCCGACTCGTTGGCGTTGACCAGCTCGATCGCCAGCCGGTGCACAAAGGAGACGAAGTCCGGAATATGGCGCCCCACCGGCGTCTGGCGCTTGAACTGGCCGGCGAAGCGGCGGTCGCGGGTCAGCGCCTGCCACAAGATCCGCTCGGCATCCGTCGGGTTACGCCGCAACAGCCGGGCCAGCCCCCGCACGGTCGAGCTGTCGCCGGGTACGGCCGGCCCCTGTCCGTGCTCGGCCAGCAGCGCGCGCAGCCGCGTCGCCTGGTCGCCGTCGAGCACGCCGCCCTTGGCCGGTCCCTTGCGGCCCTCGGCAATGGCCATCACCACGCCGTGCAGCGTGTGCATGTCCTGCTTGGTCGGGTCCATCCGCGTAAAGATGTTGCGCAGGTTCACCAGCATGGTCTCGCGCTTCTCGCGCGGGCGCAAGAATTCGACCTTGTCGAGTTCGCGGACCAGATTGTCGAAGAACGCCTGCATCTGGTGCTGCGACGCCGGCTCGGAGCGTTCCGGCATCGTGAACGGGAGGTCACCGCCGGTCGAATGCTTGAAGCACTCATAGCCCACCAGCAGCACCGCCTGCGCCAGGTTCAGCGAGGCAAAGCCCGGATTGACCGGAAAGGTGATGATCCGGTTGGCGAGCGCGACCTCCTCGTTCTGCAGGCCGTAGCGCTCCCGCCCGAACAGGATACCGGCCCCGCCGCCGGCCCCGACATGGGCGACGATCTCGGCGGCCGCCCGTTCGGGACCGACCACCGGCTTGGCCTGGTCGTGGGCGCGGGCCGTGGTGGCGAACAGCAGCGTCAGGTCGGCAACCGCCTGCTCGACGGTATCGAATAACTGCGCGCCATCCAGAATATGGTCGGCCCCGGCCGCCGCCCGCTGGGCGGCGATGTTCGGCCAGCCGTCGCGCGGCTTGACGATTCGCAGGCGCGACAGCGCGAAATTTCCCATGGCGCGCGCGGCCATGCCGATGTTCTCGCCGAGCTGCGGCTCGACGAGGATCACAACGGGTCCGGCTAAGTCCAAACCAGCCTTTGTCTTGTCGGTGCCGGACATTCCTGCGTTCACTTTCTGCGTCGACTGGCGATGACCGGCGATCCACCAGGTCCCCGCGGGGCCGCCTTCGATTGCCTGATTGAGATAATTTCTCAAGCAAAATAGTGGGGTTAGCACCCCTATTCGAGCCCTTTTCAAAGGCCCGAGGTGCCGTCTTTCATATGAGGGGCGGTCGAGGGGATCCCGGCGGCGAGGATACGTCGATGAGCTGGAATGAATCCGATATCCTGAATGCCCGCCGGATCATTCTCGGCGCGGCGCTGGACATGCTGGCGGGAAGGCTCACCTTTATCGAAGGTGCGCGCAAAATTGTTGCGGCTCGCCGGGCGGCCAGACTGGACGATTGGGACCCGGATCTGCTCCCCTTCGTCGGCATCGATTCCGAAACCGAAGCCCTGCCGTTCGGCGAGATGAGGGCGCATTGGCAGCCGGCGGCCCTGGATGCCCTCCGGCCCGAAATGGATCGCATGGAAACGTGGGCTCGCGAGATCGGCGAACCCCATTGCCGAAATCTTGTGGTGCGGTTTTCCAGTTCTTAACCCGGCGGCTCACAAGGGCGGCAATCTAATCTAAAGGATGGGCAAAAACTGCATAGCGGCTTGGCTTTCGCCGGCCGGGTTGCAGTGCTATAGCCCGCTTATAATCACTCCATGCCGCCCGCATCGGCGGTTTTCCGAGAAAAGGCCCCTTCCACATGGCAAAAATCAAGGTGTCCAACCCCGTCGTCGAACTCGATGGCGACGAGATGACCCGGATCATCTGGCAGTACATCAAGGACAAGCTGATCACCCCGTTCCTGGATGTCGAGCTGCTGTATTTTGACCTCGGAATGGAATACCGCGACCAGACCAACGACCAGGTCACGATCGACGCGGCCAACGCCATCAAGAAAGTCGGCGTCGGCGTCAAATGCGCCACCATCACCCCCGACGAAGCCCGGGTGAAGGAATTCAACCTGAAGGAAATGTGGAAGTCGCCGAACGGCACCATCCGCAACATCCTCGGCGGCGTCGTGTTCCGCGAACCGATCATCTGCAGCAATGTGCCGCGCCTCGTTCCCGGCTGGACCAAGCCGATCATCATCGGCCGCCACGCCTATGGCGACCAGTATCGCGCCACCGACATCAAGTTCCCCGGCAAGGGCACGCTGTCGATGAAATTCGTCGGCGAGGACGGCACCGTGATCGAGCGCGAAGTCTTCAAGGCTCCCGGCGCCGGCATCGCGATGTCGATGTACAATCTCGACGATTCCATCGCCGACTTTGCCCGCGCTTCGCTGAACATGGGCCTGGCGAAGAACTATTCGGTCTATCTCTCGACCAAGAACACCATCCTCAAGGTCTATGACGGGCGCTTCAAGGACATCTTCCAGGACATCTTCGACAAGGAGTTCAAGGCGAAGTTCGACGCCAAGAAGATCACCTACGAACATCGCCTGATCGACGACATGGTGGCCGCGGCCATGAAGTGGTCCGGCGGCTACGTCTGGGCCTGCAAGAATTACGATGGCGACGTGCAGTCGGACACCGTGGCGCAGGGCTATGGTTCGCTCGGCCTGATGACCTCGGTGCTGATGACGCCGGACGGCGCCACCGTCGAAGCCGAAGCCGCGCACGGCACGGTGACCCGCCACTACCGCGAACACCAGAAGGGCAAGGAGACCTCGACCAATTCGATCGCGTCGATCTTCGCCTGGACCCGCGGCCTGTCGCATCGCGCCAAGCTCGACAACAACCCGCAGCTCGCGAAGTTCGCCGATACGCTGGAGAAGGTCTGCGTCGCGACCGTCGAGTCCGGCTACATGACCAAGGATCTCGCGCTCCTGGTCGGCGCGGAGCAGCGCTGGCTCTCCACCACCGGCTTCCTCGACAAGGTCGCGGAGAACCTCGAAAAGACGATGGCGGCGTAAGCCGCCCTTCACGTCTCTCTCCACATCCATGCCAGCGACGAACGCGAAGCGTTTGCGCAAGGGGACAGAACGACGAACAATCCATCTCCGCTGGGGGCTCGATGGATTGTTCGGCGCCTGTCATCGGACGCGTTAGCGCGGCCCGCTGGCTCGCATTGCCCAAAGACCCAACGACGGAGCTACCAAGGTGTCGTCCCCCAAGAAGTCCCTATTGAAGAATGCCCTATTCGAGAATGCCGTACTGACTGCCGTTTTCCTTGTCGGCTCGCTCGCGACTGCGGCCGCGCAGACCGCCCTTCCCGACGCCATCGCCGCCCCGGGTGAAACGGCCATTCTCAAGCTGCATGCCGAAGGCGCACAGGTCTACGAATGCAAGAGCACGGACGGCGCGCTCAGCTGGACCTTTCGCGAGCCGATCGCGACGCTGTTCCAGGACGGCAAGACGGTCGGCCGGCATTACGCCGGCCCGAGCTGGGAAGTCAGCGACGGCAGCGCCGTCGTCGCCCAGGTCGCCGGGACATCGCCGGGCTCCGTCGCCATGGACATTCCCTGGCTGAAACTCACCGTGACGTCGAAGCGCGGCAACGGCGTGCTCAGCGCGGCAACGACCGTGCAGCGGATCAACACGGTAGGTGGAAAGCTGACGGGAGCCTGCTACAAGGCAGGTGCTTATGAGAGCGTCCCCTACGCGGCAGATTACATTTTCCTGAAGAAGGGCTGAACCGGCGCCGACACCAGGAGGTCAACGATGCTGTTCATGGTGATCGAGCGCTTCAAGAACCAGGACCCGATCCCGGTCTACAGGCGCGTGCGTGATCCCGGCATCACATTCCCGGAAGGCCTGACCTATGTCGGCAGCTGGATCGAACCCAATTTCGACCGCTGCTTCCAGTTGATGGAATGCGACGATCTGCGCCTGCTGCAGCAATGGGTGCTGGCCAACAACCGCGACCTCGGCATGACGTTCGAGATCGTCCCCGTGGTGCCGAGCAAGGAAACACGGGAAGTCGTGGCGCCGTATCTGGACTGAAGGAATGAGCTGCTAAGTTAGCTCAGCCTTCAGCCTGGTCCCGACCGTCGTCCATCGCGCCGAATTCCATCACCGGCATGATCCAATAGACGAGGCCGGCTCCCGCGAATGCCGTCTTGAGTCGAGCGAGCAATCCCACCGCGTCCTGCTGTTCCAGGATTATTCGCACCAGCACCTCGTCGGCGTGACCTTTGACCTGCTCGGCCGTGGTGCGCAACCGTACCGCCGGACCGTGGCCTGCCCCGTCAGACGCGGTGAATCCCGATACCAGATCGCGCTGTTCGCCGAGATAGTCGAACAGCTCCTCCCGTAGCTTGCGAGCCGCGATCAGCGTCAGGCAAACAGGTTGAACCGTCATTTGGCCCCCTTCGCGACGCCGCCGAACCGACGATAGAGGATTGGTAGAAGGATCAGGGTCAGAAGCGTCGACGACAGCAATCCGCCGATCACCACGATCGCCAGCGGCTTCTGGATTTCCGACCCGGGACCGGAAGCAAACAACAGCGGCACGAGCCCGAGCGCGGTAATGCTCGCGGTCATCAGCACCGGCCGAAGCCGCCGCCTGGAGCCCTCCACGACAATACGGGCCTCCGGCACGCCATGAGCGCGCAACTGATTGAAATACGAGACGAGCACGACGCCATTCAGCACCGCGATGCCGAGCAGCGCGATGAATCCGACCGAAGCCGGAACCGACAGATATTCACCCGTCAGGGCAAGCGCGAACACGCCGCCAATCAGCGCGAAGGGGATGTTGACCAGCACCATCAGCGCCTGGCGGATCGAACCGAAGGTGGTGAAGAGCAGAACGAAGATGAATCCGATGGCGACCGGGACGACGATCGACAGGCGCGCGGCGGCGCGCTGCTGGTTCTCGAACTGGCCACCCCAGGTCAGCCGGTACCCCTGCGGCAGCACGAGGTCCGTGGCCACCTTCCGCTGCGCTGCCTGGACGAAGCCCACCATGTCGCGACCGCGGACGTTGGATCGAACAACGCTCATGCGACCGCCGTCCTCGCGGTCGATCTTGACGGGACCGTCAACCCGGTGAATGCGGGCGACCTGTGAGAGCGCGACGTGCTGTCCGGACGCGAGCGTCAGCGGCAGGTTGGCGAGCAAGGTAGGCGCTTCGCGGGTCTTCTCGCTCCCGCGCAGCAGTATCGGGGTGCGACGCCCCTCCTCCAGGGCGGTACCGATGGTCCGGCCCTCGATCTGGGTGCGCAGCGAGGCGGCAATCGTATCGACGGCCAGACCGAGACGGCCCGCCTCCAGCCGGTTTACCGAGACCGTGTAATACTGCGCGCCTTCGTTGAGCGTGGTATACACGTCCTCGGCGCCATCGATCCCGGACAGGATCGCCGACAGCTTGCTTGCGATCTCATTGAGCTTCGTGATGTCAGGACCGAAGATCTTCACCGCAACATCGCCGCGGACACCGCTGATCATCTCCTGAACGCGCATATCGATCGGTTGCGTGAACCCGAGTGACAGTCCCGGAAAGTCGGCGAGCACCTGACGGAGCTGCTGAAGCAGCGCGGCCTTGTCGGGCGTCTTTCTTTCTTCAGGCGGCTTCAGGACCAGGAACGTGTCGGTCTGGTTGAGCCCCATCGGATCGAGGCCGAGTTCGTCCGACCCGGTACGGGCAACGATTTCTGCGACATCAGGCACGCGCGCAAGAATGGCAGCCTGAAGCCTGGCATTGATCGCGTTCGCCTGATCGAGATTGACCGACGGAATGGCTTCAACGCTGACGATGATGTCGCCTTCGTCCATGGTCGGCATAAATGTCTTGCCAAGGTTGGTGTAGGCAAAGCCGGCTGCGACGAGGGCCGCGACCGCGGCAACCATCACCTTACGCTCATTGGCCAGCGCCCAGTCCAGTGCAGGCGCGTAGCCGCGTGAAGCAAGCCGGATCAGCCACGGTTCGCGGTGCGGGGCCGCCTTGAGCAGGAATGAGGTCGCGACGGGAATGACCGTGAGCGCCAGCAGCAGCGAGGCGGCGAGCGCAAAGATGATTGCGAGCGCCACAGGCGTGAACAGCTTGCCCTCGAGTCCCTGCAGCGCCAGCAGCGGCACGAAAACGATGATGATGATGACCACGCCCGTCGAAACCGGCTCCAACACTTCGCACACCGAGCGGAACACGATATGGACCAGCGGGGCCGTCTTGCCTTCCGGTTTCTTGCTCAGATTGCCGACGATATTTTCGACGACGACGACCAGGGCATCGATCAGCATGCCGATCGCGATCGCCAGGCCACCCAGACTCATCAGATTGGCCGACATGCCGACCATCCGCATGACGATCAGCGCGATCATGATCGCGAGCGGCAGACTAAGCGCGATCACCAGCGAGGCACGCCAGTTGCCGAGAAACAGCAGCAAGAGGACGACGACCAGAACCGTGGCTTCCGCCAATGCCCGCACGACGGTTTCAACCGCACGGCCGACCAGCCGGCTCCTGTCGTAAAACACGTTGATGGTCACGTTCTTCGGCAGGGCTGGCTGCAGCTCCTGCAAGCGCTGGCGGACGTCGCGCACGAGCTGACCCGCATTGGCGCCGCGCAGTCCGAGCACAAGCCCTTCGACCGTTTCGCCGCGACCACCGACCGTGACGGCACCATAGCGCGTCAGGGAACCGACCCGAACGCTGGCAACATCGTTGACCCTGGTCGGAATGCCGTCCCTGACGTCGACCACGATGGCCTTGATGTCGTCGATCGAGCGAATGCTGCCTTCAATGCGGACAAGCGCAGAGTCCTCGCCCTGATTGACGCGGCCGGCGCCGTCGTTGCGGCTGTTGGTCTCGATCGCGCGCCGAAACAGGTCGTACGAAATGCCGCGTACCGCAAGCGCGTCACTGATCGGCACGATCTCGAAAGCCCGGACATGACCACCCAGCGAATTGACGTCGGCGACGCCCGGGACGGTACGCAGCGCCGGGCGGATCACCCAATCGAGCAGACTTCGCCGCTCCGCCAACGAGAGATCGGGACTGTCGATCGTGAACATGAACATTTCGCCGAGCGGACTTGTGATCGGCGCGAGACCGCCCATCACGCCCTCCGGAAGATCCCGCGCGATATTGGACAACCGTTCCGAGACCTGGTTGCGCGCCCAATAGATGTCGGTGCCGTCTTCGAAGTCCACGGTGATGTCGGCGAGTGCGTATTTCGTGGTCGAGCGAAGGATCTTCTTGTTGGGCAGTCCCAGCAGTTCGAGCTCGATTGGCACCGTGATGCGCTGTTCAACTTCTTCGGGAGTGAGGCCCGACGCCTTCATGATGACTTTCACCTGGACAGGCGAGACGTCGGGAAACGCGTCGATCGGCAGGCTGGGCAGAACGGCAGCGCCGGCGCCGATGAGCAGAAGCACGCTCAGGGCAACGAACAGGCGCTGCGACAGCGCGAAGGCGACAAGGCGCTCGAGCATTATTCGGCCCCAAGCCCCAGCAAAATCCCTCGCAGGGCCGTGATCCCGCTGACGGCGATCCCGTCCTTCTCCGTGATCGCACCCGAGATCACGACGTGATCCTGATCTTCGGCGAGCAATGTCACAGGCGTCAGGCGAAAGCCGCCCTCGATTGCGACGAAGACCGACGTCGTGTCGCCACGCCGTACAAGCGCGCTGGAGGAAACCTCCCAGGCGCTTTCACCGGCGGAAAGAAAGCTGATCCGTACCGCGGCCGTTTGCCCGGGGCGAAGCTCACCCGTATTCGGCACTTCTGCGCGCACCAGGATCGTTTGGGTTGCCGCGTCCGTGGTTTCCGAGACCAATATGACCACGCCGGAGGGCTCGTAGCCGTCGATTTCCACTCTTGCTCCCGATCGAATGGCCCGGATGCTCGATGCCGGCATCGCAATCTCGACCCACAAGGTCGACAATCGCGCAAGCTTCACGAGTGGCGCCGACTGCTCAACCCGCTGGCCTGGAGCAACCAAGATTTCGACTACTGTCGCCTGCTGAGGTGCAGTAACCGAAACCGCAGCCTTGATCGCCGCCTCGCTGGTCAGGAGTGCAATAGCTTCGTCGGAGAGACCGCTGAGCCGAAGCATTTGCCGCCGCTCCGCCACCGCGACGCTTGCCTGCCGGGCTTCGGCCTGGCTGGTCTCCAGGACGCGTCGAGGCACCGCCTTGCCCTCGAACAGGTCGGTGTTCCGTCTGAGCTGCTGGGCGGCTAGGACGTCCTGCGCGAAGGCATGCAGATAGTCCCGTTGCAGCGAAACAAAACTCGGGCTCTCCAGCGTGACGAGCGGCTGTCCGACATCGACGCGGTCGCCTCGCGCAACCGATAGCGCATTGACCATGCCGGCCACGGGAGCGCTGACCACCCACAACTGGGGGGTCGGGATAACAATCTGCGCCGGATATGGCAGCGTCTGGTCAATTCGGCTCGATACGGGATGAACGACACGAACGCCCAGGGTTTGCATCTGCGCAGGACTGACCTTCACCTCGCCCTCGGCCGAGGCCGGCGACATGTTGGCGGGAGCAATCAGGGCAAGCGCAAATATGACCCGAGGCAGCCTCCGCCAAAAGCAAAGACTCAGGATCGCCTCAACGTGGCTCATCGGCAAGAAACCATATGATCTGGTGGCGCCCCCAAGCCGCGCGTCCGTCGGGCTTGAGTAGTCTGTCCAGGCTCCTGTGCCTTGATTTGCGTCAAGTGGCGGATGCGATGAATGCTGCCGCAGCCGTTCCCTCGCCGCCGGTGCCCACAAGCAGGTCGTCAGTCCCGCTCCGCCTGCGCGATCTCGGCGGGCGCAAGATCGCCTTTCAACAGTTCCGCCGTATCGGCCAGCCGCGCCTCGGCGGTATCCCTCACATGGGCGGCGAGATCGGGCAGCCGCTCGATCAGGGCGTGAAAATCCTGCGCGTCCAGCGCCAGCAGTTTGGTCTTGCGCGTCGCGGTCACCGTGCCGCTGCGCTTGGTCCGGTGCAGCAGCGCGATTTCACCGAAGAACGTGCCGTTTGACAGCCGCACCCGCTGGCTCGGCAGTTCGATCTCGACCTCGCCCGCGGTGATGAAATACATCGATGCGGCCGGATCGCCGCGCCGCACCAGCACCTCGCCCGCCTCGATGGTCTGCGCCCGCAACAGCCGCATGACATCGATGATTTCGGAGGCACCGAGATGCGCGAAAAGCGGCACCCGCGCCAGCATCGCCCAGGTGACGATGAAGTCGCGCCGCCGCACTTCGTCGGTGAAGGCGCGCGAGACGATCGCGACCGGCAGCGCGATCATGGCGAAGCCGACGACGATGGCGAACACCGTCACGATCTTGCCGAGCGGCGTCACCGGCACCACGTCGCCATAGCCGACGGTGCCGAGGGTTACGATCGCCCACCACATCGCCTGCGGAATGGTGCCGAACTTGTCGGGCTGTACGTTGCGCTCGAGCGCGTAGAGCAGCGTTGCGAACAACAGCACCGCCCCGGTCAGGATCACGACGCAGCCGAACAGCGTGCGGCGCTCGGCCTGGAGCGCCGACAGCAGCGAGCGCAGCGCCGGCGAATAGCGCACCAGTTTTAAAAACGGCAGCATGCCCAACAGCACCAGCGCGTGGCGGTCGCCCACAGCGAGCGCGATCGCCGACGGCAGGAACGCCAGGAGATCGATGAAGCCGAGGCTGGAGAAGACGTATTCCAGCCGGGCCCGCGCCGGCGGCACCGCGCGAAGCGAATGCCCGGCCACGCTCCACAGCCGCGCCAGATATTCCAGCGCGAACGCCACGACGGCGATGATCTCAATTGACGTGAACAGCCAGCCGTAGCTGGCGTCGAATTCCGGCACCGAAGCCAAAACCATCGCCGACACGTCGAGGACGATGATGGCGACGATCAGTTGGGCGAAGCGCGAGCCGACCGAATGCGGCAGATGATCGTGTTCGAGCAGTTCGTAGATGCGGTCCCGGAGGTCCGGCTCGCTGCTGGCGGGTTTAACCGGAACGGTGGCCAACATCTCTCTCCACGACAACACGGTGTGTGCCGGTGATCTCCCTCGCCCCGCTCTTCGGGAAGAGAGCGTAGGCGGCCTCCGGGCCGCCGTCCTCACTCAACAACAATGAACGCCGATGCGAAGCATCGGCCATGGTGAGGGGCTGCCTCCGCAAATTCGATAGATAAGATCCGTGGGGAGCCCCCTCACCCGGATTGCACCGTACGATGCTTCGCATCGACAAGGCAATCCGACCTCTCCCGCAAGCGGGGCGAGGTAAGGAGCCTTTAGAGCCCTCAGGCGCCGGGCCATCGCCTGCTCGATCGCTGGCAGCGCCGCGTAGCCTTGGCGCCGTCGGCCTGCGCGATGTCGGGCCGCGCCGCCGCCCTTGCCGCCGAGCCCCCCTGCCGACCAGTTCGACCGCGTTCAAGCAACATATACATCAACCGGCTCATGCGACGCTCAAGCGATTTGGAGCACGCCCACTTTTGGCAAGCCTTGTCTGGCATCAACAGGTTGGCCGTCGGCTGCACCACTGCCTCGCATGATCCTCGCCATGCTTGATGGCGCGCGCATAGCACCCTGTTCGAGGGCCCATGCATTGTCGGTACGCGCCATTACTGTAGGCGTTATCGGCGCGCGCAATTCCTGACAGCGGCCTGCCTGTGGGTGGGGTTACACCAATTGCCTGTGGAGGCGTTGGGCGTTTTATGCAGCGGCCATTCTGCTCTACTTCACGATCACCGCACTCAAGGGGGCAGAGCCCCTCAGGTTTGCTCTTGAGCAGTTCAAGGAGTTGAGCGGACGGCGCCTCGGGAACCGACGACAATTTGGCGTAACGCGCAAACGTTCGAACTGCAGGGTTCGACGACCGCTTGGGCCAACTTTCATCGATCTGTCCGGAATAGCAGCCGATACGCTTGAGCTCTATCTTGATGTTTTTGATCAAGCTCGTTGTTGCTGGCGGACTGACGGCCGCCGTCTCGGCGGCAAGCGATGCGACTTGCTGCGGCAGCTGCTCTTGAGGTTTGGCCTCGACCGCGCCTGTGCCAGCGGCCTTCTCATCCATCTGACGGAGTTCCGCAACCGTCTCGGCTTTGACTTTCGTCACCGCGGTTTTCTCGGCCGCCGCGTTTTCCGTAGTCGCCCGTACCTGTTCGGCCGCAGCTACCTTTGCCTGTTCGACCTGCTTTGCTTTCTCCGCCGCGACTCTTGCCTCTTCGGCTGCTCGGGCCTGTACCGCTGCCTTGGCTTGTTCGGCCTGCTTCGCACCTTCGGCTGCGAGCCGGGCTTTTTCCTCAAAGGCCAAGCGCGCCTTTTCGGTCGCCGCAATGCGCGCTTCTTCCGACGCAATCTTGTTCAACTGTCCTTTGGCAAGGTTGGCATAAAACCCTTCCGGAAATTGCGCAAGGAATGCCTGCCAACCCTCTCTGGTGTTAAGTTGCAGGGCGAGCTCGTAGTCGCGGCGCATCTCGGCTTGAGGGTTTGCCAGGGAATTGACAGCAGGTTTCGCCGGAACCAACGGAAAATCGTCGCCGCCAAGCGAACCATAAACATAAGGTTCCTGCCGATTGCTCGTCTTCTTCAGGACGTCATCTCGGACAAAGCCGAACGCCTTGCGCAAATCAAGACCCGGCGTCGCGATGTGTTTGATCAGAGCCGACGTGAACGGGCTGTTCTTGTTGTCACCGTCGGATGCCGTTGAACCTGCCTTCGCAGCAAAAGCAATTAGCGTGTTTGGACTGGTCGGTTCAATCTTTGCCAGACCCCGACCAACCGCGCGCGATCCAATCGTTCGCTTCATGGTTTTGACAAATGGGTTGTCGCGGCACGCGTCAAGGATCACAAGCCTGAGCTGCTTTGCCGGCTCTATCGTCACCAAAATCCGGTCTAGCGGAAACGCCTCATCGTAGACGTCGAGGTCACGCTCCAGTGCAGCGTCAACCGGGATAATGTAATTTGTTCCGTCGACCTCAATTCCGTGACCCGCATAATAGACAACGGCGACATCGGCATCGCGAGACTTCTCGGAAAAATCCCGGAAAGCCCGGCGCATATCGGCAGTCTTCAAGTTACGGCGGGAATCCACCACATCGAAGCCCGCTTCCTTCAAGGTTTCTGCCATCGCGGTCGCATCGTTTGCCGGATTGCCGAGGCGAGAAACGTTCTCATAGGTGGAGTTGCCGATCACGAGCGCTACGCGCTTTTCGGCAAGAGCGGGCTCGCCAAGAAGCAAGCCAACCCATCCTGCAATTAACATCGCGCCAAGCCTGCGCATGAAAACACCACCCGCTATCATAAGCTGAGTCTATCATCCCATCTCATGACCGCAAATGTGCCGGCTCATCTGTGATAGAAATCACAAAAAGCACAACCTGCCTGGCCTCAGGCGCCGGCCATCGCCTGCTCGATCGCCGACAGCGCCGCGTCGGCCTTGGCGCCGTCGGGGCCGCCGGCCTGCGCCATGTCGGGCCGTCCGCCGCCGCCCTTGCCGCCGAGCGCCTCGGAGCCCTTGCGCACAAGTTCGACCGCGTTGAAGCGCGTCGTCAGATCGGCGGTGACGCCGACCACGATGCCGGCCTTGCCGTCCTCGGTGACGCCGACGATGGCGACCACGCCGGAGCCGATCTGCTTCTTGCCGTCGTCGACCAGGCTCTTGAGATCCTTGGTCTCGACGCCCTCGACCGCGCGCGCCAGCAGCTTGACGCCGCCGGCTTCGCGCACGCCGGCAGCGGCGCCATTGCCGGCCGACGTACCGCCGCCCATCGCGAGTTTCTTGCGCGCATCGGAGAGATCGCGCTCGAGCTTCTTGCGCTCTTCCATCAAGGCTGCGATACGCGCCGGCATCTCGTCGACCGAGGTGCGCAGCTCGGAGGCCGCGTTCTTCGCCAGCGTCATCGTGTCGTTGGCGTGCTTGCGCGCGTGACGGCCGGTCAGCGCCTCGATGCGCCGCACGCCGGAGGCGACCGCGCTTTCGCCAGTCACCGAAATCAATCCGATATCGCCGGTGCGGCGCACATGGGTGCCGCCGCACAGTTCGACCGACCAGCCGAGCGCATTCTGCCCCTGCTCGCGCGGGCCCTTGCCCATCGAGACGACGCGGACCTCGTCGCCGTATTTTTCGCCGAACAGCGCACGTGCTCCGGCTTCGCGGGCATCATCCACCGCCATCAGCCGCGTCGTCACCTCGTCGTTTTCCAGCACGACTTCGTTGGCGATGTCTTCCACACGCGCCAGTTCTTCCGCCGTGATCGGCTTCGGGTGCACGAAGTCGAAGCGCAAACGATCAGGCGCCACCAGCGAACCGCGCTGGGCGATGTGGTCGCCGAGCACCTGCCGCAGCGCCTCGTGCAGCAGATGCGTCGCCGAGTGATGCGCGCGGATCGAGGCGCGCCGGCCGTGGTCGACTTCGAGCTGCAGCGGCGTGCCGACCTTCAGCGTGCCCTGCTCCACCGTGCCGACATGCACGAAGAGATCGCCGGCCTTCTTCTGCGTATCTGACACCCGGAATTTCACGCCATCGCCGCTCAGCAGGCCGGTGTCGCCGACCTGGCCGCCGGATTCCGCATAGAACGGCGTCTGGTTCAGCACGATCGAGCCGCTCTCGCCGGCCTTGAGGCTGTCGGCATCCTTGCCGTCCTTGACCAAAGCGGTGACGACGCCTTCGGCGCCCTCGGTGTCGTAGCCGAGGAATTCGGTGGCGCCGAGTTTTTCCCGCAGGGGAAACCAGATCGTCTCGCTGGCGGCGTCGCCCGAGCCCGACCACGACGCCCGCGCCTTCACACGCTGGCGCTCCATCGCATCGGTGAACGACGCCTGGTCGACGCTGATGCCGCGCGACTTCAGCGCGTCCTGCGTCAGGTCCAGCGGGAAGCCGTAGGTGTCGTACAGCGTGAACGCCGTATCGCCGTCGAACATGTCGCCCTTCTTCAGCCCGGCGCTCTTCTCGTCGAGAATCGACAGGCCGCGCGACAGCGTCTTGCGGAAGCGAGTCTCTTCCAGCCGCAGCGTTTCCTCGATCAGCTTTTCGGCGCGCACCAAATCCGGATAGGCCTGGCCCATCTCGCGCACCAGCGCCCAGACCAGCCGGTGCATCAAGGGCTCGCCGGCGCCGAGCAGCTGCGCGTGGCGCATCGCGCGGCGCATGATCCGGCGCAGCACATAGCCGCGGCCCTCGTTCGATGGCAGCACGCCGTCGGCCACGAGAAATGCCGAGGAGCGCAGATGGTCCGCGATGACGCGGAACGACGCCACGTTCTGCGCGTCCGGCCCGCGGCCGAGCGCGGACGACGTCGCGTCGATCAGGTTGCGGAACAGGTCGGTCTCGAACACGCTGTCGACGCCCTGCAGGATGCAGGCCATGCGCTCCAGCCCCAGCCCCGTATCGATCGAGGGACGCGGCAACGGCTGGCGCTCCTCTTTCGTCACCTGCTCGAACTGCATGAAGACCAGGTTCCAGAATTCGAGGAAGCGGTCGCCGTCCTCTTCCGGGCTGCCCGGAGGTCCGCCCCAGATGTGCTCGCCGCGATCGATGAAGATCTCGGAACATGGTCCGCACGGGCCGGTATCGCCCATCGCCCAGAAATTGTCAGAAGTCGGAATGCGGATGATGCGGTCGTCGGAGAAGCCCGCGATCTTCTTCCACAGGCCGGCCGCCTCGTCGTCGGTGTGATAGACGGTGACCAGCAGCTTGTCCTTCTTCAGCCCGAAATCCTTGGTGATCAGGTTCCAGGCGAGCTCGATCGCGCGTTCCTTGAAGTAATCGCCGAACGAGAAATTGCCGAGCATCTCGAAGAAGGTGAGATGGCGCGCGGTGTAGCCGACATTGTCGAGGTCGTTGTGCTTGCCGCCGGCGCGCACGCATTTCTGCGAGGTGGTGGCGCGCTGGTAGGGCCGCTTCTCGACGCCGGTGAAGACGTTCTTGAATTGCACCATGCCGGCATTGGTGAACATCAGCGTCGGATCGTTGCGCGGCACCAGCGGCGACGACGCCACGATTTCGTGGCCGTTTGCTGCGAAGAAATCCAGAAATTTCGACCTGATCTCGTTGACGCCGCTCATGTTCATCCAATCGGAAAAAGGGGCCGGGTCAGGCGGCAACCAGCCTTTAACCTTCCGGCGGAAAGCTTTTAGACAAGGCGGCCTGCACTGTCCAGAAACTGTGCAAGCGGATGTTCAAGCGGATCATGGGGTTGCCGCAGCACACACATTAGGCGGCACTTCCCGTTGATAATGCTGCGGCTGCGTTGACAGGCTTGGCCGGGCTGTGTTTCTTTCCTATCTGTTCGACGTCACGTCGGGAGAGACCGGCTTCAGCGCCGGCGCCGAAGGAGCAACCGCCCCGGAAACTCTCAGGCAAACGGACCCTCGTGACGAACTGACATCTGGAAAGTGACGCCGGGCTTTGGGCCCAAGGCGTCCGCCGACGGGATAATACTCTCAGGCACAGCGACAGATGGGGCTTTCTTATCGGTTTTTCGGGGGCTGGTCCCCGGAACCCTTGAGGGTCCCTGAATGCTGGCGCGCGACCAATCTTCCCTGAAACGCACCCCGTTGCACGCGCTCCATGTGGCGCGCGGCGGCAAGCTGGTTCCCTTTGCGGGCTACGAGATGCCGGTGCAATACCCGGCCGGCGTGCTCAAGGAGCATCTGCATACGCGAAGCGCCGCCGGGCTGTTCGACGTCTCCCATATGGGCCAGCTCGCGCTGCGCCCCAAATCAGGTCAGGTCGCGGATGCGGCGCTGGCGCTGGAGCGGCTGGTGCCGCAGGACATTGTGGCGGTGGCGCCGGGACGGCAGCGCTACGCCCAGTTCACCAATGACGGCGGCGGCATTCTCGACGACCTGATGGTGGCGAATTTCGGCGACCATCTGTTTCTGGTGGTCAACGCCGCCTGCAAGGCCGAGGACGAGGCCCATCTGCGCGCGCACCTTTCCGATAGCTGCGTCATCGATTCGCTGAGCGACCGCGCGCTGATCGCGCTGCAGGGGCCGAAAGCCGAACAGGCTTTGGCGAAACTTTGTGCAGACGTCACCGCGATGCGGTTCATGGATACCGGGCCGCGCAAGGTCGCCGGCGTCGACTGCTTCGTCTCGCGCTCCGGCTATACCGGCGAGGACGGCTTCGAGATTTCGGTCCCGGCCGCACAGGCCGAAGCGCTGGTGACGGCGCTGCTGGAAAACCCCGACGTGCTGCCGATTGGATTGGGCGCGCGCGACAGCCTGCGGCTCGAAGCCGGGCTCTGTCTCTACGGCCACGACATCGACACCACGACCACGCCGGTCGAGGGCGCGCTGGAATGGTCGGTACAGAAAAGCCGCCGCAGCGGTGGCGCCCGCGCCGGCGGTTTCCCCGGCGCGGAAAAGATCCTCTCCCATTTTGAAAAAGGCGCATCGCGCCGCCGTGTCGGCCTGCGCGCGCAAGGCCGTGCGCCGGTGCGCGAGGGCGCCATGCTGTTTGCGGACGCCGCCTCCAGCGAGCCGGTCGGCAAGGTCACCTCGGGCGGGTTCGGCCCGAGCCTCAATGCGCCGGTCGCGATGGGCTATCTGCCGACATCGCTTTCCGCCAACGGCACCCACGTCTTCGCCGAAGTGCGCGGCCAGCGCCTGGGCCTTGAGGTCGCGGCCATGCCCTTCGTTCCCAACACCTATAAACGCTAGAGGATTGTTCATGACGACGCTGTTCACCACAGACCACGAATGGCTCCACATCGAGGGCGATGTCGCCACCATCGGGGTCACGGATTATGCGCAGTCGCAGCTCGGCGACGTCGTGTTCGTTGAACTGCCCAAGGTCGGACGTAGCTTGAAGAAAGCCGAAGCCGCCGCCGTGGTCGAATCGGTGAAAGCCGCCTCCGACGTCTACGCGCCGATTTCAGGCGACGTGATCGAGGTCAACGAGGCGCTCGTCGCCGAACCCGCGCTGGTGAATTCCGACGCCGGCGGCAAGGCCTGGTTCTTCAAATTGAAGATCGCGGACAAGAGCGAACTCGGCGGCCTGATGGATGAGGCCGCGTACAAGGCCCATACGGCTTGATTGAATGAAGCATTTTGCCACCACACACTCCCCGTCATCGTCCGCGAAAGCGGACGATCCAGTACGCCGCGGCCTCTCGATTCAATCACAGGCTTCCCGGCGTACTGGATACCCCGCCTTCGCGGGGTATGACGGCTGGTGCGGATGTGACGAGCTTTAGAGGAAGAAACCCATGAACGCGCCGCTGAAAACCACCGCCGAGGCCGCCACCGATTTCGTCCGCCGCCACATCGGCCCCTCGCCCCGCGATATCGCCGCGATGCTCGAAACCGTCGGTGCGAGCAGCCTCGCCGAGCTGATGGGCCAGACGCTGCCCGCCTCGATCCGGCAGAAGGCGCCGCTCGATCTCGGCCGCGCGCTCAGCGAGACCGAGGCGCTGGCACACATGCGCGAACTCGCCGCGCAGAATGAGGTCTTCACCTCGCTGATCGGCCAAGGCTATTCCGGCACCATCCTGCCCGCGGTGATCCAGCGCAACATCCTGGAAAACCCGGCCTGGTACACGGCCTACACGCCGTACCAGCCCGAGATCAGCCAGGGCCGGCTGGAGGCGCTGTTCAATTTCCAGACCATGATCTGCGACCTCACCGGGCTCGACGTCGCCAACGCCTCGCTGCTCGATGAAGGCACCGCGGCGGCCGAGGCCATGGCGCTGGCGGAACGCGCCGCGCAGGCGAAGACAAAATCCTTCTTCGTCGACCAGGACGTGCACCCGCAGACACTCGCCGTGCTGCGCACCCGCGCCGAGCCGCTGGGCTGGAAGCTGATCGTCGGCGATCCGCTCGCCGATCTCGACGGCGCCGAGGTGTTCGGCGGCCTGCTGCAATATCCGGGCACATCGGGCGCGGTGCGCGACCTCCGGCCCGCGATCGCAGCGTTGCATGCCAAGGACGCGCTCGCCGTCATGGCCGCCGATCTGCTGGCGCTGACGCTGATCGTCTCGCCCGGCGAACTCGGCGCCGATATCGCGATCGGATCGGCGCAGCGTTTTGGCGTGCCGATGGGCTATGGCGGCCCGCACGCGGCCTACATGTCGGTGCGCGACGCGCTGAAACGCTCGCTGCCCGGCCGCATCGTCGGCCTGTCGGTGGATTCGCGGGGCGCGCCGGCCTATCGGCTGGCGCTGCAGACCCGCGAGCAGCACATCCGCCGCGAAAAGGCCACCTCCAACATCTGCACCGCGCAGGTGCTGCTGGCGGTGATCGCCTCGATGTACGCGGTCTATCACGGCCCCGAAGGCCTGACGCATATCGCACGCACGGTGCACCGCCGCGCCGCGGTGCTGGCGGCGGGGCTGGCAAAGCTCGGCTTCGCGCCGCCGTCGCAGGCGTTCTTCGATACGGTGACGGTCGCGGCCGGCGGCAAGCAGAACGAGATTGTGGCGCGCGCGCTCGGCGAAAAGATCAATCTGCGGATCGGCGACAACACGCTCGGCGTTTCCGTCGACGAGACCACCACGCCTGAGATTGTCGAGGCGGTTTGGCGCGCCTTCGGCGGCAAGCTGTCCTATGCCGAGGTCGAACTGACCGCGCGTCAAACGCTGCCGCTCACGCTGAAGCGTGACAGCGCGTTCCTCGTCCATCCGGTCTTCCATACGCACCGCTCGGAGACCGAGCTGCTGCGCTACATGCGAAAACTCAGCGACCGCGACCTCGCGCTCGACCGCGCGATGATCCCACTCGGCTCCTGCACCATGAAGCTGAACGCCACCACGGAAATGATTCCGCTGACCTGGCCCGAATTCGGCAGCCTGCATCCGTTCGCGCCCGCCGATCAGGCGCGCGGCTATCACGCGATGTTCAAGCGGCTCGAACGATGGCTGTGCGACATCACCGGCTATGACGCGGTCTCGCTGCAGCCGAATTCCGGCGCGCAGGGCGAATACGCCGGATTGCTCGCGATCCGCGCCTATCACCAAGCCCGCGGCGAGCCGCACCGAAAAGTGTGCCTGATCCCCTCCTCCGCCCACGGCACCAATCCGGCCTCCGCGCACATGGTCGGCATGGAGGTGGTGGTGACCGCCTGCGACGCGCGTGGCGACGTCGACGTCGACGACCTCCGCGCCAAGGCGGAGAAACATTCGAAAAACCTCGCCGCCGTGATGATCACCTACCCCTCGACACACGGCGTGTTCGAGGAGCACATCCGCGACATCTGCGACATCGTTCACGGCCATGGCGGCCAGGTCTATCTCGACGGCGCCAATCTGAACGCGCAGGTCGGGCTGTCGCGGCCCGGCGATTACGGCGCCGACGTCTCTCACCTCAATTTGCACAAGACGTTCTGCATCCCGCATGGCGGCGGCGGCCCCGGCATGGGCCCGATCGGCGTCAAGGCGCATCTGGCGCCCTATCTCCCCGGCCATCCCGCAACGGACGGCAGCGTGGTGGTCGGGCCGGTGTCGGCGGCGCCGTTCGGTTCGGCCTCGATCCTGACTATCTCCTACATCTACATCCTGATGATGTCCGGCGAAGGTCTGACGCGCGCCACCGAAGTGGCGATCCTCAACGCCAACTATATCGCGAGCCGGCTCGATCCGTATTTTCCGGTGCTCTACAAAAATGCAAAAGGCCGCGTGGCGCATGAGTGCATCGTCGATCCGCGGCCGCTGAAGGCGAGCAGTGGTGTTACGGTCGACGATATCGCCAAACGGCTGATCGATTACGGCTTTCACGCGCCGACCATGAGCTTTCCGGTCGCGGGCACGCTGATGATCGAGCCGACCGAATCGGAATCGAAAGCAGAGATCGATCGCTTCTGCGACGCGATGATCGCGATCCGCAGCGAGATCACCGAGATCGAGATCGGCCGCTGGAAGGTCGAATCCTCGCCGCTGCGCCACGCCCCGCACACCGTGCACGATATCGTCGACGACGCCTGGGACCGGCCCTACAGCCGCGCCACCGGCTGTTTTCCGGCCAGCACCTCGCGCACGGACAAATACTGGTCTCCCGTGGGGCGCGTCGACAACGTCTATGGCGACCGCAACCTCGTCTGCTCGTGCCCGCCGGTGGAGGATTACGCGCAGGCCGCGGAGTGATTTTGTAGAATGGGTTGAGCGCCAGCGAAACCCATCAATCACACGCACCGAAAGATGATGGGTTTCGCGGAGAGCTCAACCCATCCTACCGATCGCGCCGCTACGGCGCGATCAACGCTTGATTCCACCGCCATAGATTTTCGTTGGTCAGGTGCGTGCCGCCCCACCACCGGTCAATCGGATTGTGGCGCGAAAAATCTTCCTTGTGGGCGACGATCGCCTTGCCGAATTCGGTGAGCGATATCCGGCTTTCCTTGTATCGCGGCAAGCGCACCGGATCGTCATGCATATCCAGCGTGAACGGCCACTCCGCGAGGCCCGAAACAGCGGGCGTGGGGGCGAGTGCAAGCCTTTCCAGCAGCGCTCCCGCCTTCCAATAGCCGAAAACGCGGCGCTGAAAGCGCTCGCGATGATGAGGGAACACATCGAACGGATGTTCGTATCCGGCCGCAATCAGTTCGAGCATCCGCATTTCCGAAGCACCGAGCCCGGTGGTGCGCCCCGGTAGTTCTTCGAGCATTTCCAGAACGCATCTCCGAAGCTGCGGCAGGATGCTCAGATCCTTGACCAGTAGATCGAACCATGCATGTGGCGTCGGCGCCCGAAACGCCTGCCATGCAAGACTTGCGATCTCGAAATGATGGTCATCGATAGCGACAGCTGGAAAATTCATTTTGGCAAGACGCGCAGGCTCGATCTCGCCGAGACGGGAATCCACATGTCGCAGCGTTAGTTCCAAACCGTTCGCGCGCGGGCGGAGATGATCGAGCAACCAGATCGTCTGCAGCTGTGTGTTCGGCATCGAGTCGACCCATAATTCGACCGTCTCAAAGCGCGCACAAAATTCGACAAAGCCCAGATCACGGTTTCCAGGCTTCTTGAACCAATCGCCAGTGAAATGGTCGAGCCAATGAGAACTGTCAGGCCATGCCGATCGTGGCGACAGAAACAGATCGAGTTCGTCCTGCGGCTTCAATTCCCCCCAGACGAACCCCAGGCCAAACGGAACCACGCGATCAGCAAGTCCCGTCCCCATCAGGGCTCCGGCGCTGCCATCATCGAACGTTACGATCAGACGCTTCATGGGTCGATCACCTGTGCACGCACAATCACACAAACAAAACGGGCGCTGAAGACGTCGGCAACTCAACGTCCGCAGCGCCCGTCTTTCACGTTTCGGGCCTTAACCCCCAAAACGATACCGTCTATTCGTCGTCCTTCGGCTCCTCGCCGTCGGCGTCGCGCTCGGCGGGGCCGGCCAGAATCTGCTCGGCGATCAGGCCGGAGTTCTGGCGGATCGCGACCTCGATCTTGGCGACCATGTCGGGATTGGCCTTGAGAAAGGCTTTTGAGTTCTCGCGGCCCTGGCCGAGCCGCTGGCTGTCATAGGAAAACCAGGCGCCGGATTTCTCGACGATGCCGGCCTTGACGCCGAGGTCGAGGATCTCGCCCATCTTGGAGACGCCCTCGCCATACATGATGTCGAACTCGACCTGCTTGAACGGCGGCGCCAGCTTGTTCTTCACCACCTTGACGCGGGTGGTGTTGCCGACCACTTCGTCGCGCTCCTTGATCGCGCCGATGCGGCGGATGTCGAGGCGGACCGAAGCGTAGAATTTCAGCGCGTTGCCGCCGGTGGTGGTTTCCGGCGAGCCGTACATCACCCCGATCTTCATGCGGATCTGGTTGATGAAGATCACCATGGTGTTGGACTTGTTGATCGAGGCGGTCAGCTTGCGCAGCGCCTGGCTCATCAGCCGCGCCTGCAGGCCGGGCAGCGCATCGCCCATCTCGCCCTCGAGTTCGGCCTTCGGCACCAGCGCCGCGACCGAATCGACCACCAGCACGTCGACCGCGCCGGAGCGCACCAGCGTGTCGCAGATTTCCAGCGCCTGCTCGCCGGTGTCCGGCTGCGAAATCAAGAGTTCGTCGATGTTGACGCCGAGCTTGCGCGCATAGACCGGGTCGAGCGCGTGTTCGGCGTCGATGAAGGCGCAGATGCCACCCTTCTTCTGCCCTTCCGCCACCGTGTGCAGCGCCAGCGTGGTCTTGCCGGAGGATTCCGGCCCGTAGATCTCGACCACCCGCCCCTTCGGCAGGCCGCCGACGCCGAGCGCGATGTCGAGCCCGAGCGAGCCTGACGAAATCGTCTCGACATCCATCGAGCGGTCGTTCTTGCCCAGCTTCATCACCGAGCCCTTGCCGAACTGGCGCTCGATCTGGGAGAGCGCCGCAGACAGCGCCTTGGTCTTATCCATGGAGGAACCTTCGACGATACGCAGGGCGGTGGCGGACATGGTTACGTGCTCCTTATGGCGGGGATTCGCGGGCGGTACAAACGGGGCGTTGGCGGGTTTCGGATTCGATGGCGTATGGCAGTTTGTACCACCTTTGTTCTATGTTCGCAATATGTTCTTTTCCCTCCAAGAGACTGCCGTCCGTTTGACCTGGCGCAACGAGGAGCCGCTGACCGACGATAAGGTATGAAATGACCGTGGTTCTACTGCCCGCGCCTCTCCCGGCCTGGTCCGCCGGGACGCATCGAAATTCGGCGCCAGCCATACGTTGGGGATGAAGATGGAACACCTTGAGATCGTCGCAAAGCAGCACGTCGCATTCATGAGGGCCGTGGAAACGGAAATGGCGAAGTTCGAGCGCCGGGAGATCGAGTTCCGCCGGAAAGATCGGGATGAGCGTGCGGCAGCGTTGCATGTGCCGCTGAGGGAAGCGCATCACTGAAGGAATTGAGGCTCCCTCGCGGATTGGACGCGGGGGAGCCTGCTTCAGGTCGCGCGTGCCACCGGTGGGCGTTGCGAAAATAATTCGGAACCAATCGCGCGTTGCGGCGTTTAAGCGCCATCACCGGCCAAGGCCCTTTCCCGGCGCCGGGACCCGAGACACCGGTCGTGCCCCGTCTGCACCGCCAGGGGACGTACCGATGCTCCGTGAAGCCATTGAATTGAAGCGTTATCTGCGGCTGGCGGAACGTTGGGCGACCCCCGAGGCGGGGCTGCTCGCCGCATCCATCATCTGGTGTGCCGGCCTGGGTTGCGGCCTCGCCTATGTGATCTTGATCACCATGCTATGAGGCGACACGCCCCCGCCGCCCCCCCGTCCGCGCCTGCCTCGCTTCCGGCGGCCGTGAGGCACGTCGAACGGTAATCCTCCGAAAAAAAGTGTCCGACCTACGCAAACATACGGAGGTGACCTTCGCCCTTGTCTGCGCATATTCAAGAAAATGGGCCGACATATCCTTTTCAAATGCCCGCGGCTGGGCACCCCTGTGCAGCATTGGCTGCCAAAAATTACGTCCCCGGACGAACCGAACTCCTATGCGCCGGTGGTCTGTCTGGCCTGCAGCCGGCTGCATTTCGTCCACAGGGAAACCGGCAAGCTGCTCGGCGAGACGTGAGGCCGCGCACGCCCCTCGTGCTCGCCTGTGCACAGCGCCGCTTGGACGTTTCCCCCTGGAACGGATTCCACTGCGGCGCGTAATCGCATTGGGAGCGGCTGTCAGTCATGCGTCGTGACGGGGAACGGGATCGTGCCGGGTAGGAAATATTTGACGGAACAGGCGGCCACCTGCCTGAAGTTTGCGATGGCAAGTGCGGATCCTGATGTCGCCGCGGGCTTTCTCGAAAAAGCCGCCGACCTTCAGGCCAGAAGCAGAAAGGCGCCGGATGCCAGCCCCCGGCCGCCTGACGTGGAGCCGGCGAAACGCTAGCTCCAGCGCTGCGGCCGCCGACGAGGCGGCCTCGGTGTTTTTCGGCCCCGGCCTGCCATGCACCGGCGGCGGAATCGATTACAATTTTAGGCGTGGTTGCGGCTTCGCCTGAACGGTCCTTCAAGACGCGTCCGCTATCGATGGCGCCATGCCCACACAGATTGCCCTCTCCGCAGAACCCATCCTGCCGATGCTTCAACAGCATGGCGCCGATCTCCTCAGATGGCTCGTGAGCCTCGGCCGCTCGGCGGAGCCCTCCCGGATGCCGCTGCCCGTTCGGCAGCCGGACGCGCCGTCGCGGCCGCATATTCCGCCGCGGCAGCCCTATCCCACCCGCCAGGAATAGACGCCCGGGCCCCCACCAGATTGGCGCATTGCGCTATCGCGGCCGGTATCGCACCCCGTCGCGATCGGCCGCCCCATGACCGAACGACCCCGCCGCATGGGGCTACGCGGCGAGGTCGCTGACGGCGGGAAAATCTGGAGGACCGCCCCGCCCTCACCAGCAGATACGTCGATCGCAAACTCCCGTTTCAGCGTGCGGATTCGTCTTCGCGCATGATCCGGAAAAGTGGCGGCGATCGTCCCATCGCATCCATGATCGGCGTTGAACCTTTTTCGGCGCAGCCAGACACAACCTTGCCTGGGACATTGCATCACTCGGGGATTAAGCCTGCGCCGCCAAGCGAAGATACTCCGCTTGCGCGGCGCCGTGCTTTTTCGGCGTTACTAAGCAAGCCGATATGGCCAGCCCCAGGCTGAAACCGCTCAGGTGGTTGAGCGTACCTTAGGGTACAGGCTTTTCAAAATTTCCGCCTCGTATGGAACTCGGCAGGGATCTTGCCGTCGCTCCTTTTCGCACCTTCCGCAGTCCCGGCAGCGGCTGGATCAAATCTCTTTGAGTTGTATTTACTGTTATGATCAATTTCGGGTGCACAATCAAAGTTCGAGGCGGTGGTGGGCCGCTGGCGAGATTTCGCTATGATTTACAAGGGCGTTGAATTCTCGGTGACGGCCGTCGCCCCCGGAATCTGGAAATGGCAATTCGTGATCGGCGACAGGGTCGTCGCGGGCAAGACCGAAACCAAGCTCAATCTGCTGGCGATCCGGCGCGTTCAGCTTCGGATCGACCGCGAGTTAAAGAAAGCCGAGCGCAAATAACCTGCCTCTGATGGACTTGTCCTGCTCCGCCTGCCCGCACGTGTTGAGCGGGTCCAGCAGGCCCATGCTTCGAGACGCTCGCGTCGCTCGCTCCTCAGCATGAGGTTGTCGTGTTTCAACAAAGTAAGAGCTCATCCTGCGAGGAGGCCGCGAAGCGGCCGTCTCGAAGGATGGCCGCAATACCGATCCGTGATTCCGGGACCTAGGCCGTCGCCTTTTGGGAATGCGCATTCGCCCCGGCGGCCGGCGCGGCGCCCTTGCGCAGTTCCCGGGCGGAAATGAATCTCACGCCCACCAGTTCGCCCTTGCGCCAGATCAGCGCGCATACCCGGCGCACCTCGCCGCCCGCGGTGAGGGAAAGCCCGAACATCTTGGGTACAGCGAGGTCGCCCACATCGAGACAGGCGCCATTTTCGGAAATATCGAGGATGTAGCATTCGATCCACGGCGCATCCGGCGCTGGGATCAAAAATCCCTTCTTGCGCAAATCGACCCGAACGAACTTGCGGGCACCCAGATCTTTGCGGTCTCTCACCATGGTGTCTCCTGCGCAGGGACACCCTAGGCGGGAACACCTGAATACCGAGTTATCGGAATTGGGCAAAACCCGGAGTATCGATTGCAATCCCGGGACCTCACCCTGAGGAGCCCGGCGACGCGGGAGCGTCTCGAAGGATGGCAGCTTGCACGGCCGTCGCCCAGGGCCATCCTTCGAGACGCATCGCTGGTGCGATGCTCCTTCAGGATGAGGTTCGGGGAAGACGCCGATATGACTCGAATTTCAAAATCTCTGAACTAATCGGCGCTTGCGAGCCGGCGCATGGTGAATTCGATGTCGCCGCCGGGCAGTTCCCGCCAGCTTTCGACCGAACTCATATAGGCCGCCTTCGGATACCGATCGAGAAAGTCGCGGGCCCTGGCGCGGGCCTCGTCGCGCGGGAGCGTAAATGTCTCGCGCAGATAGCCGTCGACCGGCTTGCGCCGGCCGGCCATCCGGCTCGCGAGATCGCGCGGGCGAAAGACCATGTCGCTACTCCAGACAGCATGACGACAGGCCGAATATAGGGGTAACGGGGGCAGAATCCTACTTGGTCCCCCCGGTCCGCTTACTGGTTGGTGGTGCCGGTCTTGCTCTTCTTGGCGGGCGCCGCCGCCGACTTCGGCGTATCGGTGCTGCGCACCGTGCCCCAGGGATCAGAAGAGGCCTTGGCGTCGGGGATCTTCCGCAACGAGTCCCTGTAGGCCTTGTCCCTGGCCGCTTCCTGCTCCCTCTCCTCCGGCGATTTGGTCTGCAATTCCGGGATGAGGTTGATGTTCGGGGTCTGCGCGTAGGCCGGTGCCGTCAACAACACCACGACCGCGGCCGCGCTCAGCATTCTCATGACGCTCTCCTTGGAGCATGATCCGGAAAAGTGGAACCGGTTTTCCGAACAGGTCATGCTCAAATAAAAGATACGATCCTGATGCGATTTTTTCAAATCGCGTCAGGATCAAGGGGGACGCTGACTTTGCGTTTCGGGTGAGAATACCACCGGGTCAACCGTACCGCCAAGCATGCCGCCCTCAGCTTTTGGTTACGCGAGATGTCGCGCCCCATGTGTGGCCGACCGCCGTTGTTCCCTTTGCGGCAATGGCCATTACAATGTGGCCGCAAACGACATCGGACGGGGAAACGGGGCGTTCATGCAGCAGCAGCCACCAGCAACGGAATTCGGCATCGCGGAAGCCAGGCGCGTGCTGGGCGAGGTCTTTGCGCCCTGGGTGATGGATCTCAATCTGGCGATCGAGCAATTCGACGCCGCCCCGCCCGCCGATGCGGCCGACTGGCAGCCGGGGGCCATTCTGCGCCTGCCGTTCTCGGAGCGGCTGTGCCGCAATGGCGGCACGGTCTCGGGCCAGGCGCTGATGGCCTTTGCCGACACCGCCATGGTGATCGCCAACCTCGCCGCCAATCGCGGCTATCGCCCGATGACCACGGTCGACCAGACCACGCATTTCATGCGCGCGGTCTCGGCCTCCGACGTGCTGGCCGATGCGCGGGTGGTCCGGCTCGGACGCACCATGAGTTTCGGCCGCGTCACGCTATTGTCCGCCTCCGACCACAAGCCGGTGGCGATGGTTTCGAGCGCCTTCGCAATGCTGTAGAAAGCCGCAGAGGGGTAAGGCGCCGCGTCGCGCGCTGCGACTGCAGAGAATACGACCAGCACCTATCGCTGTTTCGGCGCGCCGGGCGGATCGTCGCCCCGGTCCTCCCGGCTGACATGTTGGGCGCGCGCCTTGTCGGCCGGCTGCTCCTGTCCCTTCTCGTCGAGAACAATGCCCTGCTGGGCCGAACTCCGGGTTTCCGGCTTCGGCATGCCGGCCTGGCCGCCGTGCTTGCCGCCCATATCCTGTCGGCCTTCCAGATCGTTTTCCTTCGGCATTTGAAACTCCGGTAAGCCGCGGCTATGGCGGCTGGCGATCGTCCGGCACGTACCGGGTCGCCGGGGTCGTTGCGGGTTCAAGTCCACATCGGGCAACTGGTTCCTTGCCAAGCCGAGGTCTTCGCGAAGCTGTAGCGCGGCCAATACTTTAGCTACTGTGCATGGGGTTGTTTTCGCAGTTTTCGATTTCGCCGCCGGCGCCAGACCAGCACCGCCATCAGCAGCACGACCACCGCCGTTGCGGTTGCCCCGGCCCTGAACCGCCCGCCCGGCCGGTCGATGGTGCGCGACCACAATGAGGGCGCCTCGCCCGGTCGTGCCAGGCGGAACGCCACCACGCTGTCGCCGATCGTCGTGCCCGACTCGGAATGCCCGCCGGCGCCGATCGCGACATATTGCTCGCCCTTCCATTGATATGTCATCGGATTGGCGACGCCCGGCACCGGCAGGCGGCCTTGCCACAGTTCCCGCCCCGATCGCGCGTCGAAGGCGCGCAGATAAGCGTCCATCGCGCCGGTGAAGACGAGACCGCCGGCCGTGATCGCCACGCCATTGACCAGTGGCGTGCCAAAGGAAAGCGCGATGCCGAGCGGCGCGCGATCTTCCGTCGTGCCGACGCGCGACCGCCACAGGATCCTGCCCGCCTTCAGGTCGAGCGCAACCATCTCGCCCCACGGCGGCTTGTTGCATAACAGGCCAAGTGGCGAATGCGCGACCGCGCGCGTCATCGCGAACGGCGCGCCCTGCTGCCGTCCGAAATCGTGACCGGGCGGCGGATTGAATCCGTCGGGCACCGCCGCCCGCGGCAGCAGTTTGACGATGTGGATCGCACGCGAGACATTGGCGTAGAGGATCTGGTTGACCGGATCGAACGCCGCGCCGCCCCAGTTCACGCCGCCACCCGTCATCGGAAACACGACCGTGCCCTGCGTCGATGGCGGCGTGTAAAGGCCCTCGTTGCGCGCGGCGGCCACCTGCGCGCGGCAGGCATTGCGCTCCCAGAACGGAATCAGGCCGAACATTTCGTCGACGGAGATCTGCTGCGACAGCAGCGGCGGCACATGGGTCGGAAACGGCTGGGTCGGGGAAAGCACCTCGCCCTCGGCACCGCCCTGCGGCACCGCGCGTTCCTCGACCGGCCACACCGGCTGGCCGGTGTCGCGGTCGAGCACGAACACAAATCCCTGCTTGGTCGGCTGGATCACGACGTCGCGCGGGCCCTGCCCGGCGTCGATCCGCGCCAGCGTCGGCTGCGCCGGCAGATCGTAATCCCAGACGTCGTGGTGCACGGTCTGATACGACCAGACCCGTTCGCCGCTCTCGGCGCGCAGCGCCACCACCGAATTGGCGTAGTCGTTGTTGCCGGGCCGCTGGCCGCCCCAGAAATCCGGGCTCGGCGAGGACGTCGGCAGGAACACCAGGCCGCGTTCCTCGTCCACCGACATCGGTGCCCAGACATTGGCGTGACCCGCGACGATGCCGCCATGCAGCAGCGGATCGAACGACCAGCGCGATTGTCCGGTCCGCGCGTCGAAGGCGCGCACCGTGCCCGGCGGCGCATCGACGCGGCGGTTATCGGCGATGGCGGAGCCGACGACGACGGTGTCGCGGGCCACCACCGGCGCGGATGTGATCTGGAATTCGCCGGGCCAGTCCAGCGGGTCGAGCGCGAGCTTGACCTCGCCGTTGCTGCCGAAACCGGCGCAGGGCATGCCACTCTGCGCGTCGAGCGCGATCACGCGGGCGTCGTTGGTGCCCATGAAGATGCGCGCCCGGCAGGCGGCGTTCTCGGCGGCTTGCGCGTCGATCCAATAGGCCACGCCGCGGCAGTTGTAGCGGTTGGCCGGCCGTTGCGCGGTGGAGATTTTCGGATCGTACCGCCATTTCGGCGCGCCGCTGCCCGGATCGAGCGCGATGACTTCATTGAACGGCGAACAGAAGACGAGACTGTCTTCGACCAGCAGCGGGGTGGCCTGAAACTTGGTCCGCTTCATCACCTCGGGCGCGCGGGTATCGAGATCGCCGGTGCGAAACGCCCAGGCGCGGACGAGATTGCCGACATTGTCGGGCGTGATCTGATTGAGCGGCGAAAACCGCGACCCGCCCCGGTCGCCGCCCCAATGCTCCCAGGCGGAAGCCGGAAGCGAGATCGCGATGCAAAAGGTGGCGACGAACAGACGAACCGTATTTCGCATCCTCACCCCGCAAGCGCAGCACAACGCCTGCGGGGTCGATTACCCGATCGGTGCCTCAGTATCTACCCCGGCCGCCATAACCGCCGCCGCCATATCCGCCGCCGCCGTAATTGCCGCCGCGGAAACCGCCACCGCCGAGGCCGATGCCGATCCCGATGCCCAACCGGGGCGGCGGTGCAGCATACATGCGCGGCGGCGGATCGTCATACACCACGCGCGGGGGCGGACGGCGAACGACCACGACGTCTTCGTCGTCCGGCTGCGGCCGGCGCGGCTTGCGATCGGCCTTCTTCTTCGGCGGATCCGGCTCGACGCGGCGGACCGGGGCATTGACCTTCAACGGCTGCGGCTGCGCCGGCGTCTGCAGGTTGCAGGGACAGGTCGGACCGGCCAGCGCTACATTCTGCGGCACGGCGGCGTTCGCGGCGGCAACCGCCGGCGTCAGTTCGGGACGGTTGCGCAGCCGGATTTCCAGTTTTCGCGCGGTCGCGGACAGATCGCTGTCGGGGAATTTTTCCAGGAACGAGCGATAGGCGGACGCCGTGTTGATCAGCACGGCCTCGTTCCACGCCACCATGCGGCGATGACGGACCAGCCAGTCGCGCGCCAGGCGGCCGAGCGTCGTCTGCGGATAGAGACCGGCAAAGGCCTCATAGGCTTCATCGGTGCCGTCGGCCACGATCAGTTCGTTGGCCGCCTCGACCGGTTTGCCCTTCAGGTCACGAGTCCACTCGGCAACCGACTTCTTCGGCGCCGCCGCAGGCTTCGGCCCGGCGATCGAGGAGCCCGAGAAGCGGAAGTCCTCGGTCAGTGACGAGCTGTCCCACGGCGTCTGCCGCCCGTCGGTGACCTTGTTCACCGCCAACCGCACTTTCTTGAAGGTCTCTTCGATCGGAATGTTCTGCTCCTTGCCGGCCGCCAGCAGCGCGTTGGTGTACGGGCTGTTGTTGCCGGAGCCGTCCTCGGCGACCGCGCCGGGGGATGTCGAGAACGACAGGAACGTGCCGGGCGCGCCGACCTTGGCATCGACGATGGCAAGCCCGCCGCCGGCGGTCTTGAGCTCCGGAAACGGATTGTTGCGGCAGGCGTCGAGCATCAGGATGCGCATCTTGCTCGGCACCGAGGTCAGCGTGTTCAGGATGTCGTTGAGGCGCACCGCCTGAATCGGAATATCGGCTTCGCGCTTCGGATCGATGTCGACCGGAACCAGAAAATTCTCGCCGTCGATCTGCAAGCCGTGGCCGGCGTAAAACACCAGCGCCACAGTATCGGCACCCTTGGCCGCGACCTTGCCGGCGAAATCGCTGACCGCTTCGCGCATCTGGCCTTGCGACAGATCGGATGCGGTCGAAACCTCGAAGCCGGAATCAGTCAGCATTTGTGTGACCGCCCTGGCGTCATTGGCCGGATTGGGCAACGCCGGCACCGAGCGATAGGCGGACTGGCCGATCACCAGCGCGAGGCGATTTTCCGCGAATGCAGACTGGCTACCCAAAAGCAGCGCGGCAGGAACCATGAACTTGAGCAGCGCGTGACGAAACATGATGCGATCTCCGGGCGATGCGAGCTTACGGGTTGGTCACGGCCCGCAGCCAACGGGTTCAAGTCCGCGGCGCCCTATCGGGTGTGACAAAGGCCTGATTCAATGGCGATCTTGTCGCAGTTTCAAACGCCCGCGCCGTGATCTGAATCACAGTCGCGGAAACGTTATTCTGCCGCCCGCAAAATGCTGTTCGATCCGATGTCTTCACGGTAAAACAACCTTCGATGCGGCGGGTCGGGTTATATATCGCGCTGATGGTAGGCGCGGCTTTGGCGGTTGGGGGGTGCGGCTTTGGCGATATTCGCTCGCCGCTGCCCGAATTCATGCGCGCCAAGGCGCCCGAGCCGCCGGCGCCCGAACCGGCGCCCGACATCAAGCGCATGCTGAAGGAAAAGATCGACTCGGTGTTCACGGCGGCCTCGCAGCCGAGCAACGTTCGCGTTTCAGAACCGCGCCCCAATCTGCGCGGACCGGGCTGGACCGCCTGCGTCAAGGCCGAGGTGGTTTCGGTGACCGGCAAACCGCTGGGCACGCAGACCTATCGTGTCGAGATTTCCGGCGGCGTGATCGCGGATCGCCGGCAGGTCGAGCCTGAAGACACCTGCACCATCGAGAGCTACGAACCGGTCTAGAGACAGCGGGTGGTCGCCCGCACCGGACAAAGCTTCAGCGCGCTTGTCAACGAGAACAGCACGCGCGCCCCGCGGGAGGGATTGTCGGGTGCGCGATAGGTCAGCGGCACGGCCACGCCGATATCGGCTTGCAGGCCATCCATCAAGAAAAAGCGCGCGCCGCCGCCGGCTGATGTGAGCGAAAGGCCATCGCTCGGGCGGTATCCGTCGTTCCAGGCGACGCCGCTGTCGATGAAACCGTAGAACTGGTAGCCGCTGAGATATTGCAGCCTGGTTTTCTGGTCGAAGCGCAGTTCCGCCGAGCCGGCGATCCCATTGTCGCCGCTGATCTCGGCACTGCCATAGCCGCGGCCGAAGGCGATGCCGCCGAGATAGAATTGCTGCGAGGTGAACAACGGGCCCGATGCCATCTGGCCAGCGGCGCCGAGTTTCAGCGACCACGCATCCGTCAGAGTCTGGTAGCGGGTAAACCAGAAGTTCACCGCAGAGAAGGTACTGGAGGCGCCGTACCGCGACAGGTCGTCGCCACGATGGGAAGCGTCGAAGATGTCGAGACCCTGACGGTAATTCACCGTCAGATAATTGGTGCCGCCGAAATTGTCCTGCAGGCGATAGTCCGACGTCAGGCTCGCGGTGCGGATGCGATCGGCATAGATCGAACCGAACACGTCGGTTTCGGAGGCGTTGGTGAAGCCGGCCGCCGCCGTCAGCGTCAGCGTCGACTTCTGCGATTGCAACGGAACGATGCTGCCGCGAAGTTCAAACGACTCGGTCTTGACGTTGTCGCTGAAGGGCCTGCGAAAATCGCCGGGCCAGACTTCGCTGTAATAGCCTGTCGCGCCGACGCGGACGCCGTCGGTCCCGACCGGCGCCTCGTAGGACAGGCGGCCGAACCTGAGCTGGCGCGGATCGCCGGGCGTGGTCGAGAGATTGAATGACAGGGAATCGCCGGGCGTGAAATAGGAATTGAACGCCGCGGTCCCGTAGCTCTGCCAGGGACCGACCGACGACGATCCGAGATTGTCGATGCCGAGCGATGTGAAGACGTGCCAGGTCTTCACCGAGAGGATCAGGCGGAAGCGGCCGCTCGCGATGCCGATTTCCTCGAGCGCGGTGTCTTCGATCCGCACGCCGGGCCGGCCGTTGATCAACAGCAATTGCCGTTCGAGCGTCGCAAGCCGCGACGGCTGTTCGGCGAGCACGGCAGCGAGCATCGCCCGCACACCAAACTGTTCTGCGCCGTCTCCCTTCAGCGCGAGTTCCGTGATGCTGCCTTCGATAACCTGAATGCGAAGCGCACCGCCTTGAATATCCTGGGGCGGAACAACAGCCCGGCTGAGGTGAAAGCCCGCGGCGCGATAGGCGTCGCTGACCGCGCTCGCCATCCCCGCCAGGTCCGCCTGAGAGACCTGTTTCCCGACATAGGGTTGATACGCCGTAACCAGCCGTTCATTCGGTATCGCGACGGCCCCAGTGATCGCGACGCGCCGGAGCACGAACAACGGTTTGGCGTCCCCCTGCCCGTCAGCGCCTGCGAATTTCGGCGACGGCAATCGCGGCCGCCCATCGGCGCCCTGGCTTGATTGCTGGTCCTCGAAGCGCTTTTCGGTCTGCCTGGGATCGTAGCCGGGCTGGTTGGCGTTCTGCGCCTGCGCTGCGGCTTCCATCCCTAAACAGGCGCCGGCCATCAGGCAAAATCGGACAAAGCCCGCAACGCCCATACGCCCCCGTAGATTTACGGAGATCGGCAGGTTCATGCGCGCGGAGCTGTTAGCCATATGATTTTCATTATAATTTTATGGTCAATGCAGCGTTAACGCGCACGCCGAAGGCGACGGCTTCCGCTCACTCAATCTTGAAACATTTCCGGTAAATGCACGGGACAATACGGCAATCGGAGATAGTTTCATGCGTGCTATTTCTCGCGTCTCAGGCGCGTTCGCAGTGGCGTTCGTGATGGCTGCGACCTCAGCCGCCTTCGCGGTAGACGGCGGCGACTGGACGGTCAGCAAGTTCTCAGGCGAGGTGTGGCTCTCCGGTTCAGGCGTGCAGCCGGCATCTTTGAAGCAGCAAGACGTCCTGAGGCCAGGCGACACGGTGCGCACCGGGAATAATGGGCGCGTGCTGCTCAAGCGCGGCGAGGAAACCATCATGGTCTCGCCCAATTCCGTCATCGGCGTTCCCACCGAGACGAAGGAAGGCCTTTCGACCACCATCATGCAACGGGCCGGGTCGATCCTGCTCGATGTTGAAAAGCGCAACGTCAGGCATTTCGAGGTCGAAACCCCCTACCTCGCGGCCGTCGTGAAGGGCACGCAATTCCGCGTCACCATCGCTGCCGGCAAGACCAAGGTCGATGTCATCCGCGGTCAGGTCGAGGTCGCGGATTTCAAATCGGGCCAGATCGCCCGGCTGACGGCCGGCCAGCACGCGACCGCCTTGGCGCATGGCAAGGCCGGCCTCTCGCTTGGCGGCGCCGGCGCGTTCAGTCCGATTGAACAGGGCAAGCCGCGTGTCCCTTCCATCGAACGTGTCCCGGTGCCCCGCAACGGCCTGTCCGCACCTCGCAATGCCGCCAATGAGCGCGGCGCACAGCCGTCGCGTCAGGCGCTCGCGCGGCCCGCAGGGCACGGCGTCACCCGCATCTCGTCACCGATCGGCGAGGTCCGGTTGAACGTCCACCGTGCGACGAACGGACTCGCCCACGACAAGTCGGCGGCGCATGGCGGTCCGCGCAACGCCGCCAACAAGGACACGGTCTGGGGTTCATCCAGCGCAGGAAACGATAACGCCTCGGCCAACAGTGGCCAGGCCAACAGCGGCAACGGTGCTGCGAACGGCGCCAACCCCGCAACAGCAGCCGTGGCTGCTTCCGGCGTCGGCAGCGCAGTCGCTGCGGTCAGCGGCGGGGGTAATGGCAACACGAATGGAAACGGAAACGGCAACGGCAACGGCAATGGCAATGGCAATGGCAACAGCAACGACGACGGAGACGGAAACAGCAACAGCAACGCCAACGGAAATGGCAGAGGCAACGCCTCCAACCGTTACAGGAACCGCTAGCAGCACAATTCAACAGACCCTGGTCATGAGCTCATAAAGCTGACGACGAATAAAATCGAGCCACCAGAATGGTGATCATGTGAAACGATATCGGCCACACCTCTTCGTGGCGATTACGCTGGCGATCGTTTTGCTGGGCGGTTGGCACGGCGGACTGCGCCACGACCTGGCCGACCTCCGCTTCACGTTGCAATCGCGCCAGCCGAGCGGCGATATCGTCGTCGTCGCGATCGACGCGCCGTCGATCGACCAGATCGGCGTCTGGCCGTGGCCGCGCACACTCCACGCCGAACTGATCCGTCAGCTTCAGAAAGCCGGCGTGCGGGATATCGCACTCGACGTCGACTTCTCCACGCCATCGGATTCGCTTTCCGACCGCAACTTCGCCGAAGCCCTGGAGCGCGCGGGCGGGTCGGTGGTGCTGCCCTCGTTCCAGCAGCCCCGCACCGACCGGACCAACCTTCACGTCAATCGCCCATTGCAGCAGTTTGCCGAGCATTCGTGGCCTGCACTCGTCAATGTCGAGGTCGCGCCGGACGGCCTGGTCCGCCGCTATCCGTTCGGCGAGAAGCTCGACGGCACATTCGTGCCTTCGATGGCGACGATTCTCGCAGGGCAATATGCGGAAAAGCGCGCGCCGTTCCTGATCGACTACAGCATCCGGGCTGCGGGCATTCCAAAAGTCTCGTTTGTCGATGTGCTGCGCGGCGACGAAGCGACGTTGCGGAAGCTGAGCGGCAAGAAGGTCATCGTCGGCGGCACAGCGCTCGAACTCGGCGACCGCTTCAGCGTTCCGAATGGCGCGATCCTCTCCGGCCCCGTGCTGCAAGCCCTCGCCGCAGAGTCGCTGCTGCAAAACCGCGTGCTGCAATGGACCTCGGATGCCGTGACGGCGGCCGGCCTGATGCTGCTTGCCGTGACAATGCTGATCACCTGGCGGCGCCTCTCCGCGGGCAGGCGCGTGGCTCTGTTGGTGGCAACCGCGCTGGCGCTCGAAACGGTTGCGCTTGCCCTGCAGGCGGCATTCCCGTTCATTCTCGACACCTCGCTGTTTCATATCGCTTGCATTGTCTACGTAGCAGCCATTGCGCTCGACGAAATCAACATCCGCGCGCTGCTCGGCAAGGTCGCCGAGAATCGCTTTCAACGCGTGGCGATGTCACTCGGCGACGGCCTGATCTGCACCGACTCCAAATACGTGATCACCGACTGGAATCCCGGCGCGACTGCGATTTTCGGCTATCCGCCCGAAGTGATGATCGGCCGTCCGTTTGACGAGATTTGCGCACGCGAACTCCCCTCCGCCACGTCGGCGTTTTCCATCGATAACATCGCAAGGCTGCCGTCCGGATCGGTGATCGAGTTCGACGGCCGGCGCAGCAATGGCGAGGTGTTTCCCGTCGAGGCCAGTTTCTCACGCTGGCAAGGCGCCGACGGGTACCAGTTCGGCGCGATCCTGCGCGACATCTCGGTGCGCCGGCGCGAAGCTGCGAAAATCCAATATCTCGCCGAACACGACACGCTGACCGGGTTGATCAACCGCCACACCCTTCTCACCCGTCTTGCCGGCATGATCGCAAAGGCAAGAGTCGAAAGCCATGAGGTCGCGCTGCTGGTGGTCGGCCTGGAGGGATTCCAGCAGATCAACCAGATGCTCGGTCACGCCAGCGGCGACCTCGTCCTGCGCGCGATCTCGGAACGGCTCACGGCGAGAATTCCTGAATCAGGCATCGTCGCGCGACTGAACGGCGACGAATTCGCCATTGCGGCCCGACTGGCGGACATCGGCAGCAGCATCAAGAATTACGCGGAACAGATCGGCGCGAGCTTCCACGCCCCTTTGCTCGCCGGCAACCGCGACCACCGCGTCAGGGTCAGCATCGGCGCGGCCGTCTTCCCCGACGGCGGCGGCACGGCGGACGAGTTGCTGAGCAATTCTCACATGGCGCTAAGTCGCGCGCAGGCGACCCAACGTGGCGGCCACGTGTTGTTCGAGGATTCGATACGGCGCGACCTCGAAACGCGCCTGACCCTGGAAGCCGAACTGGCGGCCGCGGTCAACCGCGATGAGTTCGAACTGTTCTATCAGCCGCAACTGCATCTGGCCGACGGCCGCCTGATCGGCGCCGAGGCGCTGATCCGCTGGCACCACCCGATACGCGGCCTTATCGCGCCCGCAGGATTCATGCCTGTCGTCAACACGTCACCGATTTCCGAGCGAATTGCGAAGTGGGTGCTAAATACCGCCTGCGCCAAGGCGGCCGCTTGGGAACGCAGCGGGCACACCATCCGCATCGGCGTCAACCTTTCGCCTTCGATGTTCAACTCCGGCGATCTCGCCGACACGGTTCAACAGGCGCTTGCCTCGTCGGGACTGAGCCCAACCAATCTGGAGTTGGAAGTCACCGAGGATATCCTGCTGCACGACGAAAAGGGCGCGCTGGATACGTTTCTCACGATCCAGAAACTCGGCGTTCGGATCGTGTTCGACGATTTCGGCACCGGGTTTGCGAGCCTCAGCTACCTGAAGAAATTCCCGCTCGACGGGTTGAAGATCGACCAGTCTTTCGTATTCGGGTTGCTGGCAAATCCCGATGACGCAGCGATCGTCAGCTCGACCATCGGACTGAGTCGGCAGTTGGGCCTGTCGGTGATCGCCGAAGGCATCGAGGATCGCGCCACAGCCGATCTACTGGTGAAGATGGGATGCGAGGAGGGTCAGGGATATTTCTTCGGACGGCCAGTGCCGGCGAGCGAGTTCGAAGCCAGGTTTCTGCGCGATCCCATCGCGGCCGAAGTGGCATAAAGGCCGGGCGTTCACGCTAAACGATGCGTTAATGCGACCGCTCAAATCGAAGCATCGCGACAGCGCTATTTCTCCATCTATCGCCACTAACCTGCCCGCGTGAACGCGACGGCCAGTCGGCATCCACGTGTCGTCAGCCGGATAAGTCGCGAACGGGGATTTGGGGAAGTGGCTGACATTGCCGACACATCGACGGTTCGTCGTGCTTCGAGCACGGCCGCGGATGCGCTGGCCGCCGGCGCGGCGTTGACGCCGCTCGCCGGCGCATCCGCGGCCCAATGGCGCGCGCTCTCGACGCGTGCCGCCGAACCGAACGGATACTATTTGCCCGAATGGGAACTGGCGGTGAACGCCTCGGCGCGCGGCCGCATCGGAGCCGACGCGCTCGGCGCGTGGCGCGATCCATCGACCCTGATCGGCCTCATGCCCGTGATCTCGATGTGGCGCGCCTACAATATCCCGCTGCCAGCCTTGGTCGGCGCCGATCCCTACGGCACGCTTTGCACGCCGCTGCTCGACCGGGATATGGCCGAGGAAGCCGTCACCGGCATTCTACAGCGGGCTCGCCAGGTCGGCGCGCATGCGCTGATCTTCCGCGCCGTCTCGCTCGACGGTCCAGCCATGAAAGCCTTTACCAACGTGCTTGGCCGCGGCGGCATCGCGCCGGCGATGCTGCAATCGCATGTCCGCGCCTGCCTCGATGCGACCGCCGACGCCGACGAATTGCTGCGCGAGGCGCTGGGCGCCAAGAAGCTGAAAGATCTGCGTCGTCAGCGCAATCGCCTCACCGAACATGGCGACGTCCAGTTTGACGTCGCGCGCACGCCGACCGAGATCGCGGCCGCGGTTGAAACATTCCTGGTGCTGGAGGCCAGCGGCTGGAAGGGCCAGCGCGGCACCGCACTCAGCCAGGACGAGGGCGACGCAGCCTTCGTCCGCCGCGCCACCGCGGCGCTGGCCGGGACCGGCGAATGCGAGATCGTGACGCTGCGGGCCGGGCAGACGCCGGTGGCATCCGCCATCGTGCTGCGCCATCAGGACCGCGCCTTCTACTTCAAGCTCGGCGTCGATGAACGCTTTGCAAAATATTCGCCCGGCGTGCAATTGACGCTGGAACTGACCCGGTATCTCTGCGCGGATCCGGCCATTCGCCTGGTCGATTCCACCGCGGCCCCCGACCATCCCATGATCAACCCGATCTGGCGCGGACGCCTTGCGATCGGCGACGTGTTGATCCCGCTACGGCGGCGCGATCCGGTCGTGGCGCTGATCCGCGCTTCGCTTGGATTGCGCGGCGCGATCCGCGAGCCGCTGCGCCGCATCGTTCATTTCGTCAGAGCACGGCAGGAGAAATCCTAAATGAATACGCTCACCGCCATTGCGCCCGTCATTACGGCCGATCGCGACGCACTGCGCCGCGACTTTCCGCTAAAACCGTTCGCGATCCGCCACAAGCTCGCTGGCCATCCGCTGCTGACGCTGCCGCGCATCGCGCAACTGGCCGCCGAATTGCCGCGCGACCTGATCGAGTACAATTCCGGCACGGTCGCCATCAGCCAGGACCCGGACGCCATTCCCGCTGTCGACCTCGATCCGGTCGAAGTGGTGAAGCGCATCGAAACCGCCGGCGCCTGGATGGTGCTCAAGCGCGTCGAGAACTCGCCGGAGTACCGCAGCCTGCTGCAAGACACCCTGCTGTCGGTCGCCCGCGCCCGCGGTTTCAACAGCCTCGCGGACGCCGGCTTCGAGCAGGTCGAAGGCTTTCTGTTCGTATCCTCGCCGAATTCCACCACGCCTTTCCATCTCGACAGCGAAGACAATTTCTTCGTCCATATCCACGGCGAAAAATTCTTCACGATTTTCGACAATGCCGACCGCACGATCGTCAGCGACGACGAGATCGAGCGTTCGATGACCAAGCATCGCAACCTGAAATATGAAGAAAGCTTTGCGCCGCGCGGTCAGGAATTTCACCTGTTTGCCGGAGACGGCTGCTACGTGCCGTATCAATGGCCGCACTGGGTGCGCACCGCGGGCTCGTTCTCGATCTCGATGGCGATCACCTGGAAGACCCGCGAAGTGCGTCGGATGAACGATCTGCACTTCTTCAATTCGATGCTGCGCGGCGTCGGGCTGCCGCAGCAGCCGCCCGGCAAGCAGCCGATGCGCGACGCGCTGAAGCTCGCGTTCTATCGCACGGTGACGACGGCCATCAAGCCGCTGCGCGCCTCGATGGCGATGCGCCGGGTACTGCGGCGGATCGCGCTCGGCAAGCGGGCGAACTATTATCTGAAGGGCACGTAACGCTGTAGAGTTGTAGTAGATATGTAGCCCGCATGAGCGCAAGCGACATGCGGGAACAGTAACTCAGGCTACCGACCTTCGCGAGAGGTCCCGCATATCGCTGCGCTCATTCGGGCTACGAGACCTCACTGCTACGAGACCTTACTGCAGCGGCGAATGCGGCGCCGGCAGCATGATCGTCGAGTTCATCTCCTCGAGAAAGCCTGGCCCCCTGCCCAAAAACTCCTGCCAGACCGGATCCTTCATGGCGTTGCCGCGGGCTTCGGCGCGCGCGTTCAGGCTGGGATAGGCCCAGATGTGGCAGGCCTCGTTGGGCTGCCCCGCCTCGGTGGTCCAGAGGCCCACGATCTTCGAATATTTCTCGCGCTCCGGCAGCACTGCGGTAAACGCATCGAGCCATTGCTTCAGGCCGCCCGCCGCCTTGCCGCGATAGTTGCGTAGTTCATAGACATTGCCCGTCGAAGCCGGCGCCACCGGCGGCCGCACCGCGTTCATCAGGCGAACGTCCTGCCGCACCAGCAAGGGCCGGATCAGCGGCACATATTCGCCGGTCCAGCGCGAGTTCTTTGCCAGCTCGGCCCGCAGCCGTGCACGTTCGTCAAAGCTGTCGTAGCTCCACATGTGCAGGACCTGGTTGAGCGGCCCGATCTCGGTCGACCAATAACCTTCCAGCTTGCCGTAGTCGTCCTTGCGGATATCGCGCGAAATGGTGCTCGCGGCCTTGATCATGTCGCCGAGTGTGCCGGGCTTTACGGTGTAGGTGCGCAGTTCGTAGATCATGATGCCTTCCCAAGGTTTGTCGTTGGTTTCGTCGTCTTCTACTCCGCCGCCTGCGCGTTGATCTCGCCGGACACCTGACGGATGGCGCGGGCGAGTTGTTCGGCGGGCTGGGCACCGGAGATGGCATATTTCTGCGCCAACACGAACGTCGGCACGCCCGAAATCCCCTTGTCGGACGCCTCCTGCGCCTGGCTGGAGATCCGCGCGACGTCCTCATCGGTTGCGAGGCGGCTGCGCACGTCGGCGGCGTCGAGGCCGATATCGGCCGCGGCCTGCACCAGTACGTCGACATCGGTCAGGTCGCCGCCGTCGCGAAAGTACAATTCCATCAGGCGCTGCTTCATTTCGGCGGATTTGCCCTGGGCGTCCGCCCAGTGGATCAGGCGGTGGCAATCGATGGTGTTGGGCTGGCGCTTCACCAGTTCGGGCCGGTAGGTCAGGCCCTCCTCGCCCGCGGCCGTCACGACGCGGCCGGCAATGCCCTTGTAAGCTTCGACAGAGCCGAACTTGGCGGTGAGATATTCGTCGCGGCTGATGCCCTCGCGCGGCACCCAGGCGTTGAGGAAGAACGGCCGCCAGTGCACTTCGACGGGAATCTCAGGCACCAGCGCCAGCGCGTTCTCGATCCGGCGTTTTCCGATATAGCACCACGGGCAAACCACGTCGGAGACGATGTCGATCTTCAGCGGCTTCAAGGTGCTCATCGGCGTCTCCTCGGGGCTTCTGGGGCCAAAAAATAATCCCCGCAAGGTAAGCCGAATGGGCTGCCGCACAAGTCCAATGGCCGCATGTCTCACATCGCAGAACCGGCGCGGCCATCGTGGCGGTGGCCGGCACTGCCTCATTATCCCGGCGCTCGACAGCGCACCTGAGCTGCCCGGCCGGCCGGGACCCGTCACAGACGTGTATTGGACGGCTACGCAACCAAGCCAGTTTCGGAACCCATCCGAATACTCGGCTACCGCTGGGACGCCTCCGGAGGTAACGGCGGAGTGCGGCCGGTTCCAGAATTAACCCGCAGCGCGGACATAAAGCTTAACTGGAAAGCTTAACGCGGGGATTCAGTTGCTCGTCTTCCGCAAGCAACTAACCGTACCCGCTGGATTTTCGAAAACTTTTAACCACTGCTCGCAAAGGAGCATTGCCATGACACAATCACCCAAACCTCCGATCTTCGACGTGATCGATATCGAGCGCGAGATCGAGGAAGAATTCCGCAAGATTCCGACGGTTCGCGAAGCCCAACCCACCGCGCCGGATCTGGCGATGCCTGATTATGTCGAGCACCGCGCCGGCGCCACCGAGATCGGCAAGCTGTCGGCGGAAGCGGTTGTCCGCGAGTACGAAGCCGCGGCGAAGGATATCGAGGAGCTCGGCGCCGAACTGGTGGGGCACGTCAAGAAGTGCGAGGCGATGACGCGCGACGCGCTCACCGTGATCGAGGAGCTGAAGGAAACCGCGGGGCGATATCGCGAAGAGGCCAAGCGCGTCTTCCTTCACATCGAAAATTGCTCGCTGGTGACGGCGGAGGTGCGCAAGACCTGCATTGAAATGCGGGACAGGATCGCAGCTTCGGCCGAGGGCGAAACCAAAGCCAAAGAGCTCGCGAGCTAACAGCGTTGGCGGGTGCCGGCGGCAAGCCGCGGGCACGCGTTCGACGGATTACGCCAAACCTGCTGCGATCTGCCGCATCCGCTCGGCGGTGACATCGTCGGCGGGAAAGAAGGTTTCCAGCGCCAGCTCCTGCAGCGTGATGTCGACCGGTGTGCCGAACACCATGGTGGTCGAAATAAAGCTCAGCACTTCGTCATTGCGGCGCAGCTTGAAGGGGATCGCGACATTGTCGGCCGATACCGGGCCCGATCGCGCCGGCATCCGGTACGCCTTCAGTTCCTGGTAGAGCTTCAACAGTTCTGGATCGGCCGTCGCCTCGCACTGGCGATGTAGACGCTCCAACAGGTGCGAACTCCATTCCGCAAGATTGACCGTACGCGGCGCCAGACCCTCCGGATGAAACGCCAAGCGTAGAATATTGAGCGGCTGCCCGAGCAGATGCGGGGCCAGGCCTTCGAGCAGCGGCGCCACCATGCGGTTGGCGGTGACGAGATTCCAGTGCCGGTCATAGGCCAGCGCCGGGTTGGGCTCATGCGCCTTCAGCACCAGATCGATCGCAGCCCGCGCCGATTTCAGCGCGGGATCGTCGAGCGAGCGCTGCGGAAAGGCCGGAGCAAAGCCGGCGGCGACCAAGAGCACATTGCGTTCGCGCAAGGGAACCTCCAATCGCTCGGCGAGCCTCAGCACCATTTCACGCGACGGCGCGGCGCGCCCGGTCTCCACGAAGCTGAGATGGCGCGCGGAAATCTCGGCGTCGCCGGCCAGATCGAGCTGGCTCAGGTGGCGGCGCTGGCGCCATTCGCGCAAGTAATCGCCGATATGGACGGGCTGGTTTCGTTCGGCTCGCGCCGCGGAAGCATGTGCGTTCATGGCCAGAAATTACCACGCGGCTTTCGCACGATCCATTACGTCTGAGGTAATCGAAATGCGCTATTCCGGCCTTCGCAGCGCTTTCATGCGGGCAACGTAGGCTTCGATCGCCGGATGCTTTCGCAATTGCAGCGACCCGACCGGCGTCCTGCCGAGATAAACGAGTTGCCCGAATAGGGCGAAATCGCACAAAAGAGGCAGTTCGCCGAGAATGAAGCGATGTGACTGGACGAGCCCATCGACGGCCTCGAGGTGCCGGACGAGGTCGGAGAGTGCATGAGCGGGCGGCTTCCGCGACGTCCCCTGCCCCTGCAACTGCCGCAGGATGCGCCGCAGGTAGATACGATACATCAGACGGCCGTACGCGTTGCGTCCGAACACCTGCGGGACCATCTTGCGGCCTTCGGGGTCATGCCACTGGAAATAAAGACCGCTGAAGTACAGCGACTCGTCGCACCATTCCTCTACTGCATGGCAAAAGGCGCGCTGCCGCGCGTCGCCGGGTATCACAGCGGGCGAAGGGACCCTTGCCTCCAGTTCGTAGGCGATGTCGGTGGAATCCACGTACATCCGGCCGTCGATCTCGAGCGCCGGCGCCTTGCCGATCTTGCCCCGGCTCCGCACGGCCCACCAATGCGAGGGAGCCAGCATCGATACCCGGTCATGGGCGATGCCCTTGTAGGCCAGGATGGCCCTCACCTTCAGCGAAAACGGCGAAGGCGCCCAGTCATACAGTTTGATACGCATGCGTCTTTGGACTCTCCAGGACGGACGGCCCGCGCGACGGCCAGTTCGCGGTATCTGCCTTTTCGATCAGGGCGGCGGCGCGCTCGGCGATCATGGCTACCACAGCGTTGGGGTGACCGCGCGGCACGGATGGCATCACCGAGGCGTCCGCGATCCACAGGCCCGCGATGCCGCGCACCCGAAGTTGAGGATCGGCGACGGAGCCTGCGTCACTGCCCATACGACAAGTACTGGCCGGATGATAGACCGTCTGGACGTTGCGATGGATCCAGCCGGAAAGCGCTTCATCCGTCGGCAGCCGGCCCGGATCAACTTCGCCGATGGCCTCCTCGCCCAGCGGCGCGGCGACCGCGATCTCACGGGCGAGCCTGATGCCTTCGATCATGACCTGCATATCGTGCCGCTCCGTGTCCGCCAGCAGGTTGAAATCGATGACCGGGCTTTCTCCCGGCCGCGGGCTTGAGAGCGTGACTGCTCCCCGTGATTTGGGCTTCACCACGACGGGCGCGATCGTAAAGGCATGTCGCTGCGGCGGCTGCAGTCCCTGATCGCGCCATTCGAACGGCGCGAAGATCAACTCGATATCCGGCGCATGCTCAAGGGCGCGCGAGGATTGCGCGAAGGCGATCGCCTCCACCGCATTCGAGGCAAGCATGCCCTTCCTGAACAACAGATAGCGCAGCAGGTTCGAGATCGATTCCGCGTTCTTGAAGGTGTCGGTGCGCGACGTCGCAAAGACCAGCGGCACCAGTGGGTGGTCCTGCAAACCGCGGCCAACCTGCGGCGCGTCCAGAACAGGGCGAATGCCGAGCTTGCGCAGGTCCTGCGCCGGCCCGATCCCGGAATGCAGCAGAAGATACGGCGTACCAATCGCACCGGCGGCCAGAATGACGCCCTTGCCGCATCGGAAGGTACTGCGTTGGCCGGCGCGGTCCACTTCGACGCCGACGCTGCGCCCGCCCTCCACCAGCACGCGGTTGACGGTCGTCCCTTTCAGAACCTGCAGGTTGGTCCGCCGGCGGGCGGGAATCAAATAGGCATCGTAGGCGCTGTAACGCCGTCCTGCTTGATGGGCGATCTCGCTGATCCAGGCCCCTTCGTAAGCCGCCCCGTTATATTGCTCGCCCGAGTTGACGAGCACCCGGCGCGCGGCGGCCACATAGGCCTTCGACAGCGGATGCGGATCGGCAACCGGCGCGACCTTCATCGGCCCCGTCCGGCCGCGCTCCGGCGCGCCCGGGCCGGAAAGGCACTCCTGCGCGGCAAACGTCCCACGGACATCCTCCCACGACCAGCCCTCGGCTCCGTTGGCCGCCCAGTCGTCAAAATCGGCAGGATGACACCATTGATGGATCTGCGCGTTCATGTTGGACGAGCCGCCCAGCATCTTGCCGCGCGGCACCACGATGTCGCGCCGTACATCGCCACGATGGTGGACGCTGGAGTAGCCCCAGTCGAGCTTGCCGCGGAACAGCTTTGCGAAGCCGGCCGGGATTTTCACGAACGGATTCCTTGGCTCGCCGCCCGCCTCGATCAGCAGAACGCGGTTGCGCCCGCTCGCCGTGAGACGTTCGGCAAGCACCGCGCCCGCGGTACCGGCCCCGACGATGATCAGGTCATGCATGTCAGACTCCATGATGGGTGCGCGTCCAAGCCGGCGAAAAGCGGCGGGCAATCGACGGGCTGCAAATCCAACGTAGCCGCGCGGCGCAAAACCGGGTAGGTAGCGAATGGTTTCTGCATTCGAAAGTAAAACCATTGAAACAGTTCACGGTCGGCCCGGCCCTGCTGGCCTTCGCGAGGACAGTCGAGCATGGCAGTTTTGCCGCCGCCGCCCGGACGATGAACCAGTCGCCCGCGGCGCTCGGACAGAATGTGGCGCGGCTGGAAGATTTTCTGGGCGTGCGGCTGCTGAACCGCACGACGCGCACGATGAGCCTGACGCCAGAAGGCCGCATGCTGATCGAGCGGGCGCGCGGTCCGCTCAACGAGATCGAGGAGATCAGCCGCATCTTCGAGGAGCGACGCGGCAAGGTGTCGGGCCCATTGCGCGTGTCGGCCCCCGTCGGTGTCGCGCGGCACCAACTGGTTCCTTTGATCGCACGCTTTGCGGCGCTGCACCCGGCCGTGCATATCGAGCTCGATGCGTCGGACGAAGTGCGCGACTTTGCCGAGGGCGCGATCGATGTGAGCTTGCGGATATTGCGGCCGCAGGATTCGTCGGTCATCGCGCGGCCGATTACCACCTTGCAGGCCCTGACCCTGGCCTCACCGGCTTACCTCAAGGCGGCCGGCGTGCCGGCCGAGCCGCGCGACCTGATCCAACACCGGTGCATCGGCTATCGCTATTCGGGCACCGGACGCATTGCCGATCTGCATTTCCGGGCCGGCGGCAAGGACGTCACGATGGCCTTTCAGCCGACGCTGATCGTCAACGACGTCGAAGCGGCGTGCGAACTGGCGGCGAGCGGGCTCGGCATCGTGCAGCCACCCAGCAACTATGCGGCCCACTATCTCAAGAGTCAGCAGCTGGTGCAGGTTCTGTCCCGCTTCGCGGCTACGCCATGGCGCGTCTATCTCTGCTATCCCAATCGCAGCAAGCTGCCGCTGCGTGTCCGTGCCTTCATTGAATTCGCGCGCGACCACCTCAAGCACGCATCCGCGCTGACGGGTTTTGACGACAAGCCGCGAGCCCGGCGGTCGTCCCGGTAAGGCCTGCCGAATGATCCGAGGCATCGGGTCTCGGCATGCAGATCATCCCTGAGAAAAACCCGCGCAGCATTACGTCCGAGGTAATCGAAATGCGTCGCGGGCTGCGTCATCTTCGGTGGCACAGGAGATGACCCATGCTGATGCTTTCCCTCTTCCGCCTCGTCGCTGCGGCGATCCCGTGGACGCTGAATCTGGTCACCTGGTTGCTGGCGCGCTCGCTGAACATGCCGCAGCCGCTGGTGCATGACACCGGCGTGTTCGTGTTCGCACAGGTGCAGGCGATCGAGAACAGGGTCGGCAAGACGCTATGCCCGATGCGGCTGATGCGCAGGCTCCGGTCGCTGCTGTCGCGCTGATCCCTGCCCCCAACCCAAGAAGGAGACTAGCCATGATCCACCCGTCCACGTTCCTGAGCCGCGCCCTACTCGCCGACGCCATCTTCAGCGGCGTCGCAGCCGTCGCGCTGACGCTGGGCGCCGGCATGCTCGCGCCGCTGCTCAATCTTCCGGAAGTCTTGCTGCGCGAGGCTGGCCTGTTCCTGATCGCCTATACCGCGCTGGTCGGCTGGCTGGGCGCGCGCTCATCGGTGCCGAAGGCGCTGGTGTTGCTCGTGATCGTGGGCAATGCCGCCTGGACGCTTGGCAGCATCGCCCTGCTATTCTCGGGCGCTGTGTCGCCGAACCTGCTCGGTCAGATTTTCATCGTGGCACAGGCGATTGCCACCGGCGTGTTCGCAGAACTGCAGTTTATCGGGCTGCGCAAGAGCGGTGGCACGGTGGCGGCGTAGGTCTCCGCGTCATTCCGGGATGGTGCGTCAGCACCAGACCCGGAAACTCTCCATACGTCACGCGGCCCAATGGATTCCGGGTTCGATGCTCCGCATCGCCCAGGAATGACGGTCCCACCTTCAGCTCAACAGCAGCGCCGCGATCATCCCGGCAAAGGTCAGTATCAGCCCGATCACCAGCATCGGCACCAGGCTGCTGCCGGAATAGGGATCGGCCTGTTCCTTGTTGGTCACGACTTGGGTACGGTACGCCATCACTTTGCTCCTGTCTGGTTAAGCCGAAATCGTTCGCCGTTGCCGAGCATGACGCCGTGGCTGCCGGCGATGCCGAGTTCGAGGCTCGATGCGATCCGCCGCGCGCGCTCGACGAAATGCGCCTCGGCCTCGGGCGGGCAGATCTCCCGGGCGGTCTCTTCAAACAGTGCGAGCCAGCGGTCGAAATGCCCGGCATCGACCGGCAGCGGCAGATGCTTGGCCATCGGCGTGCCGTGGTAGCGGCCGGTCATCAGCGCCACCGACGACCAGAACGCGCACATCTGCGCCAGATGCGGCTCCCAATTCTTGATGCGGGCTTCGAACACCGGGCCTAGCACCGCATCAGCCCGCACCTTGGCGTAGAAGCCGTGCACCAGGCGCTCGATCATCGCCTCGTCGATGCCCGTCCGTTCCATGATTTCGGCCGTCAGACGCTCACGGCGCGCCGGCCCTACTACGATCGCTTCCATTTTCGCCGCTGCCTTAAATAGGTATTTCAAATACATATTTAGACGGCTATAGATGATTTGCAAGCGGATACTTCGAAAGGGCCCCCATGCGCCTGACATCGTTCACGGATTTTGCGCTGCGCGCGCTGATGCGGCTGGCGGGAGAGCCCGGCCGCTCGTTCGCGACCAACGAGATCGCGGCCGAGTTCGGCATTTCCCGCAACCATCTGGCCAAGGTGGTGCGCGACCTCGCCGACTCTGGCTTCATCTCGACTCAGCGCGGGGTCGGCGGCGGCTTTACGCTGGCGCGCCCTGCCCAGTCGATTACGATCGGCGAAGTGGTGCGCGCGCTGGAAGGCCCGGCGCTGGTCGAATGTTTTCGCGAGGATGGCGGCAGTTGCGTGCTGAAGCCGCGCTGTCGGCTCAAAGCCAGACTGGCCGCCGCGCGCGAAGCCTTTATGCGCGAACTCGACACCACGACGCTGGCGGAATGCGCCTACCCGGCGCCGACCAGACGAACCCCGGCGCCCGCGTGACGATTAGCAACCAGGTGCACCACATGAAACCGATCGAGTTCGAGAATGGCACCGTACAGATCGACGCGGCCATTGTCGCCGAAGGGCTCGGCCTCGCCCTGCCCCGACTTCAAAAGGAAATGCGCGCGGGCAAGATTACAAGCCTTGCCGAGCGAGGAGTCGACGCCGACAGCGGCCGGCATCGACTGACATTCTTCTCCGAACACCGCCGCTTTCGCGTCGTGGTCGACGCAACAGGCGCTATCGTTCAGCGCTCGGCGGTCGACTTTGGAGATTTGAGACTGCCGAAATCAGTGCACAAGCCCGGCGGATGAGACCTCAGGCACGATCGCCGGCTCCGCCTGCAAGACCGGCGCCGGTGCGAAACCCTCGAGCGTCATCTCGGCCGTGGCGTTTTGGGCCGGCTTCTTGCGAGTGCCCCTGGCGAGGCCGTTCCGGTTCAGATGCTTGCCGTTAGGCGACTTGCCAGCGCCTGATTTGGCTTTGAGCGCCTTGCCCTTGGCTGTTCCGGAAGACTTGCTTTTCGGAGCCTTGGTCTGGAGAGCTTTAGTCTTGAGAGCTTTAGTCTTGAGAGCTTTAGTCTTGAGACCCTTGCCCTTGAGTACTTTGCCTTCGGGCGAAGCGCCGTCCAGCTTGAGCGCCTTCTTCGCCTCGCGCTCCGCCTTTTCCTTCAGTTTCGCCTTCGCCTCGGCTTTCTCGCGGGCCAGCTTCTCCGCCTTTTTCAGCTCCTTGCGCTCGGCCTTGGCTTTCAGGCGGGCCTTTTCCGCCCGCGCCTCGGCGCGCTGCTTCTTGCGCTTCTTCTCGCAGGCCACGCATTTGCAGCCGATCGGCTTCAGATAGGCTTTGAAGTAGTCGGTTCCGTAGTCGTAATTGATCTCCTCGCCCGGCTCGATGTTCTTGATGGCGCGGATGATGACCTTGCGCTTGCGCGGCTTGACGTCGGACTCCGCGTTCGGCTTGCAGGCGTGGTTGATGTAGCGGGCGATGTTCTTGCGGACCGACCCGTCGATGGTCCAGCGGTTGTTCAGTTCGAACAGGTATTTGTTCTCGATCGCATCGTCCTTTTTCTTCTTCGAATCGAGAAGCGGCCCGAAATAGCGGATGATCTTGCTGCCCTTCTTGATCGGCTTGGTGGCGAAGAGGCCAAGGCCGGTGCGGGAGCGACCGACGCGATAGGGCTTGTTCGAGGGAATGGAGGCCATGATGATTGAATGACTGCACGCTTGGAAACGAGGATGATGAAGCCGCTCTTCTAGGACGATTCCGCGGCAGAGTCAGTTATTTCGCACCGTTGCCATGAACCTTCCCCAGATTGCGCATGTCTTATCCATAGGTTCCATGCAGGAAGTGCAGATGCAAGGCGTTCCCCTCACCGCGGCGGTCCTGCTCGCGGCGGCGCTCGGCCTGATTTCGCCGGCCAGCGCCCAAACATTCAGCAGCAGCTACACGTCGACGGCGGAAAAGGACTGCCGCACGGTCGGCAAGCCGAGGGACGGCGGCGCCACGCAGGTGTGCCCCGGCAAATCGGGACTTGTGGTGGTGGTCACCGAGGACGACCTGCGCCAGACCGTTTCCATCGGTCCCACCGCTGCAGCCGCCGCCAAGGAGCCGGCCGCGCAAACCTGGTTTGCCCCCTTCAATTCCACCGGCAACACCGTGGAATGGCGGGCGGCGGACGGCCAGCCGTTTGCCATCATCCAGCGCTGGCTGATCGCCGACAATGACGATGTGGACAAGAGCGGAACTCCAGTTAGCAAACCGATACTGGCGGTGACGCGGCTGCCGCCGGGGCCGGTCTGCCATGTCGCCTATATCGACGGCCAGGCCAACCGTAACGCCAACGAAGTCGCGCGCCAGGCGGCGGACGAATTCACCCGTGATTTCAAGTGCGGCAAGGACGACGTGAAAGTGGTCGGTGAAAAAGGCGCGGCCGTGAAGCTTGCGAAGCACTGATCAAGCCGCTATCCGGCGTGTTTTCGCCGCATTAACGTCAAAGCTACAGCCTTGGTTGTTTGATAGCCTCACGTGATGATTTCAACGGCAGCCTTACCGGAGCAACGATGCTAACGAGAATCATGGTTCTGCTCGTCGCCGGCACCGCGCTTGCCGGCTGTTGCGCGTCCGGCACCGGCTGTTCCACGACGCCGGTGACGGGAGCCCCCATCGCCTGGGACGGGCTGGGCGAGCCGCCGACGGAAAATGCCGCGCCCGGCGAGGAAAGGCGGCCGGCCAAGCGCAAGGTGGCCCGCAACCGTGAGATCATCCTCGGCCCGCTGAACGGGGCGGCGCCCCAGTCGGACGCCAAGGCGCAGTATGACAATTGGGAGCGGCGCCCCAACGAGGACGCGGAAGCGGACGCTCGTCTGGCGCGGCAAACCAAGATTTGCCGGGGTTGCTGAGGTCAGCGCTTCTGCTGGATCCGGCGATAACGCTGCAGCAGCCGTTCGCCCTTGGCGGCGATACGCCGCGCGGCGGCAACCGTGCGAGGAACCGGCTCGCCCCAGGCATGGGCTGACAACGCATGCCGCGTCGGCCTTCCCCGATCGTCCACCAATGGCGGTAGCTTCTTGCGGCCGTAGAACCTTACCGCCCAGCTGCCTTTGCGGCGCATGTCCTGCGGGGTCATCTCGGACAGCGGTACTGTCACGCCCGGCTTGAGATGCGAACCGTCTTTGCGCGCGAACGCGGCGCGACCGGCTGCCGTAAGGCCACCCTTCGGATCTTTCTCGCGGGCCCTGGCCGAGCTTTTCCGCGCGGTCTTCCTGGACGTCTTCTTTGCGCTCTTTCTGGCCGTCCGTGGGCGTGCGGTCTTTTTTGCCGGACGCTTCTTCGCGGTTTTCTTTTTCGAAGCTTTCGATGCCATGCGCATGTTGTCCACGAGGTTCGGGTAAGGACGCCCGGCGCGGCGCGCGCGCGCTTTCGCAGTCGCCTTCTGTGCCGACGTCAAATGTTTGGATTGCTTCCCCGCGCGCTTGCGCGGATTTGAGCGTTTCCAGGGAGAGCGTGCTTTTGTTGCCATGGAAACCCAACGCCTGAGCCCCGGCGAGGTTTCCATTCGTTCCCTCAGGTCATCCCCGCCGGCCGCGGCACCGTCGAGCGCAGCATCGCATCCAGCAACTGGTCGACGTCGGCGCCCGCGGGCAACCGGCGCAGAATGTCCTGCAGCCGCCCGTCGAGCAGCAGCGTGGTGAAGCCGTGCACCAGCGACCATGCGCGCGCGATCGCAGCGGCCTGGTCGAGCGTCAGCATCTCCGCGGCGAGCGATTCGTTGCGCCCGGCGCCGACCGCGCTCGCCAGTCCTTCGAAAGACGCCGAGGCCGCCTCGTGCAGCGAAGGCCGCGACATGTCGAGCCGCTCAGTCCGGAACATCAGCCCGTACATGCCAGGATGCGCCCGCGCATAGCCGACGTAAGCCTTGGCGTTGGCCAACCCCTTCAGCAGCGGATGGGTTTCGCTGTTGCGAGCCACGATCATTGCCGCGTTGAAGCGGCGGAAGCCGATGGCCGCGAGCTCGCTCAGAAGCCCGGTGAGATCGCCGAAATGATGGGTCGGCGCGGCGTGTGACACGCCGGCTTCGCGCGCCACCGCCCGCAGCGTCAGGCCCGCGAGCCCGTCGCGTTCCAGCACCCGCTCGGCGGCGGCGAGCAAGGCGTCGTGCAGGTCGCCGTGATGATAGGGGGTCTCGCCGGCCGAAGGGCGACGCGAACTCGCGGGCCTTTGCGTGGCTGACTTCGCCGGCCTGCGCTTCGCAGGGGGGCGAATGGTTATGCTTTTTTGGGAGGTCTTTGCCATGCGACTCCTTATAGCCGCGATTTTTACACTGTAAAGATTTTGCTTGACGGCGGCCCGAAACAAACTTACCAATATCTTTACGATGTAAAGATATAACGGAAGGAAACGTCAGATGCTCGACCAGGTGAAGACCGAGATGCCCCGGACCAATCTGGCGCCGATCCCGATGGAGTGCGACGCACCCCATCTCAAGGTGACCGGCGAACTGCCGCGCGAACTCAACGGCACGCTCTATCGCAACGGTCCCAATCCGCAATTCGACGCGCCCGGCGCACACTGGTTCGTCGGTGACGGCATGCTGCACGCCTTCCATCTGGAGAACGGCCGCGCCAGCTACCGCAACCGCTGGGTCCGTACCCCGAAATGGCTGGCCGAGCACGACGCCGGCCGCGCGCTGTTCGGCGGTTTTGGCCGAAAACTGCCGGGGGCACCGGCCGGCACCACCGATGACGGCGGCGTCGCCAACACCAACATCATCTTCCACGGCGGAAAGCTTCTGGCGCTCGAAGAAGGCCATCTGCCGACCGAGATCGAGCCGGGCTCCCTCAAGCGAACCGGCTATTGCGACTACAACGGCGCCATCAAGGGTCCGTTCACGGCGCATCCCAAGATCGATCCCGCGACCGGCGAGATGGTTTTCTTCGGCTACAACGCCGCCGGCCCGCTCACCCCTGCTCTCTCGTTCGGATCGGTCAACGCGGAGGGCGTGGTGACGCGGTTCGATCGCTTTGAATCCCCTTATGCCAGCATGGTGCACGACTTCATCGTGACCGAAAATCACATGCTGTTTCCGATCCTTCCCATCACCGGAAGCATGGAGCGGGCGATGCGCGGCAAGCCGCCTTACGCCTGGGAGCCCGAAAAAGGCGCTTACGTCGGAGTCATGAAGCGCAACGGCGCGACCAAGGACCTGGTCTGGTTCCGCGCCGAAAGCTGCTACGTCTTCCACATCATGAATGCGTGGGAGGAAGGCAACCGCATCATCGCCGACGTAATGCAGTTCGAGGAAGCGCCGCTGTTCCCGCACCCCGACGGCTCGAAGACCGATCCGAAGAAATCGCGCGCCTGCTATTGCCGCTGGACGTTCGACCTTGCTGGCAACACCGACCGTTTCACGCAGACCTATCTCGACGACCTCACCGGCGAATTCCCGCGCATCGACGACCGCCGCGCCGGCTTCGCCAACAGCCATGGCTGGTACGCCTGCGCCAATCCTGACCTGCCGATGTTCGGCGCGCTGTCCGGCATCGTGCATGTCGACGGCAAGGGCAAGCGGCTCGCCAACTATCTGCTGCCCGCCGGCGATAGCATTTCGGAGCCAGTCTTTGTCGAGCGCGGTGCTGATGCCTCCGAAGGCGACGGCTGGCTGCTCGCCGCCGTCTGGCGCGCGCAGGAGAACCGCAGCGATCTGGCGGTATTCAACGCGCAGGATATCGAAGCCGGCCCGGTGGCGCTGGTGCATCTCGGCCATCGCGTGCCGGATGGTTTTCACGGCAACTGGGTCGGCGCGGCGTAAGCACCCTCGTCATTCCGGGGCGATGCGATAGCATCGAACCCGGAATCCATTTATCCGCGTGCATGCGGCTCGATGGATTCCGGGTTCTCGCTTTGCGAGCCCCGGAATGACAACCATCGATGGAGGAAACACCCATGCACCTGCCCTCGATCACCTCAGCCTATCTCGCCATCCTCGCCCTGCTGTACACCGTGCTCGCCGTCCAGGTCGGGCGGCTGCGCCAGCGCGATCGCGCTGCATTCGGCGACAATGGAAGTCTTCGCCTGCGCAGCGCGATCCGCGCCCATGCCAACTTCATCGAATACGTGCCGATCATCACGCTGATGGTGGCGATGCTGGAAATGTCCGGACTGGCGGCGGTGTGGGTGCACCTTCTGATGGGCGCGCTGCTGGTCTCGCGTCTCTTGCATCCGCTCGGCATGTACGCAGCTCCCAACACGCTGCAATTCCGCATCGGCAGGGTCGGCGGCATTGCGATCACGCTGGTTTTACTGCTGGCCTGCGCCCTGACGATCCTGCGGCGCGTGGCGACGGGCCTATAGTAACCCGCAAGATATTGATAAAATTACATATTACAAATCTCTTCGCCTCTCATTTTGACACTGTAAAGATTTTCCTTGACGACCGCAGGCCTCACCCCTAGTGTATCTTTACGATGTAAAGATAAGCCGAGGAACATGCCATGACCATCTTCCTGATCCTTGCCCCCTTTGGTTCCTTCGCGCTGTTGATGCTGGTGACCTCGGCCGGGACCGCATTGTTCGCATCAGCGGCGATCTGCCTCGCCGTGGTCGGGATCGACATGGCGCGTGGCCGCACGGTCAAGATGCTCAGCGCCGGCAGCGTCGTCGTCTTCTCCGGCATCGGCGCGTATGTCACGCTGGTCGACCCGAAACTGAGCCATTCGGCGGTGAAAATCGCCGTCGATGTCGGCGTGCTCGCGATCTCGCTGGCCTCGCTGATCCTCCGCAAGCCGTTCGTGCTGCAATACGCGCTGGAGGAAGTCGATGCCGAAACCGCCAAGATGCCCGGCTTCCTGAAGTCGACCTATATGATCACCTGGGCCTGGACCGGCGCCTGCGTGCTGATGATCGTCGGCCACGTGCTGACGATTTACGTGCCCGGCTTGCCGTTGTGGGCCGGGCTGGCGATTGCCTTCGCCGCCCGCAACTGTGCCGCCTACTTCACGACATGGTATCCTCAATATTGCAAGGCCAAGTATGCCACGCCGCCGGCGAACGCCCTGCCCGGTGCCAACTGAGATTCCGACCGCAGCTCCCGACCGCAGCTCCCTCCAGTGGAAAGCAAGATGACATGAAGGACGTATTCGCCAAACTGGGCGCCGACTTTTTCTCCACCATCCTGTTTCTCGCGATCTATCTCGCCACTGACAACGTGCTGCTGGCGACGGGCGTTGCGATTGCCGGCGCGGTCGCACAGGTGATTTACGCGCGCGTCAAGGGCAAGGAGCTCGGCTACATGACGTGGGCGAGCCTCGCGCTCGTCATCGTGCTGGGCAGTGCGACGCTGCTGACGCATGATCCTCGTTTCGTGTTGGCAAAACCCGCCATCGGGCATTTCGCGATCGGCGCCATCATGCTCAAGCGCGGCTGGATGCTGCGCTACCTGCCCCCGATCGTGACCCAGACCATTCCCGAATACGCGACGCTTGCGGGCTACGCCTGGGCCGCGCTGATGTTCGTGCTCGGCGCCGGCACCATCGGCGTCGCCATGACGGGCGACATGAAGCTGTGGACGTTCTATGTCACCGTCGTGCTGGTCGGCGCCAAGATCGCCGCCTTCGCCATTCAATACATCGTGTTTCGTGTTCTGGTCGGCAGCCGGCTCCGCGCCGCCGCCCAGCGCGCCTGAACAATACGCGTCAAAACGACGCTTGAGACGGTTGGGCTTGTCTGGCGAGATGGGCTATACCGGCGACCAGTTTGACGGGTCTCGCAAGCCATTCCGGCTTGCCGGGAAGCAATGTCGGGGAGACAGAGATGGCCGTGGACGGAAACTGGAACATCACCATGAGCACGCCGATGGGCGAGCGCAAGGCGACGCTGACGCTGGCGAGCGCGGGCGGCACGTTGACGGGCACCCAGGGCGCCGACGGCAATTCCGGTGAAATCTTTGACGGCACCGTCAACGGCGACGACGTCGCCTGGAAGATCTCCATCACCAATCCGATGCCGCTCACCCTCGCCTTCACCGGCAAGGTTTCCGGCGACAACATGACCGGCGAAATGGGCATCGGCCCGATGGGCAGTTTTCCCTTCACGGGATCTCGGGCCTGACCACAAAGGCGAGGAGGCCGCAGCGCCTCCTCGCTCCCTCACCGCAGCGCTAGAACCAGATCTGCATTGCCAAGCCGCAGGCATCGCGCGGCGGTATGTCTTCCGGGACACAGCCGGCAGTATCGCGCGCGGCAATCGCCACGGCGCAGGCGTCGAGCACATCGTCGGCTTTGGCGCCGGTGCCGATGCGGTCGACCGTCAGCCATCGATCGATAGCCCGGATCCCTTGCCGCTCGAGCAGCAGATGACGGAGCGTGAATCCTTCTTCGGATTTCTTTGACGGAAGCGGCCTGCCGCCGTTGAGGCGCAGGAACACCAATTCCGGATGAGCTTCGCGAATGTCGTCCGCGCGATGGGCCTGGACGAAGGCATCCACTTCCATGATCTTCGGCCCGAGATGCCAGAGCTGACGCGACACTTTCTTCTGGCCGCGCCGCAAGGCGTCCTGGTTCGCCTCGTCAGGATCGGAAAATTCTTCCCACAACCAGCGCCGCGCCCCGGTGAATACGCGTGACGAATGCGGCCGCAGCCGCTCGCGGGCAAGCCGGTCGCAGGCCCGCTCACCGTCATCCGTCATGCCGATGGGAATATCGATCGCCGCGCGGTCGAAGCCGGCGGAGAGCGCATCAGCAATATCGCGGCAGAACCTGATCTCGTGAACGTCGCCGTCGAGCAGCACGGCCACCCAGCCCTTGCTGAACCCGTCGAGACCGAGCGCCTTTGTCCGTGCGCTCACTTCGGTCGGCTTGGTACGATCGCGATTGGATTGAAAGCATAGACCGCCTCCCCGTGCTGGTTATAAGCGGTCCATTTGATGCGGGCGACGCCGTGCGGCTTCGAGCGGGACGGTACCAATTCCACCAACTCCCCTTCGAGATGAATGGAATCGCCAGGCCGCACGGGCTTCAGCCAGCGCAAGTCGTCGACACCGGCGCCGAACAGCGGATGCGGCCCGAATGGCTGCGTGCTCGCCGCGAGCCGCATGGCAATGGCAGCCGTATGCCAGCCCGACGCAGCCAACCCGCCGAGGATCGTCTTCTTGGCGGCCTCGTCGTCGAGGTGAAACGGCTGCGGATCGTATTCTTTGGCGAAGCGGATGATGTCGTCTTTCGACACCGTCACCGCTTCGCTCTTGAAACGCATCCCGACCCTCAGGTCGTCGAACCACTCGACCATGTCAACCCAGATTCAATTCCTTGAAGAAATCATTGCCCTTGTCGTCGACGATGATGAAGGCCGGAAAATCCACCACCTCGATGCGCCAGATCGCCTCCATGCCGAGTTCGGGATATTCCACCACCTCGACCTTCTTGATGCAGTGCTCGGCGAGGTTTGCCGCAGCACCCCCGATCGAGCCGAGATAGAAGCCGCCGTACTTCTTGCAGGCCTCGCGCACCGCGACCGCGCGGTTGCCCTTGGCGACCATCACCATCGATCCGCCCGCCGCCTGGAACTGGTCGACAAAGGAATCCATCCGCCCCGCCGTGGTCGGGCCGAACGCGCCGGAGGCGTAGCCATCGGGCGTCTTGGCGGGACCGGCGTAATACACCGGATGATTCTTGAAGTAGTCCGGCAGCGGCTCGCCCCTCTCCAGCCGCTCGCGCAGCTTGGCGTGGGCGGAGTCGCGCGCCACGATCATGGTGCCGGTCATCGAGACCCGCGTCTTGATCGGGTATTGCGACAGCGTCGCAAGGATCTCCTTCATCGGCTTGTTGAGATCAATCTTGACGACCTCGCCGCCGAGCGACTGCTCGACTTCCGGCAGGTACTGTGCCGGATTGTGCTCGAGCTCCTCGAGATAGACACCGTCTTTCGTGATCTTGCCGAGCACCTGGCGGTCCGCCGAGCAGGACACGCCGAGCCCGATCGGCAGCGAAGCGCCATGGCGCGGCATCCGGATCACGCGCACGTCGTGGCAGAAATATTTTCCGCCGAACTGCGCGCCGACGCCGAGCGACTGCGTCATCTTGAGGATCTCCTGCTCCATCTCCAGATCGCGGAACGCGTTGCCGTCCGCCGAGCCTTGCGTGGGCAGCGCATCCAGATAGCGCGCCGACGCCAGTTTGACGGTCTTCATACAGAGTTCGGCCGAAGTGCCGCCGATCACGATGGCGAGGTGATATGGCGGGCACGCCGCGGTGCCAAGCGTCAGCACCTTCTCCTTCAAAAACGCCAGCAGGCGGTCCTTCGTCAGCACAGAAGGCGTTGCCTGGAACAGAAAGCTCTTGTTGGCCGAGCCCCCGCCCTTCGCCATGAACATGAATTTGTAGGCCGAGTCTACTTCTGAAGAGCCACCTTCGGCGTAGATCTCGCACTGCGCCGGCATGTTGTTGGCGGTGTTCTTTTCCTCGTACATCGAAAGCGGCGCCACCTGCGAGTAGCGCAGGTTACGGCGCAGATAGGCGTCGCGCGCGCCTTCGCTCAGCGCGGCCTCATCGTCGCCATCGGTGATGACGTTGCAGCCCTTCTTGCCCATGATGATCGCGGTGCCGGTGTCCTGGCACATCGGCAGCACGCCGCCGGCCGCGATGTTGGCGTTCTTCAAAAAATCGAAGGCGACGAACTTGTCATTGTCGCTGGCTTCCTTGTCGTCCAGGATCGAGCGCAGCTGCTTCAGGTGGCCGGGCCGCAGATAGTGATTGATGTCACCGAAGGCCGCTTCCGACAGCGCCCGCAGCGCCTCGCGCGACACCACCAGCATGTCCTTGCCGAGCACCTTCTCGACCCGGACGCCCTCGGCCGTGATCTTCTTGTACGGCGTGGTATCGGCGCCGAGCGGAAACAGCGGCGTGTGCTTGTAGGGCGGGACAGGCTTTTGCTCGGGAAAGGCGGTCGGGGCGTTCATGGCGTGATCTCGGGTTGGGGCCGGCGGCGGCCAGAACGGCGCTGCGGCGATAGACCCGTTCTAAGCATTTTTTGGACAAAGGAAAGCTTGGGGAAGCCCCGGGTATTCTACTGCCTTCCGGACGGCTCTTCCCTTCATATCCTGACGGTTGCCGGCCGCGAGTTGACTTCCGCGCGCGGCCCTTGCAGGAAATCCGCGCGCGGAGTTCAATGGCGCAAAGGGGCATTCAAAATGGCTTTGGGACTACGATTTCGCCGACCGACCTTGCTTGCCGCCACGCTGGCGCTGGTCGCCGCGTTCAGCGCTTCGCCGGCGCGGGCCGACCGTTGCGAGGACACCGCCAAGGAATTGAGGAACCAGATCGACGGCATCAAGATCAGCATCAACACCGGCAACATAATCTATCTGACGCATCCGGCGGCCAAAGAGCTGTCGCTCGGCTGTCGCGGCCGCAACTATTCCGTCGAGCTTTACGCCAAGGCCGACCGCAAGCCGAAGCCGCAATTCTTCGAACTGGTCGCCGCGGCCGGCGCCATCATTTTCACGATTCCGAAGCCCGACGTGGCGACCGGCTCCTCGCGCTGCATCAAGCGCATGGGCCTGCTCCGCGGCGACAAGGTTTCGATGCGCTTCCGCCGCCTCAACATGGAGTGCACGCGCACCAAGACCGAGGCTTCGATCGTAGTGACCCGCGGCAAGGACGAATAGAGAGCGTTTTCGAGCGAAGTGGACGCTGGTTCGCGTCTAGAAAGCGCGTCAAACAAAACTCCAGCTTCCGATCCGTCGCATTTGAACGATTTCGCGCGTCCCCTGTTCACCATCGCCCGGAATTGACGGCACGGGCGCTGACATTGCGCCCCCGAATTCACCAATCGTTCGTTTCAAGCCGACCAGTGTCGGGTGCAACCAAAAGGATGCTCCCGATGAACGTTTCTGCTGTCCCGCCGACCGTGGTGATCAAGGCGCCCGAAGTCCCGGTGTTCAAGGCCCCCGAAAAGACCCCCGACGTCCAGAACGGCGCTGCCGCCGACGGCACGCGCACGGCGAAGCCGCCGCAGGTCGCTCCCCTGCCGCCGGGTCAGGGAGCACGGATCGATCGGCTGGCTTGAGCCGCCCTCTCCGGCCGTCGTCACCCGCCCCGGGTCGCGCAACCGCGCGCCCGATGACGAACTCCTGCGCGACCCGGTACTGCGGAGACGTCTGATAGAGGCTGCGGCGTACTGGATCCCCGCCTGCGCAGGGGATGACAGTCACCGAAAACGGCGGCGCCGCACGTTTGCCGGAAAATTGCGCCATCATGCTGTCACGGGGAATGGAACCCGGGCATGATCGCAAAGCTCCTGTTGCAAAGCACCTTCTTCGTCGTTGTGTCCGGCGCATTGCTGTTCGTGTCGGCGGGTACGCTGGACTGGCCGTCGGCGTGGGTGTTCCTGCTCGTCAGCGCGACGCTTGGCCCCGCCTGCGGGCTGTGGCTCGCCAGGACCGATCCAGCCCTGCTCGCCGAGCGATTGCGGCCGACATTTCAGGCCGACCAGCCGGCGGCCGACAAGGGATTCATGCTGGCCTTCGCCGTTGCGGCGCTGGTCTGGCTGATCGCGATCGGGCTCGACCGGCGCGCGCATGCATCCCATGTTCCGTTCGCGCTGCAGGCTTTCGGGCTAGCGATGTACCTGCTCTCGACCGCCTTCATCATGTGGGTGTTCCGCGCAAACTCCTTTGCCGCGCCTGTGGTGAAGGTGCAAGATGCCCGTCACCATCGCGTGATATCGAGCGGCCCCTATGCCTTCGTCCGGCATCCCATGTACAGCGGCACTATATTGTTTTTTGTAGGCGTTCCGCTGCTGCTGGGATCATGGTGGGGCGTGGCGATCGCGCCGGTGTTTTTTCTGCTCTTCGCTGTTCGTACCCGCATCGAGGAGCGCGCTCTGGTCGAAGGCCTGCCCGGCTATGCTGACTATGCCGCGCGCGTGCGTTATCGTCTGGTGCCCGGAGTTTGGTGAGAGAGGCGGAGCGAGATGCCCGATAGCAAGACCTATACCGGCGGCTGCCATTGCGGCCAGGTGCGTTTCGAATGCACCGGCGACCTTGCCATGGTCACCGCCTGCAACTGCTCGATCTGCACCAAAAAGGGTCTGCATTTCACTTTCCTCGATCCGAAGAGCTTTCAGCTCCGGGCCGGCGAGGAGAACCTGAAGGAATACCTGTTCAACAAGCACGCGATCCACCATCAGCTCTGCGTCGATTGCGGCGTCGACGTCTTCGCGCGCGGCAAGAAGCCCGACGGGTCAGACGTCATCGCGCTGAACGTGAGCTGCATCGACGGCATCGAACTGTCGAAGCTGAAGATGACGCCGGTCGATGGCCGGAACATGTGACGGCGTCAGTTGTCCAGCGCCTTGTACCTGCGAAAAATCCCCTCCTCGTTGAACGCAATCCGCCGGTCGCTCGCCAGATACGCCTTGATGTTCGGCCTCACCGCCACGCGATCGCGCAACCCGACGAGACCGGGGATTTTGCGCTCGAACGCCTTCATGCGGTTCGGAAAGGCGTAGCGCAGCCCCTCGACGATCTGGAACAGCGACAGGTCAACGTAGGTGAGGCGGCGGCCGGTGACGTAAGTCCCGCCATTGGCCGAAAGCAGCCCCTCGAAATAGCCGAGATATTTCGGCACGCGCTCCTTCCAGAACTCCTCGGTGCGCTTTTTGGCCGGCGCCTTCTGGTCCTCGTAGTAAAGCGACGGACCGAGCGGGTGATGGGTATCGTGAACCTCCAGCACCAGATCCGCGATCGTGAGCTGCAATTGGTGCACCCAGAGCCTGCCGGCCTCGGCCTTCGGCGCCAGCCCGTGGCGCGATCCCAAATACAGCAGGATGTTGGCGGTCTGCCCGATCACGAGCTTGCCGGCCTTGAGAAACGGCGGTGCGAAGGGGGGCGGGCCCTTCCCCGCTCCCATCAGGCGGGTCATGGCGGCCATGCCGTTGCCGCGGCGCGCGACGTCGACATAGCCGGCGCCCGCCTCCTCCAGCGCAAGGCGGACATATTCGCCGCGGCCCTGGATCATTGGCCAGTAATAGAGCTCGTAACGCATCGGCGAAGTCTCCCATTGCCACTCGACAGGCTTAACAAATCATTCCGCCTTGCGTTCGTCACGCGGCGCCCGCCTTCGTCACCGCATAGTTACGGTTCCTCAACGGTATTTCGCAACAGGGCCGGTGCCGCGCCAATCCGGCGCAACCAATTAATGGTCGCCCCGTAGTTTTCTGAGACGGGGAAACGCCATGCCAGAAACCACCACCTTTGCGTTCGCGTACCACCAGCTGCTTGTGGCGATTGCGGGTGCCGTATGCCTGTTTGGAACCTGGGTCGGCATGCGCCAATTCGCCCGCGCCCGGGCCACCTCAGGCACCACGCGGATCGGCTGGCTGTTCATGGCCTCCGTCGGTACCGGTGCAGCGCTGTGGGCCGCGACGTTCCTCTCGATCCTGGCGCTCGACCCGACCCTGAACTCGGGCTTCGCGCCACTGGCGACCGGCGCGGTTCTGCTGGTCGCCATTGTCGCCTGCCTGATCGGCTTCGAGATCGGCAGCCGCCATTTTACGCTGGCGCCGGAGGCCGGCGGCCTCATGATGGGCGCCGGCATTCTTGCCATGCATTTCATCGCCTTCAAGGGCTGGCACGTCGCCGGGCATCTTGAATGGAACGTGCCTGGCGTGGTCGTGACCATCCTGCTCGGCCTCAGCCTCTCGGCGCTGGCGGTCAACCGCGCCAACCGGCCGGTGACGCGTTGGTGCCGCCACGGCGCGGCGATCGTGCTGGCGTTCATGATCTGCGTCATGCACTACGCGCTGACGGCGTCGACATCAGTGACAACAGACCCGTCGGTCGTGCTCCCGGCCGATCTCATTCCGGCGCATGTTCTGGGCCTCGCCATGGTCTGCGCGGTGTTGCTGGTGATGGGCTCGGGTTTCTCGACCTATGTCATCGACCTCGAGATACGGACGGAATCGGCCGACCGCATCCATCAGCTCTCGTTCAACGACACGATGACCGGCCTGCCGAACCGCATCGCCTTCAACGAGCGGCTGGCGTTCGACGCCGCCGAAGCCCATGAGAAGGCGCACAAGCTCGCGGCGTTCTCGATCGATCTCGACGGCTTCAAGGACGTCAATGATCAGTTCGGCCACGGCGCCGGCGATCTGCTGCTGATCGAGGTCGCCGACCGGATGCGGCGGATATTGCGTCCCGGCGAATTTCTGGCGCGCCAGAGCGGCGACGAGTTTCTCGGGCTGAAGATGTCGGGCAACCACCCGCAGGACGCCCAGGCCTTTGCCGAGCGTATTGCCGGCGTGTTCGCGCACCCCTTCCAGGTCGGGGATCAGTCGGTGACGCTGACCGCCTCGATCGGCTTCTCGGTTTTCCCGATCGATACGCCGGAACGCGATCAGGTGCTCAGCAACGCGAAGCTCGCGATGCACCGCGGAAAAAGCAAGCAGCGCGGCCTGATCTGCCAGTATCACCGCGAAATGGACGACACCGCGCGCGCGCGCCGCGCGCTGGCGCGCGACCTGCAACGGGCGGCCGCGCGCGGCGAACTCGAACTGCATTATCAGCTGCAGACCACGCTCGCCGACGGAAAGATTTGCGGCGCGGAAGCGCTGATGCGGTGGCGCCACCCGACGCGCGGCATGATTTCGCCGGCGGAATTCATTCCGCTCGCCGAAGAGACCGAGGCGATCATTGCGATGGGCGAATGGGCGCTCCGCACCGCCTGCCACGACGCCGCAGGGGGAAAAATCCCGGGCACCGTCGCCGTCAATCTGTCGCCGGTGCAGTTCGGCCGCGACGATCTCGCCGACACCATTCATGCGATCCTGCTGGAAACCGGACTGTCGCCGCGGCGCCTGGAGGTCGAGGTGACGGAATCGACCATCATGTCCGACCAGAGCCGCGGCCTGCACATCCTGCGCAAGCTGAAAGCGATGGGCGTTTCGGTGTCGATGGATGATTTCGGCACCGGCTATTCTTCGCTGGCGACGCTGCACTTGTTTCCGTTCGACAAGATCAAGCTCGACCAGTCCTTCGTCAAACGGCTGCCGGACGATGCCGCCGCTGCCGCGATCGTCCGCACCGTGCTGGCGCTGGGCGACAGCCTCGGCATGCCCGTGCTCGCCGAAGGCATCGAGACCGAGGCGCAGTGGCAATTCCTCGACCGCGCCGGCTGCGCCAAGGGCCAGGGCTATCTGTTCGCCAGGCCCGCAAGCCTTGCGCAATTGCCGGCCGCCATCGAGGCCACCGCGCGCTTCGTTCGCGAAGCGCCGCCCGCCGCGACCCATCGCGCGACGGCGGCGGCGTAGCGCGCCGCGCCGGGCGGCTCTCCACAGATCCCTATGGCGCGAAATCTGTCGCAACACGATCGGGCATGTTACGCTGCCTGCGTTTGAAGCGTCGATTTCTCAACATGGGAGAATGGGGATGGCGGACAACAAGAAGAAGCGCGGCGGGGCCGATCGCGGACTGATCGCGCTGGGCGAGCCCTACGAGGTTGCCTACTGGTCGAAGAAATTCAAGATCACGCCGGCCAAGCTGAAGGCCGCCGTCAAGAAGGCGGGGCGCTCCGCCAAAAACGTCGAGGCCTACATCAAGCTGCAGAAGCACAAGGCCGCCGACCGGGCGCGGATCGCAATCAGTCAGCCCTACGAAGTCAGCTACTGGTCGAAGAAGTTCAAGGTCACGCCCGCCAGATTGAAGGCAGCCGTCGCCGCCGTCGGACATTCTTCGAAGAGCGTCGGCGCCCATCTCGCCAAAGGCAAGGCCACGAAGAAGGCAAAGAAGAGCACCAGCAAGACGGTTCGGAAAACAGCCAAGAAGCGCGCAACGAAAAAGGCCGCCTAGCAGCGGCCAATTGGCGCAAGACATTGCGTTAGCATCAGCGCCGATTCCTTGGATGCGTCGTCGATCAGGACGATGCGCCCAATGCGATGGCGGCCGAGCGGCGGCCTAATAGCTGGAGGTGCTGCAGCGCTGAAGATGGCCAGCATGAGCGGTGAAGACCGTTGCGCCGGCGCCGCCGCTGCCCAAGCCGGCATTCTTGCAAGATCGCAGCGTGTCTGACGCCGCCCGGCCCATGTCGATTAATTGCTTCCCGCGAGCGTGGCCCCGGGCGAGCATGATGCAAGACGCAACAAGCTCCAAAAAAATCGATCTTGCCGGGACGAACGCGGGGATTTGTCGGAAACCGATCAGGGCGGTTTCACGGATCGTGCTTTGCCGCCCTTGGCGGCGCAGGGGGAGACTTTTTCATGCACCGAAGCGCAATCAGCCGTATCGCCGCGCTTGCCGGCTACGCCGCCATTTCGTGCCTGGCCGTCGGGTCGAACAACGCTCTTGCCGCAGAACTGCTCAAGGCTCGTCTTGCGCAAAACCTGGCCCCTATCTCCGGCCTTGCGATCGTCGCCAAATCCAAGGGGATCTTCGAAAAGCACGGGTTGGACATCACGGTTTCCAATTTCACCTCCGGCAAGCAGTGCCTGGACACCGTCGTCGGCGGCGGCGCAGACATTGCGACGACAGCGGAGGCGCCGGTCACGGCTTCCGCCATGGCCAACCAGCCGATCGCCTTCGTGGCCGGCATGGAATACTCCGATCTCAAGACCGTCGTGTCGGCAAAATCCGGCATCAAGAGCAAGGCCGATCTTCGAGGCAAGAAGATCGGGTTCACCGCCGGCACCGGCAGCGAAGTCTATACCGCAACGCTGCTGAAATCCGCGGGGCTGACACAAGCCGACGTTACGCTGGTGAACTTGCGGCCGCAGGAAATGCTGCCGGCGCTGGCGGCCGGCAGCATCGATGCGTTCGACACCTGGGAGCCTCATGTTGCCAACGCCAAAAAAACGCTCGGAGATGCCGCCGTCGAACTCGACACCAAAGGCACCTACTCCGAAACCTTCAACATCGTCGTCATGCGCGCCTATCTCGACGCCAATCCCGCGATCGTCACGAAATTCATTGCGGCGCTGATCGACGCCGAGACCTGGGTCAAGGCGAATCCGGACGAGGCAATTGCGACGGTGGCGGACGCGGTAGGCATGAAGCGCGATGACCTTCGGCCGATCTGGTCCGACTACGTGTACCGCGTCCGGATCGACGACCGGCTGATCGAAATCCTGAAGACCCACGCCGCGTGGCGTCTGGCCAGCGGCAATCATCCGCCGGGCGCCGTTATGCCGGACTTCAGCAAGGTGATCGTCTCCGAACCGCTGAAGAGCCTCGACCCTGCGCGCGCGACGTTTTCGTTAAAGTGAAGGGTCTTCCCCTATGACCCCCGACGCAGCTTTGCAAGCGCACGAAGGCGGCGGCCGTGCTCGCGCCCGCAGCAAAGCGGACCGCCTGCAGCGGCTCAACATTCTGATCGGCGCGCTCTCCGTCCCGTTGTTCGTGCTGCTTTGGGAGTTCGTTGCGCGATCCGGAATGGTCAACATCGTGTTGTTTCCGCCGCCGTCCGTGGTTGCGGTCGCCATTTTCGAATGGATGCGCACCGGGCAGTTCTTCCTGGACCTGACTGCCAGCCTTTATCGCGTGACGACCGGCTTCACTGTGGGGGCGGTGCTCGGGATCCTGCTGGGAATCATGACCGGTCAATTTCCTCTTGTTTCGAGCCTGCTCTCGCCGTTGTTCCACATCCTCCGCCCGATCCCGCCGATCGCATTCGTGCCGATCGTGATCCTCTGGTTCGGACTGTCGGAGGCGGGAAAACTGTTTCTCGTGGTGTGGGGCGTGTTTTTCACCGTATGGCTCTCCACCCATATCGGCGTGCAGAAGGTTGATCGCGGGTTGATCCGGGCCGCGTTGATGCTGGGAACGCCGCGGCGCCAAATGCTGCAGGAGATCATTCTGCTGGGAGCAATGCCCTATATCGTGGTCGGACTACGCACTGCGGTCAGCATCTCCTTCTATACTCTGGTGGCGGCAGAGCTTGCCGGCGCCTTCGCCGGCATCGTCTACAGGATCGAGATCGCACAGCAGAATCTGCAAACCGGCCAGGTGATGGGCGGTCTTGCCGCGCTCGGACTGATCTCGTTCGCCGCCGACCGGATGTTTTCCGCCTTCGCCGAACGCACCGTCTGGTGGCGCTGATGCAGCCGAGTCATCGATCCAGCGCGGAGCTTTCCCTGACCGTTCCCCCACCGGCCACAGCGAGCGAGCGGCGCGAACCGGCCATTCAGGTCTCAAACCTGAGCATTGTCTTTGACACCAATCGCGGCCAGCTGATCGCGGTCGACCGGGTTTCGTTCGACGTGCCGCATGGTGAATTCGTTTGCATCGTCGGGCCGTCCGGCTGCGGAAAATCGACCGTGCTCAATACGATCGCCGGGCTCGAGGTGCCGTTTGAAGGCGAGATCCTGGTGGAAGGTTTGCCGGTGCATCGTCCGCGGCCCGATGTCGGCATGGTGTTTCAGCAGCCTCATCTGTTTCCGTGGAAGTCTGTCCGGCGGAACATCGCCCATGGTCCGCGAATGCTTGGAAAGTCCGCACAGCAGGCCAATGCGATTGCAGACGACCTGATCGCCATGGTCGGACTCAAGCGCTTTGCCGACGCGCTTCCGAACACGCTTTCCGGCGGCATGCAGCAGCGCGTCGCCATTGCGCGAGCGCTCGCGAACCAGCCCCGGGTGCTGCTGATGGACGAACCTTTCGGCGCCCTCGACGCCCAGACCAGGGCGGTGATGCAGGACAACCTCTTGGAACTGCGCGACCGGATCAACGCCACAATCGTCTTCGTCACCCACGACATTGACGAAGCGATCGTACTGGCAGACCGAGTACTGATCATGAGCGCCGGACCGGGACGTATCCTTCGCCATCTCAACGTCGACCTTCCGCGACCGCGATCGAACGCAATATTGCTCGAGCCGGCCTATCTGGCGCTCAAGAAGGACTGCCTCGATGTCATCCGTGCCGAGGGATTGCGCGCGTTCCGCCAGTCGGACGAGGCTTGATTCCAGTCAGCATCACGTCCTCCACACGATGCGCAGCCGCGCCGGTCTGGCATGATCTTTGAATGACCTGACCGGTCTCGCGGAGGCGGAACGGGCGATGCAAAGGGCAAATAAGTCTATGGCGGCCGGCGTGATGTTGGCGGAGTCGGACAGCATGGTGAGGCCCCTTCCCGGCCTGCTGGACGGACTCGGCAAGGCCGACTGCAACCGGTTGCGTGCGATCGGCCGGGCAAAGGTGCTGGAGCCCGGACAACTGGTCTGGAGCCAGGGCGACGAACAGACCGGCATCTACCTAATCGGTTCGGGACGCATCCGCAGCTACTACGCGGCGCCGTCGGGACGAGAGGTTACGCTCGCCTATTGGTTTGCCGGCAATTTCGTCGGCGGTCCCGATCTGTTCGGGACGGGACCGCACATGTGGACGTCGGTCGCGGTAGAACGGAGCGAGCTGACATTCCTGCCCGGGGTAGCGTTGCGAAGGCTAGCGCTGGAATCTGCTTCCATCGCCGTCGCCCTGCTCGATGCTCTCGCATTCAAGGCACGATGCTATTCCGCCATGGCGCAGATGCTGGGCACCCGTTCCGTGACCGAGCGGCTGTACCGCTTGCTGATCTTCCTGTCGCATATCTACGGCGTCAAGCAAGGCAGCCAGACCGTCATCGGCACCCCGTTCACCCATGGCGACTTCGCAAAACTGATCGGATCGACGCGGCAATGGGTGACGGTGCAACTGGCCCGGCTTCAGGAGGAAGGCATCATTCGGTACGATCGGGAGATAATTTCGATCCTGAATCTCGCCGCGCTCGATCGAGACATGAACTAGAGCGTTTCATGTTTTTATGGAAGCGTATCCGGCATTGACGAAATAGTTGCTGCATTCGTCGGACATGACGCTTCTGACGAGGTGGCCGATGTGGTCGCAGGCGTCGTCGATCGTGCGTTTCTGTGCGATGCGCATCCAGTGCTTGATCTTGGCAAAGACCTGCTCGATCGGGTTGAGGTCGGGTGAGTACGGCGGCAGGTACCACAGCCTGGCACCGGCTTTCTGGATCATCTGACGGACGGACGGTGACTTGTGGCTACCGAGATTGTCCATCACGACGATGTCGCCCGGCCGCAGCACGCGAACGAGTTGCTGTTCGACATAGGCGCGGAAGCTCTCGCCGTTGATCGGCCCATCGAACACGCAAGGCGCAGTGAGTCGGTCACAGCGGAGCGCGCCCAGGAAGGTCAGCGTTCGCCAGTGGCCGTGCGGCGCAAAGCCGCGCAGCCGCTCACCCTTGGGCCCCCAGCCGCGCAGCGGGGCCATGTTGGTCTTGATCCAGGTCTCGTCGATGAACACCAGCCGGCTTGGATCGAGGCGATCCTGTAGGCTATGCCAGCGCTGCCGCCGCCGCGCGACGTCGGCGCGGCCCTGCTCAAGGGCGAACAGTGTTTTTTTTGAAGCTCAGACCCTCGCGTCGCAGGAACGTCCACACCGCGTGGTGCGAGACCTTCACGCCTCGTGCGGCGAGTTCGTCCTTCAGACCGTGCAGCGTCAGATGTGGCGTCTGGCTGATCCGCTCCGCGATGAACGCCCGATGCGGCTCCAGAATCGGCTTGCGGTGCCCGCCCATCTTGCCCGGAGCCACCGAACCTGTCGCGCGATAGCGTTGGCGCCACTTCACAACGGACGACACCGCAACATCGAACCGGGCCGCCACAGCATGGCAACTCTCGCCGGATTCCACCGCCCTCACGGCTCGTTCACGAAGATCGTTCGAAAGAGGTCGGACCATTCGATGCTGGCCTCCGATCCAGCCAGCATCTTGAATCACAAACCGCCCCCCAACGGAATCCCTCCCGATTCAATCAATCGATGAACCGCTCTAAATTAGCGGTCGCGCGCGCGTGACCTGAGTTCGAACGCCGCGCCGCCTCCGTCGAGTTCGAGCCGCCGCGCCAGGCCGATGAGTTCCCGGTCGCGCCAGGCGGGTGCCAGCAGTGTCACGCCCATCGGCATGCCATCAGGCAGTCGCGCATTCGGGATCGCCACCGCGCAAAGATCGAGCAAATTGGCAAAATATGAGTAGTAGCCGAGCCGATTGTTGAGCGTGACCGGATCGCCGTGCATGTCGTCGAGGGTAAACGGGCGCGGCGCCGTCGGAACCACGAGTGCATCGAGATCGGCGAAGATGTTCTGCACGGCCCGGCGCAGCCGATAGAGCCGGTGAATGGCAGCGAAGGCGTCCATTGCGGAATAGCTGGATGCCGATCGCAGCACCGTCCTTGTGACGTCCAGCAGGCCGCCACTGTCGATATCCGTCAGCGCCGCGATGACCGAGCGGCGCTCGGCGACCCAAGGGCCGGTGAACATCATCTCGCCGGCCTGCCTGAAAGGCGCAAAGTCGATCTCGACCGCATGGCCGCCAAGCCGGGAAAAACGTGAGCAGGCGCTCTCATAGAGTTCGGCACAATCGTTCATTCCGAAGCATTCGATATCCGCCGGCGCGATGCGGCCGAACCGGAACGTCCCGCCGGGGCCGGCGGCAGCGGAAACTGTCGCAGGGCGGCTGTAGGGATCTTCGGGGTCAAAACCCTCGATGACGCCGAGGATCGCTTCGCCATCATGGACGGTGTTGCAGAAGATCGAAACGCAATCGATCGTCGGGCAGTTCGGGACCAGCCCGCGCGAAGACACCAGGCCGACCGTCGGCTTGATGCCCACCAACTCGTTGAAGCCTGCCGGAATACGGCCCGAGCCACCGGTGTCGGTACCGAGCGCGAACACGACATGGCCGGCGGCAACCGCGACGGCAGAGCCGGAACTGGAGCCTCCCGAAACATAGAGGGCGTTGGCAACCGACGCGCAGGAGCCGTAAGGCGAGCGCGCGCCGGAGAGGCCGGTGGCGAATTGATCCAGATTGGTCTTGCCGAGGCAGATGGCGCCGGCGGCAATCAGCCGCTCGACGCTTTTCGCAGATCGCTGCGGCATGTAGCTGAAGGCCGGATATGCGGCGGTAGTCGGCATCCCCTCGACATCGATATTGTCCTTCACGCCAAAGGGAATTCCAAGCAATGGCAGGTTTTCACCGGCCCGGGCACGCGCCATCAGCTTGATGCACTCTTCGCGCGCTTCCTCGCGAGGACGAACATGAATCCAGCAATTGCGGTGGGGTTCGCCCTCGATGCGCCGATAGGCCGTCTCGATCGCTTGCAGCGGCTCGGGGGACCCCGCGACGGTTTCGCGGAGCGGTTCGGCCCGCGCATTTGACTGGTTCAACGCCATATCTCCCTCTTCATCGACGCCATGAAGTTGCGGGAGGTCAATCAGGGGAACAAGCAATTAAGTGCCTTGCGCAAATGAGAGGCGCCGGCCCATCGCATAGGGCGCTTCAGAATCAAAAAGGCGCCGCGGAACGAACTGCGGCGCCTATCCTTGTCGCGTGCCCGGCGTCCGCGGAGTTTTGTCCTCCGCCCAAACTCCCCTCAGTTCGCCGCGAAGCAATAAAACAGCCCGTCGCCACCGGTGCTCTTCAGGTCGGCCTGCGAGCAGCCGCCGTCCGGGCCGCGCGAGGGGTGCGAGGAGTTCCAGGACTTTGACGCGTCGTCGTCGCGCAGACCGATGCGATCGGTATGGCCGACCATCGCCGCGCCTTGGGTCGAACTCGTCCAGTTCTTGCAGGTGCGGTCTTCGCCGGCAGCGAACGCGGTGCCATCAGGCTGGGATCCGGTCAGCGCGTCGTGACGATTGGGGGTATCGCCGCGGCCGTTGATGACCTCGCCCTTTTCGCTGAGCGCGGTCTGCTTGGTCAGGCCATTGGCGCCATGCAGGTCGGCGACATCCTTGGCGACCACCTGCCCCTTCGCATTCTTCCACGGACCCGTGCCGATCCGGTCTTTCGCATTGACGGCCGGCTTACCGTCGGCGGCCTGGGTCGAAAGATAGGCCCGCCAGGTCTTGGCACCCGCGCCGGCCGCCTGCGCCAGGGTCTGGCAGTGATTGTCGGCACCGGCGAGCCCGCCGAGGTTGCCGCCATTTCCGATGCCGTTGCTGGTCAGGAAGAAGCTGGCGTCGGCGGATTGTGCCTGCGCCGGTACGCTTGCGGTAGCCGACATGGCGGCAACGGCAAAGCATGCCGGCAAGATGATTCGAACGAGATTGCTCATCGAAGTCCTCCCTTTTTTGTCTGGCTCGATGTCATCAGCGCATCGTGGCAGCCATTATCCCGGCATCTTAAAGCGCCGGGGCAAGTCAGTCATCCCACAAAGAAAAAGGCGCCGCGGAACGAACCGCGGCGCCCTTTTTTGTCAGCCTTGAGCGATCAGCTGGTCTGCTGGATCGCCGAGAGTTCCCAATCCGCGCCGCGACGGCGGGCGAAGGTCCACACTTCGGTGGCTTCGATCGGGGTGTCGCTGCCCGCGACCACGCGGCCGGTGGTCCGCTCCATGGTCTTGTCGACCAGCGAGAACCGCATCGCCACGCTGGCGAAATCGGTCTCACCCTCGCGCCAGGCTTCTGCGAGGTCACCCTGCAGCAGCTTGACGTCGGTCACCTTGTTGACGTCGTTGCGGGCCTTGTTCTCCTCGAGATCCTTGGAGAAGTAGGACACCATTTCGGGCGTCGCCAGCGTATGCAGTTTGGCGACGTCCTCATTCGACCATGCGGCCTGGACCTCGCCGAGCAGGCGCTCGAACGCTTCATAGTCAGCCGGCTGGATTTCCAGCGCCGGCTGGTTCGAACCCAGCCCAAAACCGCTCAGTCCGGAACGGAAGCTGTTCTGGGCGCCGGGGCCTTCCGCGGCGGGAGCAGGTCCGTTGGCGTAGGCGGCGGCCGGTGTGTGGCGGCGCTGCCACCACGACATCGCCAGCCGCACCACGATAACGATCAGGGCCACCTGCAGCAGCAGGCCGATGATCGACGAGATGCCGCCGAGGCCGGAGAACAATCCGCCGCCGGTCAGCATGCCGAACAGGCCTGCGCCGAGGAAGCCCATGGCGAGACCGCCGAGCATGCCGCCCATCATTCCGGGCCGGTTGAAGAAGCCGCCCTTGGCGGCCGCGCCGGCCGCCGGTGCGCCCACGCCGGGGCTACCGGGCTGGGTGAAGGTTCGGTTCATCGGCTGCGCCGCGCCGGGCGCCGTGGTGGTGCTGGGGGGGGCCGAATAGGTACGTGATCCACGCGAACCGGAGCTGCCGCCACCGCCAACGCGGGCGTCCGCCGCTTCGATCGTGATCGCCAGCGGAACGGCCACCGCCATCGCCAGCGCAATCATCCGTACAATTCCGCGCGTAGTCTGCGTGAAATTCATGTCTTTTTCCTCGTTCCCCGGCATGGGGAAGTGCTCCTAAGATGGGCAGACCCACCCAAAAGTGAAGCCGCCATAGAGACGCACCGCTGCGGCCCTCGGTCGCGGGGATGTGACGTTATGGCTGTGGGCTCGTTACCTGGCCTTAACCGAACCGGCCCCAGACCCGCCAGGCGACCAAGGCCCCGGACCGGCCTGGCGCTACGACGTCATGGTCTCCTTCACCTTTTCGACCAGCGCGGACAGCGCAAACGGCTTTGGCAGGAAGGCGAATTGTTCGTTCTCCGGCAAGCTCTTGTCGAAGGCTTCTTCGGCGTAACCTGAGACGAAGATGATCTTCAGGTTCGGATTGCGCTTGCGCATTTCGCGCAGCAGCGTCGGGCCGTCCATTTCCGGCATCACGACGTCGGACACGACGAGATCCACCGCGCCGTCCTTCTCTTCCAGCGCCTCCATCGCCTCGATGCCGTTGGCGGCCTCGATCACGCTGTAGCCGCGAGAGCGCAGGCCGCGCGCGTTCAGGGACCGCAGGCCGTCCTCGTCCTCGACCAGAAGGATGGTACCCTGCCCGGTCAGGTCGGCGCGCGGTTTTGCCGGCTCGGCCGCGGCGCTCTTTGCGGCACCATTCGCAGCCCCATTGGTTCCCTGGACTTCGGGCTGGGTTTCCAGCTCGGGACGGTGCCGCGGCAGGAAGATGCGGAACGAGGTGCCTTCACCCGGCACGGAGTCGACATAGACAAAGCCACCGGTCTGCTTGACGATGCCGTAGACCGTCGAGAGGCCGAGCCCGGTGCCTTTGCCGACCTCCTTGGTCGAGAAGAAAGGTTCGAAAATCTTGTCGACGATATCGGCCGGGATGCCGGTACCGGTATCCGAAATGTCGATCCGCACGTAGTCGGCGACCGGCAATCCCTTGTAGGAGAGCTGCGCGGATTCATCCGCCGTCACATTGGCGGTCCGCACCGTCAGCTTGCCGCCGTCCGGCATCGCGTCGCGGGCGTTGACCGCGAGATTGACCACCACCTGCTCGAACTGCGAGACGTCGACCTTGACCGGCCACAGATCGCGGCCGTGCACGAGGTCGAGCTTGACCTTCTCGCCGATCAGCCGCCGCAGCAGCATGGTGAGATCGGACAACGCGTCGCCGAGGTCCAGCACCTGCGGCCGCAGCGTCTGGCGACGCGAGAACGCGAGCAGTTGCCGCACCAGCGTCGCGGCGCGGGTCGCGTTCTGCTTGATCTGCATGATGTCCTGGAACGACGGATCGGTCGGCTTGTGCGCGTTCAAGAGGAAGTCGTTCGCCATCATGATGGCCGACAGCACGTTGTTGAAATCGTGCGCGATGCCGCCGGCGAGCTGGCCGACCATCTCCATCTTCTGCGACTGGTTGATCTGGTTTTCCAGCGTGCGCCGCTCGCTGGTCTCCAGCAGGTAGACGATGGCAGCTTCGGTATCGCGCTCGTCCTCCTCGACCGCGGTAACGAAAAACTGCCCCCAGCGCTCCTTGGCGCCGTCGAGCATGGCCTCGACCGGCGCGATGTCGCCCTGCCCCTCGGCCGCCTGGTTGATCGCCGCGATCAGATTACCGCGGTCGCGCGCATTCACGGTGCGGAAGATCGACTTGTTGGCCGCGCCGTCCGGGCTCAGGCTCTGCGCCAGCTTGGCGAAGCGGGCGTTGGCGCGGACGACGGCGCCGGCGCGGTCCACCGTCGCGATCGCCATCGGCGTATGGTCGAAGAACCGCATGAACCGAACTTCCGCGGCGCGTTCGGGGTCAGAATGCTCGTCGCGGGTGCGGCTGATCACCAGCGTGCGCGACGACCCCGGCGAACCGTCGGCGCCGAAGGCGAGCTTGTGGTAGAGCCGCACGGGCATGGTCTTGCCGCCGCGCATGCGCAGGTCGATGTCGAACACTTCGGTCTTGACCTCGCCGGGCACCGCCACGATCGAGGTCAGCAGCGCCGCGCCGTCGCCGGAAACGATATCGGTCAGCTTCAGTCCGCCCGACCCGATCTCGGCGAGATCGTAATCGAGCCAGTTCGCCAGCGTGGCGTTGACATAAATGACATCGCCGGCCGGCGCGACCGAGAAGAAGCCGCATGGCGCATGGTCGAGATACTCGATCGCGTGCTGCAGCTCGCGGAACACGTCTTCCTGGCGCTCGCGATCCCGCGTGATGTCGGCGATCGACCACACCGCGTATTTCGCTTCGCGCTTGCTCTGGCCAAGCGGCCGAACCCGCATCCGCAACCAGCGCCCCTGCGCCCCGTCCGAGCCGGCGATGCGGACTTCTTCCTGCTGCCGCTTGCCCTCGCGCGCGGCCTTGAGCAGGCGGAACACCGCCTCCGAGACGTCCGGATTGCCGATGAACACTCGCTCGATCGGGCGGACGTCCTGCGGCCCGGCGGCGCCGGTCAACGTCAGATAGGCGGCGTTCGAATAGACCACGTGGCCCTTCGGGTCGGTCACCGCCAACCCGTCATAAGCGTGATCGGCGATGCGGCCCATCACGGGGTCGTCGGCGGCGCGGTCGGTGAAGCGGACGATCCCGGCGGCAAAGGCGAACAGGTTGAACAGGCCGACCATGGCGAGCAGCGCCAGCACGCCGAGGATGTAGGGCTGGGCCTGGGCGCGACCGATGGTCATCAGCGCCACCGCCACCGCCACGATGCCGGCGGCCACCAGCAGCACCAGCACGATGCTACCGCCCCGCCGCGCCGGTTCGTGGGCCGCAAACGGCTCGGTCGACAAATGGCTGTCAGTTTCGACGGTCATAGGAAACGGCGCTGCTCTTCGGCGAGGAAATCAGACGGCACATGGAATTGGCCGGCCGCGGGCAACCCCGCGCCCGGTTGGCGCTTCTCCTGAGTGCCTGAATCGGGCCCGCAAGCGCAAGCCCATCGGGCGGCTATTTGACAGATTGAAGGCATTTCAAGGGGATTTCCAGCGGTTCCTTCACCTTCCCCGGGTCAGACCGCTCTTCAGGCGCATGACGTAGCCGATGATCTCGGCGACCGCGTGATAGTGCTCGACCGGGATCTCCTCGTCGATATCGACGGTGGCATGGAGTGCGCGCGCCAGCGGCACGTTCTCCACGATCGGAATGTCGTGCTTCTTGGCGATTTCCCTGATCTTGAACGCGACGTTGTCGACGCCCTTGGCGACGCAGACCGGTGCCGTCATGCCGCTGTCGTAGCGCAACGCTATCGAATAGTGGGTCGGGTTGGTGATGACCACGCTGGCATTGGGAACCGCGGCCATCATGCGCTTCTTCATGCGCTGTTGGCGCAACTGGCGGATTTTGGCCTTGATGTGGGGGTCGCCTTCGGACTGCTTGAACTCGTCCTTGATCTCCTGCAGCGACATCTTCTGCCGTTCGAACCATTGCCGGTACTGGAAGAAGTAATCGGCGATCGCGACCGCGGCCAGCATCGCCACCACCGCGCCCATCAACTGCACCGTCAGATTGGTGGTGACGCCCATGATCGCCGAAGGATCGAACATCAGGAACGATTCCAGGCGATGGCGCTCGGGCCACAGCACCGCCGTCATGACGGCGCCGAGCGCGATCAGCTTGAACACGCCCTTGGCGAAATTGGCCACCGCCTGTTTGCCGAAGATGCGTTTCAGCCCGGCGCCGGGCGACACCTTGTTGAATTTCGGCTTCAGCGATTCCGACGACCAGACCAGGCGGTGCTGCACCATGTTGCCGGCGATCGCGGCCAGCATCAGCATCAACAACGGCACGCCGATGGCGCCGAGCACGGCGTAGCCCAGCGTATTGCCGAGCGCGAGCAGCGCCGTGCCGTCGGCGCGAAGCTGGCCCGCATTGGCGATCAGGTTGCGCAGCGGCGTCAGGATGCCGCCGCCGACCGACCCCGAAAAGGTCGACAATATCAGCGTGGCGCCCGCGATGATGAACCAGGTATTGACCTCCTGGCTCTTGGCGACGTCGCCCTTTTCAAGGGCGTCGTCCAGACGTTTTTGGGTTGGGTCTTCTGTTTTGTCGTCGGTATCCTCGGCCATCGCGGCGTCCTAACTCGTTCGAGGACGGCGTGCGCGCAAAGGCGCTCCGCGTTCGTCGCAAGGAAAAACCGGCTCTTTCGGGTATTGCGTTACTTCAGCGGCGTCAGCTGGTGCATCACGCCGACGAAGTAATTGAGATAAGTCGCCATCATGCCGGTGAGGACGAAGGCGAAGATCAGGAAGCCGATCATGATGGAGAGCGGCACGCCGACGAAGTAGACCTGCATCGCCGGCATCAGCCGCGCCAGCACGCCGAGGCCGATGTTGAAGACGAGGCCGAACACCAGGAACGGCGCCGACAACTGCATGCCGATCTTGAAGGCTGCGGCGAACGCCCGGGTGGCAAGCGCCGCGACGTCGCCGCTCGGCAGCACCTCGCCCGGCGAGAAAATCCGGTAGCTCTCGTTCAGCGCCGCGATCACGAGATGGTGGCTGTCGGTGGCAAACAACAGCGTCATGCCCAGAATGGTGAGGAAGTTGCCGATCAGCAGCCCCTGTTGCCCCTGGGTCGGATCGACCGCGGTGACGAAGCCGAGGCCAAGCTGCTGGGCGATCACCGAACCCGCCACCGCCAGCGCCGACAGCGTAACGCGCGCGGTCGCGCCGAGCACGATGCCGATGACGATCTCGTGCACCATCAGCACGCCGAGCGCGGCCATCGAGGTCAGATCGACCTGATAGGCGTTGCGGTGCAGTGGCAGGATGATTAACGTCAGCAGCAGCGCGATCGAGAGTTTGACGCGCACCGGGATGTTGCTTTCGCCGAATCCCGGCAACAGCATCACCATCGCGCCCACGCGGGCGAACACCAGCATGAAGGTGGCGGCAAGGGCCGGCAGCAGCGATATGTCGATGCGCATTCATCGACAATGCATCAGCCGCCGATGATTCGCGACGATATCCGCATCATGTGAGCATGCATCGAATCCGCCATGAACGGCAAAGCCAGCAATAATGTCACGAAAATCGCCAGAATCTTCGGCACGAAGATCAGCGTCTGTTCCTGGATCTGGGTCAGCGCCTGGAACAGCGAGACCACGACGCCGACCACGAGCCCGATCACCATCAGCGGCGACGAAACCACCACGATGGTCCAGATCGCATCGCGCGCCACGTCGAGGGTTTCAGCACCGGTCATTTGAATTCCTTTTTCTATCCCCTCATGGTGAGGAGGCGCATCGCGCCGCCTCGAACCATGAAGCCCGTGGCCCATCCTTCGAGACGCCGGCTGCGCCGGCTCCTCAGGATGAGGACCATCGTCAGATCGGCATCTTCATGATGTCTTCGTAGGACTGGATCATGCGGTCGCGCACGGACACCAGCGTCGAAACCGCGACGTCGGTCTCCGCCACCGCCGTCACTACGTCCATGACGTTGGCCTTGCCCGAGGTCATCGCCAGCGTCTGCGCGTCGGATTTCTTGCCGGCATCGAGCACGCTGCCGACCGCGTCCTTGACCAGCGCGCTGAAGGACGGGCCGCCGGCGGATGCGCCGCCCTTCTCGGCGCCGCCGGATTCCACGATGCGCGAAAGTGCGGCGTAGGCGTTTGCTGCAACGGTGGGTGAAGCCATTTTCTATGGTCCCTGTTCAGGCCTTGAGGATGTCGAGCGTGCGTTGGATCATGCGGCGCGTGGCGCTGATGATGTTGAGGTTGGCCTCGTAGGAGCGCTGCGCCTCGCGCATGTCGGTCATTTCAACCAGCGGATTGACGTTCGGATATTTGACGTTGCCGGCCGCATCCGACGCCGGATTGCTCGGCTCGTACTTGACCCGAAACGCCGACTGGTCGGGCCTGACCTTGCCCAGCGTCACCACCTTCGCATCGAGCGTGCGGTCGAGCGCGGACGAAAACGTTGGCACCTTGCGGCGATAGGGATCGCCGCCCGCGGTCGGCGCGGTGGAATCCGCGTTGGCGATGTTTTCCGAGATCACCCGCATCCGTCCCGCCTGCGCGCGCAGGCCGGAGGTTGCGATGCTCATCGAGCGGGCGAAATCGCTTGCTTCATCTGCCATGATCCGGTTCTCCTAATCGTACCGCCTCAGCGCTTGCCGATGGCGGTCTTGAGCAGGCCGAGGCTGCGGGAGTAGAGCGACGTGGCGGCCGCATAGTCCATCTGGTTAGCCGAAACCTTCAGCATCTGGTCTTCCAGATTGACCGCATTGCCGGCGGGCTTGGTCAGGAAACCGCTCCGGCCGCCATCGCCCCTGAAACTGGGCGCGCCGCCGGCAGCACTGATATGGGTAGCGCTGGTGCGCGTCATGCCCAGCGAGCCGATGCCCCCGCCCATATTGGTTCCCTTGGTGTCGAACTTCGGCTCGATCAGGTCGGTGGGCTTGAAATTCGGGGTGTTGGCGTTGGAGACGTTTTCGGCAAGCACGCGCTGGCGTTCCTGATGCCACTGCATCTTGGTGCGTAGCGCCGACAGGAGCGGAAGATCGTTGATAGCCATCGCAGGCGATTCCCGTTAACCTCTGGCAGGCGCCGCGAGGTAGGCAGAATTTGCCCGGTGTATGGTTAACGGCGGGTTAAGATCGCGGTTCGCCGCTGCCGGCATCGGCAAATGACCACCGTCAGTGGCAAAATGAGTGCATTTCGCCACGATAGCCGCGTTAACCAGCAGCAGCCGACGCCGCACAGGGCGCTCAGAAGTCGTTTTGGCTCACGCGATTCTTGGTCTATTAATTAACGGACGGCGGCGCTCGCCGCGGGGAATTAAGGAATAAGGCTGATCTCGGGCGTGATTCGCCATGTGCGGATCGCTCCGGAGCGTGGTCAGGATGGCGGGAATTCGGATTCCCGGGGAACCTGCCCGGACGGCAGGGCCTCGGCCGTACCCGTCGAAGCCAGCACCAAGAGAACGGCCCGTGGCCGGGGACTAAAGAATGCAGACACTGACATTCCTCTTCGCATTCATCGCCGTTCTGGCGTTGATCGGCGTGGCCGCGTGGCTGGTCCGCCGCTTCGCCAACAACCGCCTCGGCGCCAACACCCAGCGTGGACGGATGCCGCGGCTTGCCGTGATCGACGCCGCCGCGGTGGACGGCCGCCGGCGCCTGGTGCTGGTCCGCCGCGACAATGTCGAACATCTCCTGATGATCGGCGGCCCGAGCGACATCGTGGTCGAACCCAACATCGTGCGCGCGATGCCCAACCGCGACCAGATGGCGCCGCGTCCGGCGGTGGGAGAGCAGCCGCCGCGGATCGCACCGCTGCCGGATACCGCCTGGAACGACGAGGCAGCCAAATCCGACGCGCGGTCCGAGGGCTTCGATCATCATACCGAGCCGCAAATGCCGGAACTGCCGCCGCGCCCTGCGCGGCCTTCTTTCTCCGATGACGTCCGCCGCCCCGCGCCGCCACCGCCGACGACGCCGGAACGCCGCAACGATCCATTGACAGGCTTTGCACCGGAATCGATCAGCGGCGGCCGGGCGGAACCAGCTCCGCCACGCCTGCCCCGCGGCGAACCGCTGATGCCGCGGCCACAGCGCGAATTGTCAAAGGCGCCGCCGGTTCGGGAGGTTCCGCCGGTTCGCGAAGCGCCGCCGATGCCGATGCGTGAAGCGTCGACGACGCGCGAGCCGCCCCAAATCCGTGAGGCCCCCCAAATCCGTGAGGCCTCCCCGGTTCGCGAGGCGCCGCCGATCCGCGAGGTACTCCCGGTCCGCGAGGCGCCGATGGTTCGTGAGCCGGCCCGCGCCCCTGAACGCCAGGTGGCCCCGCCCCCGCCCCCGCCGCCTCCTCCGCCGGCCCCCACCCCGTCGAGCGCGGACCAGAACCTTGCTGAAATGGCACAGCGGCTGGAGGCCGCCCTGCGCCGGCCGGCGGAACCCGTGGCGCCACCGGTGGCGCCGGAAACGCCGCCTGCGAGGGGCGCCCGCAGCGAACCACCGGCGCCGGCACCCGCCCCCGCTCCGCAGAAGAGCGGCTTCGAAAACCTCGAAGACGAGATGGCCTCGCTGCTCGGCCGTCCGAAGAACCCTTCGTGAGGCTGCCGGCTTCTCCGCGTAGAGTTTTATTTTTCTTAATCCTGGCCGCCGCCGGATCGTTTGCCGATCCGGCGGCGGCGCAGGATATCAGCATCAACCTGGGCCAGGGCGGCGGAGGCGTCACCGAGCGCGCGATCCAGCTGATCGCGCTGTTGACGGTGCTGTCGATCGCGCCGTCGATCCTGATCATGATGACGTCGTTCACGCGGATCGTCGTCGTGCTGTCGCTGTTGCGTACCGCACTCGGCACCGCGACCGCGCCGCCCAACTCCGTGATCATCGCGCTCGCGATGTTCCTGACCGCATTCGTGATGGGCCCCGTCCTGCAGCGGTCCTACGACGACGGCATCAAGCCCCTGGTCGCCAACCAGATCGGGGTCGAGGAGGCGCTACAGAGGGCTTCCGTGCCGTTGCGCGGCTTCATGCAGAAGAACGTTCGCGAAAAGGATCTGAAGCTGTTCATCGACCTCTCCGGCGAGCCGCCGCCGGCAACGCCGGAAGACCTGTCGCTGCGAATCCTGGTCCCGGCCTTCATGATCTCCGAACTCAAACGCGCGTTCGAGATCGGCTTCCTGCTGTTCCTGCCCTTCCTGATCATAGATCTCGTCGTGGCGTCGGTCCTGATGTCAATGGGCATGATGATGCTGCCGCCGGTTGTGGTGTCGCTTCCGTTCAAGTTGATCTTTTTTGTACTGGTCGACGGCTGGTCGCTGGTGGCCGGTAGCCTTGTGCAAAGCTATGGCGGCAGCTAGCCGAAACCCCGTATTTTCACGGACTAATAGGTCAACATTAGGTACGTATTTGCGGCGGACTTTCCGGCGAAGTTTAAGGTCAGATTAGTTCCTTCGTGCACAATGGGACGACAGGGAAACTGAGTTTTCGCAGCAAACGCATCACCGGATTGAACGATGGTAGGCCAGTCTATCGGCGATATGGACGCTGAATACGCCACGACGATTGCCGACCGAGCCATGCGCTTGATGACGCAGCAATCCGTACCGCCGACTCCGAACAATTTCGCAGTCTGGTTCGAATATTCGCTGGGCAACGCGCCGGCCCTGCGTAAGATCATTGATATTCTGATTGCGGGCAAGCGCAAGTTCGACGCGGCGACCAACGCCGAACTCTTCATCACTTACATCGCGCCACAGCAGACCGGACGCGATCCGCTCAGCGACCTGCCCGATCAATTGAGCGGACTGATCGACAGCGCCCAGCAGTTCCTCAATACCGCCGTCACCGACAATCAGACCCACATCAAGGCGCTCGGCGAGGTATCTTCCGAAGCCGCCACCGGCAGCGATCCGCGGCCGATCATCGCGAAACTGGTTGATGAATTGTCAAAGGCCACGCAACGGGCTGCGGCGCTGGAGGCCAGTTTCGCCGCCACCTCCGAGGAGCTGGACAGCATCCGCGATTCGCTGAAGGCCGCCGAACAGCGCTCCAATACCGATGCGCTGACCGGCCTCGCCAACCGCCATTCGATGGACGAATTCCTCCGCCTCGCCCAGATCGCGGCGATGGAAAAGGACGAGGCGCTCAGCGTCTTCCTGATCGACATCGATCACTTCAAGAAATTCAACGACGATTATGGTCATCAGGTCGGCGACCAGGTGCTTCGGCTGGTGGCAAAGGTGCTTCAGGAAGGCGTTCGCGAAGTCGATCTTGCAGCCCGCTACGGCGGCGAGGAACTGATCGCCGTGCTTCCGGGAGCGGATCTCGAAGCCTGCTCGGCGGTCGCCGAACGCGTTCGCCGCCGCATTTCCGAAGCCAAACTGACGCGCCGGGCGACGGGCAAGGAAATCGGAAGCGTCACAGTTTCGATCGGTGTCGCGCAATTCCGCCTCGCTGAATCCGCTGACGCCATGATTGAACGCTGCGACCGCGGGCTTTACAAGGCCAAACGGCTCGGCCGTAACCGCACGGTGACGGAGCTCGAGCTCGAGCCCGAGGCCGGCGCGGCCTAGAACAACGCTTCATCGGATTCTGGTTAATTTCGGACTACGCCCGCCTCGTTACTTTCGCGCATTCTCGCCGCGTTCGAGGGAAGAAAAAACGATGCCTCCCGCTCAGAGCGGAACTATTGCCGCAATCCCGGATTATTGCAGACGTCCTACAGCCGGGAGTATTTCATGAAGATCGCAGGGACGATACTGGCGGCCATCGGCATCGCCGGCACGGCGGCCCTTGCCCAGCAAATGCGGGCCGGAATGGTGACGAAGATCGATCGGATCAGCGGCACCATATCGATCAGGGACATACCTGAGGGTACCATTGGTGCGAACGCCGGCGCCGCGACCGAAGAATTCAAGATGCAGGACGCCGCCAGGTTGAATGCCTTGCACGCCGGCGACAGGGTCAGCTTCGCGGTGAGCGACATGGCGGGCACCAAGACCATCACCAAGATCGACAGGGCCGACGCGGTCACCAAGATCGACAAGAAGTGAGACGTCGCGAACGCGACATCCCGACAATAGATATCCCGCTTCGGCCAAACAAGATCGAGGTCCGGAACACCTGTGATCCGGACCTCGAAACCGGAATGGCCCCTCCATACAGAGCCGCTCGGTACGGAGCTCACTCTGGAGAAAACCAGGTGAGATCGCCTTGATCTGCGGCAAATGATGCGTCCCGAAAAACCCGGACCGGGTTTCCACGGGCCGGATGGATCATGACGCGATTTGATGAAGCGCTCGATGATCGCTTCGCTTTAATTTGCGCATGCTGCGCGCAAACGCGTTACGCGTCTGTCGCGAGGGAAACCCGGTTTCCAATTTTCCGGATCCTGCTCTATCGCGGCGGTGTGCGCGCAAGCGAAGCGCGAATCTCCGCGGCGGCTTCGTCACAATATTCGTTCAGCTTCTGAAAGCGCTGCTGCAACGCCCGAAGTTTAATCGCGCGCTTGGCCGGCCCGTCCCTGTCGATGTTGAATCTGTCGGCCGGCGATGGAGCCGACACCGCGGCTTCCAAAGCGGCCAGCGCCGCCTGCAGCGATGTGTCGTGGCCTTTGATGGAGGACATTTCTGCACGCCTTGCAATGGCATCCACGCGGCCTGGATCCTGTGGAAGTGCCGTGGGGTCGCGCGCTGGCGTTGCGATTTGTGCCAGACAGTGTGTTGTTTGGATGCCCGGCGATGGCCGAAATGGTGGCAAAAGGTGGACAGCAAAAGCGAATGCGGCGGAGAACCTCGTATTCTTACGGACCATAATTCCACGATTAAGATGCAATCGGCTGCCAGCTTTGCCAGCGTTTTCTTTTGTGTACGATGACTGTCCATATGTCGGTACCGCTTACAGAATCTGTGTTGCCGCCACGCTGCGACATTTGCGGCGTCGGCACCGTCAGAATTGGAAAGCTTCCGCAGGTAGGCCTGCGACCGCTCGTCTACGTCTACAAATGCGACGCTTGCAACCAGATCACGTCGGTCGAGCCGGGGCGGCAGGAAGATATGTCCCGCCGCCGGGTGATATCGATACGGCGGCCACGGCGCTGATCGGGACCGATTGAATCCGAAAGCCTGTCTCCGCACGGCGCCCCCGGGTTTCCTCCGGGCCGCGCCGCGTGTAAAGCTTCCGCCGAGCTTCCAACCAAGAAGAGGCAGGGGCATGTCCGGGGACTTGATTGACGAATTGCGTCGCAGGCTCGACAAGGGCGGGGTGCTGACGGGCGGCGACATCGAAGCGCGCTATCATCACGACAACGCCGGCAATCCGGCGCCGAAGCCGCGCGCGGTCGTCCGCCCGCGAACGACGGAAGATGTCTCCCTGTTGCTGCGGCTCTGTCACAGCGAAAGCGTTCCCGTCACGACGCAAGGCGGCATGACCGGGCTGGTGCGCGCCACGCTACCGAACGCGGATGAAATCGTGCTCTCGATGGAGCGCATGAACGCGATCGAGGAAGTCGACATCTCGGGCGGCGTGGCCATCGTGCAGGCCGGCACGCCGCTGCAGAAACTCCAGGAGCGGGTCGAGCAGGACGGCATGATGTTTCCGCTCGATCTCGGCGCGCGCGGCAGTTGTACCATCGGCGGCAATATCTCGACCAATGCCGGCGGCAATCGCGTCATCCGCTACGGCATGACGCGCGAGCTGATCCTCGGCCTCGAAGTCGTCACCCCCGACGGCACGGTGCTCAGGGGCCTGCGAAAATACATCAAGAACAACACAGGCATCGATCTCAAGCATCTGTATATCGGCACCGAAGGCATTCTTGGCGTGGTGACGCGCGCGGCAGTCCGGATCTTTCCGGCGCCGGCCGAACGCCAGGTGGCGCTGTGCGCGCTGCCCTCCTTCGGCAAGGTCATGAGCTTTCTCAAGCTGGCGCGACGATCGCTCGGCGGCGAACTGACCGCGTTCGAGGTCATGTGGAACGCCTACTACCGCCAGACCGTCGAACGCGTGAAGGGCGTGGTCGGCCCGCTGCCGACCCATCATCCATTCTATGTGCTGCTGGAGGCCTCGGGAAGCGACGCCGAACGCATGCGGACCAGCCTCGAGCAAATGCTGGAAACGGCGATGAACGATGAGTTGATTCTCGACGCCACGCTTTCGACCTCGAATGCGTCTGCGGCCGCGATCTGGCGCATCCGGGATTCCAGCGTCGAACTGGGCCGTAGTTTTCCTTTCGCGGCCAGGATGGGCTTCGACGTCAGTATCGCGATCGACCGGATGGAGGCTTACGCCGATGCGCTCGATGCCCGCGTCAAGGCGATCGATCCGCAAGCCTTCACCATCGTGATGGGGCATGTCGGCGACGGCAATCTGCATCCGAGCGTCTATCACGAGCATACGCCGGACAAGCACGGCGAGTTCGAAAAGCTGGTCTACGACCTCACCGGCGAATTCGGCGGCTCGATCTCGGCCGAACACGGCATCGGAATCCTCAAGCGGCCCTATCTGAAAATGAGCCGCACCGCGGAGGAAATCGAAACCATGCGCTCGCTCAAGCGCGCGCTTGACCCGAGGAACATTCTGAACCCAGGGCGGATTTTTACCGTATGAACGGTCGGGGTTGCGCCGGCACCCTCACGCCTTGAAGTCATACTGCTTGCAGAGATGGTCGCCGACCTGCACCAGCATGGCGACGCATTCGGGATAGCCCGGCTTGGCGATCGTGGCATCGTCGGCCTGGGCGCGGAATTCCCAGCTATCGCCGTCGCGGAGCACCGAGATCGCGATGCCATCGGGACAATCGGCGTGGACCTTCAACTCGGCACGCGCCATGGCAATGAGTTCGGCTTCGGTTTTGGCGGGCTTGCTCATCATGGCAGCGTCCTCCGGCAGGTTGTTTGCCCGGCAAGTTGCCGCTTCGACAGCCATCTGTCGAGGGTGACGAAGCGACGTGCCAGCGGCCCGCGCTGAATGGCCGACGTCGTAGCCCAACGCATTATCGCGTCGCGTTGGCCGGCCTCGTTTCGACGATAAGCCGCAGCGACGCGGCGTTTTCCGCATCAGGCTCCGTTCCGGCCCCGATCCGTTCGGCCGGCGATGGCGGCGACTTCTGGACGTGCTTGGTGAATATCCTGATGACGCGGCCCTTGACCACAGGCACCCTGTCGAACATCTCGGATGCAACGCCCTCGACGGTATCGCGCAACGCCAGGAATTGCGCCTGCCGGGCCCTGCTTTCAGTACCCCTTGTGCCGCCCAGTTCGTCCATCGCGGCATCGCTGATCTGGCACTCGACCGTGTCGCCGCCGTTCAGCATCGTGAACCTGAACGCGAGGCGTTCGGTATCGTGTCCAATAATTCGGTCGCGGGTCAGCGGCATCAGAGGGGCAGTTTTTGACGGTTAGCGAACGACAATGAGAGGCCGTGCCAGAGTGGCGCCGACATTTCTCCCTAGTGCGTCAACTGGTCAAAAATTGGTCGAACCTGCGGCGGAATCCGCTACTTCGCCGGCTTCTTCAAATCGATATGCCGGATGGCTGATATCGTGGGCAAGGCGCCGGTATGCACCGGTTCGGCGCGGGACATTTCCGGCGACAGCGGCGCGCGGGCGGTGGTCGCATCCGGGAAGCGGAGCTTCATTTCGCGAATGAAGCCGTCGAGCGTATCGACGCTGGCAGCCAACTTGGCGATCAGGGAGAATTCGGCGCTGTTGGAGGCGGCCGGCTTGCTCGCGATCTCGAATGCGGACCGGTCGGCCTCGCCGGTCATCAGCGGCGCGTATTTGTCGCGGAAACGGCCCAGGCCGATGGCGTCGCCGGCCAGCGCATAGCCGACCACGGCGCGGATCACGTCGCTCTTCTCATTGGCATTCAAGGGTTTGAAATCCCGCCAGCGCTCGCCGTAGTACAGTTCGATCTGCTCGGAAGCCTCCCGCCACTGCCGCGAGGCCCAATAGATGTCGGAGCGCAGCCGGATTGCCTCGCGGCCGGTCAGGTTGGAGATGATGTCGAGCGCGAGATCGTGGCGACCGACATCGCTCTGGGCCCGCGCCTCGAGCAGCAGGCGCTGCTGCCGCAGTTCGCCGGACAGATCGGAAATCCGGGTCAGGCGCAGCGCCGCGATCGCCCGGTCCGGCTTGCGGTTGCTCAGGTAGACCATGGCGAGGCGCGCCGCCACCTGTGCGCGGGCGGCGCCCTCCAGCCGCTTGTCCACCTGGTATTGCAGCAGTTCGGCGGCCTGGTCGAGCAGATCGATGGCGGCCAGCCGGTCCGCGAGGCGGCGGATCATCTCGTCGCCACGGCGGCCGATCGGGGTCAATTCGCGAAACTCATAGAACATCGCGAGCGCATCGACAGGCTTCATGTCGTCGGCCCTGGAGCCGAGATAGAGCTCGGCGAACAGCGCGGATGCCGTGTCCTGGCTCTGTCGCGCCAGTTCGGCATTGGGGTGCATCCGCGTCGCGGTCTTGGCCGCCGCCAACGAGTCGGCAAAGCGGCCGGTTTCGGCGTAGATCTGGGTCAGCCTGTTCAGGGTCTTCAACTCGATCGCATCGCCGCGCCAGGTGACCGCCAGTATTTCCAGCTCGCGCGTGAGGTCGGCCGGATTGAGTTCGCCGCGCTTGCTGCGCAAGAGGGCCTCCAGCAGCTTTGCCTCGGACGACGCCTGCCGGTCGGAGGATTGCGCGGCGAACCCGTAGGCATCGAGCGCGTCCTTGTCGTGCCCCAGCGCCTCGGCGAGGCGCCCGCGCAGCACCGCGATCTCGGGCTTCATCTCGTCGGGGACGCCGATCACCTCGAGCTCGCTGCGCCGCCGTGACGCCCCGCCATAATCCTTCACCTCGAGCGAGGCCCGCATTGCGTCTGCGGTAACGATGCGCTGGAGCTCCAGCGGCAGCGCCGCAATCGAGAATTCGGCATTCTTGAATTTCTCGCGCGCATCGACCCATTTTTCCTGGCGGGCGAATGCAAAACCTTTCCACAACTGGGAATCGTGGCCGTTACCGATCGCGGGGCTTGCGAGGTCCTTGATGGCGCGTTCGGGATGGCCGATCAGGATGCTCGCGACAGCATGCACCATCAGCACGGCAGCGTCCTCATTGCCCTGATTGGTTTCGGAAATGATCAGGTTGGTCATCCCCCTCGCCTCGTGATACATGCCGCGCGACATGTAAAAATTGGCAAGGTCAATCCGGGCCTGTGCCTTTTGTTGGGGTCCCGCGAAAGCCGCCGCCTTGATCAGCGCATCCAGCCTGGGGAAAAACTTCTCTTCCCGGTTCTTGCGCCATTCCGTGACGTCGAACAGCGGCCGCACCGCCGCGGTGGCGCGTTCGGCCGCAACGTCGGCGGACGACAGCGTCAATCCGCCGGGCCTTCCCAGCATCACCTTGTCGGAACCTACTTCGGCTTTGATGTCGTCGGCGTTCGGATGCACCACCACGCCGTGCATGGATTCCAGCAGCGATAGTTCGACGAAATCCTGACGCTTGATGAGGCCGCGGGTCGGTGGCGGCGCGGTGACGACCAGCAGCGTGTCGCCGGCATCGGGGTCGACCAGCCGGTGCATCGCGCCCGGGTTCGCCAGCGGCACGGTGACGTTGGCGAGCGCCGGCTCCGTAATGTTGCGCAGCACCGTCAGCGGCAGCGGCGTGGCCTGGCCGCGGTCGGCGAAGGTCAGCGTCCACTCGGCGCCGTTGGCGCGGCCTTCGCTTTCGAGCGAAGGAATCTGCGGCCGGTTGAGGCGGATGCGAATGGCTTGGCCCTTTTCCAGCGGCATCGCGCTGACATCGCCGATGATGGCCCCCCCTTTGAGGCGGATCGATTCGACATCGATCGGCCCGGCATGATCGAACACCAGCCAGACCGTATCGGCGCGGCGGAACAGCGCGGCCGGGGTCGGCCCGGGAAATGAGAACTTGACGCGCAGGCCGTCGCTGTCGCGCCTCGCATCGACGGTCGCGGCCTTGTCAGCGGCCTTGTCCTTGGCGGAGCTTTCCGGCGGCGGAGCAGATAATGCCGGTGCGGGCTGCTTTGCCGGCTCGACCGGGGATGGAGCCGGCTTGGGCGGCGCGGTCTTCGGCGCTTCCCCGGCCGCGGCCTGAACCTGGTCGGCAGGCTTGGCCGCTTTCGCGGGCTCCGCCGACGCCAGTGCTTTTTCAGGCGCTGCGACGACCTTCTCGGCCGCGGGCGGCGCGCTGTCATTGGCCGGCGTCACTTTGTCGACGGCAGGCTTCTTTTCAGGGGAAGCCTCGGCCACGACCGGCGCTTCGGCTGGTTGGGCGGGCTTGATTTCGACCTTGGCCTGTTCGGCGAACGTCTCGGAGGTGACAGGCCGAATTTCTGCCTGCGGCGGTGGCTGCGGTACTTCCTTTGCCTTGTCGCGCGACGTCCGCGGGGCCGGCCCGGGCTTGGCGGGGATCGGGGCTGGCTTGGCCGCGGCCTGCGGCTCGGGCGCGGCCGGCTTTTCCGCCTGCTGGAAGGCGACGTCGATCACGTAGTTCTTTTCCTCGCGGAACGAATGCACGTCAACCTCGCCGATCAGCACGATGTCGACGGCGGAGGAATCAACGTCGGCGCGCTGGCTGATCGAGGCGACGTTCGGCGGCGCCGCGACCTTGGCATCCGCAAGGTCGAAATTGAGCACGCTGGTGAATTGCAGCGTCAGCTTCTGTTCGTTCAGCACCGAAGATACGCTGACGCCTTCAGGCATCTCGAACACGAAGCGGACGAAAGTCGGCTGCACGGAAGCGCGGACCCGTACCGGCGGGCGCTTCTTGGCGGCATTGGCCGCAAGCTGCGCGCGAAGCGCGCGTTCGGCAGCCCGCGCCCGCTCCGCGAGCTCGCGCACGACAGCCGCGGGCAGCGCGGGCGGCGGGCCGGTCCAGCTATCGGGCAGGAAATCGACGAAGATGCGCTCCCCCGCCGTCATGGTGTTGACGGTCGCCCGCCGCGCCAGCGACAGCCGGATCGCCGTGCCGTCGGGGTCGCGCCGCGCCGAGCCGACATAATCGGGAACGGCGTCCGACAGTTTTTCGACGGGAATGTCGACCGGACGTTTGAACTGGATGATGATGATCGAGCCGGCCGTCGACACCTCGGATTCGACGTCCTCGGCCAGTTTCAGCACCAGCCGGGCAAAGCCGCCGCCGGAGGTGAACGTCGCTTCCCCCCGGACCGGATCCTCGGCCCGGCAGGGCTGGGAAGCGGCCAGGGAGGCGAGCATCAGAATGGCGGCCACCGGCCGGACAAGCCACAGCCGGGCCGCCCGCGCCAAAGCGCGGCCCTGCGACCCAGTTCCAGCGGCAGCCCTTTGCCCCATCCAGGTTATCTCGCGGCCTCAATGAATTCTGCGGCGAAGCGCGTTCGCCCGCGGATCTGAATCTTGGAGTGCCCGACTTAAGGCTTTGTTAACGCCAACTCATTGATTTCAATGACGCGCCCGGCTTGCACGCGGGCGCGGTCGCCGGGGTAGCCGAAATGCGCCCTCTCATCCCGGAAACACGCGGGCCAGCGGCGGCAACGATCACGCGATGTCGCCGCGCATCATTATCGCAAATCGGCGGAACCAATTGCGGCCTTCCGGTTTTAGCAGAAGCTAGACCCGGGATGCGGGCCGGCACTCGATCAACCAGCCCCCGGGCCTGCCCAAGCTTTCCACAGGCAGCAATTCGGAGTGGACGCAATGGCAACCCAGATCGTGATGGATCGTACCGGCGACACCCGCCATACATTCGACATTCAGGATCGCGCGGAGGTCGAAAAGGCCGAGCGGAGGTTCAGGGAATTGACCGGCGCAGGTTTCACGGCCGCGGTCCGATCCGGCCCCGGTGAGCCGCGGCTGATCCGCGCCTTCGATCCCACGGCGGAGGAAACGCTGTTTTATCCGCGGCTCGTGGGCGGCTGACGGCGGTGTCGCAGCAGATCGGGCTCGCGATAGGCTCGTTCGTCATGGCCTTGTTGGGAACGCTGCTGCTTTCGGCGCTCTCCTTGGTCGTGGCGCGGTCCGGCTCCGGCGCCAGGACGTTTCGCTACCAGACCGAGGCAAGAGCGCTGACCTTGTTGAACGAATGGCTCTCGCCGAAGCAGCGGGCCTGCTATGAGCGCTTTCGATATTTCGACGTCGTGGGCAGCGATACCGGGACACGCTATCGGATTCACCATGGCACCCAGACGAACATCGAGGAACTAAGCAGCACGGGCCAGCATGTCTGCAAATGGTGCTTCGTTCCGGACGGCGACCTCGTCGCGGGCGATGTCATGCTGGCGCAGAAGGTTGCCCTCGAGACCAACGAACGCGGCGCGCTCTCGGTCGCTCATCGCTCGTTCGTTGCGAACGGGCCGCGCCGCGGGTTCTGAGCGCTTGGCGCGGTCCCTCCGCAGGCAAGGAGCGCCGCGTCAGGGCTTTTGCTGCAGGATCTTGCCTTCGATCTTCGGCAGTTCGGCGGCCGAGGCCGATTTGTCGGCGCCGGCGCGGCGGGCGAGTTCGACCGTCAGCCGCTCGGCCGCTTCGGGCTGCATCAGGCCCAGAATGTCGGACATCTTGCGCGGCGCGATCTGGGAAGCGATGTCGTAGAGCACGGACATTTCCAGCCGGTCGAACACCTTGGCGGCGTCCTTCGGTTTCATGCCCTCATACATCGTGATGATGCTCTTGAAGCGGGCGGCGTCCTGCTCCGCCTTCTGCCCCGTCGCGGTCGATATCTTAGCCTCGGTGGCCTTCGCCTCCTCGACACGGGTCTCGATGCGTTTCTCCGCGGACTTCAACAGACTTTCGCGGATTTCGATTTCGCGCGCGCGCTGCTCCAGTTCCTGGCGTCGCGCCTGCAGCCGTTCCAGGATGGCGCGCTCCGACGGCGACACCGTTTGCGGATTCTGGTCGGGAAACACCACCACGCCATCCGGCTTCGGTGCGTCGGCAGCCGGCGGCGGCTCTTCCTTCTTTTCTTCCTTCTTGACGGACCCGGTGACGTCGGCGGATTCGGCCTTGGCGTTGGCTGGATAGCCGAAATTATCCTGCGCCCAGGAGCGCTTGGGCGGCTGGCTGACCTGATGGTCGAACACGTATCCGCCATCGATCACGAGGCCGACGATCTTCAGCACCGCCAGGCCGAAGATCGCGACCAGCACGACCGGAATGACTCGGATATCGCGAAACGATTTCATGCGGCGAGGCCACTGGCCCTTCTGCGTTCGGAGAATGCTTCAGCCGCCGCGGCCACCGCCTTGGCGGTAGAAACCTGGGGCGCTGCCGGCGCGGGTTCGGACTCCTGCGAGGGCCGTGCCGCGACCGCGATCCGGCCCAGCCGGCGGATGACGCCGTCGCCCTCTGCGAGCATGCTCTTCAGATGCCCGGCCATCTGGGTCGCCGCCGTGAGCTGGCTGCCGAGATTCTCGTTGACATCCCGCACGGTGTGCTTGAGGCCGCCGATCGCCCGCTCGGCGATTTCGGTCGCGGTGATCAGTTCGGCGATCGTTGCCTTCAGTGAATGCTCGTCGGCTTTCAGCCGCTGCAGCCGCTTGTTGAGCAGCATGCAGTAGCCGATGGTCAGCATCAGCAGCACCGCCACCAGACTCTCGATTACAACGCCGAGAAAATGACTCATTGTGCCTCCATCAACTTGGTTTGCTCGTCGGCCTTCTCGAACATCGCGAAGGTGGTATTGGGTTTGCGCAACTGCTTGGTGACGCGGATGGCAACGCGGTCGCCGACCCGGCCCATGCGCCCTTCGGTCAACAGCACGTTGCCGCAGCGGACCTGCACCAGCGCTTCAGGGCGCATTTCCAGCGGCAGGGTATCGCCGACCTTCAGCTTCATCAGCTGCTTCAGCGGAATGTCGGCTTCATACAGCACCGCATCGACCGATATCTCGGCCTGCGCCACTTCGGTCGCGAAATGCCCTTCCCAGATCGGATCGCGGCCGAACTTTTCGCCCATGAACATCTGGAGCAGAACCGGGCGGATCGGCTCGATGGTGGCGTAGGGCAGCAGCAGTTCGACAATGCCGCCGCGGTCTTCCATGTCGATGCGCAGGCGCACCAGGATAGCGGCGTTAGCTGGCCTGGAGATTGCGGCAAAGCGCGGATTGGTTTCCAGCCGGTCGATCGAGAAGGTCACGGGCGACAGCGGGCGGAAAGCCTGTTCGGCATCCGCCAGAATGACTTCAACCAGGCGCTTGACCAGGTTGGTTTCGATCGTGGTGTAGGGCCGGCCCTCGATACGCAGCGAGGTCTGGCCGCGGCGGCCGCCGAGCAACACGTCGATGATCGAATAGATCAGGCTGGAATCGACGGTCGCGAGGCCGAAATTTTCCCACTCCTCGGCCTTGAAAACGCTGAGCACCGCGGGCAGCGGAATTGAATTCATATAGTCGCCGAAGCGGACCGAGGTGATCCGGTCGAGCGAGACTTCGACGTTGTCGGAGGTGAAATTGCGCAGGCTCGTGGTCATCAGCCGAACCAGGCGGTCGAACACGATTTCGAGCATCGGCAGACGCTCGTAGGACACCATCGCGGAATCGATGATGGCGCGAATGCCGGAATGGTCGTCGAGATTGACGTCGCCGACGGTGAAACCGAGCAGGTTGTCGATTTCTTCCTGCGACAGGACCCGTTCGCCGGAATTCTTGTTGCCGAACTCGCGACCGCCATCCTCCACCATGGCCGCCCATTGCAGCGCCATGCTTTCGGAGAGTTCATTGGCGGCGGCTTCTTCCGCCGCGGCGGTGGGATCCTCGGAATCGAGCGACGCCTCCCATTGGGCGGCAATCGCGTCCTGGTCCATTTGATCCTGGTTGCCGGCCATGACGCTAGATCCGTTCCATCACTGCACGATGATTTCCTTGAACAGCACGGCGCTCACCTGCTGCGGCGCCACCGCGGTGTTCACCCGCTTGGTCAGTTCTTCCTTGAGGCGGAACAATCCGGCCGAACCATTGATGTCGGAAGGACGCAGTTCGCGCAGGTAGGTCTGGAACAGATCGGTGACGCGCGGCAGGTTCGGCTTGATGGCGTCGACCTCCTTGGCTTCCTTGATCTCGAGCACGACCTTGACGCGGAGATATTGCACCCGCTCGCCGGGCCCGCCGACCAGGTTGACCATCATGTCGGGTACATCGATGAAGGACGGCGGCTTCGGCGGCGGCGCCGCCTCGGCATGCTTCTCCGCGCCATCGCCGCGCATCAGAAAGAACCAGCCGGCGCCGGCGCCGAGGACGACGACGAACCCCCCCACCGCAATCAGCAGCTTGAGCTTGCCCTTTTTCGCTGGTGCGGCGTCTGCGCCTTCCGCCTGCTCGTTCTCAGCCATTGCCCCGCCCGCTTCGATTCATCGAACGAACGCGGTTGCCACCAGCCTGGGTAACGATGCCCCCACAACGCGAAACAAAAGCCGCCAGCGCACACGCGCTCTCCATGTGCAACGCTAGGGTAATAATGGTTAACGGAACCTTTCCATCGGGCTCCAAGTAGGAAAAATCTGCCGGGCAAACATGGTGAACAAGACCTTTCTGCCGGTCGTCCCGCACCTCGAAAACACCTAACCCCTTATAATTACAGCACTTCCGTAACTGGCACGGCTTTCGCTGAACAACCGGTGTAGCCCGCCGGCTTGGGAGAGCCCAAGGGTTTACGACAGATCCGGACCACGGGCTTGGGAGAGCCTGTTTTTGGATCGATCAAGGGGAGAACCACCCGATGGAGAATACGCTTCTCGTCGGACTATCGCGGCAGATGACGTTGGAACGGCAGATGGATGTCGTCGCCAACAACGTCGCCAATATCAACACGAACGGTTTCAAGGCCGACCGGTCGCTGTTCGAGGAATATCTGCGCTCGCCGGCGCATGAAGACAATTTCATGCGCGCCGACCGCCGCGTCTCCTTCGTACACGACCGCGCCACCTTCCATGATTTCGCAGCCGGCCCCTCCGAGCAGACCAAGAACCCGCTCGATGTCGCGATCGACGGCAACGCCTTCCTGGTGGTGCAGACGGCGGCGGGCGAGCGCTACACCCGCGACGGCGGCCTGCAGATCAACAACCAGGGCCAGCTCGTGACCGCAAGCGGCGATCCGGTGCTGGGCACGTCCGGCCCGATCGTGTTCCAGCCGACCGACAAGGCGATCAACATCGCGCCCGACGGCAACATCACGGTTCTCGAGGGCACCGGCACCACCGACTCGGTCCGAGGCAAGCTGCGGCTGGTCAATTTTGCCGATCCGCAGAAGCTGGTGAAGGAAGGCGGCAACCTCTACTCCGCCGGCCAGGGCATCGCCGCCCAGCCCGACACCACTTCGCGCCTGCGCGCCGGCTTCGTCGAGAAGTCGAACGTCAATTCGGTCCACGAGATGAGCCGGATGATCGAGATCACGCGCACCTACACGCAGATCTCGGCGCTGCTGCAGCAGCAGCAAGATCTGCACCGAACCGCAGTCGAGAAACTCGCCGACGTTCCGGCATAACCGTAAGGCACTGATCGATGCGCGCACTCTACACAGCAGCGACCGGCATGGCGGCACAGGAACTCAACGTTCAGGTGATCTCCAACAACATCGCCAACATGCGTACCACCGGCTACAAGAAGCAGCGCGCGGCGTTCCAGGACCTGATCTACGACCACGTGCGCCGCGTCGGCGCGCAGGCCTCCGACCAGGGCACCATCGTGCCCGTCGGCGTCGACATCGGTGGCGGCGTCAAGACCGTCGGCACGCCGCGCCTGATGGGCCAGGGCACGCTGTCGCCGACCGGCAACGACCTCGACGTCGCGATCCGCGGCGAAGGCTTCTTCAAGATCCAGGTGCCCGACGGCACCTTCGCCTACACCCGCGACGGCTCGTTCATGATGGACGCGCAGGGCCGCGTCGTCACCGCGCAGGGCAATCCGGTGCAGCCGACGATCACCATCCCGCAAAACTCCTCGCAAATCACCATCAGCCCGCAGGGCCAGGTCACGGTGGTGCTGCCGGGCTCGACCACGCCGACCCTGGTCGGCCAGATCGGCCTGACGCGATTCATCAACAAGGCCGGCCTCAATCCGATCGGCGACAATTTGTTCACGGACACGCCGGCCTCCGGCACGCCGCAGGACGGCGTCGCCAATACCGACGGTTTCGGCGACTTGCAGCAAGCCAACCTCGAACAGGCCAATGTCGAGGTGGTGACCGAAATCTCCGACCTGATCGCCGCCCAGCGCGCCTATGAGATGAACGCCAAGGTGGTCAGCGCCGCCGACCAGATGCTGCAATCCACCTCCAACATGTTCCGCTGAGGACTGGCCATGATTGTCCGCACCCTCCTGCTGGCCACCGCCCTGATCGCCGCATCAGGCGCGGCCGCGATCGCACAGACCCAGGATACTTTTGCGAACCGCAACGCGATCGCCGCGCCCGTGCTGCGCGCCGAGGTGCAGGTGTCGGGCGACCTGGTGCGGATCGGCGACGTCATCGATAACGCCGGCAGCGCCGGCCAGATAGCGATCTACCGCGCGCCGGATCTCGGCGCTACCGGCGCGCTGCCGGTCGCGCAAGTGCTCAATACCCTGCGCGCCCACCATGTGATCGGCGTCGATACAGGCGGCCTGAAGGAAATCAGGGTGACGCGGCTGGCCCGCGCGCTGGATGGCAAGGACATCGAGCTTCAGATCGCGCGTGCGCTGGAGCGCCGCAACGGCCTCGGCGAGGCCGCCAACTTGACACTGACCTTCGACCGCGACCCCGGCGACGTCAGGCTGGACTTGGGCTTCAGCGGCGCCCTGCAGCCGACCACCGTGCGTTACGACAACCGCAACGGCCGTTTCGACATTACCCTGGAGATCGCCAACGACAGCGGCGCCGCCGCGGCCAAGTTGCGTTTCACCGGCACGGCGATCGAAACAGTCGAAGCGGCGTTGCTGACGCGCAACGTCGAGCGCAACGAGATCCTGAAACTATCCGATTTCGTGATCGAGCGCCGCCCGAAGGCGGAAATCGGCGCCGACGCCGCCGCGCGCGACCGCGCGGTCGGCATGCAGGCTCGCCGGCAACTCCGCGCCGGCCAGGCCGTCAAGACCGCGGATCTCGTCAAGCCCGACCTCGTGCAGCGCGACCAGAGCGTCACCCTGACCTACGAGGCGCCCGGAATCTATCTCACCATGCGTGGCAAGGCGCTCGAAAACGGCGCCGAGGGCGACGTCGTCACCGTCATGAACCTGCAGTCGAAGCGCACGCTGTCCGGCACTGTCACCGGACGCGGCCAGATTTCGATCACGCCGGTGATGTCCCGCCCGCCGCAGACCAACGATACCACCTCATCGCTAAGCGCGCCGCAGCCCGCGCCCGTCGCGGTCGCCACCGTCAGTTCTCCTGTCGCTCCAAAAACCGAGTAATGTAGATGTCAGTCATTCGTCTCAACCGCATCGTTCTCACGGGCGCCATGCTGTCGCTGGCCGCCCTGGCCGGCGGTTGCTCCTCGATCGACCGCCTGTCGCAGATCGGCGAAAAGCCGAAGCTGACCGAGATCGAGAACCCGACCACGCAGCCCGGCTACAAGCCGGTGCAGATGCCGATGCCGAAGCCGGAACAGGCTTCCTACAACGCCAACTCGCTGTGGCGAAACGGCTCGCGCGCGTTCTTCAAGGACCAGCGCGCGGCGCGGATCGGTGACCTTCTGACGGTGACCGTCAATATCACCGACAAGGCTAACATCGCCAACCAGACCCAGCGCAGCCGCTCCAACAAGGAGGATTCCGGCATCACCGATTTCATCGGCGCCCAAACCTTGGGCGCGCAGGCACAGAAAATTCTGCCCGGCCGCATCCTGACCGCCGATTCCACCACCTCCAGCGACGGCAAGGGCTCGGTCAACCGCCAGGAAGCGTTGCAGACCAACGTCGCGGCCGTGGTCACGCAGGTCCTGCCGAACGGCAATCTCGTGGTCGAGGGCAAGCAGGAGATCCGGGTCAACTTCGAAATCCGCGAACTGATCGTCGCCGGCATCGTTCGCCCCGAGGACATCCAGAGCGACAACACCATCGATTCCTCGAAGATCGCGCAGGCCCGCATCGCCTATGGCGGCCGCGGCCAGATCACCGACGTGCAGCAACCCCGCTACGGCCAGCAGGTGATGGACGTGCTGCTGCCGTTCTAGCCAATTCAGAGCTCCCACATCTCGTTTGCGAACCTAGGCGCGACCGAGATGTTCTACGCGGCCTCCGTCAGCTCCCCTGGCGGAGGCCGTCGTCGTTTCACGGCTAGTTTGCCAGTCTGGATTTGCGCCTGGCAATCTTCACCAGAGTTTCGTCGATTCGTGTCTGCCAGCCTGGACCATCTGCTTTAAAGTGCTTCAGAACCTCAGGGCTAAGCCGCAACGAAACCAACCTCTTGGTCGGCGCTTTGTTCGGGCCGCGGCCCTTGCGCATAGTCGGGAAAACCTCGTCGAAGGGCTTCGCCTTCGCAAAGTCACTCTTGGTCCACCGAGGGTTATCGCTCACCGCACGCATATCACTGGCAGTGTAGCGTTTCTTAGCGACGGTTCGCTTCATAGAGGTCCCTTTCTCTCTTGCTGGCCGGGCGCATGCTGATAATGCTGACAGCTTCCACGCCGTAGACGGCAAAGATCACCGAAATGACGCCCCGAACGTTCATGCCGATGGCGCGATAGCGTTTTCCATAGGCATTGAGAACCAGCGCGGTATCGAAGAACTTCTCATTGATGTCAGCGAAGTCCATCCCGTGTTTGTCGAGATTGGCGATGCGCTTGGGTTCGTCCCAAACGATCTTCATCGATTATTTTGTCGCTACAAAATAATAGGAAGTCAATAGCGATCCTGGACGATGCGTCGCCCCAAAACGGAAAGCACTAGGCCTTGCGGCGCTGGACCATCAGCGCGAAGACCACCGCGAGCGCCGATGTCGCGGTGTACATCGCAAACGCGTTCAGGTAGCCGATCATCGTCGCCTGGCGCAGGATTTCCTTCGCCACCCGCGCCAGTCCCTGCACCGTGTCGAAATTCCAGGCTCCGGTCGTGCCGGGCGTTGTCAGCGCGCGGTTGTAGGGCGTGATCATCTCGGTCATGCGGCTGTAATTGGCGCCCGACGCGCGCACGATCTCGGCGATCGACAGCGAGATGAAGAAGCTCGAGCCGATATTGCGCAGGAGATGAAACACCGCCGACGCTTCGGCATAGTGTTTCGGGTCCAGCGTGCCGAACGCCACCGCCGTGATCGGCACCCAGACGACGCCCACGGCAAATCCCTGCACTGCGCTGTTGAAGACCAGCACTTCCATGGTGACGTTGAGATCGAAGGTCAGCATCCACAGCCCGGCCAGGGTCTGCAGGCCGAAGCCGAACGCCATGCTGATGCGCGGATCGATCCGGCTCATGAAGCCGGCGGTCATGAACCCGACCAGCATGCCGACGCCCCGGCATCCGATCACCTGCCCGACCAGCGCATCGGGAAAGCCGGCCTGCTGCTGCAGTAGCGGCGGCAACAGCACCATCGGCGTGAAGTTCAGCATGCCGTAGATCGTCACCAGCGCCAGCCCGATCGCATAGTTGCGGTCGGCGAGCAGCTTCAGGTTCAAAAACGGCTCGCGTGCGCTCAGGCTGTGGACCATGAAGATGTAGAAGGCGAGGCCGGCGATCAGGCATTCAATGACGATCTCCATCGAATCGAACCAGTCCAGCCGCACGCCCCGCGCCAGCACCAGCTGCACGGCGGCGAGCGCCACGGCGAGCGCGATGAAGCCGGTCCAGTCGAAGCGGACTTTGGTGAGGTCGGTGTCCGGCCGCAGCGTCCAGCTCATGCCGATCGTGGCGCAGACACCGATCGGCACCAGCATATAGAACGACCAGCGCCAGCTGTAGATTTCAGCGAGATAGCCGCCGATCACGGGACCGAACGCCGGCGCGACCGCGACCGCCATGCCGAACACCGACATCACCATCGTGTGCTGCCGTCGCGGAAACGTATTGAACAGGATCGACTGCGACAGCGGCACGATCGGCGCCCCTGCCCCGCCCTGCAGGATGCGCCACAGCACCAGCATCTCGAGCGACTGCGCCATGCCGCACAGCAGTGTCGCCAGCGTGAAGACGCCGATCGAGTAGACCACGGTTCGCCGTGTGCCGAAGCGCGATACCAGCCATCCGGTCATCGGCGTCACCACGGCAGTGGCGAGGATGTTGAACGTCATCACCCAGGCGATCTCGTCCTGGGTCGCCGACAGCGCGCCCTGCATCTGCGGCAAAATGGTCGATGTGGTCAGCAGCGCCGTACCGTAGAGCGAGGACCCCAGCACGACGGTCGCCATGGTCAGATAGCGTTGCGCCGGGGGCAAGTATCCGGCCGCCTCTTCGGCGTCGATGGCGGCGGTGCTCATGCCCAAATCTCTTTCAATTCGGCCCCCTCAGCTCCTTCCCTTGCGGCATCGCGCAACAGGATGATAACCCTGCTTACTATTTTATAACCTAGCTTACCAATTGTGCCGCGGCTACAATGGACCGCCATGCCAAATACCGAAGAATATATCGGCGTCGTGATCTCGGACGTCGCCCGCCTGCTGCGGACCGAATTCGATCGCCGCGTGCGCCGGCTCGGGATCACCCGCGGCCAATGGCTGGTGCTGACCCGCCTGCATCGCCGGCCCGGGGCGTCGCATTCCGAACTCGCCGAGATGATGGAAGTGGAAAAGGCGACCGCCGGCCGCATGATCGACCGGCTGGTGGCCAATGGCTGGGTCGAACGCCGCGCCGAACCCGGCGACCGGCGCGTCAAGCGCGTCTACCTGACGCCTGAAGCCGAACGGGTGCACAAGCGCATCTGGCGGGTCGCCGAGGACACGGTCGAAACTGCGCTCGCCGACCTGTCGGCCCGGGAAAGCAAGCAGCTGTTCACATTGCTGCAGCGCGTCAAGGAGACGCTGGTTTCCGGAGGCAATGGCACGGCAAGAGCCTCGGTGGTCGCCGGTCGAAACCCGGCTCCGCGCGGGCCGCGCCGCCTCAACGGAAGGATCGCGCCGTGACGCCGCGCCAACGAAGGCTGGCACTGATCGGCGTGCCCGTGCTCGTCATTGCCGGTGCGATCGCCGTCTGGCTGCAGGGCGGCCGCCACGTCACCACCGAGAACGCTTACGTCAAGGCCGACATCACGCAGATCGCCAGCGAAGTTCCCGGCCGCATCGTCGAGGTGCGGATCAGGGACCACTCGACCGTCACGGCGGGCGAACTGCTCGTGCGGCTCGACCCGGCTCCCTATCAACTGGCGCTGGCCAAAGCCGAGGCCGACGCCGATTCCGCGCGTTCCGCCGTCGAACAGCTCAAGGCGAGCCTGCGCGAGATCAGGGCTGAGACGAAAGAGGCCCAGAACAAGCTGACGTTCCTGCAGGCGCAGGCGCAGCGCGCGCGCGACCTGTCGGGGCGCGGCGTAACGTCGGCCGTGAAGCTCGAGCAAACCAACAGCGAGGAGCAGGAAGGGCTGGATCGCGTCGCGGTGCTGCATCAGCGAATCGCCCGCGTCGAGGCAGCACTGGGTGGCAGGCCGAACCGGCCGACCGATGAATTCGCAGCGGTCCGCGAAAAACTGGCGCTGCGCGACCGGGCGGCACTCGATCTCGCCTATACCGAGATCAAGGCGCCGCGGGCCGGCGTCGTGGTCAATTTCCGCCTCCAGCTCGGCGAGCAGGTCAAGGCGCAGACCTCGCTGTTTGCGCTGGTTGCCGATCGCAGGCCGTGGCTGGAGGCCAACTTCAAGGAAACCGACCTCACCCATGTCACCGTCGGGCAGCGGGCAAAGGTCGTGCTCGACATGCACCCCGACGTCACCTGGGATGCAGAGGTCGAGAGCATCAGTCCGGCGACCGGCGCGGAGTTTGCGATTCTGCCGGCGCAGAATGCGTCCGGAAACTGGGTCAAGGTGGTGCAACGCCTGCCGGTGCGGCTGCGGCTGATCGAACGTGCCGGCGAGCCATCCTTGCGCGCCGGCATGACCGCCTATGTTAGCATCGACACCGGCCGTACCCGAAGCCTCGCCAACATCTTTGGCAACGGCGCCGCCATTGCCGCGCGCCCGCAGCCGGCGGAAGCGGCCAAGACGCAGTGAGCGCAGGCTCGCCGCGCCTGGTTTCATGCGTGACGCTGCGCTTCGTCGATCGACGGCTCAACAGGAACGTTTCCCGGCACTTCCCGTTTCCCCTCTTCAACCCCATGGAGGAGAAACCATGTCTCTGGAATCGAACGAAACCGGCAACCTGATCGGCAGCGACAAGGTCGAGGGAACCGCAGTCTATGGCTCCGACAACAACAAGATCGGCTCGATCGAGCGCGTCATGATCGACAAGAAGAGCGGCAGGGTGTCCTACGCCGTGCTCTCCTTCGGCGGCTTTCTCGGCATCGGCGACGATTACTATCCGCTGCCTTGGCAATCGCTGAAATACGATACTTCGCTCGGCGGTTACGTTACCGGCGTGACGGAAGCGCAGCTCAAGGGCGCGCCGCATTACGGCAACGACAATACCTGGAACTGGGGCGACCCAGCCCGGGCCCGCGCCGTCAACGACTATTACGGCGTCGCGATCTGATCGCAGTCAAACTTGATATTCGGAGGGCCCGCCTCAAGGGTGGGTCCTCCATCAAGGCTGGCACATTCGTCTGCCCGCAGCGAACCTTTTGCGCTGTTCCGCGTTAGGGGCCTGTGGAGGCAGAGCATGGGAAAATTCTTCTTGTTCATAATCGCCCTGAGCGTCGCCGTTTTGCTGGCAATGAGCGCCTACATCATTAGCCTGTGATGATGGGCAGCTTAGCCCGGACTTGGCTATGACGAGCCGGAAGCGGTGCCGGTGTGCAAGTTTGTCGCAGGAACGGACGCGCCCGGCATAAGGCGCCCAGCGTCAGCACGCGGCGATTAGTTAACGCGACCGAGGATAGCGCGGTCCGGCATGCGTCGTTTTCTGCCGCGCATGCAAACTTTGTCATCGCTGACCACATCCTCGATTAACCATTCATCCCCATCGCAAGCATCGTGCGCCTGCCGACGATGCGCGCAGTTTGCTTGGATATGACGATCTGTCTCTCCGCGCCCTCTTTCTTTTTCGAAGGAACTGGGTAGCATGATCCGCGGGTGAAATGGGCTGTGCAACGCAACGCGCAGTTGTCATTCGCTCGCCCGGGCAGGCGAGCGGATATTCCAGAGACAGTAGTAATGGGCACGACAGGTCGCGGTGTACCGGATATCCCGCAGGCGCGGGGTGTGACCATCAGCCGTGCGTTATGGCTTGTCATGGCGCTGATAATGCAGGCCTCGCCTGCGTTCGCCGAACCATGCAGCAAACCGGCGGCGAGGGCCAAGATTGTCGAAGCGCTCCCGCGGGCCTCGGAGCAGCGGCCGGTCAATATCACGTTTCGAACTCACGCCGAAGGCGTGAAACTTTCGCTTGGCCTCAAGTCGAAATATCCAGACGACATGACCATTATTCTGCAGCACGACTTCGAGCAGTTGAATATCAGGGACGACCGCTTCGAGGTTTTGCTGCGCTTGATGGGGGCGCGGGAACGCCTTTCCATACCTTTCGCCGCGATCAAGGCGTTCTGGGATAAATCAGAACTGAAGTGCTCCGACTGACACGTCACCGCGGCGTCGCGCGCCTGATCAGGGCGCAGAGCCCCGTCATGCGCGCGATCGGATGTTCGACAAACAGGCGGCAGGACGCGAGCGCGCGATGCAGCGTGTCCGGCGGCGCGGCAGGTTTCAGGTGCGAAGCCAGAACCGCGCCATGGGCATGGCCAAGCGCGCGAGTCGAAAGCGTCAATGCGTTCAGCCGTCCTTCCCGCTGCAGCGGCACCAGCATGGTCCGCACCAGCGCCAGGTAGCCTGGCCAGTACGCCAGATGTCGGTACATGCTCGCAATCAATTGCGACTCGGTATCTTCGCCGAACCCGTTCAGTTCCTCGATCAGCGCCGCCACTTCGGGGTCCAGCGCCTCCATCGGCGGCAACTCCGGAATTTTGGCGCCCGGCGGCCGTGGCGCGGCGCCGGCCGGCCTCACCGCATCTGCCGGCCGCGGCTCGCAATGCGCCAGCAGCGCGGACAGCACGACGAGCGCCAACGCGTTGGTGTGATGATAGCTGTCGAGTACGTCATGAATGCGCGCGCGTTCGCTGTCGTCCACGCCCACCGCAAGCAGCGTGTCGGTCGACAAGCCGGGCCAGTCCGGCAGCGCGATGGTCTGCCTGATGGCTTCGGCATGTAGCGGCGCGTCGCCGAGATAGAGCGGACGAACGGCGGACCATGTCCATGGCAGCGCGCCCGGCATGGTCGCGAGGTGGCGCCAGATCAGGTTGACGACGCTGGTGCCCAGAACGTTGCGAATGTCGGCATAGATGTCAGCGATGTCACCTCGCGCTTCGGATTCGAGAACTGACGGGACGCTTTCTGCCATCAGGCCTGCTCAGCTCCGAAATTCGGCGAAGACGGTGCCAAGCCCATCGAGCTCCATTTTCACCTTGTCACCCGCCTTGAGCCACACCGTCTTCACGAGGCTCCCTGTCAGCACGATCTGGCCGGCATGCAGCCCCTTGCCCTCGTCGGCGAGATGATTGGCAAGCCAGGCCAGCGCGTTGTGGGGATGGCCGAGCACGTCGGCGCCGGTGCCGTGGCCGGCTTCCTCGCCGTTGATCAAGGCGCGTCCCTTCACCGTGAGCAGGTCCGGCGCCTTGCTGCGCGGCACCGCCGTGCCGAGCACGCAGCCGGCGGCGAAGAAATCATCGGCGACCAGCGTCGGCGCGCCCATCGCCTCCCATCTGATGTAGCGGTCGTCGACGATTTCGATCGCGGGATAGTAGGCCTCGATCGCCTCCATCATCGATTCCGCGGTAAACGGCCCTTCGCCGGGCGACAGGCTGCGCGCCATCCGCACCGCGATCTCGCACTCGACACCGACGCGAACATAATCGCCTGACCGCAGCGAAGCGCCGCTGTCGTGCACGCCCCTTGCGAACACGCCGCCGCAGCAGGGATGAGGGATGCCGAGGTATTGCTGCATGACCGGGCTGGTGCAGCCGATCTTGTAGCCCACCAGACTGCCGGTCTGCGGCAACATCAGATCGTGGACCGCACGCTGGATTTGATAGCCCGAGGCCTCATCGGCCGGAACGAGATCAGGCGGGAGCACGTCCAGCGGCGCGCCCGCCCGGCGGGCGGTGGCGATCATCTGTGCGGCCGCGAGAGTTTGGTCCATCAGCGGCGGCTTTCTCATTTCAAAGCGCGGCGATGCGCCCGCGCGCAGGCGATCAGCCGCGCGCCGATACCCTACTCGTCCCGGTAAACCTTCTCACGCTTCTCGTGGCGTTCCTGCGCTTCCACCGACAGCGTCGCGATCGGACGGGCTTCGAGCCGCTTCAGCGAAATCGGCTCGCCGGTCTCCTCGCAATAGCCGTAGGTGTTGTCCTCGATGCGTTGCAGCGCGGCGTCGATCTTGGAGATCAGCTTGCGCTGGCGGTCGCGGGCGCGCAGTTCGATGGCGCGGTCGGTTTCGGAAGAGGCGCGATCAGCCAGATCGGGATGATTGACATTCTCTTCCTGGAGGGTCTGCAGGGTGATCTTCGATTCTCTGAGGATCTCGTCCTTCCATGCCAGCAGCTTGGCGCGGAAATAGTCGCGCTGCCGATCGTTCATGAAAGGCTCTTTTTCGGAAGGTCGATAGTTCTTCAACTTTTCCAAGGCCAACCCATCTTCACGTACAAGGCGGGGCGGAAAATTGTCCGTCCGCGCGCGCCTTATATAGCGGCGGGTTGTGACAGACAATATAGGTCGCTCCCGTCCTTGCACAGGCAAAGGTATCCCTCCGCCGTCAGTAGCCGACCGTGAAGCGCTGGCGGATATGGGCCGGCCGTTCGATCTCGTCGGCGAGTGCAACTGCGAAATCCTCAAAGGAAATCCAGCTTTTGCCGTCGGAAGCGGTCAAAAGCTGGTCGGTGCCGAGCCGGAACTTGCCGGTTCGTTGGCCGGCCACAAACAAGGCTGAGGGCGACACGAAGGTCCAGCTGAGTTCCTGCTCGGCCCGAAGCAGGTCGAGGAAGGCGGCGCCCGCTTCGGCCTCGGGCTTGTATGCCACGGGAAAGGACGGGGTGGTCACCAGCCGGACGCCGGGCGACACGTCGAGGCTGCCGGCGCCGCCGACCACGAGATAACGGCCAACCTTCGATTCCCTGGCAGCCGCAATCAGCTTGACCGGGTCGCTGGCCAGAAAATGAACCGAGCTGATCGCGGCGGCGTGGCCGGTGACCAGCCGGGCAAGGCCGGCCTGGTCCATGACGTCGCCCCTGGCCGGCGTGACATTGGCGTGCGGCGCTATCCGTTCTGGATGACGGGCGATGGCGGTGACCTGGTGGCCGCGGCCAGCCAGTTCGGCGGTGATACGCGAGCCGGCATTGCCGGACGCGCCGATGACGGCGATTTTCATGGAAGCCTCCTTTTGATTCCGCGAATGCGGTATCCAATGGTGACTAGATAGAGAAATGGATGTAAGTGTTAAGAGAGCACTTTCGTCTCACCTGATAACCCTGGAGTAACCGCCGTGAAGGCCGCCAATTCGAAAATCCCGAACGCCTATTCGGCCGATTGCCCGACGCGCCAGATTCTCGATCGCGTCGGTGACAAATGGGCGGTGTTGATCCTGCTTCTCCTGCGCGACGAGCCGATGCGTTTCAATGCGTTACGGCGCACGATTGAAGGCATCTCGCAGAAGATGCTGAGCCAGGTTCTCAAATCGCTCGAACGCGACGGGCTGATCCGCCGGCGCGCGATCGCGACCGTGCCGGTAACGGTGGAGTATTCGATCACGCCGCTCGGCGCGACGCTCGCCGGCGCCGTCGATCCGTTGCGCGACTGGGCCGAGCAGAACTTGAAGGAAGTGTTGAACGCACAGCGCCGCTACGACGCACAGCGCAAGGATATCGCAGCGTGAGTCGCGCCGCGCTCACCCGGCGACATGCGTTAAAAGCTAGACTTGCCCGGCCTTTGCCAGTTCGACCTCAACCCGCAATTCAATCTCGGACAGCACCGCGTCGAGGCCGGGATCGCCCGAGGAGGACTTCAGGTTGGCCGCGGCGTCGCGCAGCCGGCTGACGGTGGAAGCATCGAGGGTGCCGGAGAGCAGCCCCATCTTGAGTTCGTCGAGCACGTCGAGCGCGCCCCTGCCCCGCGCCACCGAACGCTTGCGACGCTCGGTCGGATCCTCGACACCCTGCAGCGCGAGCAGCGCGTCGATGTTGCCGGCGGCCCTCGGTGCTGTAGCCGAGCGCGGCTCCTCGGGCGTCGACGGCGCTTCCGGCAGCGAGAAACCGGTCGAACTGGTTCGCCGCGTGTGATTGGCGGGCGATCCGATCGTGGTGCCATTGGGTCCGTAGATGCGCATCGTAGTGCTCTCGGCATGAGAATGATGCGAGCTTGGCCTCCTTATGGTTAACGAGACGTAAATGGCCCGGCAAAATTTGCCGACGCACGGCAGTTTCGCCCGTCATGGTGAACCGCCGCCGCATCCTGCCCACGCGAACTTGCAGCAATATCAAGCCATTGCCCGAGCAGCGCGACATGGCACGACCCTCGCATAGTTAATCGCGGACCGCCGTCATGGGAGTGGCGCCAACGGTCCGGTGGAAGACCTTGAGGGGAGCACAGGATGCCCGGCATCCGTTCGGCACGACTGATTTGGGTGGCCTGTGCGGCGCTGATGGCGCTGGCGCTGGCACCCCAGCCCTCGGGCGCAACGTCGCGGATCAAGGATCTCGCCAATATCGAGGGCGTGCGGCAGAACCAGCTGATCGGCTACGGCCTCGTGGTCGGCCTCAACGGAACCGGCGACACGCTGAACAACATTCCCTTCACCAAGCAGTCGCTGCAAGCGATGCTCGAGCGCATGGGCGTCAACATCCGCGGCGCCACCATCCGCACCGGCAACGTCGCCGCCGTCATGGTCACCGGCAACCTGCCGGCCTTCGGGACGCAGGGCACGCGGATGGACGTCACGGTGTCCGCACTGGGCGACGCCAAGAACCTGACCGGCGGCACCCTGCTCGTCACCCCCCTGCTCGGCGCCGACGGCAACGTCTATGCGGTGGCACAAGGCTCGCTGGCGATCTCGGGCTTTGCGGCCGAGGGCGCTGCCGCCAGCGTCACCCGCGGCGTGCCGACGGTGGGCCGCATCGCCAACGGCGCCATCATCGAGCGCGAGATCGAATTCGCGCTCAATCGCCTGCCCAATGTCCGCCTCGCACTGCGCAACGCCGACTTCACCACCGCCAAGCGCATCGCCGCCGCCGTCAACGACTTCCTCGGCGTCAAGACCGCCGAGCCGATCGACCCCTCCACGGTGCAGCTTTCGATTCCGGCGGAATTCAAGGGCAACGTCGTCGCCTTTCTGACCGAGATCGAGCAGTTGCAGGTCGAGCCCGATCTCGTCGCCAAGATCGTGATCGACGAACGCTCCGGCATCATCGTGATGGGCCGCGACGTCCGCGTCGCCACCGTGGCGGTGGCGCAGGGCAACCTCACGGTGACGATCTCCGAAAGCCCGCAAGTGAGCCAGCCCAACCCGCTGTCGCGCGGCCGCACGGTGGTGACCCCCCGGTCGGGCGTCAGCGTCAGCGAGGACGGCAAGAAATTCGCGGTCGTCAAGGACGGCGTCTCGCTGCAGCAGCTCGTCGACGGCCTCAACGGGCTCGGCATCGGGCCGCGCGACCTCATCAGCATCCTGCAGGCGATCAAGGCCGCCGGCGCGATCCAGGCCGACATCGAGGTGATGTGATGAACGGAATTGACAAGACTTCGCTGATCAACGGCCGCAAGGATCCGCAGCTCGCCGAGGCGCTGACTAAAATCTCGCCCGAGGCGCAGAAGAAGACGCGCGCCAAGGCCCAGGAGTTCGAAGCGATGTTCCTCAACTCGATGTTTTCGCAGATGACCACCGGCGTCAAAGGCGACGGCCCGTTCGGCGACACCACCGGCACCGGAGCCTGGCGCTCGATGCTGACGGACGAATATTCGAAATCCTTTGCCAAGTCCGGCGGCATCGGCATCTCCAACGACGTCTTCCGCACCCTTATCCTGCAGCAGGCCAACCGGGCCGGCTGATCCAGAAGGAGATTCGACATGAATGCGCGCCCCCAGGCCAATCCCGCGCCGGCTCCGGCAAGAGCGATCACCACACCGGCGGAAGCGCGCAAGCTCGCCGAAGATCTGATGAACGTGATGAGCGGCCTGCTCGGCATCATCGAACGCGAAACCGAACTGGTGCGCGCCGGCAATGTCGGCGAGGCGATGCGGTTGGAAGAGCAGAAGGGCGAGCTGTCGCGTCGCTACATGATCGCGGTCGAGAATCTGAAGAACGCACAAAAGTATCTCGCGCAGGTTTCGCCGGAACTGCTGACCACGCTGCGCAAGCATCACGACACCTTCCGCGCGATGCTGCAGATCAACCTCACCGTTCTTGCGACCGCACACGCGGTGTCCGAAGGCATCGTGCGCGGCGTCAACACCGAGATCCAGCGCAAGAACATTCCGAACACCTACACGGCATCGGGACAACGAGCGGCGCCGGGGCCGCGCAACATCACGCCGCTGTCGGTCAGCCGTTCGCTGTAGTCCGCGAATAGCTACAATTTTAGCCAAATTTATCCAACCGCTTCAGTGCGGAATTGAGCGTATTCGCTAACACGACGTTGAGAGGTGCCGGGCAATATTGCGTCGACGAGGGGTTGGGATTTGACTCGCGCAAGCCAGGAGGCTGCCATGAGTACAGATTTCAACATCAAACCGGTGGGGGCACCGGTTGCCGCACCGATCGCTCAGCACGTGAGCGAGTCGGCACAACAAGCGGTCGCAACCGTACTGCCGGCGAACAAAAGCGTCGCGGCGGTAGAGACCAGTGCGCGCGCCAGCACTGATTCCGCAGCTGTCCGCGTCTCCATTTCGAGCGCGGCGGTGGCCAACCAGGTGGTGATCGACCGCGACGCCCGCGCCGTCGTCTATCAGGTCATCGATACCAAGACGAGCCAGGTGGTGAAGCAGTTCCCCGAGGAAGCTGTGCTTCGCCGCCGCGCCTATTTCCACACGCTCGACCTGACCAAGGACGCCCCGCAGCGCCTCGCCGCCACCGACCGCACGGCCTGATCCAGAGCGGGCCGTGCGTGTCCTCAGACGAAATATGCCCCCTGTTCGGGGGCATCTTTCGTTGCGATCGGATCAGAACAGATGAAGTTCCCGATTCAACTGACGCGGGATGCGTAGGCCTGATCGAGATAGGTCTGGCCGCTGCCCGCGTCGGTGACGACGTTCTTGATCTCCGCCTTTCCAAGCGCGGACAGCGTAAACTTGGTGTCACCGATCCGGAACGACAGGTCCTTGATCAAAACTTCCTGGAACTTGTTGGTGCCGCCGCTCTGGTACTGCACCTTGGCGCGAAATCCGTTGACGTCCGAGACCGTGAACTTGAACGTCTTGTTGTCGGGATATTTGCCGGTCCAGGTGCCTTCGTACAATTTGGGATCGACCGCGACATAGGGTGTCTTGGACGGGACGGTCAGCCCCACCGTCTTGTAGTTGGCCGATATGATGCTCCAGAGATCAGCCATGCTGGCGCACTCCCCTCACCCGGTCAGCCGCGGCCTGCAAGGCCGGCGGCCAGATTGCAGTTGATGTCGATCAGCGACTTCAGCTTGGCCGGGTCCGGATTCAATTGCATGTCGACCGTCTGCTTCATCACGAACACGCCGATGTTGGCGATGTTCTGGCGTACTTCCATCGGTTGCTGATTCTCGTTCGCCTCGACGGCGCTCATGAAGATCGACCAGAGCCTGCGATTGAAAAGCAACGCGTTGTGCATTGCGGAATCGGGGCCGTTCCAGTTGGCCTGAACTTCCTGCAATTGCCGTGCAGCCTTCAGCAACGCCTGCGCTTCGATTTCACGGGGAGACGTCGTCGTCTGCGATGTACGCGCGTAGGCTTGAGCTGCATTAGACATTCACGAACCTCGATGGAGCGATGTGCAAGACCGCAGGATTCTTCGGAAAAGCTGCCTAAGATACATACAGGTTTCGCCTTTAAATATGGTTAGCACGAGTTACCCATTGTGTCGGCACTCCGGCAAAAACTCCATATTTGAGGCAGCATGCGGACCATCAAGTTCCCATGGAATTAATTTCGAAGCCCAAATTATCCGCTTCGATCCCTTTATTCATGCCAGCGTTTTCTCGTCCGAAAAATGCGTTACCCGAAACGAAAGACGGCGGGGTTTCCCCCGCCGTCTGATCGTTGAAGTCGACGTACCGCTTAGCGGAGCAGCTGCAGCACGCTCTGCTGGCTCTGGTTGGCCAGCGCCAGCGCGGACACCGCGATCGACTGGCGGGTCGACAGCGCCTGGCTGTTCGCCGCTTCCTCGTTGGTGTCGGCCAGCGTCAGGTTCGACGAACCGGTCTGCAGCACGTTGATCAGGTTCTTCGAGAAGTCCTGACGGATCTGCACGATCGACAGGTTCGAACCCAAGGCAGACGCCTGCGAGCGCAGCAGGGTCGAAGCGGAAGCCAGGTTGGCAATCACCTTGTTGGTCGCGGAGTTGTCGATGAAGTCGGTGCCGCTGACCAGATTCGCCAGGCCGAGACCAGTCGCATCGAAGTTGACGCCGGTGATGTTCAGCGTCGATTTGCCGGTTTCGTTGAACGTCAGCTTGAGTTGATCGCCACCGAGCAGGTTGATGCCGTTGAACGACGCATCCTGCGCCGTCGTGGTGATCTGTGACAGGATGCCGTTGAACTGCGTCACCAGGTTGCTGCGAACCGCTTGCGCGGATATGTCAACCACCGGAGCCGCTGCGGTCGTGAAGCTGATCGCAGAGGTCAGCGTACCGCCGATCGCCCCTCCCGCCTGCGCCGAACCGAGGGTCGACGAAGCATAGTCGTTGGTAGTCGTGATCGTCAGCTTGCCGGTCGAGTCGATCGTAGCGTTGAGATTATTGGCCAGCAGAGCGGCGTTGAGCTGGTCGAGCGTCTTGACCGTGCCGCCGGAGCCATCGCCGAACGTGACGTTGACCGGCGTGCCGCCGTTGAAGGAGGTGAAGGTCAGGTTCTTGCCGGACAGGCTGCCCGGCGCCGCGGCGCGGCCTGCGGTGAAGTTGGTTCCTGTGCCGGTGTTGCCGGTCAGGCCCAGCGCGGAAAGCGCGTTGCCGGTACCGATGATCGACAGGTCGGCCGTGGTGCCGGTGCTGATCTGCAGCACGCCGCTCGCCGAGATCGACGAGGGGGTGCCGACAGTCGTCAACGTTGCCGTACCGCCGACGTTGGCGGCGGTCTTGACGCCCGTGGCCAGATCGATCGCGGTGAGCGTGTCGGCGAGCGTCGCGTCCTGCAGATAGACGGTCGAGTTGCCGCTGCCGTCGGTGACGACGTTGCCGGTAACGCCGGAGCCGGTGGGCACGTTCGCAGCCAACGGAGCCTCAGCGTTCTTGAACGTGACGGTCTTGCCGTTGACGATCAGCGACGAGCCGTCCTCAATCAGGCTGCCGAGCGTCGAGGCAGCGGTCGTCCGCGCCCTCGTCACGGTGGCGTCACCGCCGCCCACTGAAGTCGTCAGACCGAGAGCCTTCAGCAGGTCGGCCTTGCCGGTGATGCTGAGGTCAGCGCCGGTACCGGTCGTCAAGGTGACAACGCCGGCAGCGATCGCGCCACTGGTGCCCGACGAGGGGGAGAACGCCGCGACGCCGGTCGTGGTGTTGATCACGGCCTTCTGAACGCCGCTGGCAAGATCGATCGCAGTCAAGAGATCGCCCACGGTGCCGAGCGGCGTGCCGGTGGTCCCGAGGTAAACCGAAGAGTTGCCATTGCCGTCGGTGACGACATTGCCCAAAACGCCGGAGCCGGCGGGAAGAGCCGTTCCGGCCGGGGCCGTGCCCGACTTGAAGGTGATCGTTTTACCGTTGACCGTCAGGGTCTGGCCATCGGTCGGCTGGGCATTGCCCAACAAGCCGGTCGCGGTGGCTGGACCGCTTGCGATCAGGGTGATGCCGGCGGCGAGCGCCGTGGTGCCGTCACCAGCCGTCGCGGCAGTGCCGACCAGCGAGGCGGAAACGCCCCCGAGTGTCGTGGTTGAAAGGGCTGGCGTGGTCCCGCCGGCCGTGCCGTTGAACAGCACGTTGGAGGTCGCCGTCGCACTGGTATAGGTCGTGGTTCCACGCAGGTCGGTCGCGGTCGCACCGGGGATGGTCGCCGAGACGTTCGACTTGGTGGAGTAGCCGACCGCGCTCTGCAGCGCCTGGTTGGCGATCGACTTGGCGGTATCGACCAGCTTCTGCAGCGAGGTGATGCCGGTGTTGGCGGCCTGCAGCACCTGCACGCCGTTGCCGATGCCGTCGAGCAGGTTGTTGATGTCACCGGCGCGCGCGTCGAGCGACTGCGCGGTGAAGAAGTTGGTGGGGTTATCGAGGGCGGTGTTGACCTTCTTGCCGGTAGCAAGTCGGTTCTGCGTGGTCGCCAGCAGGTCGGCGGTCGACTGCAGCGAGAGAAGGTTCTGGCGAACCGAAGCTGAAAGAACAATACCGGACATCTTTCATACCTTTCTGGTGTGAAATTAAGACAAGCCACTACCCGACCTCGCGATCAGGCGACAGCTCACTCTGAAACCAAGTCTCTAAGAAAAAATGAATCTGGCCGGATAAGGCGCCCTTAAAGACGGTGAATTTCAAATTAATCGGCCGGATCAGGATGCCCCCCGTATTCATACGGGCCGTTGGCAGAAAGCCCCGTGAAATGGGCACAAATCGCACGTTCACCATTGGTTAACCATCATCGGAAAGGATGCGACTCTGCCGGCGGGCAAGACAACGCGCGAAAAGCGTCAAACGGAGAACAGGCATGGCCTTGAAAGTCGAGCTCAAACCGCACGAGCGAATCATCATCGGCGCCTGTGTGGTCACCAATACCGATCAGCGCGCCAGACTGCTGATCGACGGCGACCGGATTCCGATCCTGCGCGAGAAGGATATCCTCACGCCCGACACCGCCGACACGCCGGCAAAACTGGTCTACCTCGCCGTGCAGCTGATGTACCTGTCGCCGGATCCGATGGCGCATCATCCGACCTATTTCAGCCTGGTCCGCGATATCCTCACCACGATGCCGAGTGCGTGGCCCTTCATCGAAGGGATCAACAACTTCATCCTGAACGGCGATCTCTACCATGCGCTGAAGGAATCGAAGAAGTTGATCGGCCACGAAGAGCAGATCCTGGCGAGCGCCCGAAAAATGCAATCCCTCGACGAGTTCGATCGCAAGTCCGCATAGCGATTGCATCGCTTCCAAATGAAAAGGCCTCCTCACGGAGGCCTTTTCATTTTTGCCCGAAAAATTATCCTCAGACCGGCAGGAACTTGGTCAGCGTGGTCTGGTAGAGCATCGACGTGGTCTGATACGAGGCCTGCAGGCTGGTCTGCAGCGCCAGGACCTTGGTCGCGACCTCGTCCTGGTTGATGCCCTCGATCTGGTCGAGCATGGTTTGCGCCATTCCCTTGAGTTGTGTCTGGCGATCGGTCGAAGCCTTGATCGCGTTCTGCGCGCCGGCGAACTGCGCCTGCATATCCTGGATCGACTGCTGGCCGGTCTGCGGCGCGAGGTTTGCCGAAATCCGTTGCTGCAGCGCGTTGACCTGCCCCTTCGAGTTCGGATTGGCGGAGTTGGTCGTGACCGCGCAATACACCGCGATATTCTGCAACTGATAGCGCAACGCCTGCTCGTTGGCGCGCGCGCCGTACTGCACCGTGATCGACTGGTCGATGCGGGCGATCGCGGTGCCGCGCGGCGAATCAGTGCCGATTTCGCCGGTGTACCAGGAAACGGTGTTGGCGGACGTGCCGCCGATCAGATTGGTGGCGGTGGCGAACGGCGGACCGTTGACACGCAGCGGGGCCGGATTTGCGCTCGCCGTGCCGCTGAAGCCCAGCGCGGCGAAGGCTGCCGCGTTCGAACTGGAAATTGCCAATGCATCGCCGTCGCCTCCGTGCAGCGCAATCACGCCGCCGGTGACGGTCGACGGCGTATTGGTGCCGGTGATCGAATCGATCTTCGCCAGCAGCGACTGCACGCTGTCGGTGACGTTGAGCTGGTTGCCGGTCGCACCCGAAGCCACGAAGGTGATCGGCGTACCGTTGACCGTGATCGTATCGCCCGCCGCAAAGCTTGCGGCCAAGGAGTCCGTTCCTAAAGCGCCCGAGAGCAGTGTAGCGCCCGTGATCGGCGCCGGTGTACCGGCCTGGTTGTTGACCGCAGTGCCCGTAACGGTAGCCGACGGGTTGAAGAAGTTGTTCGACGCCGCGATCGCGGATGCAGCGACCAGCGACGTATCGCTCAGCGTCTGGATCGAGGACGTCAGCAGGGCTTGAAGGTTCGTCGTGGTTGCGGCGGTATCAACTCCGATCAGGAACGAGCCTGACGGCGGCGGATTCTTCGTTGTCGCGGTCAGCACGATGGGCTCGCTGGTTCCGTCCGGCAGTTTGAAGTTGAACGTGACGCTTTCACCATCGTTCGGATTGACGGCGCCGAGATCGACGGTGATGGAAGGCGGCGTGCCGGTCGGCTGCGTGACGGTCGCCCCGGTCAGCGACGTGCTGACCGAGCTGAGCTTCAATCCAAACGACGAGCCATCTTCGGTCAGGCTGGTCACGGTGGTCGTCAATGGCGGCGACGCGACGGTCAGATGGCCCATATTGCCGACACCCTGGTCGGCCTGGCGCCGTTCGTTGATCAGTTGCCTCAGCCCGGCCTGGGTTCCGATACCGTCGAGCATGACGTCGGCTGCCACCGTTGCCGGGGTATCAGTGGTCCGGCCGGAAAACAGATAGCGGTCGCCGGTCTGGCTGTTGAGCAGCGACACCGCGTTCGAGAACGCCGCCTGTGCGGTGATCTGGCCGGAAGTCTGACCGTTGTCGTTGAGCACGATGGTCGACGTACCGGCCGCCTTCTTCACCGACGTCCCGATGTCGGACAAGCCCTGCAGCGCAAGGTTGACGACGTTCAGCCGCGTGTTGACGTTGGTCGCGGTGTCCGCATAGGCATTGATGCTGCTGACCTGCGCGCGCAGGCTGAGCGCAAAGCCGCGATTGGCGCCCTGTCCCGAATAGGTCGTCGAGACCCGGCCGCTGGCGAGCTGCTGCGTCAGATCGTCGAGCTGCGCGCGAATATTGAGGATCGAAGTCCCGATATACGATGTTCTGCCGTTAACGCCGTCGATCGACATGATACCCTCACATGGCCTGGATCAGCGTGTCGTACATCTGCTTGATGGACGACATGACGCGTGCATTGGCGGAATAGGCGTTCTGCAGCGCGAGCAGATGCGCCAGCTCGTCGTCGATGTTGACACCCGAGGCATCGGTCACCTTCTTCTGCAGGGTATTGAGCACCACCGACTGGCCTTCGGACAGCTGCTTGGCAGCGGTCGCGGCTTCGCCCTGCTGGCTGATGAACTGCTTGACGAAATTAGTCAGCGTGCCGGTAAACGGCGCGCCGGTGGTTCCGATGCCGGTCTGCGGCGAATAGCGATAATTGCCCGATTGCAGCTGCGTCAGGACGAAGTCGGAGCGCGTGGTGTCGCCTGCCGGCGTCAACGGGCTGGTGGAAAGTATGACGGCGCGCGAGGGATCGCCGAGCAGTCCGAGATTGACGCTGATGCGACCGGCAAGACCCGTCTGCTGCGAACCGTTGGCTGTGATCGCGCCGGTGAACAGCCCGCCATTGTCGGTGAAGAGCGCGAACTGCGGGTTGCCGCTGGTGAGCGACGACATCGTCGTCGTGACCGACGCGGCCAGTACGTCCGAGCGGTTCGTCGCGCCGTCATCCAGTACGCGCAGCGTGGAGCCGGACGGATTCGAAAACTGCAGATTGGCGCTCGTCCCCAGCGCAGCGTTGAGCTGGGTAACCACCGAAGCCATGCCGGCCGAAAAATCGATGCCGAGCACCTCATCGTTCGGATCGAGCGTCGTGGTGTTGCTCAGCGGCAGCACGCTCGGATCGTCGACGCGCAGGATCGAGAGATTGTGCGTGACGCCTGTCGTATTGTTCTTGTAGCTGACGTGGATGACGTTGCCCGATTGAAGTCCCGTCAGATCGAGATCGTAACCGGCCTGCGGCAGCACCGATGCAGGCGCGGCCGTTCCTGCGGTCGTCTTGTCCGACAGCGCGCTCGCCATCGATGCCGCGAACTGATCGATCTGCGCCTGCGCCTTCACCAGCGTATTGTCGCGCAGCTCGAGATAGGCGGCGATCTTGCCTGAGCGGATCGATTTGGTCGACACCAGATCGTAGCTGCCGCCATGCGGGAAATTGATCGAGATGGTGCCGACGTTGCTCTTGGTCGGATCGGTGGGATTGTACAGCGTGTTGGGCGTGATCGTGCCCTGGGGATTGAACGTCAGTTGCGCCGCCTCGGTGCCGACGAGCTGGACGCCCGAATTCGTGAACACCGTCACCTGGTTGAGGTCGTTGACGACGGTGCGGATGTCCATCAAGCTCGACAGTTGCGTGATGTACTGGTCGCGCTGATCCAGCAGCGACGCCGTCGCCGCATCGGTCTTGCCGTTGTTCTGCAGCTGATTGTTGATGAACGCGATCTGCGCCATCGCGTTGTTCGCCGTCACGATGGAATCGTTGATGCCCATTTCGGCGTTGGCGCGCAGGTTCTGGATCCCCTGCGTCGCCGCATTGAGCGTCTGGGCCATCGTCTGCGCCGCGCTGACGGCGCCGATCCGCGCAGATTGCGAGTCCGGGCTGGTCGACAAGCCCTGAAAGGCGGTCAGCAGCTTGTTGAACGAATCCTCGATGGTGCCGGTTTCCGACGGGTTTCCGTAGACGTTCTGCAAGTTCTGCAGGAATGTCGAGCGGATGTCTGCATAGGCCGCGCCGGAGGTTTCCGTTCGCAGTTGCGTCTGCAGATACTGATCGAGCTGCCGGTCGACGCCGTTGAGCAGAACGCTCGAGCCGTAGTCGCCGGTCATGCCGGCGACCTGGATTATCGATTTCCTGACGTAACCGGGCGTTTCCGCGTTGGCGACGTTGGATCCGACCAGCGAGATCGCGGCTTGCGTCGCGCGCAGGCCGGACATTGCGGTGGAGAGAGCCTGACTCAAACCCATGACTGACTGCCCATCTCAAATCGCATCGCGAACGTCGCGGCCCGTTATCGCAGCACGTTCAGGAGATCCTGCACCATCGTGTTGGCTGTGGTGATGACCTTGGTGTTGGCCGAGTAGGCCTGCTGGGTGACGATCAGTTTGGTGAACTCGTCGGCGATGTCGGTGTTGGATCCTTCCAGCGAGGAGCCGACGATGGTTCCGGACTTGCCGAACAGCGCCTGTCCGGATCCGTCCGTGACCTCGAACGCGCCGCCGTTGACGCGCTTGAGGAAGTTGGTGCCGTTGAACGTTGCGACCGAGATTTCGGCGAGGTCGAGGTTGCGGCCGTTGGAATAGTTGCCAACGATGCGACCGTTGGCGCCGACGCCGACCGACTGCAGCTGGCCGGCCGGGAAGCCGTCCTGCTGGATCTGGTTGACCTGCACGTTGCCGTTGGCGTCGGCGAACTGGGTGACACCGCCGGTGCCGAAATTGATGACTGGGCTGCCGAGCGCGACGCCGTTGACCACGGCATTGGTGAGCGTGACCGAGGGAACGGCCGGCGACATCTGGCCCGAGGCCGAGAAGGTGAAATTGGTATTGACGTTCTGCCAGGAGACCTGGGTGCCGGTCGCGTTGGGGTTGACCTGGTAGAACAGGTTCCAGGTGTCGGTATGGCCGGCACCGAGCGTGGAGCTGTCGGTCTTGGCCCAGCGGAACTGCAGGTTCACCGGCGCGCCAGAGACGTCGTAGGTGGTGACCGCGCCACCCGCGATCGATTCGTTGAGGAACGTCGAGTTGTCGTTGCCGATCACCTGACCGGTGCCGATGCCGCCGCCGCCGCCGCGCGTCGCGGTCACGGTGCCGGTGAAGCCGAGCGCGGCAAAAGCCGCCGTGTTCGAGCTGCTGACCGAGAGGTCGGAGGCCGTGCCGGAATGCAGCGTGATCGAACCGCCGCTGATGCCGGACGAGACGGCCGTTCCCGTCAGCGCGTCGATCTTGCCCAGCAAGGTTCCGATGCTGTCACCGATGTTGATCTGATTGTTGCCGACGGCGCCGGACGCCATGAAGGTGATGGTCTGGGCGTTGACCGTGATGGTGTCGCCTGCGATGAAATTGGCGGCAATCGAGTCGCTCGGCGCCGCGCCGTTGAGCAGCGTCGCAAGCGTATTTGCAACCGACGGCGTGGCCTTGTTGCTCTGCGTAGTGCCGCTGACGGAAGTGTCGGTATAAGGCGCCGGCGGCGTGCCGAGAGACAGCGGATTACGTCCGGCGGTATACGATCCCGGCGCGATCAATTCCGACCCTGGAACGGAAACGTCGTGCTTGGTCGTCAACGGATAGCTGGCAAGGTTGGCGCGGTAGTCGATGCGCGTGGTTTCCTGCGCCGGCAGGAAGTCGTTCTGGAAGCGGAGCACCTGCGGCGAGCTGCCCGATGGGTTGCCGGTGGTCGGGTCGATCGGCACGCCCTGCAGATAGTAGCCGGCGCCATTGACGAGATAGCCGCTCTTGTCGAGCTGGAAGTCGCCGCGGCGGGTGTAGCGGTCGACACCGTCGAACACCGGCGTGCCGTCGGTGAAGGTGCCGGGCTTTTGCACCGCGAAGAAGCCATTGCCGTTGATCGCCATGAAGGTCGCAACCGAGGCCGACTGCACGTCGCCTTGCACCGAGTTGGTGGAACGGGATTGCGTGGTCACGCCGCCGGCGAGCTGGGAGGTGACGGCGGTCTGCGGAATCAGATCGAGGAACGAGGTATCGATGCGCTTGAACGCCGTGGTCTGCGAGTTGGCGATATTGCCCGAGACGTTTTCCAGGGCATAAGAGTTGGCGCGGAGGCCGCCGACCGCGGTGGTAAGTGCGCCGAAGATACCCATGACATGTTCTCCACATTCGATACGGGCGGCTCGCCATTCCCAGGGAACCGAGGCCGCGTCGGGAGAACATGTCGCAAGCGCTGTGCCAGGCAACAAAATCGAGAAATATCAATATCTTGACAAAAAAGCCCCGGTCCAAGGACCGGGGCACATTTGCCGGGCGGGCAACATTTGCCGGGCAGCGTTGCCTATGAGGCCTGCGGTCCGGCGGGGTGAAACACCAGCCCGAACCCGTCGATGCAATAGCGCAGACCGGTCGGTTGCGGCCCGTCGTCGAACACGTGCCCCATGTGGCCGCCGCAGCGGCGGCAATGCACTTCGGTGCGCGTCATCCCGAACGTCGTGTCCTTGGTTTCGCCAAGGGCGTTGTCGAGCGGCTTCCAGAAACTCGGCCAGCCGGTGCCACTTTCATACTTGGTTTCCGAGGAAAACAGCGGCAGGTCGCAGCCGGCGCAGGCAAAGATGCCCTTGCGCTTTTCCTTCAACAGCGGGCTCGAGCCCGGCCGTTCGGTGCCGTGCTTGCGCAGGATCTCGTACTGCTGCGGCGTGAGCTGCGCGCGCCACTCGGCGTCGGTCTTTTCGATCTCGAATTTCCCGGCGGCCTCAGCCGGCGTGGCGCGCAGCCAGCGGAAAGCGGCGAGGCCAAACAGGCTGGCCACGGATGCGAGCAGGATACGGCGGTCCATCATGTAAAATCTCCGTGCGGGGCGAACGTAACGGTTCGCTATCAGGTACGGCCCAACCACGCCGACGTTACACCGAACCGTCCCGAATGATCTCACTTTCCTGCGAGGACGCCGCGGCCGGCCGCGGCGGCTGCGGGCGCGGCCCGGCCGGCGGACGGGCCTGCCGGGTTCCGGCCTGCCGGTTGGCTTCGGCCAAACGCGCCTCGCGCATGCGTTCCCGGGCGCGGGCGCCTTCGCGGTAGCGGGCCAGCGCGCCCGCGGCGGCGGAATGGCCCCGCCCCCATAGGCCGATCAGGTGGCCGGCAACGCGGCCGGTGGCGCCGCCCGCCCAGACCAGTTCGAACGGCGAAAACAGCTTCCAGCGTTCCTCGCCCCACAAAATGCTGCGCGCGATCACCTGCCCCGCCATCGCCGAGGTATTGAGCCCGTGGCGGCCAAAACCGGAGGCGACCCACAGCCCTTTGCGCAACTGCCCGATCTGCGGCATGCCGTGCACGGTTACCCCGACCGCGCCGCCGAACACATCCGCTATCGCGACCTTGCCGAGCTGGGGAAAGACCGTGGCGATGCGGCGCTGGATGGCGGGCCCGAAACGGCGTGGCCGCGCCTCCCAAGTGGTTTCCGGGCTCGCCCATAACAGCCGGTCGCCGTCGACGATGCGGAAATGATCGATGCCGTCGCTGTCGGCGATCGACCCCCTGAAGGCGATCACCTGCGCGAGCCGCTCGCCCAGCGGCTCGGTGACCGCCGCGTAGCGCCAGACCGGCAGCAGCGTCTCCGACAGCCGGCGCAACGGGGCGCCGAGGTGAACGTTGCCGGCCAGCACGATATGCGAGGCGCGCAGCCGTGCCGACGGCGTTACGATGCGCTTGCGAATGCCCGAGGGATCGATGCTGACGACCGGCGTATCCTCGAAAATGCGCGCGCCCGCCCGCCGCGCCAGCGCGGCCAGCCCGTGGACATATTTGCAGCCGTCGATCTGGAAGGCGCGCGGATAATGGATGCCGTGGAAATAGCGCCCCGTCTTGAGCTGATCGCGAACGCGATCGACCTGCCAGCCCTCGACCTCGGTCGCGAAATCCTCGCTCAGCGTCTGCAGCCGGCTGATCAGCGTGTCGCCGGCATCGACGGTGGAGACTTCCAGCGCGCCCTCGGTCAGCGCGATGCCCGGCATCGCCTCCTCGGTGGCGGTGGCGCGAATGTAGTCGGCGCCCTCCTTCGACAGCGCCCACAATTCGCGCGCGTCCTCCAGGCCGACGCGCTCGATCAGTTCGCCGATCGGAAGGCTGTACCCCGGCATCACGGTACCGAGCTGATGGCCGGATGCGTTCCAGCCGACATGCCGGCCCTCCAGCACCGCCACGCTGGCGCCGAGCCGCGCGGCCTCCAGCGCCACCGTCAGCCCGGCAAGCCCCGCTCCGACCACGCAAATGTCAACATCCAGGTCGAAAGACAGGCGCGAGCGAACAGGCGCGTCATCGGGGCTGTTGGTCGCACTTGTGAAAGTCTCGGGCATGGCGTTTCTTACGGACGGCTGCGGCGCTTGTCACCCTATCCGGGACATGAGCCTGTAGATTAGTCCAGACTAAGACCGAATCGAGATCGCGCCCATGCGCCGTTTGATGCTGCTGCGTCACGCCAAGACCGAACACGACGCGCCGTCGGGGCATGACCACGACCGCCGCCTCGACGAGCGCGGCCGGCTGGATGCCGCTGCGATCGGAACCTGGATCGGCCGGCATCCGCCGCTGCCCGACGCCGTCAAGGTGTCCACCGCGGTACGGGCCAGGCAGACTTGGGAGATCGCGCGCGACGCGATCATGGCCGCGCGGGAACAGGTCGCCCAGCCCAGCGCCGAATGGCTCGACGAAATCTACGGCGCCGAACCGGCGCAGCTGCTGCAAATCATCCGGATGGCCGCCGCCACCGATCCCGCGCACCTGATGCTGATCGGGCACAATCCCGGCATGCATGAGCTGGCACTGATGCTGTCCGGCAGCGGCGACGCGGCGGCGAAGAAAGCACTAGAAGACAATCTGCCAACCGCCGGCGTCGCCGTGCTGGATTTTGCGACCGACGACTGGAACGAGGTCGCCTTCCGCCGCGGCAAGCTCGTGCGATTCACCAGCCCGAAACTGCTGAAGCAGGCGCCGGACGACTGAGCCGCGCGGACATCTCAGCCGCGCGGTGCTATGCCCGGTGACGCGCATTCAAGCGAATTGAGAACAAGTTCGCGTCAAAGAAAATGCATCAGAGCAACAAGAGCCTAGCCCTCGATCCTGACAAATCAGGCCGGCATGGCCGAAGCAGGAGGCGCCGATGTTCAAATCCATACTCGTGCCGATCGACCTGGCCGATACCGATCTGACCAAGCCCGCGATCGCCACCGCCGCGACGCTGTCGCAGACCTGGAACGGCGCGGTGCGCCTGCTCAACGTGCAGCCGATGACGCCGCCGATGCTGGCCGAATACGTGCCGGCCGATTTCGACGCCCAGCAGCGCGCGGCGTCGGAAGACGCGCTCGCCATCGTGGCCAGGGAGTCCGGCATCGACGCCGCCCGCATCTCTATCGCGGTGCGGCAGGGCGGCATCTACCACGAGATCCTCGAAGAGGCCGAGGCGATCAAGGCCGACCTGATCGTGATGACCTCGCACCGGCCGGCGATGCGGACCTATTTCCTCGGCTCCAATGCCGGCCATGTCGTGCGCTACGCTACGTGCTCGGTGCTGGTGGTGCGGCACTAGACTCAAAACATCGAAAACAACCCCATGCAAAGTAGCATGGAGACGGCCCTATTCCAGACTTAAGATCATGAATTTACTGTACTTTTCCTGACATTCAGGAGCAGCGCCAAAACCGCTGTCAGCGCCACCACGGTGGCAAGCCCGATGGCCGGATCGGTGGCGAGGACCGCGGCGAGCGACGCGCCGCAGGCCGCGCCGGCCATTTGCGCGAAGCCGAACAGAGCGGCGACCGCGCCGGCGCTGTCGGCGAACGGCGATAGCGCCGCCGCACTCGACAGCGGGCTCACGATCCCCAGGCCGAACAGAAAGATCGAAACGGCGGCGAGAAACGGCGGCAGCGAATGCCTCGCGAGCAGGACCGCGAGCAACAGCGCGATACCGCCAACAGCGGCCGTCACCAGCCCGATCAGCGTCGCGCGATGCAGACCGAACCGTGCCGACAGTCTCGGCGCCAGCATCCCTGCGCCGAACACCAGGAAGACGACGCCCGCGAACAGCAGACCCAGCATCACCGGCGACAAACCAAATCCTTCGAGCAGCACGCGCGGCGCGGCGGAGAACACCGCGAACAGGCCGGCCATCATCAGACCGGCGGTCCTGGCCGGCGCCGCGAACCGTGCGTCGCGTAGCAGGCCGAGATAGGTGGCGGCGATCCCGAGCGGACGCACGAAACGGTCGGAGGCCGGCCGGGTCTCGCCGACGAACGCCGCATAGGCCGCCCCGGCGCCGATGGCAAAGGCCGCGACAAAGGCGAATTCGGCGCGCCAGCCGAACAAATGATCGAGCGCGCTGCCGAGAAGCGGCGAAAACCCGGGCGCCGCCGCCGTCGCGATGGTGATCGCCGCCATCGTGCCGGCAAGCGCCTGGCCGTCGAACAGATCGCGGGCGATGGCGCGCGCGAGCACGTTGAAGATACAGGCGCCGGCCGCCTGGATCGAGCGGCCGATCAGCAAGCCCAGCAAGTCGCCGGCGACGGCGCACCACATCGTGCCCAGCACGAAGAGGCACAATCCGATCAGGATCGGCATTCGGCGCCCGAGCCGGTCCGACAACGGACCGGCGATCAATTGTCCGACCGCGACGATCGCCAGGAAAACCGTGATGGTCGACGTGACGGCCGCGCTGGAGACGCGCAGATCGGCGGCCATCGCCGGCAGCGAAGGCAGAAAAATGTTGGTCGACAGGATGCTGATGGCGGCGAACGCGCAGATCACCGCCCTGCAGGCGGTTGCGGTTCGCTGCCGCAGTTTCGCGGCAGGCGTTTTGCTCAGAACGACGTCCGTGCGCATGGCTTGCGTGTCCCGTGCCTGGTTCAAAGCGCAGCGGATCGCCTGCACTGCCACGGCGCTCGGGCCGGACGGTTGCATCCTGAGCAATGGTCTTCGAGGTGTCGTCATAGGAATGACGGAGGTGATGCTGTGCCAAAGGCGAAAAACTGACAGATGTTAACAGAATGATAGGCTCGTGATTTCACCTCGGGAGCTGTCCGCGCTTTTTGTCAGATCTCGACCTGAAGGCCGGCGCGGGCGACCAAGATAGGATCGCCGCTAAGGGCCGTGAGCGGACACCGTAACGCTCTTTCTTATTCTTGAAAGAAGGAAGCACCGTATCTCTCGTCAATGTAACTGCTTGGTGGCCGTCCGATATCGGCTACATGTTGGGGTCCGAAGATGACTTGGCTCCCCGGGCGTAGCGTCAAGTTCTCAGCATGTCCCGGATCACTGTCGAGAACTCCGAGATAGCCGTGCTCTGTCTTCGTCTTGACGATCACCCACATTCGATCAACGCCTCGGTCGATGATTTGGCCGTTCTCTTTCGTTTCAATATCGAAGAGCAACTTTGCAGCGTCCCCAGGCGACAATGATTGCCGCTTGGCTAGAGACGGCAGCTGAAATGTCCCCGGAAAAGCCAGAGCTCGCTCTTCAGCGGAGATCAGCGCCCATCCATTCGCTGAGATCGTCGGGTCTAATTCACTCATATCCATCCTGCTTCTGACCGGATCGAAGTTAGCACTCTATCGCTATGCCAGAGCGTAACGGATTTGCCGGGTTCAAGAACCCTGCTTCGCTTTGGGTCAATCGAGACGGTTCTGCCTGATCCCAGTCAGGTCCGGTTTTCCCCTGATAGGCGACATACTCGCGGCCGAGAGACTCGGCAGCGACGGGCCACAAGGCGACCTTTCAAAACGCGAAGTTCACTATGTCAGCCAGGTAGTGTCCAAGAACTGCTGGCCAAAGTGCCCCGGATCGGCGGTACAACATCATCAACAAGCCACCTATCACCACCGCCACGCCGATATTCCCGAAACCCGTCCACCAGTGATAGGCTCCAAACAAGAAAGATGTTGCGAGAACCAAGGCATAGCCGTCGTCCAAATAACTCTGGAGCAGATGACGCGCACATCGCCGAAATACGATCTCCTCGCTTAAGGCGACTAGGCCAAGACCAAAAAAGATATCGACGACATGTAGCCAACCTTGCACTGCGGGATATGGCGCGAGCACTGTTGCAGGTAGGACCGCATTGATGGTGCGTCGGATCCAACCATCCAAATAGTGGTCCGCGAGAACAATACCGACAATCCAGATGGTCACTTCCCATCGAGGTATTCGAAGTGGTTCAAATCGGAAGGCTATTGTTCGCGCAGCAGGTATGGCGAACAGAACTGCCAAAGCCCCGAGGCGACCTGCGTAGTCCCAAACCATCCATGCCGCCGGATCGGATTGCTGCAGTCTTACAATTTGCGACACAACCATTGGGAAAAGGGCCGCTGCGAACCAGAGAGGCGTGGGTATCGCGCGAACCATCATCGTGTATCTTTAGCGCGGCTGATACATTTACCGCAATACGGCCTAGCGAGCACGGGCACGTCCGCTTCGGGTCTTGGCCGTGTAAAAACCCCATTCCAGAGAAGCCGGAGAGAAGGTCGGACCGTTCGGCCTCAGGCCGCGATCGCGCCATCAACGGCTTGGTCCCAACGATGTTCATAACCCGGGTCAGATTGTAGGCCAGGACCGAGAGGGCCATCTCGGCGGCTACTTTAGGAAGCGTTTTGGTCAGGAAGTGCGTCGCACCCATGCGCGCTTTCATGGTGCCGAACGGATGCTCGACGGTCTCGCGACGTAGTCGCATGGCGAGCGGGTTCGCATCGAGCCGCTGCTGCACGGCGTCGAGCAGATGCTCGTGTTCCCATCGTGTGATCCGTCGCTCGGACCCGGGCGTGCACTGGGATTTGATCGAACAATTCTTGCAGGCGTTGGTCCAGTAGCGCCTCAGCATCTTGTCGGCTTCTTCGTTTGTATAGCGATAAGGCAAACGCTCCCCGGCCGGACAACGATAGGCATCGTCCTCCGGCAAATAGACGAAGTCCTGCTTGCCGAAGCGTCCGTCCGACTTGGCGCCCGAAGTCATCGGCTTGGGCAGGGTTATCGTGATGCCGGCCTCGTGGCAGGCGAGGATCTCCGGGCTGTTGAAGTAGCCGCGGTCGGCAACGGCCTCGAGGGTCTCGGTCTGCAATACAGCCTTTGCTTGCCTGGCCATATTGGCGAGTTGCGCCCGATCCGAGCCGCTGTTCGTCACCTCATGGGTAATGATCAGGTGATGATCGGTATCCACAGCGACCTGCACGTTGTAGCCGACGACGCCCGAGCCACGGCCGCTGGTTGCCATCGAGCGACTGTCGGGGTCGGTCAGAGATATCTGCTGGTCGGGCGAAGCCAGCATCTGCTTCTCGTAGACAGCAAGCTTGCCCATTTGCTCCTTCACCTTCGCCAGCTTCTCCTTGAGTCTCGTCACCTTCCCGGCCAGCGCTTCGGTCGGCTCCTGCCGGTCGGCGGTGTCAAGCTGGCTCAGATAGCGGGCAACGCTTTCCTCCAGTTGGGCACGCCGCCGCTCCACCTTTGCCCGCGTGAAGTTCCTGTCCCGGTTGTTCACGGCCTTGAACTTGCTGCCATCGATGGCAACGCTCGCCGTCGCGAGAAGGCCCATCTCACGGCAAAGCTCAACGAAGCGCGCGCAGACCTTGCGGAGCCCCAGGCCGTTGTCCTTGCGGAAGTCTGCGATCGTCTTGTGATCAGGCACGAGCCGGCCCAGCAGCCACATGACTTCGACATTGCGACCGGCCTCTCGCTCCAGCCGCCGGCTCGACTGCACCCGGTTAAGGTAGCCGTAGATGTAAAGCTTCAGGAGAACCGAGGGATGGTACGACGGCCGTCCGGTCGCCGCCGGGTCCACCCCATCGAAGCCCATTTCCGCCAAATCCAGCGCATCGACAAACACGTCGATCACCCGAACCGGGTTGCCTTCGTCAATGAAATCATCGAGGCATTCGGGCAGCAGCGTCGATTGCCCACGATCCGCCTCTTCAATGAAGCGCCTCATCAATTCTCTCCCGAGAATCATCGAGGTAATCATAGCAGCGCAATGGCGTTTTCACACAGCCAGGGTCACAAGCGGGCCTTGGACGGGGCGACAGATAGGGTCCGCTGAGGGCCAAAAGGCGACGCCTCCCAAGAGGGGGCGGCGATCGCAATATAACGGCATTGCGCAACCGGAGGTGTTATCTGCAGCAATTTACGTTTGCTTAGGTCGGTTCCGCTAGTCTCTCGTCATGATCCGGATTGGACAGCGCGAACAAGAAGTGCCGATGTGGATATGGGCGACGGTGCCGCTGATATTCGTCGCCCTTGCGCTCCGCGAATCGACCACATATCGCGGGATAGTCTTCGAGCCCGACGTCGACTACGTCCGCATCGTTGCCCGATGCGCGGTGGCTTCCATCGCAGGCTTCCTGCTGATGGACCTGATGCGCCGGGCGACTACGCCTTGGTACAGCCTACCATTCCTGTTGATGGCGAGCTTTGCAGCCCCGGCGATCGCGATCGGCTGGCTGAACGACGCGATGCGGGAGCTTATCGCCGTTGTCGTCGGGGCCGCGATCACGGCGGCCGCCGGGCGAGGCGGCTCGGGTGCGGCGGGATTGCTTCTGATGGGAATTACCCTTGGCACGCCTCTGGTCGCCGGCGCGCTGCTAACGCTATTTTTCACGCTGGTGAGTAGGTTTCTGGCCGACTTACCTCTGTGGTCGCGCGATGCCCGGCGCGAGTTGCTGGCCAATCTTGGCGCGATGGTACTCTGGCTGGTCGTCGCGCTCGGCGGCTATATCGCAATCCGCTCTTCATTCGGTCTGTCGACGGTTCGAATGTCGGCAGCCGGAGCTGTGCCGCACTGGTTGCCGGTCGTCGCTGCCTTGCTCGGAGCTTTTCTGGCGACCGCCGCCCATCTCGCATCGGCTGCGCGTGCCCGCCGAGAAGAAGCCAATGAGCGCCGTGGCCTAAAGATCTGGCTGCTCGCGGTGGTCTGCGGCGCAGCTTTTTTCCATAGCCCCGATCTCTTCGGATTTACGAGCCACCGGCTCATGTATGATCACATCCGGCCGATGTTGCGTTCGGCGCATTTGTTACCGTCGCCGGACATCATCGTTGCAGATTATCGCGTCAGCGTTCCGTTTCACGACTACAAGACCAATAAGGGCGCGCTGATGCCCGACGGGAAGCCGTCCTATCTCGGCGTAACCATGCCGGACGAATATGGTCTGAGCAGCAAACGATTTATCCCGAGCGTTACCGTCTACCGTCGCGACATCACGTTGCAGCAAACCTCAACCTGGTGGACCGACCGCCGCAAACTGCTTGAAATTGCCAAGGCGGCCGAGCCGGACCAAGACGCAGTTGTCCGCTTTGCCGGTCCACGCGGCTCCATCGGGCTACGCAGCGATCAATATCCGGAAGTCGATATACAGCTCAACGATTTTGATCCGGCTGTTTCAACCGAGACAGCTGAGCAGGCGCTGCGCCGATTCCTGCGCGAACGCCTCCAGCGCGTAAGCGGCTAAGGCTAACTTCTGCTTCGGGTCAATCGCTTCGTTTTGACGGTCATCCGCTTCCTTCCGGTGTACCCTCAACTCCGGACATCCGACCGGTAACCGCACATGGCAGCAACGGGCCAACAAGAAACATTCGCCCGGCCGCCTATTCGATCACCTCGTCAGCTTGAGCCATCAGCGTTGGTGGCACGGTGAGGCCAAATGACTTGGCAGTTCTGAGGTTGACAACCCGTTCGTGCCTGGTTGGACCGGAACGCTGCGTCTCCGACCGCACCGGAAACTGTCAGTCCGACCGCCCATGGCAGTTGATCCGCGATCACCATCGCTTGAGGCGAGCCCTCTCAGCGCGATCGAAATTCGAAGGTCACCGAGTTGCGGCAAGAATGACCGCGACTGTCTCGTCGGGCATGTCCCACGCGGGGAAGTGGCCGCTGGACTCGAACCAGTGCAGATCTGCCGACGGGAAAGCGGCTTTGGCGCGCGTCGCCTGGCGGGGCAAGCAGAGCCGATCCCGCCTGCCCCAACCGATCACGACGCGACCGGGGGAGTGCGCGGCTGGCCCAGTCTGTTCGGGGCCTCGGGCAAGATCGTCGACCAGCGCGTCGAACGTCGGCGTGTTGCTAAGACCTGTCAGTTCGGTGGCCACAATCACCGGGTCAAGCGCCCATGGCCGCACGGACAATTGTGCCAGCAACGCTGTGCGCGAAGCCCCATACCGGCTAAGCATCGGCAGCAGCGGCCGGATTGCACGCAGCAGTCGTCCCGACAGCCCGATAGTGACCTTGAAAAAGGTTCGTTCCCAACCACGCCAAAAGCCCCCCGGATCTAGTGCGACCACGTTGCCGACGCCGCCGCGCCGTGCAAGTTCGAGGACGATCCGTGCGCCCATCGAGCTGCCGACAATGTCGACCCCCGTCAGATCATTGTCCACGATGTAGCGCTCGACGCTGCCGACCAGTCCGACGAATGTTCCGCTATCGCCTTCAACCCGCGTTGCACCGTGTCCGGGAAGGTCGACAGCGATTACAGTGCGATGCGCGCTGAGCGCATCAAGGATCGTGCACCACGATTGCCAACTTCCACCAAGGCCGTGAATGAGCAGGAGCTTTGGCCCTGTGCCGCGTTGAATATGGTGCATCTTACGCCTTCTTGGTTGCCGTACACCCTAGACTAACGCACCAGATTGGCTTATGGGGCCATGGACGAACCCGTCGCCACCTATTCTTGCGCGCGCGTGGCGGCTTCGCCGCTGCTCGGTTGACCGCCCAAGTTCCGGATTTCACGAATCAAGCAACGCTTGCGCTCTATTTCCCATCGACACTTGCCGAGTCGAACCTCAGCCACCTCGCGATGGCAATACTTTGCTATCGCGAATGTCATGCGCCGCGATGTGCGTCAAATCTCCACTGGCGCCATTGAAAGGGCTTGCGGCGGCCCTGTCCCTACTTGTCCGCTTTCCATTGGAAACGGACATCGGATCTAGCCGCGGCCACGTCAGCTAAGGGCCACAGCCGGACTCGGCCAGCCTGCCCGAATTGGTCTGCTTAGGCGTCAAAAGCGGACGCCAGCAGGCTCGGCGTCTGGGGCGCTGATACGCCGCGGCCGGTCGCGATGGCTCATGTAGATCGAAGCGCTCAGCTTCATTCCTAACGGCTGCTTCCGCCTTCCAGCAACGGTCATTCCCTCTGGAACATTTTGCTATCGCTGCTTGAACATCAGCATCAGATGGAACGCTCTCTTTTGCTCGATGCTGGACGAATTGAACCAAGTCATGGCCTGATAAGCGTCAGATACAGCAATCTTCGCTTCCACATCCGTAAAGGTTCGGTTGGGATCGTAGTCTGCCAACAGGCGCTGGGCTTGCAGGTTACCGGTGACGCGCGCGAAATCTGCGACAGGGCCCAGACCGGCGCTCGGCACGATGGCCAATCCCTGCGGATTTGTCTGACTGAGTTGCCGGCACAGCTTCGCCAGGGTCGAGTGGTCAACGCTACGATAAATCAATGAATAGCTGCTCGTCGAACTGGCGGTCGAACGATTGGCCGGCCCACCGTGAAAGACGTCCGCCAAAGTTGTCAAAGCGAAATGAAATACCGCGTAATAGGCATTCGAGATAGCTCTCCGAAAGTCGGCCTGAGTTGCGCCCGACCGGGAAGCGAGCATGGTTGCTTGCTGGAGCAGTTCGTCGGGATCAGGGGGCACCCTGTTCCTCATATCGCACGATCGGGAGTCGTTCTTCGCCCTTGTCGGCCAGTTGCCGGATCAAGTCGGAGACGGTCATGGCAGAAGGTTGGCCCATAGCAGCGGCCGAGGAGCCGTGGCTCAGAACAATCTTGATTTCAATGGCCACGTTCCCTGCCCAATCGATAGTGGGCGAGGTCGAGACGTTGGACACGGCAATGTTGTTCGCTTGCGCGACAGTTCGCGTCAACTGAACGATTTCCCGGTCAGACAGAGTGCTCATGATCGTCCTCGTTCACGATGATAGTATTCCCCGGCGGCTTTGTCTCTCCGTGCGAGGATTAATTTCACCGGGTCTTCTCCGGTCTAACCCTGACAGCCGACATATCGTCGCCCGTGGGATGCGGCAGCGATGGGTCAAAACGCGACTTCAGGCGGCCACCGGTCTACTTCAGCTTGTCTCCCAGCAACGGACATCGGCCGGGCCGCTCGGGAGGTCTGTTGAGGGCCAATAGGCGACATGCTTGCAAAGGCACGGATCCGGGCTCATGCGCAATGGTCGTTCGTTGTGGTCGCAAGTGCCGTCGGCGGTGAACCTTTCTCGGGCGGCCCGCGACAAACAAGCCGCCATCGTTGCGACGGCGGCGCGTGCCATGCCGATCGCGCGACGCCAATTGAGGTCGCCCATGCCGATCGTCCGAATCCTCCTGCTCCTTCTCGCGCTCGCTTCGCCGCTGTCGATGGCGGGAGGCGCTGTTGCGGGGCCGTTTGAGGATGCGCAGGCGGCGCATGGCAGACGCGACTACGCAACCGCGCTACGGCTCTGGCGTCCGCTGGCCGACCAAGGCAATGCCGAGGCGCAGTACGCACTCGGGTTCATGTACGAAGGCGGCCAAGGTGTGCCGAAAAATTACGCCAGGGCTGCAAAGTGGTGGCGCCTCGCAGCCGATCAAGGCCATACCTTCGCCCAGTACAACCTGGGGACCTTGTACGACAACGGCAATGGGGTGCCTCGGAACAAAGCTGAAGCATTGAAGTGGTATCACCTCGCCGCCGAGCGCGGTAACGATGGTGCGCAGTTCAACGTCGGGGCCCTGCATTTCGCGGGCGTGGCCGTGTCCCAGAACCGGACCGAGGCTGCGAAGTGGTTTCGCCGCGCTGCAGACCAAGGTCATATTGGAGCGCAGGTCTATCTTGGCCTCTGTTACGCTACGGGACTAGGCGTGCCGCAGGACAATGTTCAAGCCTACATGTGGCTCAGTTTGGCGGTTGCGCGAAGTGACCAAGATGCGATCAGCAATCGAAATCGCGTCGCGCAGAAGATGACCCCGGCACAGATCGCCGAAGCGCAGAAGCTGGCGGGTGAGTGGAAGTCGAAACCGGAACGGTAGTATTCCCGTGCGTCGCGGAAGCAATGTCTGCTGTCGGTCACACGCGACGGTCCGACCGCACAGCTCGTTATGTCTCCTCCGAAAGCGGCCTCTACGGGCCTCATCGGGAGATCGGCTCAGGGCGGGATGCGAGCGAACTATAAAACTTTAGATGCCACAACAATTGAGCGGCAATCCCCACGCACTATGCTGACGGAGCATGAGGCTGCAATAAAGTGTCAAAAGATAAGGTCAGAGTTTGGCGGTCACGGGCGCAAGCCTTCACGGTTGCGTTCGCCCTGGGCGTAGCCTTGGTTAGCCTGCTGAAGATCTTCGGTCCAACCGAACTTGCGGGAACACTGATTATTCCGCTTGCTATGTTGTTCGTCGTTTTTTGGCTGTCCGGGCTTTACAGCAACCATCGGTATTGGAAAGAGTTTTGCAAAGATGAAATACAGCGCGGCGGATCAAAACAAACCGCACGTGAGAAATGGCGAGTGCTGTACCCGCCCATGAGTTAGGTACGCATAAGCCAGTTAAGTACTCGTGGGCCAGCTATTGGTCATGTGCAAGCCCACCGCGCGCCTCACTCCGCCAGCGGGGTCGCATACCCTGCCACCAGCTTGACGAGATCGGCCTGCCGCGAGGTTCCGGTCTTTTCGAACAGGTGGGTGACGTGGGTTCTGACCGTCGTGTCGGCGATGCCGAAGGCGCTGGCGACTTCCGGGACGCCGCCGACCTCGACGATCGCCATCAGCACGCGAAGCTCGGTCGGCGTCAGCTTGAAGGCGCTGCCGATGGCCTGGGACGCGGAAGGCACGGCCAGGCTCGCCTTGCGAACGAACAGCGCCGCCGCGGTGGAGACGACGCCGGCGCGGCGCCGCGCGCCCGAGGTCAGCGGCAGCGCGTGGGCGATATAGCGTTCGCCGTCGCTTCCGCTCAGCGGCACGGCGATGCCTTTGGTGCCGAGCGCCGCATCGCCCTGCCCTGCGGCCGCAAAGACCTCGCGCAAGGCCCTGTCGGTCTGCGCCTCGCGGGCGACCAGACGGCCGCTTACGCAACGGAGAATGTCGCTCTCCGCGAGCAGCGCGTGGCCGGCGGCATTGGCGTGGATCAGCCGTCCGTTCGCATCGACCAGATACATGCCGGCGCTGAGCCCATCGAGCGTATCGACGAAGGTCGCGACTTCCGCCGCCTTGAATTCGAACATCCGGCCGATCAATACCGCCCGCCGGATATGCGGCGCGATCAGCTTCATCTGACGGCGCGCGTGGTCGTCGACGACGCCGTTTCGCTGGTGCCGGAACACGCCGAAGATCGCCGCGCTGATCGTCGATCGCTCGACCACCGCGCTGAGGAAATCGACCAGGCCCTGGGGCTCGGCCCATTGCCGATACAATTCGCTCGCGGTCAGTTCGCCTGATGACATCAGGTCGGTGGTCGCGATCGGCTGTTCGAGGTCGCCGAGAAAGTGTCCTTCCGCGGCCGGATAGATCTGTTGAAACAGCGCCACCGGCAACGGCATCTGGAATCCGACGCGGTACGGTATCGACGCATGCACGGCGCCGACGTCCTTGCAGAACAGTCCTCCGCCGGCGCCGCCGACAAAGCCGGCGACCCGTTCGATGGCACTTTCCCAAAGCGATGACTCGATGGCCGCATCGTAAACGGCGCTGATCAGATCACTCAGCCGTTGCCGATTGGAGAAATCGCCTGACAGAACCAGTTCGGAAGCCGATCGCAAGCCTGACACCTCTCTTCATTCCCCGTCATCTATCGACGAGAAGTTTGCGACCACTTTGAGTTTTTCCGATGATCCAAACGCTCTGTCCGCTCAAAATTTATTGACCGTGCCGATGCGATCTTGGCGGAATAACCGCCATCATCCGATGGAGGCTGACCGGCTCACACAACGCCCCGGTCGCGGCGTCAGCGGAGAAACGCGAGGCATGATACCCCGCTCGGTGTCGCTCGCGAGCACGCCTCAACCCGATTTTCCGGGAAGAGCGTCGAAACCGGCGCGCAAGCGCCGGTGCGATCACGAGGCTGAGGGACACTGAGAGGGCCGTCCAGATCGCGAGGATCTTGACGATGGCGAGCATCACCACGTTGATTCACTCCCGGATTTGGATCCGCCGACAAACTGTACTGACGGCCGTCGCGATGCAGGAGCTACGCCCACCACAGCGGTCCGCTTCGGCATCGGCTCGCTTTCAGCACCGTGGTTCGATTGCAACCGGCGCGCTTCAGGACGCCACCCCGGACCTGTCTCACGCTTCCGCGCAGGTGACGGTGACGTCGCTCACCCGCGATACCGTATCGCATCGCGATGACGGTGCAGTGGGCGCGTATCGCAGCATCGAATGGCATTGGGCCACCAAACTCATTTCGATCTCCAGGTTCGCTCAATTCCGCGCTGAGCGTTGAACTACCGATCGCGCGCCAAACCTGCATCATAGGAACCTGGGAGACGGCAGCTTGCTTCCATCCTCTTGCGGCGGGTGGGATATTTCGGTCACGCGGCACGAACGCGGGTAGCGCGAGGTCATAACAAATCGGCCCGGTCTTGCGACCGGGCCAATGCCCTCGGAGCATTCGGTGCAATATCTCACATGATCCGGCCGAAGTCCGGATCGACGGCGCCGCTCACGGCCGATTCAATCCGGCTGCGTTCGATGCCGATGTCGCGGAGCGCGCGATCGTCGAGTTCGCGCAAGGTCTGGATGGCCTGGCGGCGCGCGAGATGGTTGACGATTCCATGTACCCATTTGCCGAGCAGGCGGAAAAAGCCGCCCGTCGCGCTGGAAATCACAGGTTGGCCTGCGGTTCTGGATATCGTCGTCATCGCGCTTCTCCTTGCTTGGGCGGGCCAAGCCGCTACCGCCGGCGCAAACGCCTGCGAGAGCGCTTGCACTTTGATGGACCGATTGTCTTGCACCCCTCTCAGTGCAATCTCTGGCTTGATGGTTCCTAAATGATCCGATACATTTCTCGGTGCAAGTAAAACATTGCTCTCGGTGCAATTATGTCCAAATTCGAATACCTGAAACTGGCCGACACCGTCGCCGCCGAGATCGCCAATGGCGCGCTGAAGCCCGGCGACCGCCTGCCGCCGCAGCGCAGTTTTGCGTATGAGCGCAAGATCGCGGTCTCCACCGCCAGCCGCGTCTACACCGAGCTGCTGCGCCGCGGCCTCGTGGTCGGCGAGGTCGGGCGCGGCACCTTCGTGTCGGGCGAGACGCGCCGCGGCATCACCTTGACGACCGAACCCCGCGGCGGACGCATCGACCTGGAAGTGAACTATCCGATCCTGCCGACGCAAACCGTGATGATTGCCAGAAGTCTTGCCGGGCTGGAGCGCCCCGAAGTGCTCGACCTCGCGCTGCGGCACTCGACCACGGCAGGCACGCAGGCGGCGCGCACCATCTCCGCCGAGTTTCTCGCCCGCGAGGACTGGTCGCCCGCGCCCGATCAGCTGGTGTTCACCGCGAACGGCAGGCAGTGCATCGCCGCCGCCCTGGCGGCGATCGTGCCGAGCGGCGGCCGCTGCGGCGTCGAGGCGCTGACCTATCCCTTCATCAAGGACATCGCCGCGCGGCTCAACGTCACGCTGGTGCCGCTGGCGATGGACGAGCAAGGCGTTCGCCCCGACGCCGTGCAGAAGGCGCATCGCGAGGCGCATCTGTCGGCGCTGTATGTGCAGCCGACGATCCAGAATCCCCTCGGCATGACCATGCCGCCGGCGCGCCGGGCCGACCTGCTGCGCGTCGTCGAAAAGCTCGGTCTCACCGTCATCGAGGACACGGTGTACGGCTTTCTCGACGAAGAAACGCCGATGGCCGCGCTTGCGCCCGATCGCTGCATCACGCTCGACAGCCTGTCGAAGAAGGTCGCGCCGGGTCTTGCGCTCGGCTTCATCGTTTCGCCGCCGCGCCTGCGCGAGCGCATCATGGCCGCGGTGCGGTCGGGCGGCTGGACGGCTTCCGGATTTGCGTTCGCCGCCGGACAGCGGCTGATGGCCGACGGCACGGTGGCCGAGCTGTCACGGCTGAAACGGATCGACGCGGCGCGGCGCCAGCAGACGGCGGCGAAATACCTCGCCGGCTTCGAGATCCAGGCCAATGCAAAGTCCTACCATCTCTGGCTCACGCTGCCGCCGCATTGGCGCTCGCAGACGTTCGTTGCGGCAGCGGCGCGGCGCGATATCGCACTGACCCCCTCGACGACCTTCGCCGTCACGCCCGGCCACGCGCCCAACGCGGTACGCCTGGCGCTTGGCGCCCCCAGCACCGAACAACTCGACCTGGCGCTACGCACGCTCTCGGGAATGCTGACGGCGAAGGAAGATTTCGATACGACCGAGTAGGGTTACGTTTCGCAGACCGGCCACTCCGCGATAAATCCCCTCGCCTTGTACGGCTCGATCTTGCGCCATTCGCGCAACATGCGGCGCGCAAATTCGGCGTCGGTGTGCCAGAGCGCGCGCGGCGTTTCAAAGCCGTCGACCATCACCAGCATCTTCTCGACCTCCGGCCAGTGCCGGTGCAGCGTCATGGGATAGCGGCGCGCGGTCCAGCTGTTGCCGAGGCAGATCACGCTGCGGATATTGGCAAGGCCGAGCGCGGCGTCGATGATCGGCAGCGAGAAGATGACGTTCTCGCCGGTGTTTTTCGCGCGGTCCTCGCGCAGGATGATGGTGTCGGGAATGCCGCGCGCGATCATGGCGCCGGCGATGATCTCGCATTCCGAGCGGTCCGAGCCCGGTGTCACGCCGCCGCTCACGATCGCCCAGCGAAAAAACCCTTCACGCCACAGCCGGCAGGCCTCGTCGATGCGCAGATCGACGTCCTCGCGGGTGCCGAACACGAACAGCAGGTCGGCCGGCCGCAGCGGCGTCTCGACCAGATGCCGCGCATTGATCGCGGCGATCTCGGCCTCCGTCGGTGATGGCGTTGTCGAAGTCGTCACGGCCGCTCGCCTGCCATGGGGATGGGATACAGCGTGCCGCACCTCATGGCGTCTTGCGAAATCACGTTTGGTGTCGCTTGGTTGCGACGCCGGTTACGGCAGCAGTTTTTCGGGCAGCGCATCGAACGAGTATGTGCGCGGCCGGTTGCGTTTGACAAAGCCGCCGATGGTCCAGGCGAACCAGATCGCGATGCCGATCAGGAACAATGCGCCGGTGAATTCGGACGTCGCCAGCGCCCGCACCAGCAGCCCGGTCATGGCGATCGCCAGCAATACCAGCATCGCGACCGCCGTGGCATAGCTCACCATGCCGATGCCGCCGGTCAGCGACGCCGTGCTGCCCGCCGCCTGCATGCGCCGATGCAGTTCGGTGATGAAGGCACGGTAGCCCTGGTCCTGCGGCGTCATCAGCGAAACGGTCTGCCAGGTGGTCGACAGGATGGCGATCCGGCCGCCGCCGGCTTTTGCGATATCGGCGCGAAAACGGCGGGATTGCAGCGACATCGGCCGGTACGACAGGCGGACCGAGGCGATGTCGGCATAGGGCCACACGCCGGAGCGGCGGCCGATCCGCCACGACAATCCCTCATCGGTCAGTTCGAATTGCTGCGCGGACGACACCAGCGACGCCTTGTAGGCATAGCTCGTGCGCGCGCCCTCGCCTTCGCCCGGCTGGTTCGGCAGTGAAGTCGGCAATGCAAAAATCCCGTGTCGTCAAACCCGCCTGCTTGCGCGGCGCGCCGGCTTTACCTTACAAGCGGGCCATGGCCGAGACGACCTATTTTCCACCCCGCCTGATTCTCGCCGGTGCGATCGTGTCCGGCGTGCTGCTGGCGCTCGCGGTGCACATGCTCGGCGCGCGTTACGGGCTCGATCTCGGCGGCCTGTGGCGAAAAGACACCGCCGAATTCATGCCCGCGGGCGCCGCCATCGCCTGGTGGCTGATCGCAACGGTGGGATTTTCCGGTGGCTATTTCACCGCCAATCTGATGCACAGCGCGGCCTCAGGCCAGATTCCGCTGCGGATGCGCCAGTTCCTGGTCGCGGTCGGCGTGCTGGTGCTCGCCGGCGCGGGGCAAGCCGCCTCGGCGCCGAGCCCGGTGCCGAGCTTGTCGGGCGTGCTGGCCGGCCTCGCGGCGCTGTGCCTCGGCGCCGCGATGGCGTTCTGCGGTGCCCATTTCGCGCTGCGCAAGGCCTGAGCATTTCGACGCCTGCCGTTACGCCGTCAGACGCTGCCGCGACTGCATCAACATGTCCTCCACCTCGGACGCGGGACGCGGGCGGCTGAACAGATACCCCTGCGCCTGCGTGCAGCCCTCCCGGCGCAACAGTTCGAACTGCGCGTCGGTCTCGACGCCTTCGGCCGTGGTGGCGATACCGAGGCTCTTACCGAGGCCGGTCACCGCACGGACGATCGCCATGGAGTTCTCGCGCGTCGCCAGTTCGCTGATGAAGGAGCGGTCGATCTTGATCTTGTCGAACGGGAAACTGCGCAAATAGCTCAGCGACGAATATCCCGTTCCGAAATCGTCGAGCGATATCCTGACGCCGAAGCCGCGAAGCTCGTGCAGAACCCGAAGCGTCGCCTCGCTGTTCTGCAGCAGCACCGATTCGGTGATCTCCAGCTCGAGCCGCTGCGCTGGAAGCCCGGAAGCCTGCAGCGCCGCCTTCACGGTGGAGACCAGACTGGGATTCTTGAACTGCACCGGCGAGAGATTGACGGCGACGCCGACCTGCTGCGACCATCGCACGGCGTCCATGCAGGCCTGCCGCAGCACCCACGCGCCGATCGGCACGATCAGGCCGGTTTCTTCCGCCAGCGGAATGAAATTGGCCGGAGGAATCATGCCGCGCAGCGAATGATTCCAGCGCACGAGGGCCTCGAAGCTGACGACGAGGTCTCTGGCGACGTCGCGGATCGGCTGGTAATACACCTCGAATTCGTCGCGCTTGAGTGCCATGCGCAGATCGAGCTCCAGCAGCCGCCGCGCCTGCGCGCGCGCATCCATCCCGGTCTCGAAGAAGCGATAGGTGCCGCGGCCGTCCTCCTTGGCGCGATACAGCGCAAGGTCGGCCTTCTTCAACAATTCGTCGGGATTCCTGCCGTCCTCGGGGGCCAGCGAAATGCCGATGCTGACGCCGATGACGAGCTGGTGGCCGGCGATCTCGTAGGGCGCGGAAACCTGCTCGACCACCTGGCTGGCGAGCGAAGCGACCGCCGTCGGCTCGCAGTCGTTGCAGAACTGCACGATAGCGAATTCGTCGCCGCCGAGCCGCGCCACCGTGTCGTGCTCGGTGATGCACTCGCCGAGACGGCGCGCGACCTCCTTCAGCAGGATGTCGCCGACGGGGTGGCCGAGCGAGTCGTTGATGTCCTTGAAATGGTCGAGGTCGAGGCAGAGCACCGCGAGCTGGTCGCTGCGCCTGACGAGCCGCAGCGCCTTTTCGAGCTGCTCGCGGAACAGCGTCCGGTTCGGCAGATCGGTCAACGCGTCGTGGCGCGCCATGTGCGAAATCCGTTGCTGCGCGGCCTGCCATTCCGTGATGTCCTCGAAGGTGGCGACCCAGCCGCCGCCCTTCATGGGTTGATCGACCACGCGAACCGAACGGCCGTTGCGGTCGATCGTCCTGGTCACGGTCCGGCCGGCCCTGGCGTCCTGCAGCGCGCCGGCGAAGAACTCGTCGGGATCGCCGTGCCATTCGCCGGCCGCTTTCGATTCCCGCAGCACGTCGACGAGCAGGCGGCCCTGCATCGGCATGCCGGACCTGTCCATCAATTCGGCGTAGCGCTGGTTGACCAGGAGAATGCGGCCGTCCGCGTCGAACATGCAGAGTCCCTGCGACATGTTGTCGAGCGCGGTATCGAGCAGGATTTTCTGGCTATGAAGTTCGCCTTTGGCGCGGCGATCGATCATCGCCGCCAGCAGCGAAAGGCCGAGGATCGCAAACGCCGCGACCGCCGTCAGGAACGACAGTTCCGTCGGCGAGATCGACAGTCCGTCGGTGCCGAGGATCGGCTCGGGGACCAGCGTGATCGCGCCCATCGCCGTGAAATGATGTGAAATGACGGCAACCGTCAGCAGCGCGGTGGCGGTCATCGTCCGGGCGGGACTGTCGCGGCGCGCGGCAACCACGAGCGCGATCGCCGCGAAAAGGCTGCCCACCACGACGGAGACCACGACGAGGCCGGATGACCATACGAAGAATGCCGGCAGCACCAGCGCCGCGATGCCGGCATAGTGCATCGCCGCGATGCCGCCGCCGATCACGGCGCCGCCGAGCGCCGCCGCCCATGGCCGCGCGCTGGACAATGCGACGCAGAGGCCGATGGCAACGATGCCGATCGCGAGCGCCAGCGACAAAAGCGTGACCGGGATGCTGTATCCGGCGCCGGCGCCGGGATCGTAGGCCAGTATCGCGATGAAATGGGTGGCCCAGATCCCGCAGCCGCCGACAACGGCGTCGAGGCCGACCCAGGTCGCCCGGATCCGGCCGTGCGAGGCTTTGGCCCGATGAAACAGGCTGATCGCGACCGCGCTGGCGAGCCAGCAAATGGCGGCGGACAGAACGACCAGCCGCCAGTCATGTTCGGTGACGAGGCAGGTTAGAACGCGGGTCATCACAGACTCTCCCCCAACTGCCTGCCAGTAACACCCCTATTCGTATAAATACGGTAATTCATCGCGGCATGGTTGTGTAAATGGTGAACGAATATCTCAAATGGAACTTTGGGGGCGGGTTTGGGACAGCGGTGCCCCGGCGCGCCTTGACCCGCCCGACCCGCGGATGGGCAAAGGAAAACGCCGCGCGGGATGCACCCCCGCGCGGCGTTTTGCCTCAATCGGGTGGAGATCAGCTGGCGGCGCGCAGGTTGACCTTACCTTCGGCCAGCGACGTCAGCTTCTGGTCGGTGGCCTTTTCTTCGTCGAGCGTCTTCTGCAGAACGCTGGCGCAATCGCTGCGGCCGAGCTGGCGCGCCCACGCGATCAGGCTGCCGTAGCGGGTGATCTCATAGTGCTCGACGGCCTGCGCCGCGTTGATCAACGCTGCGTCGAGCACGGACTTGTCGGCAACCTCGCCGGCCACCTCGTCAGCCTCTTCGAGAATGCCGTCGATCGCCGGACAATCGACCGCCTTCACCTCGGCGCCGTGCATGCGGAAGACTTCTTCAAGGCGCTGCACATGCGTTTTGGTTTCGTCGAGATGGGTCAGAAAACCCTGCTTGAGCTGCGCGTCGGTGGCCTTTTCGACCATTTTCGGCAGCGCTTTCACGAGCTGCTTTTCGGCATAGTAGATGTCCTGCAATTGATGCACGAACAGGTCGTCCATGGTTTTGATGTCTTTGCTAAACAGTCCCATTGCGGTCTTTCCCTGGTTTTGAACATGCCGGCGCCGGCCTTTGGCGGCCGGGCGCGCTACGCTTCATGTTCGAGGCTTGCGGGGGTTAACCGGCTTGCAAAAAGGATGTTCCTAACGGCCTCGAAAACGCCGCGATGGAACGGTCGAGAGCGGCAAAAGCGCGTGCGGAACGGGCCGGTCGCGACTCGAAATCGTCAATGCGGTGACATATGTACGGCGTATGACAGGAGCGGCCTGACGTAGCCAAAAGGCATGCTTGTCAAGGGCTGCACAACGGCCCGGATTTAGCTTATGGATTTCGCGCACGGTGCCTCTGACCGTCGACTGTCACCCTTCGTGACAGGTCCGTTTTTACGTACTGCCCCCCGCCGGGAGGATGAATGCATCGGTTGCTGACCGCGCTCGGGCGTGGCTTCAAGGAGAAGATCGGCTGGAAACGGCTGGGGATCGCAGCGAGTCTGCTGATCATCGGTCTTGCGATCACCCATCTGGTGCGCACCCTCAAGGGGGTCGATACCGGGATCATCCTGACGGCGCTCACAGAGATCGCCCCGCATCGCATCGCGCTGGCCGCGCTGTGCGTGGTGGGCGCGTTCTGCACGCTGACCTTCTATGATTTCTTCGCGCTGCGAACCATCGGCAAGACGCACATCCCCTATCGCATCGCCGCGCTGTCGAGCTTCACCAGCTACACCATCGGGCACAATATCGGCGCCACCGTCTTTACCGGCGGCGCGATCCGATTCCGGATCTATTCCGATTACGGCCTGACCGCGATCGATGTCGCCAAGATCTGCTTCCTCTCCGGCCTCACCTTCTGGCTCGGCAATCTGTTCGTGCTCGGCATAGGCATGGCGTTCCATCCCGAGGCGGCGTCCGCGATGGACCTGCTGCCGGACGCGATGAACCGGCTGATCGGGATCGGCTGCCTTGCCGGCATCGGCGCCTATTTCGTCTGGCTGGTGACCGGCGAAAAACGCCGCGAGCTCGGCCAGAACGGCTGGAAGGTGGTGCTGCCCTCGGCACGGCTGACACTGCTGCAGATCCTGATCGGCGTGGTCGATCTCGGCTTCTGCGCGCTGGCGATGTATCTCTTGATGCCGATGACGCCGTACATCGATTTCGTTTCGCTGGCGGTGGTGTTCATCCTGGCGACACTGCTCGGCTTTGCCAGCCACGCGCCGGGCAGCATCGGCGTGTTCGACGCCGCGATGCTGCTGGCGCTGCAGCAGTTCGGCCGCGAGGAATTGCTGGCGACGCTGGTGGTGTTCCGCATCTTGTATTTCCTGATCCCGTTCGGCATCTCGATCGGCATCATGGGAACGCGCGAACTCTGGCTCAGCGTCGTGCAGCCCTGGCTGGAACGGCGCCGGCTCGGCGAGGCCTACACCGCCAAGGCGCGGGTCGAGGCGCGGGTGCAGCCGCCGGTCAAGCGCCGGCAGTCGGGAGGCCGGTAACGGCGTCGTTATCGGCGCCGTCCGGTCTTTTGACGCAGAGCCGCCGCATTCTCTTATTTCTGCCTCACCGCTAACGTCAAACGGCGCCATGGCTGGAATTTTCTCACGTTCAATGCTGTCGGTCGCACTGCTTGCCGCTGCGCTCGCCGGCCTCTCGACCTCCGCTGCGCAGGCCCAGACCGCTCCCGGCTACGGGGCGCTGCAGATTTCCTGGGAGGTGCGCAACCGCTTCCGCCTGTTCCGCGAGGAGCGCGATTTCCTGCTGCACGCCGAGAGCGGGCGCGGCCGCAGCGTGCTGGCCGCCGAGCAGGCGCTGGCCATCCAGAGCGACGGCCGCGGCTGGGCACGCAACACGGTGAACCGGCTTTGCATCGATCTCGCCGGCCGCGTCAGCGAGCCCTGCACCCGCGACAACGTCAAGGAAAGCTATCTGACGCCGACCGATCATCCGGTCGTGATCCGGCTCACCGGCCCGGTACCGGTCGGCGCCACCTGCGCCTGGACCGTCGACGATGGCGACGGCCCGCAGACCTCCACCTTCGACTGCGCCGAACCGGTCAATCTGCGCGTCCGCTACGGCCGCACCACCGTGGTCACGGCCGACGTCTCCAGCTCGGAGGGTAGCCAGCGCGCCTTCACCGAGATCGCGGTGCGCGACATCTTCATCGCCGGGCTCGGCGACAGCGTCGCCTCCGGCGAGGGCAATCCGGACCGGCCGGTGGCGCTGGCGGACGAGGGCTTTTGCTTCCGCTCCTATCTCGGCACGGCCGCAGCGCAATATTACCGTCCGAGCCGCGCCGGCTACAAGGGCGGACGCGCCTGCGAGGCGCCGGAGCAATTGTCGGTGTGGCAGCGGCAGAGCGCGCTGTGGTTCAATCCGGCCTGCCACCGTTCGCTCTACAGTTACCAGACGCGCACCGCGATCGCGCTCGCCGTGCGCTATCCGCACATCGCGGTGACCTACCTGCCGCTGGCCTGCACCGGCGCCACCATCGCCGACGGGCTGTTCGGCTCGCAACGCGCCCGCGACTGCCTGCCGTCGAAATCGGGCAGCGGCGCGTGCCAGGGCACCGTCAACGGACAACTGGCCGAACTGCGCGATGCGCTGACCGCCGCGAAACGCCGCCAGCCGGATCGCAAGCTCGACCTGATGCTGCTGTCGATCGGCGCCAACGACATCTATTTCTCCGGCCTCGTCGCCGACGTGATCGTCGACCACGCGACCGAGCGGGCATTGTTCCGGCGCTCCGGCGTGATGGCGTCCGTCGACGACGCCCGCAGCGCGATGACGCGTGACTTGCCACAGGGCTTTGCAAAACTGCGCGACGCACTGAAGCCGTTGGTCGGCGACCTCGCGCGCGTGGTCTACACCTCCTACGCCAATCCCACCCTGGCGAACGGCGGCGCGCCCTGCCCCGGCGGCCGCGCCGGGTTCGACATCCATCCCTCCTTCAACGCGCAGCCGCAGCGGCTCGCCGCGGTCTCGAACTTCGTCGAGCGCGAATTCCTGCCGCAGCTGCAGGCGCTGGCGCAGTGCGAAGGCGGCATCCTGTGCCGCAACCCGCGCACCGACCGCATGACCTTCGTCGACGGCCACCAGGCCAGCTTCGCCAACCACGGTTTTTGCGCGCGCGCCGAAACCGATCCCGATTTCGACCGGCAATGCTTCTCGAAGAACGGCGACAGTTTTGATTCCGACATCGTCACGGCGGCGAGCCAGCCGATGACCTGCGGCCGCAGCGCCGCCGAATACCGCGCCTACCTGCCGCGCGCGCGCTGGATCCGCGACGCCAACGACAGTTACTTCGCGGCGATGACCTACCCGCAGGGCCTGCCGACATCGCAGCAGCCATCCGACATCCATGACGCGACCTGGGGCGTGCTGTCGGCGGTCTATGGCGGCGCGGTGCATCCGACCGCCGAGGGCCACGCCGCGATGGCGGATGCCGCGGTGCCGGCCGCCGCCGCCGTGCTGCAGCTCGATGCCGGGGTGCCGGAAGTCAACTCGCAACCGATGGCGCCGATCCAAGGCGCGCCGGACGCGCCGCGGCCGCCGGGACGGACGGGGTTGAACTAGGCTGGCTATGGCGGTGGGCAACCAGCCCACACAGCCCCACGACCACACGCTTCATCCCCGCGTCGACTCCATCCATAGCAAACAAGAAAAAACCACCGCCACAAGCACTGCAGCGGCTGTAATTTCAATAGCGAAAGGAAAGCCGAGGATTGCCCACATTGGCAGGCAAATGATTGCAACGACGCCGAAGATGATATTGTCAATTCTCTCGGTAACAGACCTTAGAGACATTGCCGCTCGACCATCGTCGGACCACCGACGCTCTAGAAGCTAGATTGTTGTTGCCGGCGAGGAAAGGCAACCTCGGACCCGCTCCGATCACCGTGGCGTGTGAGCATCCGGTCCCGCACCGGCCTGGAAGGCCATTGCGCCGGGTGCCCGGTTAAGACGGGCGAGCGCCTTTAACGAAACATTCAGAACTGAGCAGCTTGTGTGCGGGGTGAGAGAGCACAATTGGAGAGGGGCGCACCTGGGCGACCTCGAACCGGGCGACAAGCATGCTGTCGGCGATCGAAGTTATCGGGGCTTGCTCCATCATCCTCATCGCGCTGTATGGCTTGATCGCGATGGCGTTGATGCTTCTGATCTGGATCAAAGGTCTATTCGCCACCGTCAAGGAATACGGCTTTCCTGGCAGCGGAACCAGGACAGGTTTCCGCGCGCTGATGGCTGACGCCAAAGCCCGCCCCAGAAGATTTCTGCTCGTCCTGGGCATTGCCTGCGTATGCATCTATTTCGCCGAGTACGTTTTGCTCGGACTGATTGCGCTGGGCCTTATCGCCGCCGTGATCGAGACGTGGCGTGGCGACAGTGTCGAGGGACGCCTCACCCGATATCTGAGCCGCCCTCCGTTCGTGGATGAAGGCCGCCGAGCAACCCGTGACGGCTCCAGCTCCGTCAGCTGATATCAACTCCGTCGTTTTCGACGGGCTCAATGAAGGCACGGCAGAGACAAGCCAACACGGAACATAGTCCGTGCGCTCACCGGTCCTTACCGGGACGCGCCCGACAAGCTGGCATCCTTCCACTAGCGCGCGGGAACCGCCGCCGGCGCCGCCGCCTTCTTCGGCGCCGCGGGCGCGGCCTTTGCCGGACCGGGCGCGACCGGCAGCAGCTTCATCGCCGCGGCTTGCGCCGGCAGATACTTCACGACGATCGCCGGATCGATCTGCGCCAGCGCCGTATCCGGAAGCCGCGTCCAGACTTCATCCCTGCCCAGCAGCGAGATACCGAGATAGCCGCGCATCGTCAGCGTCTGGCCGTCCGGGCTCAGCGTCATCTTGGCCTTGTAGATCTTGCCGTCGCGCGGATCGAGCACGTTGCCGTTTTCGTATTTCAGGCCATCGCGCTTCATGTCGCGGATGAAGGACATGCCGAGCCACGGCGCATCCTTGCGATCGTCGACGCATTTCGCGCAGGTCGGATTCGGCGGATCGCCGGCTTCGAGAAACAGTCGGGCGAAAACGCCCTCGAAGACACCGGCGTGATCGACAACCAGGAACCAACCGACCGGCTTGCCCTTCTCGACCTTCTCCCACAAGCCCGCGGCGGAAGGTTCCACCGGCTGCGCGGCGAGTTCGCCTGACACCGCGATGGCGATCACGATGGCGAGTATCAGTTGAAATCCAGCAAGCCTGCGCATCGTCGTCACCTGATCAATGGCCTCAATCAATGGGCGGAGACTAAGGCCATTTCGCGGACGGAGCCAGTAACGATCGCCCGCGCGTCGGCACGGCGCGGTGAGCCCAGCTGTCACATTTCGGGACGTCAGTTGACCCCGAGTTTCTTCTGCAGGCTCGACGACGACGTCGTGTACTGGAACACCAGCCGCTTCTCCGGATAGACGTAGCGGTGCGCCTTCTGCGCCATCAGCGCGCCTTCATGGAATCCGGACAGGATCAACTTGAGCTTGCCGGGATAGGTGTTGATGTCGCCGATCGCGAAGATGCCGGGAATGTTGGTCTCGAACGCCGCGGTGTCGACCGGCACCAGATTGTTCTCGAGCGCGACGCCCCAGTTCGCCACCGGGCCGAGCTTCATGGTGAGCCCGAAGAACGGCAGCATCGTATCGCACTCGATCTTCGTGATCGCATTGTCGTTGCCCTTCATCATCGCGCCGGAGAGCTTGCCGCCCTCGCCTTCCAGCGACGTGACCTGGCCGATCCTGAGATCCATCTTGCCGTCGGCCACCAGCGCGCGCATCTGATCGACGCTGTGGGGTGCGGCGCGGAAATCGTCGCGCCGGTGCAGCAGCGTCACGCGCTTGGCGATCGGATGCAGATTGAGCGTCCAGTCGAGCGCGGAATCGCCGCCGCCGACGATCAGGATGTTCTTGTCGCGGAACTGCTCCATCTTGCGCACGGCATAGAACACCGAGGTGCCCTCATAGGCCTCGATGCCCGGCACCGGCGGCCGCTTCGGCTGGAACGAACCGCCGCCCGCCGAAATCACCACCACCTTGCACTCGAACACCTGGCCGGCATCGGTCGTCACGCGAAAGAGCGGATCGCCGATCTTCTCGATCGTCTCCACCATCTCGTTGAGATGGAAGGTCGGGCCGAACGGCTTGATCTGTTCGAGCAGCGCCTCGGTGAGGCCCTGGCCGGTCACCATCGGAATGCCGGGAATGTCGTAGATCGGCTTTTCCGGATAGAGCTCCGCGCACTGGCCGCCGAGCTTGTCGAGGATGTCGACCAGATGCACCTTCATGTCCAGGAGGCCCAGTTCGAACACCGCGAACAGGCCGCACGGCCCCGCGCCAATAATCAGCACATCGGTTTTGATCGCTTCGCTCATGTCAGCTTCTTTTCGGTTGAACCTGGTGGGAAGGCCGCACCTGTCTAGCCAACAAGGCGGAACGAGGAAAGCCAAAATATACTTCGAGACGACGGCAACCCCTTGCCGTCATTCGACAACTGGGCTGTAAGGGATGCGAGATTTTCGGAGATTGAGCCTGTGAACGCCCCCTTGCGCACCGACGCCGCCCCGCGTCTGGAGGATTTCCCCTACCGCCTGTCGGACAATGTGAGATTTGCCGATCTCGATCCCAACCAGCACGTCAACAATGCGGTCTACGCCAGCTATTTCGAAACCGGCCGCGTCACGCTGATGAAGGACCGCAGCTACGGGCTGATGCCGGACGGCGTCACCTGGATCATGGTGCGGCTCGACATGCATTTTCGCGCCGAACTGCGCTGGCCCGGCACGATCGAACTGGGGCTTGGCGTCGTCAAGTTCGGCCGCACCTCCGTCACCTTCGATCAGGTGGTGTTTTCCGCAGGCATCTGCGTGGCTTCGGCGCAATCGGTCTCCGTGCTGCTCGACGAAGCCACGCGCAAGCCCACGCCGCTGACGCCGGAGATCATCGGAAAATTTCAGCCCTGGATTCGCCGCGGAGCCAATCCGGCATGATCCGCGTGGCGATGCTGGCGGCACTCTTCGTTGGCATCGCCGTGCAGCCCGCCGCGGCTCAGTCGTATTATCGCGAAGACCTCCGCATTCCGATGAACGCGGCCGGCCCGCGCGGACTCGAAGCGATGCTGCTGCGGCCGTCGGGCACGCAACGCTATCCGCTTGCTTTGCTCAGCCACGGCGCCCCCGTGATGTCGCGGCGCGCGCAACGATGTCGCCCTACGGAGCCTACCGATGATCGACAGCTTCTTGCGCGACCATCATCTCGGAACGCGCGATATCGCGGCAGGGCCGACGCCTCCGTCGCTGCCTGCGCCGCCGCAACTACGCGAAAAAGGTCGCGCGGGGTTTGCCGATTATCTTGCCACGAGCTCGCCGCACCGCGCCTTCGCGGTCTCACCCAAGGGCGCCTATGCGTATCGCAGCGGGCGCCGCTCGGCGCGTGAAGCGGCGGAAGCTGCGCTGGCCGCCTGCACGGAATACGGACCCGATTGCGCCGTTTATGCGATCGATGATGAGCTGGCCGAACCGGCCGGCGCCGGATCGCGCTGACCGTGTCTTGACAGTCGCAGGCTTGAAATCAGGCCTGGCGTTCCGGCGTCGACACCACGAGGCCGTCGAGCTCGTCGCTCACCTTGATCTGGCACGACAGGCGCGAGTTTGGCCGCACGTCGAAGCCGAAATCCAGCATGTCCTCTTCCATCGGGGTCGGCGCGCCGACCTTCTCGCGCCAGGCTTCGTCGACATAGACGTGGCATGTCGCGCAGGCGCAGGCGCCGCCGCATTCGGCCTCGATGCCGGGAATGGCGTTGCGGATCGCAGCTTCCATCACGGTCGCGCCGTTCTCGACTTCGATGGTGCGTTTCTCGCCGGTATGGTCGACAAAGTGAATTTTGGCCATGATCGCTCGTGCTGCCGGAATGCGTAAGGAAAGTCCCGGCAGTCCTATAACGGGTCGATCCGCACAGCGCCAGCGGTCGGGACGAAAACCTGAAACGCCCATGTGCCGGGATTTTGCCCGGTACGGACCGCGTTCCGTTCAGGACCGGCGCAGAAACGTCTCGATTTCCGCCCGCGCCTCGCCGACCGCCTCGCCGAGTTCGGCGAGCGCCGCGGAGGCATCGAAACCTCGCGCTATGGCCGTCTCCAGCCGCGCGGCGGCATCGGCGACGGCAAAAGCGCCGACAGCCCGGGCCGAGCCCTTGAGTGTGTGCGCCAGCACGCTCGAATCCACCGGCAAGGCCGCGAGCTTTTCGACCAGATCTGCCGTTTGGGCCGAGAACATCGCCAGCACCTCCTGCTCGATCGCGGCATCGCCAAGCGTCATGCGTTGGAGGTGGTCGAAATCAATCGGCCCGCCGCCGGGGGCCAGCGGAGGCGATGGCATCCATTCAATCCGTTCGAGGTGAAGCGACATGATGAGGGGTCCGGGTCGCCGCGCCGAAAGTGATTCGGCGGAGGCCATTTTCCACAGCCAAGCACGCCGGCGGTTAACGGAACGTTCCCCGAACTTGCCGCATATTTACCCGATTTTGGACGCAAATCCGCCCAGAAACCCCGCGTCGTTCAAGAATTTTGTGCACTTTGAATGTCTTAGCGGACAGCGCTGTTAACGATGATTAAGGATGTCTTAATCGCGGCCATTTCATTCGCACCGCTCAACCAATAGGATGTGTGGCGGATGTATGCGGACTGGCTGCCGGCGGGCACGCTTGCAGTCCGCGGGGGGTTATGAATCCGGCTTCGAGCTTGCGACTTTTGCAGGAACGGCCGGGTGCGTAAACGTTAGAGGGGTCGGACTGAAGATGGCGAACAATCCAAAGAAGGTCAAAGACCCCACTGAAGTCGCGCTGTCCGCCATTCAGGAAGCGCTCAACATCAGCGATACCTCGGTCGACCCCCACCGGAATTCGAGCGGTGGCGAGTTGTCGCCGCCCGCCATGCCGTCCACGCCGCCCTTTCCCGAAATGCCGTTCGACACGCGCGGAGGCGGCGACCGGCCGGCGTTCGATTCCATCGATGAGCCGCGCAGCCCTCGTCGCCCCGCCAATGACGATCGCGAGACCATCGGGCAGCTTTTGCAGGCGATTCAGAAGAATCAGCCGGCGCGCAGCGTCTATACGCTGGCCTCCGTGTTCGGCGGCGTCTGGGTGGTCGGTTGCGGCCTGCTGACCGTCAGTTTCCTGCCCGCACTGCAGGCGGCGATCGGACAGAGCGGCGGCGTGCTGGTGCTCGCCGGCCTGGCCGCGCTGTTCTTCGCGCCGGTACTGCTGTTCTACTTCCTCGCGAGCCTCGCCTGGCGCGGCCAGGAAATGCGCATGATCGCGCAATCGATGGCGCAGGTCGCGATCCGCTTCTCCGAGCCCGAGGGCGCCGCCGCCGATTCGATGGTCACCGTGGGTCAGGCGATTCGCCGGGAAGTTGCAGCGATGGGCGACGGCGTCGAGCGCGCGATCGCGCGCGCCGGCGAACTGGAATCGCTGGTCGCCAACGAAGTCGCCGCGCTCGAGCGCGCCTATTCCGACAACGAGGTGCGGATCCGCGCGCTGCTGCAGGACATCGCCCATCAGCGCGACAATCTGGTCGGCCAGGCCGAGCAGGTCCGCAGCGCCATCTCCGGCGTCCAGATCGACCTGCGCCACGACATCGCGCTGATCTCGGATGCCATCGCCTCGCGCGTCGACGAGGTCGCGAAAAGCATCACCGGCGCGCTGGAAGAGCGCGGCCAGCACATCACGAGCGCGCTCAGCCACGCCGGCGACAACATGATTCTCGCGCTCGGCGAGCGCGGCGGCGACCTGCTCGACCGCCTCGAGGAAGCCAGCGCCGAGACCACCCGCGCGGTGCTCGACGCCTCCGAACGGCTGACCACCAGCCTCAACTTCAAGACCGGCCACGTCCATGACGAGTTCGTCGACCTCGCCGACCGTGTTCACGAGATGCTGAACGAGCGCATCGACCGCATCACCGGAGAATTCGAGCAGCGCTCCTCGACCATCGTCGACGGCATTTCCGACCGCACCGAGCAGGTCCACGACTCCCTGAAGAACTCTTCCGACTCGCTGCTGCTGGAACTCGAACTGCGCTCGGGCGACCTCGTCAACAAGATCGACGACGCCGGCAACCGGCTCGCCAGCCGCATCCTCACCTCCGGCGACAAGGCCAGCGAAGCGCTGGACGTGACCGTGAATACGCTGGTCGCCAAGGTGATCGGCCAGACCGAGAACGCGCACGACAGCCTCGCTTTGCAGATGAACGCCTACGAAGAACTGGTGAAGAACCAGGGCAGCGAGCTTGCGGAGAAATTCGCGCGTGACAGCGGCACGCTCGGCGCGTTGATCACGCGTCATATCTCCGAGTTCGACCGCACCGTCAAAACCTTCGGCGGCGAGATCGTCGAGCGCATGGGACAGCGCACCCAGGAAATCAGCGACAATCTGAAGACCTACGTCGACACCTTCGACACCCGCCTGGTCGCCAACAGCGGCGAGATCACCGCGGTGCTGGATCAGCGCCTGCTGCAGTTCGAAACCACGCTCGGCACCCGCGTCACCGGCCTCGACGCCTCGCTCGACAGCAAGATCAAGTCGTTCGACGAGACCATCGACGGGCGGCTGAAATCGCTGGAGACGAGCTTCGACAGCCGCGCCAAATCCGTCACCGAAACCATCGAGGGCCGGCTCGGCTCGCTGACGGGATCGCTGACCGACGGTGCGGCGCAGGCGATCCAGTCGATCGACCAGCGGCTCACCCTCCTCACCTCCTCGCTGACCGACGGCACCGCGCAGGCGATTGCGGCAATCGACCATCGCATCGCCAACGTCACCGAGACCATCGACGGCCGCAGCGTCCATCTCGCCGACACCATCCAGGCGCGGTTCCAGGAAATCCATCAGGGCCTCGAGACCCGCGTCGACAACCTCGTTGGCGGGATCGATATCCGCGTCGGCGATATCGCCAGCGGCATCGAGAGCCGGGTCGGCGCCATTGCCGGCCAAATCGATACCCGCGTGGCGCAGTTCGAGGATCTGCTCGGCACCCGCATCGAGGCGGTGGCCGGCCGGATCGAGAGCAGCGGCCGCCAGGCCAGCGAAGACCTGACGGCGCGCGCCGAGATGCTGTCGTCCGGAATCAAGTCGCATGTCGAGGACGCCGAGCGGTCGCTGACCAACCTCGTCGTCAACACCGCCGAGACCATCCAGACCGGCGCGCGCAGCGCACAGCAGGCGCTGCTGACGGTGTCCTCCGACGTCGGCGAGAAGCTGAAACTGACCTCCGCCGAGGTCGAGGCCTCGCTGACCGCGATCGGTACCGGCGCCGCCGTATCGATCCTCACCAGCGCCCAGGAGGCGCAGGCCACGCTGGTGTCGGCCTCCTCCGAGGCGGCCTCGCAGATCAAATCGCTGGCCGCGGACGTCGAGCGCACCCTGTCGGCCGCCGGCGACGCCACCGCCGCGTCGGTCCTGGCCGGCGCGCGCGAGGCGCAGAACATGCTGGTGACGGCGTCCTCGGATGCCGCCAACCACGTCAAGTCGCTGACCTCCGACGTCGAGCGCTCGCTGTCGCTCGCCGGAACCTCGACCGCCGAAGCCGTCACCGCGGGCGCGCGCGAGGCCCAGAGTACGCTGGTCGCCGCTTCCACCGAGGCCGCCAACCAGGTCAAGTCGCTTGCCGCCGACGTCCAGCGTTCGCTCTCGATCAGCGGGGTTGCAACGGCCGAGGCGATCACGGCCGGCGCGCGCGAGGCGCAAAGCGCCCTGCTCAGCGCTTCCGCCGAAGCCTCGACCCAGGTCAAGTCGCTCACATCCGATGTCGAGCGCTCGCTGTCGATGGCCGGCAACGCCACCGCCGAGTCGATCACGACGGGCGCGCGCGAAGCGCAGAACACGCTGATCACGGCGTCGACGGAAGCCGCCAACCACGTCAAGTCGCTGGCGATCGACGTCGAACGCACGCTGACCACCGTCGGAACCAACGCCGCCGCCGTCATCCTCGGCACCGCGCGCGACGCCCAGACCTCGCTTTCCGCGACCTCTTCCGAGGCCGCGAACCAGATCAAGGCGATCGCCGCCGACATGGAGCGATCGATCAACGTCGTCACGACAGGCACGACCGATACCATCCAGACCACCGCGCAGAACGCGCAGAGCGTGCTGATCGCCGCCACCAACGAGGTGACCACCAAGGTCAAGTCGACCTCGATCGAGATCGAGCGTTCTGTACTGGCCGCCAGCACCAGTTTCGGCTCGACGATGACCGGCAAGACCGACGAGATCGTCACCTATGTCCAGCAGCAGACCGACCGTCTCGCGCAGATCGTCGACGCCCGCCGCGGTTCGCTGGTCGAGGCGCTCGGCAGCAGGACCACGCAGCTCACGGGCGACATCGATCGCGTCACCTCCGACGCCCTGAAATCGATCGAGACCCGCGGCCAGGCGTTCGCGCAATCGATGGCGACCCACGGCTCGGAAGTCGCGCGCACCATCACGACCGCCGGCGACCAAGCCACCGGCGCGGTGGCCAAGTCGCTGAAGGACCTCGAACAGGCGTCGCGTTCGGCCATCGACCAGTCGCGCCAGGTCTCGATCGCCGCCGTCACCGAAATGCAGGAGACCAGCAAGATCCTGCGCACCGACACGGTGGCGCTGTTCGAGCGGCTGCGCGAGGGCAACATCCTGCTGCAGGAAGTGCTGACCGGCGCCCACGACAATCTCAACTCGCTGGAACGCGCGCTGGTGACCCGCGTCGCCGACTTCGTCTCGGCCATGAACGACGTCACCGCCCGCAACGGCCTCGCCACGCAGACCCTGGAAGACCAGCTCACCGTCTTCAACAGCAAGACCTCGAAGGCGCTGGAAGATCTCGGCGCGCTGTCGAGCGAGTTCGAGCGGCACGGCAAGGAGCTGGTCGAGGCGGCCGGCGCCGTCGAACAGGCCAACCGCACCACCACGAATTCGGTCGCCGACCGCAAGTCGCAGCTCGACTCGCTGGTGACCACCATCGACTTGCGCACCACCGACCTCGACCAGCGGCTGTCGCGCTTCACCACCCTGCTCGACGAATCGCTCGCCGCGGCCGAAGAGCGCGCCCGCGACATCGCGCGCGTGGTCGCCGAAACCGCCGGCGCGGGCTCGGCCGCACTCAACCGGCAGTTCGAAGCGGTGCGTGCGGCGGCCGAGAACGAGCGCCGGCAGACCATCGACGCGATGAGCGACATGTACCAGCAGAGCAACATCGAGACGGACGCGATGTTCAAGCAGTCGACCGAGAAGTTCGCGTCGATGGTGCAGGCGATGAAGCAGATGGCCGCCGAAATGCACGACGAGCTCGAGCAGACCCGCAACGAACTGCGCCGCGGCGTGCTGGAGATGCCGCAGGAGGCCGCCGACAACACCGCGCAGATGCGCAAGGTGATCGTCGACCAGATCGAGGCGCTTGCCGAACTCAACCGGATCGTCGCCCATCACGGCCGCGGCCTCGACGTCGTGACCGCAAGCCGCCCCACCCCGCCGCGCCAGGAAGAGCAGCCTTTGATCGCGGCCGTCACCAACCGGAGCAGCGAGACGCGGATGCGCGAGAACGAGCCGCGGATGCGCGAAAGCGAAGTCCGCATGCGCGACATGCCGAGCGCCTCGACGCTGCCGCCGCCGGACCTCGGCGGGTCGAGCGGCCGCCGCGCCGAAGCCCCGCCGATGTCGCCGGCGGGCGGCGGTCAGGACGGGTGGCTGTCCGACCTGCTCCATCGCACCGACGCCGGCGTCGGACAGCCGCCCCGCGGCCGCGCCCCGCAGCCAGCCGCCAATCCGCTGGAGTCGCTGTCGCTCGACATCGGCCGGCTGATGGATCGCAACCTCGCGGGCGAAATGTGGGACCGCTACCAGCGCGGCGAGAGCAAGGCGTTCACCAAGCGGCTGTACACGCCGGCCGGGCAGAAGGCGTTCGACGAGGTCTCGCGCAAATACCGCGCCGATCGGAGCTTCAAGCAGACGGTCGACCGCTACATCGCCGAGTTCGAACGGCTGCTCGACGAGGTCGCGCGCGACGACCGCGGCCCGCAGGCGCTGCGCAGCCACCTCACCTCGGAGACCGGGCTGGTCTACACCCTGCTCGCACACGCGGCCGGGCGGCTTGGGTAAGGCTTAGATCAATCGGACATCTAGAAACGGAGGCAGCGATGCCTCCGTTTTGTTTTTCCAACCGTTGATCAAAGACTGCAGCAACATACTGTTGATCGCTTGATTGGGAATGGCTTTGGCGGTGGACTACATAAAGGTCGGTTGGAAACAGAACGCCCTTGACACGCCACTCCTGCTTTACAGCGAGTTGGACGATAAACGGTGGGAGGTCAGGAAAGTGGAAGTATTTCCCGACGGGTCGCTCGGATATGCCGATCGCTCTACGCCTGAGGGGACGACTTTCTTAAGTCTCGAACCGCTACCGACGCTTTTGCAAATTGCTTTAATGCCTGAGTTCGATGCTGTGGCGATCACAAAAGACGAGTTTGAAACAATTTGGTTGAAGGCCACAGTACGGACTAGCGAAGCGTAATCAGCTTACTGCCGCTTCTGCCCAGCTGGCACCCTCGGCGGCGCCGAGGCGTTCGCGCCTCTGGGCGGGGTCGAAGCGGTTGGCTCCGGCGGCGGCGGGGGGGCGTTGTTGCTGCCACCAAAAATCACGCGGCTCGGGTTGCGATCAAAATTGTTCACGGCGCGGCTGATGTCGGCGAGCGTGCGGCGGCCGTCGGCCATCAGCGCGCCCGAGCGCTTGTCGAAATCCTCGGCGAGTTCGCGGATCGATTTCACCATCAGGTTCAATTCGCCGCCGGCGGCGCCGCCCGCGATGGTGTTCAGCCCGAGCATCAGGCTGTCGGCCTTGCCCATCACGCCGTCGACCCGCAGCATGACGTTGTCGATCTTCTCGGAGTTGCGCGCGAGCGCGGCGGTGAAGGTTTCCAGGTTCCGCAGCGAGTTCTTCACCGACTCCTGGTTGTCGGCGACGATGCGGTTGACGTTCTGCAAGGTGGCGCGGATCGACTCGGTAACGTCCTGCAGCGCGCTCGGGTCGGCGGTCAGCATCGGCACGCCGTCCTCGTCGAGCGGCACGGCGGCGGCGTTCTCCTCGCCGCCTTTCAGCGAGATCGCGGCGACCCCGGTCAGGCCCTGGAACTCGAGACCGACCAGGGTGTCTTTCCGGATCGGTGCGTTGTTCTCAACCATCGCGAGTGCGACCACGCGGCGGGGGTTGTCGAGCTTGACCGAAACGACTTCCCCTATCCGGATACCGTTGAAATTGACGCTACCGCCGTTGCGCAGGCCGGACGCCGGGCCTTCGAACACGATGCGGATCGGGCTGCGCAGCTTGGTGGTGTGCAGGCTCTGAAACCACAGCACGAAGCCGAACGCCGCGGCGATCACCGCCAGCGTAAAGGCCCCGATCAGGACGTAATTCGCCCGCGTTTCCATAACTCAAGGTACTCCGGAAGCTGGATCCGGTCAGCTTCGCCGACCCAACCCGTCGTTTATCGCATGTTCGGGCATGATCGCATCAAAACCCGCTACCCGCTTCGTGATCCTGCGCTGGATCCCCATTCCGATTGAGTCGGAACGGGGCTCTAGATTATTTGTTTTGCGCGTATTCCAAGCGCGAACAGCTCCCACTTCGCTGGAAAACGCTCTACCCCATGACCGCGCGGGCGCGCTTGCCATGAAAATATTGCCTGAGCCAGGGATGCTGGGAAGCCTGCATGTCGGCAATCGAACCTGCAGCAATGATCTTACCGTTCCCTAAAACCGCGATCCGGTCGCAGGCCGTGTAAAGGCTGTCGAGGTCGTGCGTTACCATGAAAACGGTCAGGCCCAAAGTGCGCTGCAGGGTGCGCACCAGCTCGTCGAAATCGCCCGCGCCGATCGGATCGAGGCCCGAGGTCGGCTCGTCCAGGAACACCAGTTCGGGATCGAGCGCGAGCGCACGCGCCAGCGCCACGCGCTTGATCATGCCGCCTGAGAGTTCGGAGGGATAGCGGTCGGCGACTTCGGGCTTCAGGCCCACCATGCCGAGTTTCGCCACCATGATCTCGTCGAGCAGCCGCTGCGACACCCTGAGATATTCGCGCACCGGGAACTGGATATTCTGGCGCACGGTGAGCGAGGAGAACAGCGCGCCCTGCTGGAACAGGATGCCCCAGCGGCGCTCGACCCCGCGGCGCTCGGCGGTGCTCGCCGCATCCAGATCGACGCCGAACACCTCGATGCGCCCGGCGATCTTCGGCACCAGGCCGATGATGGTCCGCGTCAATACCGATTTGCCGGCCCCCGAAGGCCCGACGAAACCCAGGATTTCGCCGCGCTTGACGTCGAGGTTGAGCCCATCCAGCACCCGCGTCTTGCCGAATTGAACCGTAATGTCGCGAACGCGGATGATCGCGTCGGAAATCTCCTCCGCCATGGTCACATTCCGATCGATGCGAAGAAGATCGCGAACACGCCGTCCATCACGATCACGAAGAATATCCCCTTTACGACGGAGGATGTCGTGTGCTGGCCGAGCGATTCAGCGCTGCCCTGCACCGCCAGCCCCTCGACGCAGGCGACGATGCCGATCACGGCGGCCATGACCGGCGCCTTGATGATGCCGACGATGAAATGGTCGATCGAGATGGCGTCGCGCAGGCGCAGCAGGAACGCCTCGGGCTCGACGCCGCCATAGAGCCAGGCCACCAGCCCGCCGCCGTAGAGCGCGGCCATCGCGCCGAGGAAGGCGAGGATCGGCAATGCCAGCACCAAAGCGAGCATCCGCGGCAGGATCAGGACCTCGATCGGGTCGAAACCCATGGTGCGCAGCGCGTCGATCTCCTCGCGCATCTTCATCGAACCGAGTTCGGCGGTGTAGGCCGAGCCGGAGCGGCCCGCCACCATGATCGCGACCAGCAGCACGCCGATCTCGCGCAGCACCAGCACGCCCAGCATGTCGACCACGAAGATGTCGGCGCCGAATTTTCGGAAATGGAAGATGCCCTGTTGCGAAATGATACAGCCGATCAGGAACGTGATCAGCACCACGATCGGCACTGCGCGCCAGCAAACCTGCTCCAGATGATGGATGGTCGAGGTCATGCGGAAGCCGCGGGGGCGGATCAGGACATGGCCGGCTGCCGCCAGCACCGCGCCCAGCATTTCGATCAGCCCGATCAGCGTGCCGCCGACGCCGGCCACGGCACGACCGATCTGTTCCAGCATGCCTGATATGGTCACCCGGTCGGTCTCGACGGCCGGCTCGGCCTTCACCCGGCGCACCTCGTCGACCAGACTGGCATAATTGGCCGAGAGCCCGGCGATTTCGGTCTCGACGCCGCCCTGGGTCAGGCTGCGGCGCAGCCGCTCGATCAGCCAGGCGCCAAAGGTGTCGAGCTTGGACACCCGGGAGGCGTCAATGACGATGTTGGGCGACTTGCCGCCGAGTTTTTCGGCGTCCGCGACCATCCGTTCCAGCACCGGCGCAAAGCGGGCTGTCCATGACCCGGTCGCACACAGCGCCAGCCCGTTGCCTTGCGCTATCCGCTCCAATGTCGGGTCGCCGCTCACGATGCCTACCCCTCGAGGCCAGTACGGTATCGATGCAAAACGTTCAGGTTCCGCACGCCATACGCCTTGTCGAATCCGTCCCTAACCAGCCATAGTTGGCCGCGCCGGGCAAGCTTGCGGTTCAGAAATTGCCAGATTTTAAAATGACTTCCAGCCCATCTCGAAAGCTTGCCGTCAGCATAGAACGCTGGCCGATCGCGGGCAGCTTCACGATCAGCCGCGGGGCCAAGACCGAGGCCGTGACCGTGATTGCCACGGTCAGCCAGGACGGCGCGAGCGGCCGCGGCGAATGCGTGCCCTACCCGCGCTACCACGAGACGCCGGAAGCGACACTTGAAGCGCTTCATGCAATGCGGGAGCCACTTGCGAAGGGGCTGGACCGCGCAGCGCTGCAGGCGGCGATGCCGGCGGGCGCCGCCCGCAACGCGCTGGATTGCGCGCTGCTCGATCTGGAGGCCAAGCGCGCCGGGCAGCGGGTCTGGACCCTGCTCGGCCGGCCGGCGCCGCGCCCCTGCACCACCGCGTTCACGATCTCGCTCGGTACGCCGGCCGCCATGGCCTCGGCGACCGCGAAAGCCGCGCACCGGCCGCTGCTGAAGGTCAAGCTCGGCGGCGAGGACGACGAGGCGCGGATCGCCGCGGTGCGCAAGGCGGCGCCTGAGTCCGAACTGATCGTGGACGCCAACGAGGCCTGGACCCCGGGCAACCTCGAACAAAACCTGGCCGCCTGCGCCAATGCCGGCGTGACGCTGGTCGAGCAGCCGCTGCCGGCCGGCGGCGACGAGGCGCTGGCGCGCATCCGGCGGCCGATCGCGGTCTGCGCCGACGAAAGCGTGCATGACCGCGCCTCGCTCGACGAACTGCGCGGGCGCTACGACGCGGTCAACATCAAGCTCGACAAGACCGGCGGGCTGACGGAAGCGCTCGCGATGGCGGACGCCGCGCACGCGCTCGGCTTTGAAATCATGATCGGCTGCATGGTCGCAACCTCACTGGCGATGGCGCCCGCCATGCTGCTGGCGCCGCAGGCCCGATTCGTCGATCTCGATGGTCCGCTGCTGCTGGCGCACGACCGCGAGAACGGGCTGCGCTATGACGGCAGCCTGGTCTACCCGCCGGAAGCCGTCTTGTGGGGCTGATGGGCGAGCCGCCGCCGCGCCAGCCAGATCACGAGCCCGCCCGACGCGGCCATCGCCGCCATGACGTAATAGATGCCCTGTCCCCAGCTTTCGTAGATCGTGCCTGACGCGACCGAGGCGAGGCCGGCGACGATGCCGCCGCAGGCGGTCATGTAGCCCTGCCCCCGCGCCATCACGTGGCCGGGCACCTGACGCAGCATCAATCCCATGATGCCGACCTGCGTCAGCCCGAAGCTCAGCGCATGCGCGAGCTGGACGATCGCGAGAACGGCCAACGGCGGATCCTGCGCCATGACCGCCCAGCGCACGGCCGCGCTGAGCGCCGCGATCACCACCAGCATCCACGGCGGCAGGACAAATCGCGGCGACAGCGCGAACAGCACGATCTCGGCGATCACGCCCAACACCCAGAGAATCGCAATCGTCAGCCCGTCATATCCCGCCTGCTGCCAGGCGATCGACGCAAAAATGTAATAGGCGGCGTGGCTGCCCTGGATCAGCGCCGACGCGACAATGACGGCGATAAAGCCGCCGTCGCGCAGCAGCGCGCCCGCCCCGCCGCTATCCGGGCGGGCCGTCCTGGTGTCGTCCAGCGACGGCAGTGCGAGGCTCGCCAGCGCCCCGAGCGCGGCAGCGCCGGCGATGATCCAGATCAGGTTCTTGGCGGCGATCAGGTCGAACAGCATGCCGCAGACCAGTGCGCCCAGGACGAAGGCGGCCGAGCCCCACAGCCGCAACGGCCCGTAGTTCAGGCCGTAGCGTTTCACGCCGCACAACGCATAGGCATCGGTCAGCGGTACCATCGGCGTCCACAGGCAACAGGTCAGGGCGTAGACCAGAAACACCAGCACCGGCAAATGCTGGGTGCCGAGGAGGAAGAAGCCCAAAGCCGTGGCAAAGGCGGTCACGACGATGCCGCCGCGCAAGGCCTGGCGCCGTTCCGCCAGTCCTGTCACCAGCGGCAGCGCCGTAAACCGGGTCACCGCGGGGACGGCCGTGATCAGGCCTATCCAGAACGCATCGATCCCGACCGCCTTCAACCAGACCGTGAAAAACGGCAGATGAGCGCCGGTCATTCCGAACAGGGTGCCGTAAAACAACGCCACCCGGGTCGCGAAACGCCGGGATACATCTTGAGAAGCTGTGGGGATTTGTGATTCGCTCTGCATCAATTCAATTGCGATTCGGGCAATATCGTGTTGTCTCGTTATCGCAGTGCGCGTTGATTTGCGCGAAGAGTTTGACATGGCTGACGACGTATTCGCCCTCTCTCCGATCTCGGCACGCGCCACGCTGCCGCGGGAGGAAGATTATGCCGCGATCGCCGAAGCCTTCATGGAAACCTCGCGGGGCCGCTGGTTCCTGACCGAATACGCCAAGCGCAACCGCAATGCCGACACCCGCATGGTGCTGGACGCGGTAGCGCGGATCGAACAAAATCTTGCCGCGCAGCGCGAAGAAGAACTCGAGCGCGAAGCAAACCTGCAGCGCGAGGAAGGCCTTTCGGCGCAGCAGGCCAAGGACGCTGTCGCCGCGGCCGCCGCCGCGCAGGATCGGCTCACCGAGGCGCTCGCCGCCATCCGCAGTCTGGTCGAAGCGGCCGAGGAATCGGCGATGGAGGCACTCGACAGCCTGGCGCTGGAAAAACGGATGGCACCGGTCCGCAAGGGCGCGCGGGTGTTGCGGGAAATCGCCTGGCGCTTACGGGAAATCGGCAATGACGGTCGGATCTGCGACCTGATCGATTCGCAGGTCACCGTCATCGAAAAGAGCACCGACCAGTTCTCCTCCGACGAGGCGCGCCTGGCGCTGCGCGCGGCCTTTGCCGCCCTGCAGGGCCGGCTGGTGGAATTCACCGACGACGATGCGTCGATGGAGATGGAGACCGAAGCGGCGGCGCCCGCCCCGGCCGCACCGGCATTGGACCTGGTGGCAGAGATCGCCGAAGCGTTTTTCGCAAGGGAAGCTGCCAAGGCGTCGTCCGTTTACAAGGCGCCGCCAGCTGACAAGGCGCCGCCCGTCGCCCCGCGCGTGCACGCCGAACCCGCGCCAACGGAAACCCCGCAACCTGCCGCGGTCGCGGCCGTCGCGGAAGCGGCCGCTCCGGAGACCGCGTTCCAGAATGCCGACGCGCAGGACGCTGACGAAACGACCACAGGCACGACGGATACGAACGCAGCGGATGCCGACGCCCAGGACGAGGCGGTCCTCGACATGATCGCGATGGAGATGGGCGCGCCCGATCCGATCGGCGACGACGAAATCGAGATCGCCGAGGCGGTCGCCGAGCAAGCCCGTCCCCCCGAGCCTGCTCCCACCGAGCCAGTTCCGGTGGCCCCCACGATCGTCGCCAAAGCGCCTGAACCGGTTTTCGTCGCGCCGCCTGTTCAACAGGTCGTTCAAGCGCCACCTTCGCCGCCCGCTCCTGTCCCGGCACCCGCCGTGGAAATGTCGCTTGGCTCCAGCCTGATCGCCAGCGGCTTGCTGAAAAAGCCGATCACCGCGGCCAACGACCCGCTGGCGCCGATCCGTCGCATGAGCCAGGCCGAGAAGATCGCGTTCTTTTCGTGAGAAGCCGCCTGCTCTCCCGCGCGAAGCTTTCGTGGCTGCGATAACGCGTCCGCAGCATTTGTTGCACAAGCGAAGAGTTCGCTTTCCGGTTGCTTCGCCCCTTCGCCGACGTCAAGCTGACGCGATCGTCATCGCGCGCGGAGACGGCCGTGAAGTCCAGAATCATCGTCAATCCAATGGCGAACAAGGGCGGTTGCGGCAGGCGCTGGCCGCAGATCCGCGCCGAACTCGAAAAGCATCTCGGCCCGCTCGATGACGACGACATCGCGACGACGAGCGCCCCCAATCATGCGACGCTGCTGGCGCGGGAAGCGGTCGATGCCGGTTACCGGCGCCTGATCTCCGTCGGCGGTGATGGCACCTTCAGCGAAATGATGAACGGCGTGATCGCGGACGATCGTCCGATCGTGGACGACCTGGTGCTGGCGCAACTGCCGGGCGGCACGTCGAACGAACTGTGCCGCTCCTTCGGCCAGATCTCCTTCGAAGCGGCCAGCAAGGCGATCGCCATGGGCCACACCCGCGACATCGACGTCTTCCGCGCCGAAGCCAGGGGGTACGGCGGCAACCAGGTGACCCGCTACGGCTTCGTGCTCGCTATTGTCGGCGCCGCCGCCACCATCTCCTGGCGCGCGCAACGCGTGCCACTGCTGAAGCGGCTCGGCCCGTTCAGCTACATCCTGATGACCGCCTTCACGTCGCTAACCTACAACCCGCATGACTACCGCATCAGGATCGACGACGAGGCCGAACAGAGGCTGCCGATGTGGTCGCTGATGCTGTGCAGCTTCGACGGCGCCGGCGAAGGGCTGATGCTCGCCCCCGGCGCCGACCCCGGCGACCGCAAATTCGACCTGATCATGGTCGGAGACATCGGTCATTGGGAGACCCTGACCAAGATCGTCCCCAGGCTCGGCGACGGCAGCTATCTGGCGCACCCGAAAGTGTCGCGGCGTCACGCGACGCGGATCACGATCGACAGCGATCAAATGGTCCGCGCCGACGTCGACGGCGAAAGCATCGGACGATTGCCGATGTCGGTGACGATGCTGCCGTTCCACCTCAAGGTGGCGGCCGCCGGCCGGATTTGACCGTCCGCTCGCGCAGCCCTTTCATATTGTGAACCACATCACACATTCGGCCGCGGATCGAAGGTAACATTTGAAGAAGGGAACAGGGCTGAATTCGATAGGCACCGCGCCGGAGTCGCCAAACGCATCCCGCGGTCCGTCCATCTCGGAGGGGGCATGGTCGATCCGTCAACAGCAAAGCGCCTCGTTCAGGTCATCCACGACAATTTGCCGGCTCCCGTCCCAGGGAGACGGCCGGTTCATACCATCGGCATCGGCGTGAAGGGCAAATTCGTGGCGTCGGAGGTGGCGCGCACCTATTGCATTGCGGAACATTTCAACGGAGAGCCCGTCGACGTCTCGATCCGGTTCTCCAACGGATTGGGGGGCCTGGAGCAGCACGATGGATGGTCCGATGTCCGTGGCATGGCGGTACGCTTCCACTTGCGGGACACGACGGCAAGCGACCTGATCGCGACGACGCTCGGCGAATTCTTCGTCCGCAATGTCGACGACTTCTTCGAATTTTCCAGGGTTGCGAAGCGCGAGCCGCATCGGCGACGGCACTGGCTGCTGAAGATCGCAGATTTTCTGCAGCTCAAGATCCCTCCCCGCACGCCCTACGCGGGCGAAACCCAGAGCGTCGACGCGGGCGCGCTTCGTTACGCCAACCGGCACCGGTTCGCCCAGCTGGGCATCTTTCAGGTCGGCACGATCGGCGCACCGGAGAGCTATGCCCGCGCGAGCTATCATGCCGTCCATACCTTCTGGGTGACGGCGCCCGATGGCGTTCGCCGCCCGGTTCGCTTCTACTGGCAGCCGGTCGCCGGCGTGAACAACACCGACCCCAAGGCCGTACCGAAAGACAAATATCTGTTCGAGGAGCTCAAAGACCGTCTGCGGCGGTGGCCGGCCCGGTTCATGCTGATGATGACCATCGGCGAAGAGGGCGATGCGATCGACGATTGCACCAAGCCCTGGCCGGGAACCCGCGTCCGTGTCGCCATGGGCACCCTCACCCTCACCGAGATCCCCGAGGGCGACGACCAGGCCGCCGCCGGAGAGCGCATCAGCTTCAATCCCTGCCGCCTCGCGCCCGGCATCGAAGCCTCCAACGATCCGATCCTCGAAGCCCGCCTCGGCGCCTACGAAGTCTCGCGTGAAATGCGCGGCGGATGTCCCTTCAAATGGAGACCGGACGATGTCGCGTGACGAAGGGATCATGGATCGTTTTGTGGACCGGCTGCCCGAAACGTCCCTTTTTAAGTTCGTGGCAGCACGGATCCTGGTGCCGTTGTGGGCATGGTGGACGCCGGTGAAGCCGCTGCCCGGCGGTCCGCATCCGTCGTTCCAGCACAGCGACAATGTCCAGTGCATGATGAACCTGATCATGCCGCTCAAGGACAAGTCGCCGATCGGACGCGCGCACGCCGCGATGGCGATCGCGCAGCACAAGGACGCGATCTTCGCCGGCTTGAACAATGTCGGCACGGTGCACTTCGCGCGCTTCGTCATCGTCGGCGACAACATCTGCATGTTTTCGGTCTATGACGGCGACTTCACCAATTACATCCGCGATTTCATCGCCACGATCGGCGAGGTGTTCGACGCCGTGGTCGGCCTCGTCGAGGGTGGAGAAAAAGTGATTCCGTGCGAGAAGAATGTCGAGGCGTTCATCCAGTGGGTGCACGAGCGCGACCTGTACCAGGTGCCGGACACGCCCACCGACTTTCTGCGCGACCAGGAAGCGCTGAACGGCGACAGGAACGTGTCGCCCGTCAATGACGATCTGACGCTGCTGCCGCGCAAGATGGTGCTTCAGCTGCGCGCCAACGCCAACGTTTCGCTTGGCAGCGGCTACCGGGCGTATCCCGGATTTTCGGTGGCACAGGTCCGCAAGCAACTGGGGCTAGGCTGGTGAGCGCGATGTTCGATCTCTCCGATCTGCAGGGCAACATCCTGCGCGGCTACACGAGGAAGCCGTACGTGCGATATCTCATCCTCGAAGTCGCCGATCGGATCGCGGCCCGGCGCTGGCTCGCCGCCGCGATCTCCGGCCGCGACCACGACGTGCCGCAGATCACGACGGGGGATTGGGGGAAAGCCCGGCCCGACACCTGTTTCAACATCGGCCTGACCTACGAGGGACTGCGCGCCCTCGGCACGCCGACCGCCTCGCTTGAAATGTTCCCCAACGAATTCATCGAGGGCATGACCGCCCGCGCCATCAAGCTCGGGGATGTCGGGCAGAGCGCGCCGGAAACCTGGCCATCGCCGTTCGACGAGCCCGGACGCATTCATCTCATCGCAACGATCTATGCCGAAAAAATCGAGCAGCTGGACCACGTGCAGCAGCGCGCCCTCGATCGAAACGCGCTGAGGCTGCTCGGCATGCGCGAGGGATATAATTTCAACGGCGACTTCGTTCACTTCGGATACCGCGACAACATCATGCAACCACGGTTCGAGGGCGTTCACGACCCGGAGCGCCATGCCGACGGGCAACCCATGGCGCCGCTCGGCACCGTGCTGCTCGGACACAAGACCAATCTGGAAGGTTTGCTATGGCGGGTGCCCCAGCCCGCCGAACTCGGACACAACGGCACCTTCAACGCCTTCCGCGTGCTGCGACAGGACGTCGTGGGCTTCGAGAACTATCTCGATCAGGCCGCATCCGATCTGCTCAAGCACACGCAGGTCGACGAAGTGCTGCCGCCAGGCGCGGAAACAAAAATCTGCCAGGTGCTCTCCATCAAATCGCCCTCGCGTCATGCCGCCTTGCGCGAGGTGGTCGCCGCCAATTTGTGCGGCCGATGGCGCGATGGCACGCCGCTGGCCCTTTCGGCGGACCTGCCCGATCCCGGCGTGGACCAGGCGAGGTTCGACTATGATCACAACTCACGCTGCCCCTACGGCGCCCATATCCGCCGCTGCAACCCGCGCGGCGGGCAGATCGTGCAAAGGGTGGCCAACAACAGCCGGCGCCTGGTCCGCCGCGGCGTACCCTATGGACCGGCCTATGATCCGGCGACGCCCAACGGGGACCAACCGGAACGGGGGCTGCTCGGCAATTTCATCGGCGCCAGCCTCGGCGCCCAGTTCGAGGCGATGTCCTGCGACTGGCTGAACCTCGGCCTGCAGGATCCGCGCATCACCGGCTCCAACGATCCGATCACGGGCACCAACGATCCCGCCACCAGCTGGTTCGACCTGCCGCTCAAATCCGGCGGCACGATCCGGCTGCGCGGATTCCCCGAGTTCGTTTCGACCCGGGGTGGCGCCTATACGTTCCTCCCGAGCCTGTCGGCGATCCGATACCTGGGATCGCTGACGACGTGAGCAGCCGACCCAGGGTCATTCGGCGGTCATGGCAACCTGCATTCACCGGTTCAAGGCCCTGACCAGTTCATCCGCCTCGCGCAGGTCGCGCGAGGTTTCCGCGGACGCGAATTTCGCCCGGGTCGACATCAGCAAGTCCCGCGCTTCGGCGCGCGCCGATCCGCTCTCGGCCAGATGCGCCATGCTGATCGCCGTGCGCAATTCCCAACCGACCGCCCCGATCTTCCTCGCCGATGCGAGCGAGCGCTTGAACAGACGCATGGCGGCCCGGTCGTCCCGCGACGGTTCGCGGCACAGCAGCGAACCCTGAATCCGATAGATCTCGGGCGCTGCCCAGCTTTCGCCGGTCTGCTCTACCAGCGACGCCGCCGAGGCCGCGAAGTTTCGCGCCCGCTCGATCTGCCCGATCCGTCCGAATTCCGTGGCGAGCAGAATTCGATAGAGCGGCATCTGAATGCAGCGATTCTCGGCGGGTAGTTTCTCGAGCAGGCCGCACAGTTTCTCCAGCACCTCCGGCGCCGGGCCCCGCGCCGCCAGCGCGGAGGTCGCCCACAACGGACCGATCACCCCGTACATCGGGTAGCCATACTCATTGGCGACCTCCAGGCCGCGTTCGACGCTGGCGAGATTGGCCGCGAGATCGCCTTCATACCAGTGATCGGACACGCCGAGGATGGCGGCAAATGCCAGCATGAAAGGATGCCCGAGCTCGTTTGCGAGCTGCCGCGCGGTCTCACAGCACTCCCTTGCCCGGCCGGGCCGGCCCAGCAGCCACTCGACATGGCCGGAATAGACCAGCGACACGATCAACGGATCATGCTGGTAGATCTGAACCAGCTTGCCGTGCTCACGGGGATTGTAGCGGGCGCTGATGAGCGCCGCGAGCTCGCTCGCCTGCTCCAGACGGCCGAGAAAGAAATTGGCGATCAGGGCGGCGGTGTACGCCATCAGCGCGGCCTCGCCGTCGCGCCACTCCTCGGCCCGCCGGACGAAATCCTCCGATTGCCCGAGACCCTTGGCAAGCTCGCAATTGACCAGCTTGGCGATGGTGCTTCCCCACAGGACCGCCGCCTTCTCGCTGATGGTGCCATGGCTCTCGCAGAGTTTGAGCGCGCGATTATAGGATTCGTAAACGTGCGGATCGGACCATCCCGCATTGGCGGTGTACGCCATCGCCAGGCTGGATTGCAGCGCGATCTCGGTTTCGAAGCGTTGCGGGGAAGCGGGCAGCTTCGGAATCAGCGAGAGGCCTTCGCGAAGATGAACCACCGCCTCCTTGGTGGCCGACCGGCGGAGCGCCGATTTGCCCGCGTGCAGCCACGCTTCGATCGCCTCGGGAATGTTGCCCGCGCGCGCATAGTGATAGCCGAGCACGGCAGGCTGGCTGCTTGCCCTGATCGACGCCTCCTGCAAAAGCCACGACGCCACGCGCGCATGAAACTCGCGCCTGTCCTCCAGCAGCAGCGAAGAATAGGCCGCTTCCTGGATCATCGCGTGCTTGAACGTGAACGCGGTGCCGTGGGATCCCTCGACGCGATATGCGATCTCGGCGCTCTCCAGCGCCTGCAACGCACGCTTCAGCGTTTCGCCCTGGCCCGGCAGGATGTTGAGGATGCCTTCATAATTGAATTGCCTGCCGAACACCGAGGCGATCTGCGCGACGCGCTTGGCGGGGCCGAGCCGGTCAAGGCGCTCCATCAGCGAATCGTGAATGCTCGACGGCACCAGCGGCTTGGGCAGTCTCTCGCCCAGCGCCAGGCCGTCGACGTCGCGCGCGGCGGCGCGGGAATCGATCACAGACCGCGTGAACTCCTCGACGAACAGCGGCACGCCATCGGTTCTTTCCACGATCTGGCTGGTGATCCGGCGCGACACGATATCGCCGCCTGCGACGGCTGCGACCATCTGCTCGCATTCGTTCGGCGCCAGCTTTTGCAGGGGAATGCGTCGAACCGGCAGGCCCGCCAACCAGTCGGCGCTGTAATCGTCGCGATGTGTGATCAGCAACATGATCCGTTCGCCGGGACAGTGGGCGATCACGCGCAGCAGCAGTTCGATGGTGGTCGGGTCGATCCACTGCACGTCCTCGACGATGCCGAGGATCGGCCATTTGCGCGAGGCAGCGACAAGCGCGTCGATGAACACCTGAAGGGCGCGCCCGCGCTCCGAGGGCGATCCGAGATCCGCAGGCTCGTATCCCGAAGATGCGGGGATCGACAGCACCGCGCCGTAGTAGCGCAGCGTCCGCTCGACATCGGTGACGGCTCTTGCCAACAGCGAACGCAGTTTCGCCAATGCGAGCTCCGCGTCGTCGGTCTCCTTGATGCCGGTCGCGCGCGTGAGCCGCTCGATTTCCGGGGCCAGCGGCGTGTTGACGTGGAACGGCGAGCATTGCAGCGACAGGGTATCGCGCGGCGATGCATCGAGCGAGCTGCGGAACTGGCGGATCAAACGCGACTTGCCGATGCCGGGTTCGCCGGAAATGACGCCGACCTGCCCCGACCCTGCCAGGGTCTGCCGCCACATCTCGGCAAGCAACGCGCTTTCGCCGGTCCGGCCGATCATCGGCGCCAGCGGCGACCTCCGCGCGCGGTCGAACCTGCTTTCGCTGGCCGCAAGCGCCTCGGCGCGCCAGGCCTCGACCGGCTCTTCGACGCCCTTGAGCGATCGCCGGCCAAGCGGTGCATAGCTGAAGGTTCCACGGGTCAGCTCATATGTGCTCGCACCGACCACAACACCGTTCTCGCCGGCAAGCCCTTGCAGACGGGCAGCGACATGCGCGGAGCTGCCGAACACTTCCCGCCGCTCGGGCGGCTCGCCCGGCACGCTGCCGACGACGACCACCCCCGTGTTGACTCCGATGCGCACGCCGAGGCGGACGAAACTGCCGTCCGACAGCGGAAAATGGTGCTCCTTGATCGCCGCGGCGACCGCCAGCGCGGCGCGCACCGCGCGCTCGGGATCGTTTTCATGGGCCTGCGGCACGCCGAAATAGGCGAGCAAACCGTCGCCGATCAGCCGGGCGATGTGACCGCCGTAGCGGCGGATCTGTTCGTCGCAGATATCGCGGTAGGTCTTGATGACCCCGAAAAACTCCTCGGGGTCGATCCGCTCGCTCAGGGGCGTCGAACCGACTATGTCGATGAATGCCACGGTGAGCTGCCGCCGCTCGGGATGCAGAGCTGCATTCTCCACATCCGGCGGCGCCTGCGTTCGATGAATTGCGCCCAAGCGATCGGGCTGCGGCTGGCTGCTCATGACCACCATGTTCAGTTTCCACCGCCCCTGCCATGCGGCCCGGCGGACGGCGGGCCGTGTCCGGATAACGCTGCCGAGCGGCCGTGCCCGGGGCAGGCAGTGTCCGCGATTGAACACCATGTGCCCGCGATCGTACAGCGGATTTTGAACCAGTTTCAGCGACTTAACGGCGACGCCGGAGCCTGGAGCAAGCGCCTTCGCCCCTGCCCCGGGTCGTCCGATCCGTAACGCGAACCGATGCGCCGCGCGCTGCCCCGCGTGACCGCGCTCACGTACGACGCGACCGACCTCGCCTAGCGTCCTGGCAACCAATCTCGCCAACCCGCGTCGCCTGAGGAGGCAGCCATGTCCCGCTTTAAGCTATCGCATCTGGTCGCCGGCCTGCTGGCCGGCCTGTCGAGTTTCGCCACAGCCGGCATGGCGCGGGCGGAAGCCCCGACCGCCGACATCCGCAGCGGCGTGCAGACGCTACCGAAGGACCAGCGCGTCGCGCTGGTGATCGGCAATTCGAACTACCAGTCCGCGCCAAGACTCGCCAATCCCGGCAACGACGCGCAGTCGATGTCGCAACTCCTGAACGCCGCGGGCTTCGAGGTGACGCAGGCGACCGACCTGAAGCGCAGCGACATGGTCAGGGTGGTGCAGGACTTTACGGCGAAGGTCGCCGAGCGCGGCCCCGGCACCGTCGCCATGATCTACTATGCCGGTCACGGCGTGCAGGTCGAGGGCGAAAACTATCTGCTTCCGATCGATGCGAAAATCTCGACAGCGTACGATCTCGACGCCAATTCGCTGCGGCTGGTCGACCTGATGGGCACGCTTGAATCGATCACGAGCCGGATGCGCATCGTCGTGCTCGACGCCTGCCGCAACAATCCGTTTCCGCAGGCCAATGACGCCGGGCGGGGCCTCGCCATCGTCGATGCGCCGAACGGCTCGATCGTCGGCTACTCCACCGCACCGGGCATGGAGGCGGCAGACGGTGACGGCAACCACAGCCCGTATACGTCCGCGTTCATCAATAACGCGCGCGAACCGAACCTGCCGATCGAGCAACTGTTCAAGCGCGTCCGGCTCGAAGTGAACCACGCGACACGGGGCCGGCAGACGCCGTGGGAAAGCTCGTCGCTGACCTCCGATTTCTTTTTCTTCGGCGATACCGCCGTGGCCGCAGGCCGTGCGCCGGATCGCAGCCCGATCGTGCAGATGGCGGCGAACCTGCCGTCACGGTCGGTGCGACAGGCTTACGACTACGTGGTGTCGGAGGGGTCGCCTGAATATTATGAGGAGTTCATCCGGCTCTATCCGACCGACCCGCTGGCGGACGAGATCCGCGTACTGCACTATAATTTGAAGGTCGCCAAGGCGTGGCACAAGGCGGTGGTCGCGAACTCGCCGCTCGCCTACAAGACGTTCCACCAGAATTATTCCAACAGCCTCTACGCGCCCGCGGCGCTGAAGCTGTACGGCGCGCCGAAGGCCGTTCCGCTGATGCAGTTCACGCATCTGGCGAAGCACTCGCCGTCGTACAAGCACGGCAACTTCGGATCCTCGTTCGCCCACAACAAGAGCGGAGGCGGATCGGGCCCGTTCCAGCATATGCCCGGTCACGGCGCATCGAAGCCGTTCGGCAACGGCAAGATGGGAGGGCTGCCCGGCAGGAACAAGCAAGGTCCTTTCAACGCAGGCAACCACGGCAAGTTCTCAAAAATGCCCGGCAAGTTCGGCAACCATCCGATGCGGACCGGCAACAAGCACATGCTCGGCAGCGGCCAGCGTCATTTCGGCGGCGGAATGGGTAACCGATTCAGCCAGCGTTTCTCACCCGGCCCGTCGCGGATGTCGTTCGCGCGCGGCTCGTACGGCGGCGGGTCGTATGGCGGCGGCGGATCATTCGGCGGAGGCCGTTCGTTCGGCGGCGGCTTCGGACGGCGCTGACAAAAGCTCACGTCATCATGCATCCGGGCAGAGCTGGCGCTCTGCCCGGTTATGTTTCGGATGGGATGATCAGGCGACCAGCCTGGCGAACAGGTCGGCGTCGACATTGCCGCCCGAGAGCACGATGACGACGTTCTTGCCCTTGGCGTCGATGCGCCCGGCCAGCAGCGCGGCGAGACCGACCGCCCCGCCCGGCTCGACCACCAGTTTCAATTCCCGATAGGCATAGGCGACCGCGGCGCCGACTTCCTCGTCGGACGCGATCACGCCGCTGGCGAGCAGCTTGCTGTTGATCGAAAACGTGAGCTCGCCCGGCATCGCCGCCATCAGCGCATCGCAGATGGTGCGCCCGGCGGCGTGATGCGCCTCGCGGTGGCCGGCGCGCAGCGACAGGCCGTGATCGTCGTAGTCCTTGGGCTCGGCGACGATGACCTGGGCCTGCGGGAATTTCGCCTTCACCGCCGTCGCCACGCCGGCGATCAGCCCGCCACCCGATGCCGGCGCCACCACGATGTCGGGAACGAGCCCGAGTGCGGCCATGTCCTCGGCGATCTCGCGGCCCGCGGTGCCCTGTCCGGCGATGACAAACGGATCGTCATAGGGACGCACCAGCGTCGCGCCGCGCTTTTGCGCAATCCCGTTGGCGATGGCTTCCCGGTCTTCCCTGTCGCGGTCGTAGAGCACCACTTCGGCGCCGTAGCCCTTGGTGCGCTCGCGCTTGGTGACCGGCGAATCCGCGGGCATCACGATGGTCGCCTGCATGCCGAGGATCTGCGCCGCCGCCGCCACGCCCTGGGCGTGGTTGCCGGAAGAGAATGCGACCACTCCGCCGACGCGCCTGTCGTGCGGAATAGAAGCCAGCTTGTTGAAAGCGCCGCGGAACTTGAACGATCCGGTCCGCTGCAGCATTTCGGGCTTCAGGAAGACTTTTGCCCCGACCCGTTCATTGAGAACGGGGAACGACAATAGCGGCGTCCGCACCGCAAAGGGCGCAACCACCTTGGCGGCAGCCTCGATATCGGCCGCGCCAATCGGTGGATTTGAGATCGTTTCTGGCATCCGCAACTTGTATCGCGGTTGCCGACGGACGGGCAAGACGCATTCCGGTGATATCAGGCGGCGAAATGCGGGTCTTCTGCCCTGAATTCGGCCACATCGCCTTCCGGCAGCTCGGGGCGAACGTTCAGGGCATGATCGACAAAGACGCGCGCAGAGGCCTGCCAGCTGTAGCCGGCGGCGAATTCCACACAGTCGTCCCGCGAAACCTGCAGCGCCTCCAGGCAGGCCGCGCGCAAATCCTCGTCCAGCACGCCGACCGGCGAAGCACCTATCACGTCGCGCGGTCCGGTGACCGGAAAGGCCGCCACCGGCAGGCCGCTGGCGAGCGCCTCGAGGAGCACCAGGCCAAACGTGTCGGTCCGGCTGGGAAACACGAAAATATCGGAGGCCGCGTAGATTTCGGCCAGTTCCTCGCCGTGCCTCGCGCCGAGGAACACGGCATCCGGATATTTCCGCTCCAGCGCCGCGCGGGCCGGCCCATCGCCGACGACGAGCTTGGTGCCCGGCAGATCGAGGTCGAGGAAAGCCTCGAGATTCTTTTCGACCGCGATGCGCCCGACGCTGAGGAACACCGGCATCGGCAGACAAAGGTCGATGCTGCGCGGATGAAACAGCGCGGTATCGACGCCGCGCGACCACAGCACCACGTTGCGAAACCCGCGCGCGCGCAATTCGGTCGCCAGCGCCGGCGTTGCCGCCATCACGGCCTGGCTCGGCCGGTGGAACGCGCGCAGTGCGCGCCATACCCAGGATTCCGGCACCGGCGAACGCGCCGAAACATATTCAGGGAAGCGGGTGTGAAAGCTCGTGGTGAACGGCAGGCCACGCTTGCGGCAATAGCGCCGGACCAGCAGCCCGATCGGGCCTTCGGTCGCGATATGGATGCCGTCGGGCTTCGCCGCCGCGATCAGTCTTGCGATCTTTGCCGGGTACGGCAACGCCAGCCGCAGTTCGGGATAGCTCGGCATCGCAAAAGTGCGAAACGATTGCGGCGTCAGGAAACTCACCTCGACGCCGAAGCCCTTGGCCGCTTCCGCCATCGCCGTCAACGTCCGCACCACCCCGTTGACCTGGGGGTGCCACGCATCGGTCGCGACCAGGATGTGCGTCATGCGGCACGCGCTGCGACGCGGGGAACGGGAGCCGTATTTCGCTGCGGATCAGCCCAGGTGATGATTTCGAACCGGCCGTCCTCGTGCTCGGCGAGCGCGGTGCAGCTTTCGACCCAGTCCCCGCAATTCATGTAGCGAATGCCGTGCTCGTCGCGGATCACGGCGTAGTGGATGTGGCCGCAGATCACGCCGTCCGCGCCGTGCCGCCGCGCCTCGCCGGCCAACGTCGTTTCGAACGCGCCGATATAGTTCACGGCATTCTTGACCTTCTGCTTCGCCCATTGCGACAGCGACCAGTAGGGCACACCGAACATGCGCCGGAAGAAGTTGACCAGCCGGTTCATCTGGATGGCGAAATCGTAGGCCTTGTCGCCAAGATGAGCGAGCCAGCGCGCGTTCTGCACCACGAGATCGAAGATATCGCCGTGGATGACGAGATAGCGCTTGCCGTCGGCGCCCTCGTGAATGGTGTTTTCGACGACGTCGATGCCGCCGAAATGCGTGCCGTAATAGTTGCGCAGGAACTCGTCGTGATTGCCCGGCACGTAGATGACTTTGGCGCCCTTGCGCGCCTTGCGCAGCATCTTCTGCACGAAGTCGTTGTGCGATTGCGGCCAGTACCAGCTCGATTTCAACGCCCAGCCATCGACGATGTCGCCGACGAGATAGATGGTATCGGCGTCGTGGCTTCTCAGGAAATCCAGCAGGCGGTCGGCTTGCGATCCGCGGGCTCCGAGATGGACGTCGGAGATGAACAAGGTGCGAAAACGCCGTTCAGGGCTGTCTTCACTCAAAGAGTCACTACCCATACCTGTCCCCTGACAGATTTTTGTGACAGGGCGATGACTAGTTCACGCGACCCATAGCCCCACGAGAATCATTGTCGCGCCCCGCAGATTGCGGATACCAGCGCGATGCGACAGGCAGGCGACATCGGCGAGGCAACATTTCGGTGGCGTCGCTGCGAGCGGAGGGACGACGAGAGATAAATCAATAGAACTTGTGAAAATGATGGATCGGGCCGTGGCCGTGGCCGACGCTGAAGCGATCGGCTGCCGCGATCGCGACGCTAACCCAGGCCTTGGCGTTGCGCACGGCGGTCGTCATGTCCTCCCCCTTTGCCAGCCCCGCGGCGATCGCCGAGGAGAGCGAGCAGCCGGTGCCGTGGGTATTTTTGGTGGCGACGCGCGGCGCGGCGAGCGCCGTGACGCCGGACGCGTCGATCAGATAGTCGATGCTCTCGGCACCCTGCCCATGGCCGCCCTTGATCAGCACCGTCTTGCAGCCGAGCGCCAGCAATCGCCTGCCCTGTTGTTCGACGGCGGCATCGTCCTTCGCCACGCCTTCGCCGAGCAGGTCGGCGGCTTCCGGCAGGTTGGGCGTGATCACCGACGCCAGCGGAATGAGTTTTGTGCGCAGCGCGTCGACGGCCTCCGCCGCGAGCAGCCGGTCGCCCGAGGTTGCGACCATCACGGGATCGAGCACGACGTGTCTTGGCGACCAGCGCTTCAACCCCGCGACGATGGCATCGATGACAGGCGGATGCGCGACCATGCCGATCTTGACCGCCCCCACCGCCAGATCGGAAAACACCGCGTCGATCTGCGCGGTGACGAACTCGGCCGGCACCTGGTGGATGCCGCTGACGCCCGTCGTGTTCTGCGCGGTCAGCGCCGTGATCACCGAGGCGCCGTAGACGCCGAGCGCTGCGAACGTCTTGAGGTCGGCCTGGATGCCGGCGCCGCCAGAGGAATCCGAACCGGCGATGGTCAGCGCAATCGGCGTGGTCATCGAAAGTCTCGTCGAAATGAGGGGTTGAGGGCCATACCTCGTTGTTGGCCTGTCCTAGCGCGGCCCGCCATGGGCAGCAAGCCGGCTTGCCTTTGGCTTGCCTTGGAGCGTCGTTTTTGGCCTATTGGGGCAAATTTTCCGGAGACGACAGCGATGGTTCCCTTCTTCGTTCAGTTCAAATGCAAGCTCGGCCAGTCCTACGCCGTCGCCAACGCGCTCGCCGAGGCGGAGATCGCCTCGGAGATCTATTCGACCGCCGGCGATTACGATCTGCTGGTCAAGTTCTACGTCGACAACGACACCGACATCGGCCACTTCGTCAACGAGAAGGTGCAGGTGATTCCGGGTATCCAGGACACCCACACCATCATCACCTTCAAGGCGTTCGGCACCGGCTAGCCTCATAACCCTCTACCCCGCATCGACTTAGCCTGCCGCGGCCACGCTCCGCCGGCCTCTGGGAGCGCCCGTCTTGTCCGAAACAACCGTCACTTCTGCCCGGCTGCGGGATTTCATTCAGCAGGCACTCATTGCGGTGGGCCTGCCGGACGCCGATGCGGCGGCGGTCGCGGAGCTGATGGCAGCGGCCGACCTGCAGGGGTCCGATGGCCACGGCGTCAGCCGGTTGCCGCAATATGTCAGGCGCATCAAGGCCGGCGGCGTCAACGTCCGGCCCAACATCGATGTGGTGCACGCACATGCCGCGACCGCCGTCTTGAACGGCGACAACGGCATGGGCCACCTCGTGATGAAACGCGCGGCCGAGATGGCGATCGAAAAGGCGCGCACCACCGGCATCGGCTGGGTCAACTCGCAATTCTCCAACCACGCCGGCCCCGCCTCGCTCTATGCCACGATGCCGCTCGCCCATGACATGATCGGGCTCTATTTCGCGGTCGGCAACGCCAACCATCTGCCGCCCTGGGGCGGCCTCGACATGCTGCTGTCGACCAACCCGATCGCCGCCGCGATCCCGGCCGGCGAGGAGAACCCTGTCGTGCTCGACATGGCGACGACGGTCGCCGCCTACGGCAAGGTTAAAACAAAAGCGTTGCGCGGCGAGACCATGCCGGAGGGCTGGATGATCGACCGCGCGGGCAAGCCGCTGACCGATCCGAAGCGCGCCGACGAAGGCATGCTGCTGCCGCTCGGCGGCATGGAGGCCGGCTACAAGGGTTACGGCCTGGCGATGATCATCGGCCTGCTCGCGGGCACGCTCGGCGGCGCAGCGATGGGCCGCGACGTCATCGACTTCAACCACGACGACGACAGCGTCACCAACACCGGCCAGGCGATCGCCGCGATCAACGTCGCGGCCTTCGGCGACGTCGCCACGTTCAAGCGAAGCGTCGATGCGCTGGTGCGCGACTTCCGCAACAGCCAGCGGATGCCCGGGGTGGACCGCATCTGGGTGCCCGGCGAACGCAGCCACGAAACGCGGCTCAGGCGAATGAGCCACGGCATTCCCCTGGCCGCCGCGCTGCGGAAGGGATTGGACCAGGTCGCCGACGAGCTCGGGTTAGCGCGGCTGTAGGCCTGGTGCGACCCCGCGGCCATATTTAGCCGGAAGAATTACTAACGCCCGTTAACCATACCGGCCGATTTGCACGCTTTTGCCATATCCGCATCATTCTACCGCCTTGATATTTTTTGTTAATAATTGCGTCGTCAACCGGAAGCTCCGCGGCGGAGGATTTCCGAAGGGGTTTAGTCGCGAGTACCACCGATGGGGACGCTGTACGATATGCTCGGCGCGCTTCCGAGCGACGACGCCGAGGAGTTGCGGACCGCCTTCCGCAAGGCGGCCAAGGCCACGCATCCCGACACCAACCCCGACAATCCGGAAGCCGCCGTCAGGTTCAGGGAGCTGATGCGCGCCTATGACATCCTGAACGACCCCGACCAGCGCGCGACCTACGACCATTTGCTCGCCATCGCGCTGCAGCCGTCGGCCAACCTCCCGTCGACGCGCACCTATGAAACCGTGCGCAAGGTCGCCTCCAACACCATGGCGGCAAGCGTGATTTTGGCGGTGCTGGTTGGCGGTTACACCGTGTTCGGGCTGTTTTCGAAGGCGCCCAGCGCCGCTGAAATGGTCGCCGGCCTGACCGCCGGCGGCAATTTGGAGGTTGCCGCGGTGCACCCGGCCGCGCCGGCGCAGGAAGAGCCGCAAGCCCGGCGCGAGGCTGACATCGCCACCGGCTCGGTGACCGCTGCCGCAGCGCCTGCCGCGAAGGAAGCCGGCCCCGCGCCGGTCGGCCGCCTCGAACGTGTGCCCGCCTTCGTCAGTTACGATCTGGGGATTCAATACTACCCGCGCTTCGCCGCGGCCTATTTCGATCGCGGCGCGGCACCGCCGTACCGGATGGGCACGTTCGATCGCCCGCTGACCGACGTCACGGCGGCCCGGCGGGCGCCGGATTCAAAACGGAGCAGGATTGCGTCGCCCCTGCCGAGCAGGCCCTTGATGATCGTGCCGGTCGTATTGGAAAGGCGCGTGCCGGAAAGGCGTGAACCGGTCACCGCGGCCCTGACGCCCTGAGCCCGCGATGTCGCCGCTTGCGACTTAGCCTTCCTTGCCCTGCTTCGCCTTGCTTGGCCGTGGCGGCCCTTCGACCGGCGGCAGCGACTTGAGATATTCCGCCATCGCCGCGCGGTCCTCCGGCGACAATTGCGAAGTGTTCCTGATTACGCGCGCCATCGATCCACCCGCGGTGTCGCCGTCGGGCGTTTGACCGCTTTCCAGGAAATATTCGATATCCTTCGCGCTCCAGTCGCCCAGCCGCTTCTGCGTGATGTTGGGCACCCAGCCCTCGCCCTCCGGATCGGGCCCGCCCGCAAAGCGCTGCGCCGCGACGATGCCGCCGAGGAAATTGCGCGGGCTGTGGCACTCGGCGCAATGGCCGAGGCCGTTGACGAGATAGGCGCCGCGATTCCACGACGGCGAATGCGAGGCGTCGGCCGTGAACGGCTTGCCGTCCATGAACAGCCATTTCCAGACGCCGACGTTGCGGCGGATGTTGAATGGAAACGGCAGGTCGTGGTCGCGCGTTGTCCCGGCCACCGGCGCGAGCGTCTTCAGGTAAGCAAAGAGATCGCGGATGTCATCGACGCTCGCGTACTGGTAGGAGGCGTAGGGAAACGCCGGAAAATAATGTGCGCCATCCGGCGAGGTGCCCTTGAGCACGGCGGTCACGAAGTTCGCTTCGCTCCAGCGGCCGATGCCGGCGGACGGATCTGGCGAGATGTTCGGGGCGTGGAACGTCCCGAACGGCGACGGCATCGCAAGCCCGCCGCCGAGCTTCAGCCGGTCAGGCTGGTTCGGCACAGCGTGACAGGAAGAGCAGCCGCCGGCATTGAACACGGAGAGACCATTGGCGAGGTTCGGCGTGCGCGGCGACAGCAGGCTTGCGGCCACAACAGAAGGTGCCGTCAGCCACCAATATATGCCGCACCCCACCGCACCGACCAACAGCAGTCCAGAAAAAATTCTTCGCAGCATTCGCCGATCCGTTGTCTGGCGTCTCACCCGGCCAGTATGGCCGACCTTTTCGTCCCCGGCTTGCACGAATGATTGAACGCTGCGGCGCCCGCAGAGTTCGCCGACCGCGGATCATAAAAAGCGGGCGGACGCTTCGTGCATCCGCCCGCTTTGCGCGCATCCGATTCGAACTAGCCGTTCTTCAGACGGTAGGTCTCGTGGCAGCCGCTGCATTCCTTGCCGATCGTGGGCATGGCGGCCTTCAGGGAGTCGAGATCCTTGATCTTGGCCTTGGCCTCGGTCACGGCCTTGGCGTAGCTGTCGATCTTGGCGGCGAAGCCTGCCTTGTCTTCCCAGACCTTCGGCGAGGAAGAGTAATCGCCCTCGATCTTCAGGCCCTTGATGCTGTCCGGAAACATCGCCGGCAGCTTCTTGGCGGTCTCTTCCAGCTGCGCCAGCGACGTATCGACCACGGCCTGGTCATAGGGCTTTTCGCCCTTGACCATCGGGGCGAGCCCGCCCATCGCCCTTCCGGTCGCCTTCATCGCCGTCTGGGTCTGGTTGGCCACTTCCTGTTGGGCCACGACCGCACCGACGCTCAGCATCAAGATACCTGCTACCACCACCACTCGCTTCATTGGCTACCCCTTTTTCTGGCTATGACGCGCGCGAACCCGCGATCGTCGCGAGCCCGCCTGTTTGGCCAACACCGCATGCGGGGCATCATTCCGCATGCGACAAAATATCAGAGATTATGCCTTTTCTGCGCTTCCCGGATCGCGATCCAGACGCGCTCGGCGGTGGCCGGCATGTCGATGTGATCGATCTGGTACTCGCGCCACAGGCCCTCGATGATCGCGTTGACCACGGCCGGACAGGAGCCGATCGCGCCCGCCTCGCCCGCGCCTTTTACGCCCAGCGGATTGGTCGTGCACGGCACGTTATGGGTCTCGAAGTGGAATGACGGGCCATCGGCGGCGCGCGGCACCGCGTAGTCCATGAAGGTGCCGGTGACGAGCTGGCCGTCGCTTGCGCTGTAGACCGCCTGCTCCATCAGGGCCTGGCCGATCCCCTGCATCGCGCCGCCATGGACCTGGCCGGCCAGCAGCAAGGGATTCAGCGTCACGCCGAAATCGTCGACGATGACATAGTTGACGATCTTGATGATGCCGGTGGCCGGATCGATCTCGACTTCGGCCAGATGCGTGCCGTTCGGATAGGTGCCGTCGGCCTGCGCGAAGGTTGCGCTGGCATTCAGCTTCGCGGGATCGACGCCCGGACGTTTGGCGAGATCCGCAAAACTGATCGAGCGGTCGGTGCCGGCGATGCGCACGAGGCCGTTGCTGATCTCGAGGTCGCCGGCGCTGGTCTCCAGCGCCTCGGCCGCGATTTCCTTCAGCTTGGCCCCGAGATCGCGGGTGGCGCGCTCGACGCTGACGCCGCCGGTCGGGATCGACGCCGAGCCGCCAGTCCCGAGACCGGTCGCGATCTTGTCGGTGTCGCCCTGCAGGACGTGGACGCGTTCCGGCGGCACGCCGAACTGCTCGGCGACCAGTTGCGCGTAGGCCGTCTGGTGGCCCTGCCCGCTCGACTGGGTGCCGATCAGGATCGAAATATCGCCGTTGGGATCGAGCGCGACATTGGCGGTCTCCTCGCCCATGGTGCCGCACACTTCGACGTAGCTGGCGAGGCCGATGCCGCGCACCAACCCGGCCTTCTTCGCCGCCTTGGCGCGCTTGGAAAACTCCTTCCAGTTGCCGACTTCCATCGCGCGCTTCATATGCGCGGTGAAGTCGCCGGAATCGTAGACCTTGCCAGTCGCGGTCTTGTACGGCATCGCCTTCGGCGGGATGAAATTCTTGCGCCGGATCGCATCCGGCGTCATGCCCAGCTTTCGCGCGGCGGCATCGACCAGGCGCTCGATCACGTAGGCCGCCTCGGGGCGGCCGGCGCCGCGATAGGCGTCGACCGGCACGGTGTTGGTGAACACGGTGCGAACGCGGCAGTGGAAGGCCTGGATATCATAAAGCCCGGGCAGCATGCCGGCGCCGCCATGCGGAATGTACGGCCCGAAGGTCGAGAGATAGGCGCCCATGTCGCCCATCAAATCGACGTCCATGGCCAAGAACTTGCCGTCCTCGGCCAGCGCCATCTTCGCGGTCGTGACGTTGTCGCGGCCCTGCGCGTCGCCCATGAAGTGGTCGGAGCGATCGGCGGTCCATTTGATGGTCTTGCGCAGCTTCCTGGCAGCCACCGAGATCAGCGCGTATTCGCGATAGGGAAACAGTTTGGTGCCGAAGCCGCCGCCGACGTCGGGGCAGATCACCCGCATCTTTTCCATCGGCATTTTCAGCACCATGCCGCACAGGATTTCGCGCAGGCGATGGCTGCCCTGGCTGCCGATGGTCAGCGTCAGATGATCGCGCTTGGCGTCGTATTCGGCAACCGCAGCGCGCGTCTCCATGAAGTTGGTGATGACGCGGGGATTGACGATCGTGATCTCGGCCACCGCGTGCGCCTTGGCGAACACGGCCTCGACCGCCTTCTTGTCGCCGATCGGCACGTCGAACAGCACGTTGCCGGGCTTGTCGGGCCAGACCAGCGGCGCACCCGGCTTGACGGCATTGGCAAGGCCGACCACCGAGGGCAACGGCGTCCATTTGACGTCGATCGCTTCGATCGCGTCGCGGGCCTGGTCGATGGTATCGGCAACCACGAAGGCGACGGCGTCGCCGACATGGCGCACCTCGTCCTTGGCCAGGATCGGGTATGGCGGGCCTTTGAAGGGATCCGTTTCCAGGTTGAACAGGCACGGCAGGTCGCCGAGATCGCCGACCTCGGCCGCGGTCAGAATCAGCGACACGCCCGGCATCCCGCGGGCTTTTGCAGCGTTGATGGTGAACTTCGCATGCGCGTGCGGCGAGCGCAGCATCAGCGCGTGCAACGCCGGCTGGGGCGAATGGTCGTCCGTATAGCGGCCTTTGCCGCGAATCAGCGCGTCATCTTCCTTGCGAAGAACGCTTTGACCGACGCCGAATTTGATGGGAGCTGCCATCGTATCTCCAATTGTCAGGGAGCACGACGACGCCTCTGGGAACCGTCATCCGCCCTATCTTTTTTGTTGCAGCACCACGCTTGCGGAAAACCGGTATCCCGCTTTTCCGGCGCGTGCTCTAGAACCGTTCCATATTGCAGCGGTTCGCGCCCCAGCGCAAACCGCTTTCGGCCGGGCACGGCAGACGCGCCACGGAATCGCCGCCCTTCTCGCGCCTGCACAAAAAGGGCGGACGGTCTTTGACCTGGCGTGAGGACGATATGATCAATACTTCGCGATCACCCGCCAGCTGAATCTACAGCCGGGCGCGCAGGATGGCTCGGCAACCCAGGAAGCGAGACTAGGAGCTACTATTTGCTCGTATCTACAATTGCTTAGAGCCGGACTGCCGATCCCGCAGGAGCGCGAAAATCCACCCCCGGCCAAACAGCAGCACGATCAGGACCCCATACACGAACGCGCCCACCGCCATCAGCAGCAGCAAGATGGTCTCATCCCGGAACGTGTGCATCTGCGCGAAGTAGAAGGCGGCGAATCGGGCGGTGGCCCACAGCGTGGCGGCGAGCAGGACACCGGCGGCCGCGAATTTCGCGAGTGACCTCAGCCAGGCCCGATCGAACTCGAGGTGACCTGCCCGCACCGCAAAGAACAGCACCAGCAACAGATTGACCCATGCGCCGGCGGCAGTGGCGAGCGCCAGCCCGATTTGCGCCAGCGCCCCCATCAGCGCCACCTTCAGCGCGACGTTGACGGCGACCCCGGTCAGCGCCGCCTTGACCGGCGTCGCGGTGTCCTGGCGCGCGTAGAACGTCGCCACCGCGCTGCGAATGGTCACGAACGGCACCAGGCCGATCGCATATGCCGCGAGCGTGGCGCCGGCGGCGGCGGCGTCCGCTGTCGAGAACGCGCCGCGCGCAAACATCGCGCGCATGATGACGTCGGGCACGGTGAGGAAGGCGGCGACGAAAGGGATCGAAAACAACAGCGAGAATTCGAACGCCCGCCGCTGCGCGGCCGAAGCGCCGGTGACATCGTTCGCAGTGAGACGCCGAGACATCTCGGGCAGCAGAACCGTGCCGATCGCGATCCCGATCACGCCGATCGGCAACTGATTAAGGCGGTCGGCGTAATACAGCGCCGACAACGCACCCGCCGGCAGGAAGGTCGCGATGATGGTATCGGCGAACAGGGCGATCTGCGTTCCCATCGAGCCGATGGTCGCCGGGCCCAGCGCGCGGAAGAACGCGCGCACGTCCTCGTCGAACCTGATCGCGGCGAATTTCGGCAGGATGCCGGTCCTGGCCGCATCGCCCGCCAGCAGCAGAAATTCCAGGATACCGGCGAGCAGCACACCCCATGCCGCAGCATAACCCGCCCCCGGAAAGAACGCAGCGAGCGCCAGCGTCGCCATCATGGAGAGGTTGAGAAAGATCGGCGCGGCGGCGGCACTGGCGAAGCGATGCATCACGTTGAGCATGCCGCCATACAGCGTCACCAGCGTGATCAGCAGCAGATACGGAAAGGTGATCCGGGTCAGCGAAATCGCCAGCTCACCGCGCGCCGGGTCGTCCTTGAATCCCGGGGCAAGGATGGCGATCACGTCAGGCATGAACCACAAGGCGATCACAAGCAGAACGACCTGGGCGGCAAACAGCAGCGTGAAGATGCGGTCCGCAAACAGTCTTGCCGCCGCCTCGCCCTTGCCGTGCAGGTGCGCATAGGCCGGCACGAAGGCGGCGTTGAAGGCGCCCTCGGCGAAGATCGCGCGAAAATGATTGGGCAGCCGCAGCGCCACAAAGAAGGCGTCCGCGACCGGACCGGCGCCGAGTATGGCGGCGAGCATGATGTCGCGCGCGAAACCGGTCACCCGCGAGAGCAGCGTGTAACCGCCGACAGTGAAGATGCGTCCGAGCATGCGATGCTTCTAGCGCATATTCGCCGGACGGTGAAATCAGGCAGTTATTTGTCTGGGCGCGATCCTGTCCGAAAGCGGACGACCGCTTTCGGGATCATGCCTGAACCGCACCCCGCACCGCCGCGATGACGCGATCCTGCGCCGCCTCGTCGAGATAGGCGTGGATCGGCAGGCTGACGACGTCGTCGGAGAGCGCTTCGCTCACCGGCAGCCCGCCATCCGCCACCGGGAACGCCTTGTAGGCGGTCTGCTGATGCATCGATTTGGTATAATAAACCATCGTCGGAACGCCCTGCGCCTTCAGCGCCGCGGCAAAACCGTCGCGATCGACCCCCTTGGGCAGGCGGATGGTGTACTGCGCCCAGATCGAGGTGCAGCCGGGCGCGAGCCGCGGCACCGTCACGGCGTTGCCGAGGCCGCGCGCATAGCGCTCCGCGACGCGGTTGCGGGCTGCGATCTCGTCCTCGAAAATCTTCAACTTCTCGATCAGGACCGCTGCCTGCATGGTGTCGAGGCGCCCGGTCAGGCCGAGGCGCACATTGTCGTATTTGTCGGAGCCCTGGCCGTGCACACGGATGCTGCGCAGCGTTTCGGCCAGTTCGTCGTCATCGGTAAAGATGGCGCCGCCGTCACCGAAGCAGCCCAGCGGTTTGGTCGGAAAGAAACTGGTCGCGGTCGCAAGGCCCAGCGAGCCGATCCGGCGGCCCTTGTAACTTGCGCCAAAGCCCTGGGCCGCGTCATCGAGCACGAACAGGCCTTCGGCCTGCGCGACCTCGGCAATCGCATCGTGGTCGGCGCTCTGGCCGAACAGGTCGACGGGGATCACGGCGCGGGGCTTCAGGCCGCGTTGCTTTGCCGTTGCAATGCCGCGCTTGAGCGAGGCGGCATCCATGTTGTAGGTCGCGGCGTCGACATCGACGAACACCGGCGTCGCACCGGTCAGCGCCACCGCTTCGCCGGTCGCGCAGAACGTGAACGACGGACACAGCACGGCGTCGCCGGGGCCGACTTCTTTCGCCATCAGCACCATCAGAAGCGCATCGGTGCCGCTGGCGCAGCTCACGACGTGTTTGGCGCCGCAGAAATCCGCCAGCGCCTTCTCCAACACGGCGACCTCCGGACCGTTGATGAAGAGGCAATGGCCGGTGACCCGCGCGAGCGCCTCGTCGATCGATGGGCCGAGCCGCCGGCGCTGCGAGCCGAGGTCATAGAAGGGAACGGGTTCTGGACGCATGTGCTGGTTCATGGAGCCTTGCTGGAATCGGAATTGAGAAAGTTCAGCCGGCGATGCGGCGCGGTCCCTTGCGCGCGGCGGAGGCCGCCGGCTTGGCGGGCTGCTCGAGACAGCGGATCGCGATTGCGAGGCTGGCAACGCCCTCGTCGCCGGTCACTGCCGGCACATTGCCGGTGCGGACGGCATCGAGGAAGGCGAGCAGTTCGGCGCGCAACGGTTCATCATGGCCAACCGGCAGATGCCGCATCGAATAGCTGCCGTCGGGCTTGAAGCCGAAGCATTCGGTCACCTGGCGCGTCAGCAGATCGCCCATCACATATTTGCCGCGGGTGGCGACCGTGACGCTGCGCGCCTTGAACGGCGTCAGCCAGTTGGTGTTGATGTGGGCGAGAACGCCGGAGGCGGTGCGGAACTGCAGCAGCGCGATGTCCTCGCGCTCGGCGACCGCGCTGGAAAGCTGCGGCTGCACCTCGACGATGTCAGATTCGGTGAACCAGCGGATCAGGTCGATATCGTGCACGGCGAGATCGATCACCACGCCGACATTCGACATTCGCGGCGGAAACGGCCCGACGCGGGTGATGCCGATCGAAAGAATATCCTCGCCCGAGATCGCCTGCTTGATCGCGGCGACCGCCGGATTGAAGCGCTCGACGTGACCGACCATCAGCGTCACGCCGGCGCTCTTCGCCGCATCGACGATGTCCTGCCCCTCTTCCACCGTCGAGGCGACCGGCTTCTCGACCAGGATGTGGATGTTGCGCGTAATGCAGGCCAGCGCGATCTCGTGATGCAGATGGGTGGGCGCTGCGATGGTGACGGCGTCGACGCCTTCATTGAACAGTTCATCGAGTTCGGCGAAGGCGCGGCAGCCGGCAAGCGCAGTGGCCCGCGCGCGATGCTCGGGCAACGGATCCACGATTCCGACCAGCGTCACCCCGGGCAGACCGGCCAGAACGCGGGCATGGTTGCTCCCCATCACGCCGGCGCCGACTACGCCGACCCGCAAGCCGCCGACGGCACCGATCTTTGCGTCGGATGCGGACCCTTTGGAACTCATGATGTATCGACCCCAAACAGACGTTGCGCAGAGGTTGCGCCGGTAACTTCCCCGGCGGTTCCTCTAGCACGCCGTCACAGGCGTGGCGAACGCGATCGACCGTTTTTAGACACGTTTTGATTCAAACAGTTACAGTCTGACGGGTCGTAAAACCACGGCTCGATTAGCTGCGCTGATAATCATCCTCGATGCGAATGATGTCGTCTTCGCCCAGATAACTGCCGGTCTGGACCTCGATCAGTTCGAGCTGGATCTTGCCGGGATTCTCCAGCCGGTGCACCGCGCCGATCGGGATATAGATCGACTCGTTCTCGTGCACGGTCTTGACCAGTTCGTTGACGGTGACCTGTGCCGTTCCGCGCACCACGATCCAGTGCTCGGAGCGATGGTGATGCTTCTGCAGCGAGAGCCGTCCGCCCGGCTTGACGATGATGCGCTTGACCTGGTGACGGTCGCCATTGTCGACCGACTGATAGGATCCCCAGGGCCGATGCACCCGGATGTGATCCTCGGTGACCTGAGGCGCCACCGTTTTCAGTTTCGCCACCAGTCGCTTCAATCCGTTGGCGTCCTGCTGCCGGGAAACCAGCACGGCGTCCTGGGTCGCGACCACGACGAGATCGTCGACGCCTTCGAGCGCGACCAGCGCGCGGTCGGTCGATACGTTGCAGTTGCGGGAATCCTCGAACACCGCAGCACCCCGCGCCGCGTTGCCGTCGCCGTCCTTGGCGGACAATTCCCACACCGCATGCCAGGAGCCGACATCAGACCAGCCGCACGCCACCGGCACGACCGCGGCGCGCGCGGTTTTTTCCATCACGGCGTAGTCGATCGAGATCGACTTCGCCAATCCGAACGCGGCTTCGTCGAGCTTGACGAAGCCGAGATCGGTGCCGGCCTTCGCCACCGCGTCGCTCACGGCCTGGATGCTTTCCGCATCGACCTTGCGATATTCATCCGTCAACACGGCGGCGCGGAACATGAAGTTGCCGCTGTTCCAGAGATAGCCGGACTTGACATAATCCGCCGCCGTGGCCGGATCCGGCTTCTCGACGAATTTGGCGACCGCACGGACCTTGCCGGAAATGATCGCACCGGGATTGATGTAGCCATATTCGGTGGCGGCGCGTTCGGGCTGCACGCCGAAGGTCACGATGTGGCCGGCTTCCGCGGCGGCCAGTCCCTCGCGACAGGCCGCGAGGAAGGCGGGCGTATCGCTCACCACGTGGTCGGCGGCCAGCGCCAGCACGATCGCGTCCTTGTCGCGCGTTTCGGCAAACGCCGCACCGGCGGCGATCGCCGGCCCGGAATCGCGCCGCATCGGCTCCAGCAGCACGTCGGCCTCGCGCCCGATCTCCGCCAGTTGCTCGAGCACCATGAATCGATAGGCGTTGTTGGTGATGATGACGGGCCGTTCGAACAGATCAGCGTCGGAAACCCGCAGCAGCGTGTCCTGGAATGTCGAGCGCGCCCCGAACAGGGACAGGAATTGTTTCGGGTGAACCTCGCGCGAGGCCGGCCACAGCCGCGTCCCGGCGCCGCCGCACATGATCAAGGGAATGATTTTTCGGGTCATCGGCGTTTCAAATCCTGTAGTACTCACAATACCACGCGACAAAATCGGCAAGCCCGTCCTCGATCGAGGTCTGCGGCCTGAAACCGGTGTCACGCATCAATTCGGCGACATCGGCAAAGGTCTCGGTCACGTCTCCGGGCTGCATCGGCAGCATCTCCCTGACCGCCGCGCGGCCCAGTTGCCGCTCCAGAACCGCTACCACATGAAGCAGTTCTTCCGGATGATTATTGCCGACATTGTAAACCCGTGCCGGCGCCGTGGCGCCCTCGTCGCGCGGAGCCTGGTCGACCAGTTTCAATACGACGCGCGTCACATCGTCGATATGGGTAAAATCACGCCGCATCCGGCCATGGTTAAAGAGACGGATCGGGGTTCCCTCGACGATCGCCTTGGTAAACGCGAAAATCGCCATATCGGGCCGGCCCCACGGCCCGTAAATGGTAAAGAACCGCAAACCTGTCACCGGAAGCCGGTAGAGATGGCTGTAGGAATGCGCGATCAGCTCATTCGCCTTCTTGGTCGCGGCGTAGAGGCTGATCGGATGGTCGGTTTTGTCGTTTACCGAAAACGGCAGCTTGGTGTTGGCGCCGTAGACCGACGATGAGGATGCATAGACCAGATGGTCGCAGCCGTGATGCCGGCATCCCTCCAGTAGATTGACGAACCCCGCGAGATTGGCGTCGACATAGGCATGCGGATGGTCGATCGAGTAGCGCACGCCGGCCTGTGCCGCGAGATGCACCACTTTTTCGAAACGCGGCCCGGCGAACAGGCGCGCCATCGCCGCGCGGTCAGCGAGATCGATCTGTTCGAACGCAAAATCCCGCTCTCCGTGCAGAATGTCGAGCCGCGCCTTCTTGAGCGCCGGGTCGTAATAGTCGTTGAGATTGTCGAGGCCGACCACGGCGCGGCCTTCGGCCAGCAGCCGCCGCGCGACGTGGAAGCCGATGAAACCCGCGGCCCCGGTGACCAATATTGGTTGATCCGGCATCGTATCCCTGGAAGGAGCCGCTCAAGGGCTGAATTGCTGTCCGCGCCTCTTTACCTGCGTTGCGGAGGGGGCCGCAATACCGCCCGCCCCGCTATTGCCAGATCGGCCCGAAAACCATACCAAGGCGCGCAATTGCATCGCATTTTACACCCTTCTCAAACCCAGCACAGGCGAGATGCGCGGTATCCTGCTTTCGGCGTTGAAGATACTGGTCTCGGCGGCGCTGTTGTATTTCTCGCTGCGCAAGGTCGACCTGGCCGAGCTGTTCGGCCGCATCGACGTTTCCAGCCTGGGCTGGATCGGCGTGGCGATTGCGGTGACGTTCCTGCAGATATTCGTCGGCGTGCTGCGGTGGCGCGAGATCAGCGCGGAGTGCGGCGCGCCGTTGCCGACGAGGCAGGCGATGCGCTTCAACGTGATCGGAACCTTCTTCAACCAGACACTGCCTTCCTCGATCGGCGGCGACGCGGTCAGGCTGTGGCTCGTGGCGCGCAGCGGCCATGGCTGGCGCGCAGCGACCTATTCCATCTTCGTCGACCGCGCCATCGGCCTGATCGCGCTCGCGGTGGTGATCGTCGCGAGTCTGCCCTGGAGCTACCGCCTGATCACCGATCCGCACGGGCGGTCGGCGCTGCTGCTGGTCGATTTCGCAGCGCTTGCCGGCGGTCTCGGATTTCTCGTTCTCGGCCGGCTGCCGTGGCCGTGGCTGAAGCGCTGGTGGCTCACCCACCACTTCCACGCCTGTTCGGTGATCGCCAACCGCGTGCTGTTCAGCCGCGCGCACGGTCCGAAAGTCGCGATCCTGTCGCTGCTGGTGCATGTGCTCGCCGTCGTCATCGCCTGGTGCGTGGTGCAGTCGATCGCAGCGCCCGTGCTGTTCGGCCAGGTGTTCCAGCTTGTTCCGCCGGTCATGCTGATCACGATGCTGCCGATCTCGATCGCCGGCTGGGGCGTGCGCGAGGCCACCATGGGGCTGGCGTTCGGATATGCCGGCCTGATGGCGAGCGAAGGCGTCAATATCTCGCTGCTCTATGGCGCGGTGTCGTTCATCGTCGGCCTGGTCGGCGGGCTTGTCTGGATCCTGAGCGCCGAGAAGGCTGCGCAGGGCACGGTGCCGATCCAGGTTCCCAAATAATTCCCTGAAGCAACTTTCCACGCGGATCGAATGGCCCGTTCGCTTTTTCTGCTGTCACTGGCCGCCGCGGTGCCGGCCGCGCTGCTGTCGGGCGCGCTGACCTGGGCGATCCGGCCGCTCATGATGCGCATAGCGCTGGCCAAGCCGAACGCGCGTTCCTCGCACCGGATCCCGACGCCGCAGGGCGCCGGCATCGCGGTGATCGCGGCCACGCTGATCGCGGCCGCGGCGGTCATCGGACTTGCCGGCCCGGCCGACATGAAGATTCCCGCCACCGTGTTCGGCGCAACGCTGTTCATTGCCGCAGTCGGCTTTGTCGACGACGTAAGAACGCTTTCGGTCGCGCCGCGGCTGCTGCTGCAGGGGGCCGCCGTCGCAGCCGTGATCCTTGCGGCGCCCGAAGGCCTGCGCATCGTTGCCGCCTGCCCGCTCTGGCTCGAGCGCGGCTTGCTGATCATCGCAGGGCTGTGGTTCGTGAACCTCGTCAACTTCATGGACGGGCTCGACCTGATGACGGTCGCCGAGATCGTGCCCGTCACCGGCGCGCTGGTTCTGCTCGGCTGGCTGGCCGAACTCCCGGCGCCCGCGATGGTGGCTGCTGCTGCCCTGCTCGGCGCGATGCTGGGATTTGCGCCCTTCAACCGGCCGGTGGCGAAAATCTTCCTTGGCGATGTCGGCAGCCTGCCGATCGGCCTGTTGGCCGGCTGGTGCCTGCTGCAGCTCGCCTGGCACCAGCAGATGGCGGCCGCCCTGCTGTTGCCGCTGTATTATCTCACTGACACGACCGTCACGCTGTTTCGGCGGATGGCGAGGCGCGAGCCGTTCTGGGCGGCGCACCGCAGCCATTTCTACCAGCGCGCCACCGACAACGGATTTTCCGCACCGCGCGTGGTGGGCGAAGTATTTGCGCTCAACATCCTGCTTGCCGCGCTGGCGATCGGCTCGGCCCTGACCTCGTCGGCGGCCACCGCCGTCGTGCTCTTGATCATCGGCGGCATCGCCACGGCGTTCCTGATGCGCAGATTCTCGCGCCGGCTGCCGTTGTCGGGCTAATTCGGCGTTTGCAGAAGCTCGTGGATCAGGTTGCGATATTCGGACATTGCAGTTTCAAAATCGAAGCGTCCTGCGACTTCAGCCGCCCGCGCGCCGCGTTGCGCATCCTGGTCGTTGGCTGCGAGGCTTACCGTCTTTGCCAGCTCGTCGGCCCTGCCGGGCTCGACGACCCAGCCGACGTCGTGCTCGATGACCGTCAGCGCCGCCTCGGCGTCCGCTTCCGAAACCAGAATCACCGGGCGTCCGATCGCCAGCAGATTGTAGAACCGGCTGGGCACCGACACGCCGGCGACGTTCCTGCGGTAGGGAATGATCCAGGTGTCGGCGGCCGACAGGAAAATTTCCAACTGGTGATCCTCGACGCGGTCGACCAGCGTGACGTTCGGAAGCTTCGCCTCGGCCTGCAAGGCCTTCAACTGATCGAAGCCCACCCCCCAGCCCGACAGCAGGAAGTGAATATCGCCGTTGTCGCGCAGCAACCGCGCCGCCTCGAACACGATGACGGGATCGTGGGTAAAGCCGAGATTACCGGAAAGTCCGACGACGAAACGGGCCGAGAGCGAACGGCGATACGGATTGTCCGGATCGACCGCGCGAACGCCGCGCGCCAACGTTGCCCAGTTCGGAATGAAGCGGACCTTGTCGCGCGTCATTCCCCGGTAGCGCAGCAGCAATTTTTCGGTGTCGCGACCAATGATGACGACGGCGTCGAGCGCACGGAACATCGGCGCGTTGAAGGCATGCATTGCCTTCGCCAGCAAGGAATCCGGCTTCAGCATTCCAGCCATGACCAGCACGTCGGGATAGAGATCGTGCATGATCAGCACCGATCTTGCGCCCTTCAGCTTCGCCGCTGCAGCAAAGGCGTAAGGCAGCATGAACGGCGCCGGCACGGTGATCGTGACATCGCCACGGCGCAGCTTGATCAGCATCGCGACGAACATCCGAAACGTGAACAGCAGTTCGGCCAGGGCTCGCTTGAGCAATGCGGCCTTGCCGGGCATCCAGTTCCTCACTTCGACGACCGAAGGCTTGCCGACGGCCGCGGAACCCGCCGTTCCCGACAGCACCAGAACTTCCGCTTCACGCGCCACACGTTCCGAAATCGCCGCCATGATCGCCGCCGTCGTGCTCGGGTCGGGCGGAAAATGCTGGCTGACGACGACGACTTTTCCCGGCTTGTGCATCATCGCTTTCGTGGCGGCCCGCCGAAAAGATCAGGCAGCGTTCGATCCGAATTCGGGCACGGCATCCTTGAGCACCGCGCGGATGGTCGAACGGTCGTCCCGTGCAATGGCATCTTCCAGCGCCGCCAGCCATTTGCGCAGGGTCTGCATCGGCGGCTCGTTCGGTTTGGCCGCCATGATGCCGGCGACGCCGATCTCTACCGCCGGCTCCTCGCTGGCGAACAGGATCTCGTTCAACCGCTCGCCCGGCCGCATGCCGCTGAACACGATCTCGATATCGATGCCGGGTTGGAGGCCGGACAGGCGGATCATCCGCTCGGCCAGTTCGACGATCTTGACCGGCTGTCCCATGTTGAGGACGTAGACGGAAACATCAGGCCGCGCCGGCGTCAGCGCGTGCGTCGCGGCCGTCAGCACGAGATCGCAGGCCTCGCGAATGGTCATGAAGTACCGCACCATGTCCGGATGCGTCACCGTGACCGGGCCGCCGGCCTCGATCTGCGCCTTGAATTTCGGCACCACCGATCCGTTGGAGGCCAGCACGTTGCCGAACCGCACCGAGATCAGGCGCATGTGCGGCCGGCCGCCCGTTTGCGTCATCAGGTCGTGATCCAGCGCCTGACAATACATTTCGGCAAAGCGCTTGGTCAGGCCGAGCATCGAGACCGGTTCGATCGCCTTGTCGGTCGAGATCATCACCATCGCCGCCGCGCCCGCCGCAAGCGCGGCGTCGGCGACATTGACCGAACCGAAGATGTTGGTCTTGACGCCCTCGCTCCAGTCGCGCTCGAGGATCGGCACGTGCTTGAGCGCCGCGGCATGGAACACGATATCGGGCTTGAACTCCCGCATCAGGTTCATGATCCGGTCGCGGTCGCGGATATCGGCGATCCGCCCCTCGATCGCGGCACTGCCCCCGCGCGCCGTGAGCGCCTCCGTGACCGCATACAGCGCCGGTTCGGAATGCTCGATCACGAGCAGCCGTGCAGCGCCGAACGTCGCGACACGGTCGCAAATCTCCGAACCGATCGAGCCGCCGCCGCCGGTGACGATCACCGCCTTGCCCCTCACCAGCGTCTCGAGCCGCGCATAGTCGATCTTCTCGCTCGGCCGCAGCAGCAGGTCCTCCACGGCGACATTGGTCAGCCTGGGCGCGTCGCCGCTTTCGAGCGACGGCAGGCGGCTGACGAACAGGCCGAGCCGCCTGGCCCGCATCAGGATGGCCTCGGGATGCGCCTCGGGTTCGAACGCCGACGGGGTCATGACGACACGCGAAATCGGTTTTCCGCGCCCGGCATAGTCGCGCACCACGTCCTCGACGTCGTCGAGGCCGCCAAGCACCGGCACGTTGCGGATCGACTGGCCGCGGTCCGCCGCCGACGGCGACAGCACGCCGACGGGCCAGAGTTGCTTAACCGCGCCGCTCTCGATCGCGCGCAGCAGCACTTCCGCGTCGGCGGCGCGGCCGATCAACAGGGTCGAAGACGCCCCTTCGGTCCGGGCATGGCGGCGAACCCGCGAATAGCGGAAATAGCGATAGCCGAACCGCAGCGCGCTCAGCGCGAACACCTGAAGGAACCAGTACAGCACGATCGTGATGCGCCCGAACAGCACCGGCGCCTTGGGGTTCGATGCCGCGAAAATGAAGGCATAGTCGAGCACGATCAGCGCCACCGTCAGGACGCTGGCCACGCGCATGATATTCAGCGCATCCGGCAGCGAAATGAAACGCCATTTCGTCGTCGTCAGGTTGAAGACGTAACAGATCACGACGCTGAATACGACGAACAGCGGCAGAATGCGCAGCAACAGCGGCAGGCGGGCGTAGAAGGCTTCGCCGCCCTCGAAACGCAGGTAGAACGCCGCAAGCAACGCAAACGCCGTCGCCAGCGCGTCATGCGCCGCGATCATGTAGTTGCGATGTGTCAGTTGCGAAACAGGTGTCATACAACCGGTCGGCTGAGGAAGCGTTTTGGATTCGCGTTGTGTCCCTGGCCCGCTGATATCTTATCTGCGGCGTGCATGCCAGCGATCATGGCGGAACGGTTCCGGAAGATTCCGCTTCCGACCTGGCGCGCAGCACCATGCCGCCGGCGATACCGGCGCCCAGCACATACATCCATCCTTCATGGAAATCGAACAGGTGCGAGTTGAACAGCGAACTGAATATGTTCTGCAGCACCACCATCAGTCCGATCCACGCCGCCAGCCCCTCGCCGCGGAACAACGCGAAATGCGAAAACCACATCGCGTAGAGGATCACGACCCCGACCGCCCCCCACTGCACCGCGACGCTGAGGGTCTGGTTGTGCGGGTTCCCGATGACCTGGCCCTGGGCCAGCACCGCGGGACCGGTCGCTGCGGCCTCGAACAGCCCCCGCGTCGATCCCGTGCCGTGGCCGATCACCGGAGCCTCGGCAAAGAACCGCAGCGACTTCTCCCAGAATTCGAGCCGCAGGCCGATCGACGTCGGCTGGTTGAATTCCTTATAGACCCGGTAGTCCCGCGCGAACGTGTCCATTGTCGCCTGCAGTTGCGGCGACAGCGTCCAGGCCAGGGCACCGAATATGACGGCAGCGACGAGCAGCAGCACGTTGGTGCGCCATTTGAGATGCGCCATCGCGAACACGGCGAGCATCACCGGCAAGGTCACCAGCGCCGTGCGCGACACGACGACGAACACCATGTTGAGGATGAAGCTGGCCGCCACCGCCATCAGCAGCAGCGCCTGCCGGAGTTTGCCGTCGCGCAACAGCGTGATGATGGGGAAAATCAGCACCACCGCGCACAATACGAACTCCTGGCTCTGGGCGATGTAATTCTTGACGAAAATACCGTGCCCGGAAGGCTCGTCGGGGCGCTTCAATGTCAGGCTCGGATCGTACGCGACGATCCAGGACGCGACCATCAATACGGTACAGGACACCAGGAAAGCGACGAAGGGCCAGATGCCGCGGGGCGAGCGCTCGAAATGATAAAACAAGAACGGCAATACCAGCAGCTTGGTCGCCGGAGCAACGGCCTGCAGACGCGCGGCCCATGACGCGTCCGACCACAAGGTGCCCAGCGCCGCCAGCAAAACGAGCGCGATCGGCAACGCGCAGATCGGGCGCCGCAACGAACGCACAAACGGACGCCATTCGAGCACCGCAGCCACGGCGACGAGCCAGAGTACCACGGCGATGCCCACGCCGCTGGTCGACCACGGCAACAAGAGCGCAAGCAGGACCGCAATGAGATCAGCGTTGCGTACCCGCGCCTCTTTATCGTAACGGGCGGCAAGCATCGACGACAACATGGAACCGAGCGAGCCCGCGGTCTCGCGCATGCGATCCGCCGTCGTCATCGCGACACCGTCAAGGTCGCGGTCAGCTCGCGCTGCCTCACCGCCAATGTCATGCCGCCGGCAATCCCGACACCCAACACATACATCCAGCCTTCATGAAAATCGAACAGGTGCGAGTTGAAGAGCGAGGTGAAGATGTTCTGCACCACGACGAGCAATCCGATCCAGGCGACGAAACCCTGGCCCCGGAACAGCAGCAGATGCACCAGCCACATCGCGTACAACAGGATAACTCCGACCGCTCCCCATTGCACCGCGATGTTCAGGGTCTGGTTGTGCGGGTTGCTGATGACCCCTCTCTGGGCCGGATCGACATAATCGGTCGCGGCCCGCTCGAACAGCGGACGCAGCGATCCGGTCCCATGGCCGATCACCGGCGCTTCGGAAAAGAACCGCAGGGATTTCTTCCAGAACTCGAGCCGAAGCCCGATTGACGTCACGCTCTCCTGCGCCTTGTAGAGCTGATAGTCCCTCAGAAGTCTCTTGGGGCTCCAACGCACGTCAGCCGTGGTGACCCAGATCACACCAGCGAACGCAACCATGACGCCGATGATGACCAGGGTTGTTCGCAGTCTCATATGAACCAGCGCGACCGCCGCCAGCATGATCGGCATCGCCACCATCGCCGATCGCGAAGCGACGATGAACGCCATCGTGCCGATGAAGCCGGCCGCGAGCAGCCCCGCCAACAGGCTCTGCCCAAACTTTCCCCGTCGCGCAAAGTGCAGGGACGGATAGATCAGCGCGATGGCGCAGAGCGCGAACTCCTGGCTTTGGTCGATGTAGTTCTTGACGAAGACGCCGCGCGCATCGCTTTGGGCGCCTTTCAGCGAAAGGCTGGGATCGTAGGCGACGACCCACGACATCACCATCAGCAGCGCGCAGGACGCCAGGAACGCGGCGAGAACCCACATTCCGCGCGACGACCGCTCGAAATGATAGAACAGCCCGGGCAGCACCAGAAGCTTGAGGGTGGGAATGACGGCGTAAAGCCGCACGCTCCATGCCGCGTCCGACCACAGCGTGCCGGCAAGCGCCAGGCCGACCAGCGCAAACGGCAGGTAGCAGATCGGCTGCTTGAGCAGTTCGCCATAGGCCCGCCAGTCCATTACCCACGCCACGGCACCGAGCCAGAGCAGCACGAAGATCGCCGGCAGGGTCGTCGACCAGGGCAGCGAAAGCACGGTCAGAATGGCAAAGACGTCCGCAATGGTCGTCCACAACGCCCGATCGCGCCAGTAACGCCGCAGCGGCGAGATCGGCGGTGCAGCCGCACTCAGCGTCACGCCTTGCCTCCCCGCGCGCGGTCGACCAGCGAGGTCGTGCTGTGGCCCGGCAGAATGTCGACGAGCACGACCTCGCCGCCGGCCGCCTCGACGAGCTCGTGGCCGACGACCTGTTCGCGGGTGTAGTCGCCGCCCTTGACCAGCACGCTCGGCGTGACTTTCGCGATCAGCTCGATCGGCGTGTCCTCCGCGAAGATCGCGACGAGATCGACCGCCTCCAGCGCCGCCAGCACCTCGGCGCGCGCGCTTTCGTTCTGGACCGGGCGCCCCTCGCCCTTCAGCCGCTTCACCGAGGCATCGCTGTTGAGACCGACGATCAGCCGGTCGCAGGCGCGGCGCGCGGCCGTCAGCACCTTGACATGGCCGGGATGCAGGAAGTCGAAGCAGCCATTGGTGAAGCCGATGCGCAGTCCCTGCCGTCGCCAGTCCGCAAGATGCGTGTCGAGATCGCCGCCGGCGGGCACGATCTTGTCTTCGGCCACCAGCGACGCATGCGGCAGGATCTTTCGCCGCAACTCCGATGGCGTCACGGTCGCAGTTCCCTTCTTGCCGACGGCCACCGCCGCCGCCGCGTTCGCCATCCGCAGCGCGCTTTCCCAATCGGCCCCGGCCGCCAGCGTCAGCGCCAGCACGGCGGCGACGGTGTCGCCCGCGCCGGAGACGTCACGCACCTTGACCGGCAGCGCCGGCACGTGGATCGCCTCGCCGCCGCGAACCACCAGCGTCATGCCGTGCTCACTTTGCGTCACCAGCATGGCCTCGCAATCGGCGAGCAGCATCGCGTCCTGCGCCGCGGCGGCAATGTCGAGGTCGCTGTCGGCGCGGCTGCGGGTGGCTTCGGCAAACTCCTTGCGGTTCGGCGTCAGCAGCGTGGCGCCGCGATAGATCGCGAAATTGGCGCTCTTGGGATCGACGATCACGCGCTTTCCGAGCTTTTTGGCGGCGTCGATGATGTTGCGGATGACGCGCGCGGTCAGCACGCCCTTGGCGTAGTCGGACAGCAGCACGATATCAGCGCGGCCGAGCTGCGGCAGGATCGCGTCGATCAGCCTTTGCTCGACATCGGCCGCGGCCGGCACGGCCAGCTCCCAATCCGCGCGCAGCATGTGGGTGGAAAAATGCTCGGAGACAAAGCGCACCTTGCGCGTCGTCGGGCGCGACGAATCGGTGACCAGCACGGCCTCGACCAGCTTCTCCCGGGCCAGATCGGCCTTCAGCCTGGCGCCCGCCTCGTCCTCTCCGACGAGGCCTGCAAAGATGCAGCGCGCGCCGAGCGAAGCGATGTTGCGGGCGACGTTACCGGCGCCGCCGACATTGGTCTCGCTGCGCTGGACGGCGATGACGGGGGCCGGCGCCTCCGGCGAAACGCGCGACACCTCGCCATAGACGAATTCGTCGAGCATGAGATCGCCGACGCAGAGCACGGTCTGGTTGGGAATTGCCTGGCTCAGGGCTTCGAAATCGAACATTGGTCTACCTGGTGCCCGTCAGCGAAAGCGGTCGGCGCGATCGAGAAAGCCCTTCACGTAGCGCTCGACCGCGTCTTCCAGCGCGGTGAAGCCGCCGTTGTATCCGGCACGCAGCAGCCGATCGACTTCGCTCCGGGTGAAATATTGATAGCTGCCGCGGATCGCCTCGGGCATCTCGACATACTGAATATTCGGCGTGGCGCCGAGCGCGGCATAGGCCGACAGCATCAGGTCGCGAAAGCTGCGCGCGGTGCCGGTGCCCACGTTGAAGATGCCGCTGACGCCGGGGGACGCCAGCAGCCACATCGTCACGCGCACGACGTCGTCGACATAGATGAAGTCGCGCCGCTGGTCGCCATCGGCGATCCCGTCGCGGTGCGACTTGAACAATTGCACCGGGCGTCCGGCCTTGACGTCGTCGAAACGCCGCGCCAACACGCTCATCATCGTGCCCTTATGGTACTCGTTGGGGCCGAACACGTTGAAGAACTTAAGTCCGGCCCATTGCGGCGGCAGGCGCTCGCCGCGCGCGGCGCGTTCAGCCACCGCCATGTCGAACAGATGCTTGCTCCAGCCGTAGAGGTTCATCGGCCGCAGCCTCTGCAAGGCGTCCATGGACTGCTCGTCGCGAAACCCCTGGTCGCCATCCCCATAGGTTGCCGCCGAGGAGGCATAGATCAGCGGCGTGGCGTTCGCCGTGCACCAGTCCAGCAGACGCATCGACAGTCGGAAATTGGTCTCGATCACCAGATCGCCATCGGTCGCCGTGGTCTCGGAGATGGCGCCGAGGTGGATGATGGCTTCGAGCCGGCGGCCCTTCAGCCAATCCATCAGTTCCGGGGGCGGCACGAAATCGGCGAGCCGGCGCTTGGCGAGGTTACGCCATTTGCCGTCCTGGCCGAGCACGTCGCACACGGCCACGTCCCGGCCGGCGTCATTCAACGCGGCCACGACGTTCGACCCGATAAAACCGGCGCCCCCGGTCACCAGCAACATGCCATCCCCTGCCTTGATTGTTCGGGCCAAGCTTTGCCCCACTCCCGCACGGCAGGCAATCTGGCATCTCGGGCAAGACACAGGCCAATCGACCGGCTTTACCTGTCGATGCAGAGCGGTTACCGACGGGGCTGCAACTGGTTAGCAGCGTCAATCAAGATATGAATTCAAGTTCATCAAATAGAATTGAAATGGAGGATGCCGCCGATACCAGGCCGATCCTGATCGTGCCCTATATGTGGATCGGCGACTTCGTCCGCGGCCACACCGTGGTGCGGGTATTGAAGCAGCGCTGGCCGAACCGCCCGGTCGACCTGCTGGTGACCCCCCTGTGCGCCCCGCTGGTCGACTATATGCCGGGCGTCCGGGCGGGCATCGTCTGGGATTTACCCCGCAGCCGGCTTGCCATAGCCAAACAAAGAGGATTGGCCGCTGAGCTACGGCCCCGGGGCTATGGAACCGCCCTCGTCATGCCCCGCACCTGGAAGGCGGCCATCGCGCCGACGCTGGCCGGCATCCCCGAGCGCGTTGGCTTTTTCGGCGAGGCCCGGTTCGGCCTGATCAACCAGATGCGCTGGGGCGAGAAGGCCCTGCCCCGCTTCATCGACAAGAATGCCGCGCTGGCGATGCCCGCGGACGCGCCGCTGCCCCCGGAATGGCCGGTGCCGCAGCTTCTCGTGCCGCCGGAGCAGATCGCGCGCTGGCGGCAGGCCAATGGAGTGGGTTCAGGCCCGGCGGTGGCACTGGCCCCCGGGTCGGTCGGCGCCTCGAAACGATGGACCTATTATCCACAGACCGCCCGGCTTCTGATCGAGCGCGGGCTCGACGTCTGGGTGGTCGGCGGCCCCGGCGAAAAGGCGCTGGCGCAGGAGATCGTCGCCGTTGGCGGCAGCAAGGTCCGCGACCTCACCGGCACGGACCTGCGCAACGGCATTCTGGCGATGGCCGCGGCCGGCGTGGCGATCTCGAACGATTCCGGCCTGATGCACATCGCGGCCGCCATCGGCACGCCGACCATGGGCATTTTCGGCCCCACCAGCCCCTATCTGTGGGCGCCGCTGAACGGCCTGGCCGCCACGGTGTTGCAGAACAAGTCGAAGCTGTCCTGCCAGCCCTGCCAGCGCACCGTCTGCACCATGAACGAGCACCGCTGCATGCGCGACATCGAGGCAACAGAGCTGGCCGACATCGCGGAGCGCGTGATGGCTCAGAGCGTGCGATAGACAGCAGCGATCGCGTTCGCTTCCGCTTCCAGGCTGAAGTTTTGCAGCACCTGCGTCCGCGCCCGTTCGCCCATCGCGTTCGCCGCTGCGGGATCGCGCATCAAGGGCTCCAGCGCCGTCACCAGCGCCTCCACATCCCCCGGCGGCGTCAACACGCCGCTGACACCATCGTCGACCACGAATTCGGCGGCACCGGCCCGTGCCGCCACCAGCGCCGCGCCTGACGACATCGCCTCGATCAACGTCAGCCCAAACCCTTCGTTGCGCGAGGTGAAGGCGTAGATCGTCAGCCGCTGATACCAGCGCTGCACGTCCGCGATCTCGAGCTCGCCCGTGATGACGATGCGCGACTGCAGCCCGGCCGCCTCGATCTGCTGCTTCAGGCCGTTGGCAAACCCCTGCTGCTCCGGCACCACGGCGCCGACGATGACAGCCGTGAAATCGGGATAGCGCGGCAACAGCCGGCACATCGCCGCGACGAACACGTCCGTGCCCTTTTGCGCCCGCACCCTGCCGAAGCAGCCGATGGCGTAGCGGCCCGGCAGGTTCGCCTCGGCGAACGCCGCCGCGCGATCGGCCGGCGGCGCATAAGCATCGGTGTCGACGCCGTGCATCACCACCGTCGCCTTGCGCTTGAGGAACGACGCCGACAATTCGGAGGTCGCGATCACCGCATCCATCTGCCGGATCAGCCAGCGCGTCAGCCGCTTGTGGTGCCGCTGCGCGGCCGAGGTGAACACGAGCTTCAGCGGCCAGCCGAGCGCGCGCAGCAAAAGCCCCGCGATCATCTCGTCATTGCGCCGCGCGTGCCAGATCAGCGGCGCCTTGCGGCGCCAGAGTTTCAACAGATCGAAAAATCCCATCCGCGCGATACCGTCAGGCGCATGCGGTCCAAGCCAGACCGCGCGATACATCGCGGCAAGTTTTGGCGCCACCATGCGGTTGGTCGCGGTGACGCCCGAATAGCGCCTGTGCAGATTCGGCACGATCAGCTGCAGATCACTGGCCAAATTGTTCTCGATCGGCACGTCCGGCTCCGTTTAGGCCAGTCCTATACGCAACATTAAGCATAGTGGCCAGTTCGACGCCCGCCGAAACCCTGTCTTCACCGAGGCCCCGCTAGCCTCGGGCCTAATAATAAAACAGGGAAAGGTGTCTCATGACAGTGCTCGTCACTGGTGGGGCCGGCTATATCGGTAGTCACATGGTCCACGCGCTGGCGGATGCCGGCGAAAGCGTCGTCGTGATCGACAACCTCTCTACCGGCTTCTCGCATTTTCTGCCGGAGGGCGTGCCGCTGTTCATCGGCGATGCCGGAGATGAAAACCTGGTCGCGGGCGTGATCGCCCAGCACAAGGTCGAGAGCATCATCCATTTCGCCGGCTCGATCGTGGTGCCGGATTCGGTGCGCGATCCGCTGGGCTATTACCGCAACAACACCATGACGACCCGCAGCCTGCTGAATGCCGCGGTGAAGGCGGGCGTCAACCGTTTCATCTTCTCGTCGACGGCGGCCGTTTACGGCAACCCGGACCAGGTGCCGGTGCCCGAGCACGCGCCGACGCGGCCGGCATCGCCTTACGGCTCGTCCAAGCTGATGACCGAAATCATGCTGCATGACGTCGCTTCCGCCCATGGCATGAACTACGTCGTGCTGCGCTACTTCAACGTCGCCGGCGCCGATCCGAAGCTCCGCTGCGGCCTTGCCACCGTTGGCGCGACGCATCTCCTGAAGATCGCGGTCGAGGCAGCGACCGGCCAGCGCGCGAAGATGGACGTCTACGGCACGGATTACCCGACGCCGGATGGCAGCTGCATCCGCGACTTCATCCATGTCAGCGATCTCGCGCAAGCCCATCGCGCGGCACTTGCCTATTTGCGCGGCGGCAACGGCTCGATCACGTTGAACTGCGGCTATGGCCGCGGCTATTCGGTGCTCGAAACCATCGAGGCCGTCCGCCGCATCTCGAAGCGCAATTTCGCGGTTTCCTATGCGCCGCGCCGTCCCGGCGACATCATGACGATGGTCGCCGATACCAGCCGCATCCGTGGCACCCTGGACTGGACGCCGCAATTCGACAATCTGGACACCATCGCCACCCACGCGCTAGCCTGGGAAGAGAAGCTGTTCCGCGACCGCGGCGGCCTTCCGCAGCATGCGGAATCGGCCTGAAATCAATCGCTTATTTGGCTTGAAAAAGCCTCGCCGAGCAGGCAAGGACTACCCCGCTGAAGCCCTGACGCGCCCTTCCATCCCGGGGCCGTCAATGGAACGCGGATGACCGAACTTCCAAGCAAACCGACCCGAAAAATCACCGACGATCCCTATGGCGCCGCGATCCTGATTCGCCGGCTCGTCATGGAGCAGGGTTTTGTCTATTGGCGGCGCTATGTGACCGCGTTTGCGCTGATGGGCGTGTCCGCCAGCGCCACCGCCGGCTCGGCCTACATCCTGGGCCAGGTGATCAACCAGGCCTATATCGACAAGAATGTCACCGGCATCGCCATCCTCTCCGGCGTCACCGTGGTGCTGCTGTTCATCAAGGGCCTGGCGACCTACGGCCACACCGTCATCCTGTCCAAGATCAGTAACGCGATTCTCGCCAACAACCAGCGGCGGCTGTTTGCCAAGCTGATGAGCGAAAGCATCGGCTTCTATTCCGAGCGGCATTCCTCCGAGTTTCTGGCGCGGATGACATCGGGCGCCAAATCCATTACCGACGTGCTAACGCTGTTGATCAACGCCGTCGGGCGCGACGTGCTGCTGCTTGTCAGCCTGATCTTCGTGATGGTGTCGCAGGATCCGGTGCTGTCGTTCATCGGCCTCGTGGTGGTGCCGCCGGCGATGCTGATCCTGCGCAAGCTGATCAAGCGCATCAAGGGCCTCGCCCATAACCAATTCACCGGCAGCGCCGACATCATGGAGACCATGCAGGAATCACTGCAGGGCATCCGCACGGTGAAAGCTTTTACGCTCGAAGCGGCGATGCAGCGGCGGATTGACGAGAACATTGCGATCGTCGAACGCAACGCCAACAAGATGGCGCGGGTCTCCAACCGTTCCAACCCGCTGATGGAAATGCTCGGCGGCTTTGCGGTCGCCGGGTGCCTGCTCTATGGCGGCTATAGCGTGGTGGCGCTCGGCGCTACCCCCGGACAGTTTTTCTCCTTCATGACCGCGTTCCTGCTGGCGACCGAGCCGGCCAAGCGGCTGGCGCGACTCAATATCGACCTCAACAGCCAGCTGGTCGGCGCGCGCATGCTGCTCGAAATCGTCGACAGCCCGGCCAGCGAGCCGGCCGACGACGACAAGCCGGCGCTGAAACTCTCAACGGCGCGGGTGGAGTTCCGCGACGTCAACTTCGCCTACCGGCCGGACGAGCCGGTGCTGAAGGCGATGAGCTTCGTCGCCGAACCCGGCAAGACCACTGCGCTGGTCGGCCCGTCCGGCGGCGGCAAGTCCACCGTGCTGGCGCTGATGCTGCGGCTCTACGAGATCAAGCAGGGCGAAATCCTGATCGACGGCCAGAACATTGCCGGCGTGTCGCGCCATTCGCTGCGCGCCCAGACCGGCTATGTCGGGCAGGACGTCTATCTGTTCCGCGACTCGATCGGCGCCAACATCGCCTTCGGCAAGCAAGGCGCCACCCAGGACGAGATCGTGACGGCGGCGAAGGCAGCCTGCGCGCACGATTTCATCATGGGTTTTCCGCTGGGTTACGACACGCCGGTCGGCGAACACGGCACGCAGCTCTCCGGCGGTCAGCGCCAGCGCATCGCCGTGGCGCGGGCGCTGATCAAGAACGCGCCGGTGATCCTGCTCGATGAGGCCACCGCCGCGCTGGATTCGGAATCTGAAAAGGCCGTGCAGGAGGCGATCGACCATCTCTGCCGGAACCGCACCACCATCGTGATCGCCCACCGCCTGCACACCATCATGCACGCCGACGCCATTCTGGTGGTCGAGGGCGGCGAGATCGTCGAACGCGGGCAACATGACGATCTGCTGCGGCGCGGCGGACGTTATGCCTCGTTCTTCCGCCTGCAGCAGCGCGACGCCGGCCATCCCGGTCTGGCGCCGGTCAGCGCAACCGCGTAAAAGCGAACCGCCGGATTTTCACCTGTAACCATCCGAGACCCTTTTCATGAACGCAGCCTCCTACGTCATTCCCGCGCCCCCGCAGGCCTCGCTTCCCGTCGTCGGCGAGACCAGCGCCTATCCGGTCCGCCGCATCTGGTGCGTCGGGCGCAACTATCTCGAGCACATCCGCGAGATGGGCAATGACGAGCGCGCGCCGCCGTTCTTCTTCGCCAAGCATGCCGACATGCTGGTGCCTGACGGGGCCACGATCCCCTATCCGCCGCTGACCAAGGACCTGCATCACGAGGTCGAACTCATCGTCGCGATGAAGAGCGGCGGGCTGAACATTCCCGCCGACAAGGCGCTCGACCATGTCTACGGCTATGCGGTCGGCATCGACCTCACCCGCCGCGACCTGCAGATCGCCTCGCGCAAGAAGGAGCGGCCGTGGGAAATCGGAAAATCGTTCGACTATTCGGCGCCCTGCTCCGCGATTCAGCCCGCTTCCAAGATCGGCCACCCCGCCAAGGGCAAGATCTGGCTGACGGTCAACGGCAAGGAGACACAGAAGGGCGACCTCACCGAGTTGATCTGGAACGTACCTGAAATCATCTGGCAGCTCTCGCAGCAGGTAAAACTCGCCGCCGGCGACATCATTATGACCGGCACCCCGGCCGGCGTTTCCCAGCTCCAGCCCGGCGACAAGCTCGAATGCGGCGTCGATGGCGTCGGCACGCTGAAGGTGAATATCGGCAAGCCGGAATAACTGAATTCAAGACCGACGAATGCAAAGCCCCGGAACCGATTCCGGGGCTTTTTTTTATTACAGTTCGCGACGGACGGGCGGAGTGGAGCGAGAGATAACCCGTCATCGCTTCACGATGCTTTGACTGTTTGCGGCGGCGCTGCATCGACGCAGATGCGGCTTACCGTAGGATTACGGAGATTGAGCGATACCGTGTGACTACGGAATGACAAAGCGGTTTGCATCATATCAACCATCACGCGAGCCCGACAACCTGGAGAGCGATGTCGCACTCAACGGGGAACGCATGATGAAGCCAGCCGGTTGCGACCAAAATGGATTTCTCAGATCCCTGAGCGAACACGACTTCGAAGAGCTCCACCCGTATCTGAAGACAGTCGACCTGCCGCGGGACCTGACACTGATCGAACTGGGTCAGGCCATCACGAATGTCTACTTTCCGCACACGGCCGTCATCGCGCTGGTCGTGGAGTTTCAGACGGGCGAGAGGGTCGAGGTGGCCCTCGTTGGCCCGGACAGTCTTCTGGGCGCCTTTGGCGTCATGGGTGAGCCGGTCGCCCTGATCACGGCGATCGTGGTATTGCCCGGGTCCGCGTCGGTGATCGACGCAGACCGGCTGCGCGAGGCATCCAAGCACAGCAAATCGCTCCGACAACTCATGGTCCGGCACAGTCAGGCATTGTACGTGCAGGCGCAGCAGACGGCGGCATGCAATGCCTTGCACTGCGTGAACGCAAGGCTGTCGCGCTGGCTTCTGCGCGTGCGGGACCTGAGCGGCAGCGACCGGTTCAAGGTCACGCAGGAATACATGGCAGCGATGATCGGCTCGCGCCGGAATGCCGTGTCGCTGGTCGCCCACACGCTCCAGCAATCGAACGTCATCAGGTACAGTCGCGGTCACATCGAAATCGCCGATCCGGAGGCGCTGAAGAAAAGCGCCTGCGAGTGCTATGGCGAATTGCGAGCTCAATACCAGCGCCTGAAATTTCCCGATCGACCCGAAGCTGAGTGAGCGGCGTACCGGACAGTCATCCGGCCCCGATCTGCCCTGACCCTCACATGCGTCGACGAAGACATTGCCCCGGGACACGCGCCTCCCGGTTGCAAGATCCGCAAAACTGACACAGATTTCAACTATTGCCGGAGAATAACGGCGAATGTCAGAGCGGAGGAAATGGCCATGATCAAGGTAAGCGTGATGTATCCCAATACGCCCGGCGGGCGCTTCGACCATGATTACTACCGCGACAAGCATATGCCGCTGGTCAAGGCGCGGATGGGTGACGCGTGCAAGTCCTACACCGTCGACAAGGGCATGGCCGGTGGCGTCCCCGGCGCGCCCGCGACCTATGTTGGCATGTGTCACATCTTTTGCGACTCGGTGGAGGCCTTCCAGGCCGGCTTCGGCCCCCATGCCCAGGAGATCATGGCCGACATCCCGAACTATACCGACCAGTCCCCGGTCATCCAGATCAGCGAAGTCGTCGTCGGCTGACGCAGTTGCCGCACCCCGTCAGCCACGGCGCGCCGCTATGTGCGCCGGTGGCTGACAAAGGCCGGCGTAGCTGATGGACGACATACCGGACCGGACGCAGCCCAAGTCAACGAAGGCGATATACGTGACCACTCCGCCAACCGCTGTCGCGGAGCTCGACAAAAATTTGACGGTCAGCCCCGCAGCGCCTGCAGGCCCTTGAAGGTCAGCCGCTTGGGATCGCGGACGCCGGCCAGATAGAATTTGCGGATGAAGGCTGCCGCGGCCTCGCGGTCGCAATCGGTCAGCGCCACGATGGCATCGATGGCAATTCGCTGGGCGTCCATGGGCTTCCTCGTGCTGTCGGGGGCCGCAAGCCCCGCAGCGTAGGGTAACAATGGTTAATCCGGCGTTAACCGTAAGGACAGCTTGAACGATTCGTGGCCGGCCACGTATACGCGAAATGACGCATGGGGCGCCGGGACGCATCGCGCGCGATGGAACCGCTCAGGAATACTGCATTACCCCGTCGTCGACCTTGCCGTAGCGAAGCGTGACGATGTCGAGCGCATAGTTTTGATACAGCCGCCACGGCCGCTTGGAACCCTGCTTGGGCAGCTTGGCGATCGAACGCTGCACATAGCCGGACGAGAAATCCAGCGACGGCAGTTCGGTGACGTCGGGATCGACGTTGTGCGGCATGCACTGCTTGTAGCCGTTGCGGTCCATGTAATTGATCAACCGGCAGACATATTCGCAGGTCAGATCGCATTTCAGCGTCCAGGATGCGTTGGTGTAACCGAACGCCGATGCCATGTTCGGGATGTCCGAATACATCATGCCCTTGTAGTTCAGCGTGCGCGCAAAATCGACGGTGCGGCCGTCGACGCTGACCTCAAGCCCGCCAAGCACCTGCAGGTTTAGCCCGGTCGCGGTGACGATGATATCGGCGTCGAGTTCGCTGCCGTCCTTCAGCTTGATGCCGCCCTTGGTGAAGGTGTCGATCTCGCTGGTGACGACGGAGGCGCGCCTGTCGCGGATCGACTTGAACAGGTCGCCGTCGGGCACCAGGCACAGCCGCTGTTCCCACGGATTGTAGCGCGGCGTAAAATGCTTGCCGACGTCGTATTCCGGTCCCAGCGCCATCTTGACGCCGCCGAGGATCAACTGCTTGGCGCGGTCCGGCTTGCGGCGGCAGAGCTGGAAGAAATACATGCCGAACAGCACGTTGCGCCAGCGGATCAGGTGATAGGCGAGTTTTGCCGAGAGAGTTTTGCGCAGCTTGTTCGCGAGTGCGTCCTCCGCCGGCCGCGCGACGACGTAGGTCGGCGAGCGCTGCAGCATGGTGACGTGGGCGGCGGTCTTGGCCATTTCGGGCACCAGCGTCACCGCCGTGGCGCCCGAGCCGATCACCACCACGCGCTTGCCCGCATAGTCTAGATTCTCGGGCCATTTCTGCGGATGCACGATCTGGCCGGCGAAGTCGGCGCTCCCGGCAAACTCCGGCGTGTAGCCTTCCTCGTATTTGTAATAGCCCGAGCACATGAACAGGAAACTGCAGGTGAATTGCGCGATCTCGGTCGCGCCCTCGCCCGTCGTTCGCTCGGCCTCCACCGTCCAGCGCGCCTCCGGCGACGACCACGACGCGCGCTTGACGCGATGGTTGAAGCGGATGTGCTTGTCGATGCCGTTGTCGACCGCGGTCTCGCGGACGTAATTCAAAATCCGCGGCCCGTCCGCGATCGCCTTCGGCTCGGTCCACGGCTTGAAGGAATAGCCGAGCGTGTACATGTCGCTATCGGAGCGGATGCCGGGATAGCGAAACAAATCCCAGGTGCCGCCGATGCAGTCGCGCCCTTCGAGAATGACGTAGCTCTTGCCCGGGCATTTTTCCTGCAAGTGATAGCCCGCGCCGATGCCCGAGAGCCCGGCGCCGACGATGAGGACGTCGAAATGTTCTGCCGCATCGATCATGGCATTCTCCCTGCTTGCTCGATCTAATGAGGAGAGGCGAGAAATTGCAACTCGCATTGTCAGGTTGGTCTGACGATACAGGCTGTATCGAAAGCCGCCATTATGCTGAATGTTCGCGGCCGCGCGAATACTCAGCAAAAAGCCCCGGATCGCTCCGGGGCTTTTCCAATCTGACATTGCCTTCCCGCTAACTCAGCGCCGCAGACGCTTTCGATCAATACCGGTAATGATCCGACTTGAACGGGCCTTCCGGCTTGACGCCGATATAGTCGGCCTGGTCCTTGCGCAACTCGGTCAGCTTGACGCCGATCTTGGCGAGGTGCAGCCGGGCCACCTTCTCGTCGAGCGACTTCGGCAGCACGTAGACTTCCTTCTTGTACTTGCCGTCCTTGTTGTTGGCCCAGAGTTCGATCTGCGCCAGCGTCTGGTTGGTGAACGACGCCGACATCACGAAGGACGGATGGCCCATGGCGTTGCCGAGGTTCACCAGGCGGCCCTCCGACAGCAGGATGATGCGGTGCTTGTCGGGGAATTCGATCTCGTCGACCTGCGGCTTGATGTTGGTCCACTTCATATTACGCAGGCCCGCGATCTGGATCTCGTTGTCGAAGTGGCCGATGTTGCAGACGATGGCGCGATCCTTCATCGCGCGCATGTGCTCGATGGTGATGATATCCTTGTTGCCGGTCGCGGTGACGAAAATGTCGGCGCGCGGGGCGGCGTCTTCCATGGTGGTGACTTCATAGCCTTCCATCGCCGCCTGCAGCGCGCAGATCGGATCGACTTCGGAGACCATAACGCGGCAGCCGGCCTGGCGCAGCGAGGCGGCCGAACCCTTGCCGACGTCGCCGAAGCCCGCGACCATCGCGGTCTTGCCGGACATCATCACGTCGGTGCCGCGGCGGATGCCGTCGACCAGCGACTCGCGGCAG